>NZ_NEGE01000015.1 GCF_002135355.1 Acinetobacter sp. ANC 4169 | reverse complement strand
GGTAAGGAGTTCAGCCTGCATGAGTATGCTGCTGAAGAATTAGGGATAGACTGGTATTTCGCTGATCCTTATAGCGCCTGGCAACGAGGCACGAATGAAAATACCAATGGCTTAATCAGGCAATATATTAGAAAAGGCAGTGATTTGAATGCCTATACGGATGAATATATCTCAGAAATTACTCAACGTTTGAATCATCGGCCAAGAAAAAGACTCGGCTTTAAAAGTCCGAGTCAGGTATTATGGCAACAACATGGTGTTGCACTTCAAATGCTAATCTAAGAAATAAAAAAAGTCCCAATGTTTGGGACTATAGGATATTTCTGCTTGGATCTATTTTTTGTTCTTGTGTTGTGGGCTTCAACAATATCAGGCTTTATTTTTTCACCCCTGTTTAAAGCCTGATGGCGACTGATTTTATTCAGCAAGAAACAGACATTGTGCTTTAGCACGCCAGATCTCCACTGTTAAATCGAATAGATTTCATTGTCATACACATTTCCTCTGTGGCTTAGGTAAAACTAATGTAAAACACAAACTGGATTATGGGAAATCATAAGATCAGAAGCGTTAAGCTGATTTTTTATTAAGCATTTATTCTGGATTTCTTTTGCACACTATTCATATTCAAGATACTGAAACTTGTCATTGCTTCAATCTCACTAGAGATAAGTACAATTTTATCGTGATGCTTGTTGCATTAAATTGACTGAGAAGAACCACTTGAAGATAGCTTCGCCTATCTGACCATAGCACTGACCATAGCAGGAGTTTTACAAATCAAAACTTGTAGCCTGTATATAAAATAGGCACATTTAAATGATTCATAATGGTATGGAAAAATGGAATGCCAGGTCCTGTTCAGATTGTTAGACATCGGCTTTTAAATACTTTTTTTTCACGATACTCAGTCTGGTTTAGTTTTATTTTCATTGCCTTAACCATTAGCTGGTTCCGGATTATTTATGCCCCGCATTATATCTATTATTTTATTTCTGACACCCTGCTGAATTCCTTATGGCTAATTTCCGGCATCCTGATGCTGGTTGGCTTATATGATGTCTTACAAAACAAGCATTCGATATTGAAAAATTATCCGATCATGGGTCATTTCCGCTTTATCTTTGAAGATTTTCGCCCTGAAATTCGGCAGTATTTTATTGAGGCCGATCAGGATGCCCTGCCATTTTCTCGCATGCAACGCAGCCTGGTCTATCAACGGGCCAAAAATGAAAATGCCGATAAACCTTTTGGTTCCATTATTAATGTCTATCAACAAGACTATCGCTTTATTACCCATTCCATTACACCGTGCAAACCTGCAGATCCTGCCAGTTTTCGCATCATCATTGGCAATCATCAATGCCGGCAGCCTTATAACGCTTCCATCATGAATATCTCGGCCCTGAGTTTTGGCAGTCTAAGTGCCAATGCCATTCGTGCATTGAATCTGGGAGCGAAAATGGGCAATTTTTACCACGACACCGGTGAAGGCAGCATTAGCCCTTATCATCTGGAACATGGTGGCGATATTGTCTGGGAACTCGGCAGTGCTTACTTTGGCTGCCGTACACTGGATGGACAATTTGATCCGGAAAAATTTACCCGGCAGGCACTGCTACCGCAAATTAAAATGATTGAAATCAAGCTATCGCAAGGTGCCAAACCCGGGCATGGCGGTATTTTACCCAAAGAAAAAATTTCCGAAGAAGTGGCCCGAATTCGTGGTGTTAGCCGGGATCATGATTGTGTATCACCTTCCAAACATTCCACCTTTAGCACCCCTATTGAAATGATGCATTTCATTCAGCAGCTGCGTGATTTATCAGGCGGCAAACCGGTGGGCTTTAAACTCTGCATTGGTCAGCCCTGGCAATTTATGAGTATTGTCAAAGCCATGCTAGAAACTCAGATTGTACCCGACTTTATTGTGGTGGATGGCTCTGAAGGTGGCACTGGCGCAGCCCCGATTGAACTGATTGACCATATGGGCACTCCCTTGCGTGAAGGTTTACTGTTTGTACATAACACCCTGGTTGGTGCCGGTTTAAGAGATCAGATTAAAGTCGGCGCAAGCGGTAAAATCATTAGTGCCTTTGATATTTCCAGCACCATGGCCATTGGCGCAGATTGGATCAATTCGGCACGAGGCTTTATGTTTGCCGTAGGTTGTATTCAGGCACAAAGTTGTCATACCAATCAGTGCCCAGTTGGTGTAACCACCCAGGATCAAGAGCGGCAGAAGGCACTACATGTGCCCACCAAAGCGCAACGTGTATTCAATTTTCATCAAAACACCATGCTTGCGCTATCGGAAATGATTGCGGCCGCGGGCCTAAAACATCCGGCGGATATCAAGCCTCATCATTTAGCACAGCGTATCAATGACCGGGAAATTAAAAACTATGCGCAATTACACTTTTGGTTAAAAGCAGGTGAACTGCTTTCTTGCCAGGGTAAAGATGCAGAAAACTTTTATTTTAAGATGTGGAATTTAGCCGATGCAGGACAGTTTTAACGCTGCTTAATAATAAGTAAGCTGGTATAGAACAAAAAAAGAGGTCTTAGGACCTAATGCTGATCAGTTAAGAAATTGACTGGCATTTTTCTTTTTAAATTCATGATTGTATTTGATATGTGGAAAAGTCATCCGCAACTGTTTGAGGCAGGACTACATTTAAAAATGATTGTTTTTGCGACAAATTTGCTAGTTGATAGTGGTTGACGAGTTTTGCGGATGACAAATGCCTTTGGTTACTTTGGGCGAAACCAAAGTAACAAATGAGCTGCAAGGGTCTGATTTAAAACGGTAAGACTCCGCCATGACTTACTAAAAAATTAAAGAGTTTATTTCTAAACTCCTTAACTGATCAGCATTAGTCTTAGGACCTCTTTTTATCTATGCATTATGCACATTTTAATAATAGCCCTGTGAACTTTGGGCATGTAAAAAAGCAGGAATCAAACCGGTTAAGGCGGCACGAATATCAGCACGTTCATTAATCAACTGATGTGAACCTTCTTCCAGCATCAATAAGGTCTGCAAGCGGAACTTGCGGCGAATAAACTCAATGTTATAACGCCAGTCCACAGTCTGATCCTGTGCACCTTGTGCCAGCCAGACTGGAATGCGACAAGGAGGACGCGCTTCCATTTCCTGCATCCATTTCGACATGGCTAAAATCCAGTCCATTCCCATCATACGGGGCTGTAATGGATCTTTTAAGCGGACAAAACGCAGAAATTCCGGATTGTGGTTATTACGTCTAAAATGTCGCGGCACCTGACGTTTAATGCGTCGGATAATACCCAGACCGACCGAATTATGCCACCACGCCGACTTGGCTGGTCGAAGCAGTGGTGAAAGCAATAACACACGGTCTACATAGGGATTTTCACGACGCTGTGCAAATTCCAGCAAATGATGCATCCAGATGGCACCACCGGTACTCTGCCCAATGCCCAACCAGGGTTTCGGTAATTGATCGGCATTTTTAATGTAGTGATAAACCGCATGCAACACTTGCTGATAATGGTCAAAATTCTTGATATTTGCCGGTGAACCATCACTCAGGCCATGACCAGGCAAATCATAGGTAATAACGCTAAAACCCTGTTCCAGCAATTCACGAATAATTGGCTGATAAATCCCGCTATGTTCCAGATAGCCGTGCAGTAAAAATACCGTGCCGCGTATTTTCGGCAAGGCAATTTTTTCCAGATTTGGTTGAAACACCTGTACATGCAGTTTAAACAAAGGCATTTGCACATAGCCTTGCCAATGCTCACAATCCAGTAAATGCAAACCATATAATTTACGATAAGCCTGTATTTCTACGGAAGGCTGATAGGGTTTATTCAGATTTAAGGCTTCAAGCAATTGCGGGGTGGTTTCACGACTTGGAACGGGTAAATCCAGCTGTTTTAAAATAGTTGGATTCAAAAATGGGATATCGGTCATTAAGGTACCTCTCGGCAATCACTGGAACCAAACCAGACATCGCGAATCGTAGCTAGCATTTCATAATTGGCACGGCGACTATGATCATAATTTCGTTCACTTGGACGCCAGTTTGTCAGACGTGTAGGCATTGGTGCTTCTACCGGGACAGTTTCAATACCATTTAATGCAAATAAACGACGGGTACGCGGCATATGATAACGGTCGGTAATCAGAATCACCCGCGGTGCTCCACCCTTTTTTTGCAATAACAATGAACTAAAACGCGAATTTTCACAGGTATTCATGCTGCGGTCTTCCAGCAGTTTTGCATCGACATCATGCGCTTTTAACCAGCGCTGCATATAAGGTGCTTCTACACCACTCAGCACAATCGGTAAGCGGTACTGCTGTTCTATGGCTAAGGTTTTTTCCAGGCGCAGGCGGGTATATTTATTGACCACAATATCCTTGCCATTTTTATCCAGTGTCAGCCCACCACCCAGGACCACAATTGCATAAGGTTTAGAAGTTTGTGGCTGTGATTGTTCATTTTGCTCCTGAATCAGGGCAATATCCTGATAGATGGTTTCATCGACAGGTTCTTTAGCGACTTGTTCCTGTTCAATTTTATGGGTGCGAAGAAATTCTACATATTTCTCCATCAACGCTTTATTTTCCCTACTGTTCAAGTCCAATAAATCTTTGACCGCTTGAGCGGGATCTTCGGACTCAGCTGCTTCAGATGCGGGTTTTGCAAGTAATGGAATCTGTGGTTTTTCCTGATCATCATTTTCTTGCTGTTGTGCGTCCTCAATCATTTGTTGCAAGGCTTTATAACGCGCTTGAATCAATACCAGATCCTGTGAATTATGCGATTGGATCGCCTCTTCCATCAATTTGAGATAGGCCTGACGGGCAATCCAGACTTTGGAACCAGGCTCCAGATTTTCATGTTCACTCAAGGCTGCCATTTGCTGACTTTTTGCCGCTACCTGATTCACTTCTACAGGCACGAGACTGTTCAGCGCACCCACCACCCAACCAGAATAAAATGGCGAATAAATCAAAACCATGAAACAGCCGAACAATACAAATAGCACTGAAGCTGTTTGTACCAGTCGAACCATCCAATGTGATTTCGCCATCTTTCTCTTATTCCATGTGTGAACGAATTAAACCTGTTTCATCAAACAGTACCGGTTCAGGTTCTAACAAAATATCAAATTTTTGCTGTACATCATGTTGTACAGCATGGTAAGTGGCTTGAACATCCGCCAGATTGGCCTGATCATAATTCACCAGTACCAAGGCCTGCTTAAGAAACATGCCGACCACACCCAGTTTTTTACCTTTCCAGCCCGATTGATCGATTAACCAGCCTGCTGCAATTTTAACGCCACCTTTGGCCTGAGGATAATGGGGCAAATTCGGAAATGTTTGTGCTAAATGGTCAAATAATTGTTCCGAAATGATCGGATTTTTAAAGAAACTTCCCACATTTGGATATTCTTTGGGATCTGGCAGCTTAGTTTGACGTATTTGAATCACTTGCTTTTGCAGGTTTTCAGCGGTTTGTTCATCGCCTACTGCCTGCTTGAGATCGCCATAATTCAACATTAAATGTGCGTGCTTAAGCAATTTAAAAGTCACATGAGTAATCACAAAGCGATTCGGATCATCTTTAAAGATACTATGCCGATAGGAAAAATCACAATCTTGAGCCAAGATAATGCTGAATTGTTCCAGCAAACGATCATAAACCTGAACCGATTCGATAAACTCGCCCGCTTCCACGCCATAGGCACCAATATTCTGCACCGGAGACGCACCCACCAGACCAGGAATAAGCGCCAGATTTTGCAGGCCATATAAATGATTCTCTGTCGTCCATAACACGAAGTCATGCCAGACTTGTCCAGCGCCAACGCGAATAGTTTTGCTGTGTTCATCTTCTCGAATATCTTCAATGCCCTGAATATCCATATGAATAACCAGCGCGTAAATCCGTTCTGGCAATAGCATGTTGCTACCACCTGACAGAATCAGCACATTCAACTGTTGTTGCTGAGCATAATTTAAGGCATCCACCAATTCAGCTGTAGATTGAACCTTCACATAATGCGATGCTGTTGCATCAAGACTTAAGGTATTAAAAGGCTTAAGTTGAATTTGCGTTTGAATATTCATGTGCTTAAACCTTTATTTCATATCTATCTGTTGTTTGAACTGTTGTTTAAAAATATTGACCCAGGCCAGACTGCTCGATTCACACTGATCGAGTACACGTTCAAAACCATCCTCCCCACCATAATAGGGATCCGGCAAGGCCTGTTTGGGATAATTCTGATCGTATTCACTCATCAATGCAATTTTTGCCCGAATTTGACTGGTAGCATAGGCCGTTTCAGCCTGTTGTAAAAGTGCTTGAATATTGGATAAATTTTCATGATCCATCGCCAGAATAAGATCAAATTCAAGAAAATCTTGCGGTTTCAGCTGGCGCGCCCGTAACGATGATAAATCATAACCGCGTTTTAAGGCATGTTTCTGGCTACGCTCATCTGGTGCTTTTCCGGGATGATAATTACTGGTTCCTGCGGAGTCGATTACAATATTAAGTTGCTGTTTATCACAATAATGTCTAAGAACCACTTCTGCCGTGGGAGAGCGACAAATATTTCCTAAACATACACATAACACCTTATAGGGCGTTTGGGATGACATAACAACCTCAATTACTGCTTTATTTTCAGGTGTCTTATGTTAAGTTATTTAGAGGATGAATCCTATAGAACACTAAAACAATAATCTTGATTTTGATATCAAAAAGGAAGCAATAGATGAGCCATTTTCAATTTCAAACCGTCTCGAATATTATTTCAGGACTGGGCTCGATCTATGAGTTAAAGCCATTATTACAACAACATTCTTATAAAAAACTGTTATTGGTCACCGATGCCGGCATGATTCAGCAGCAGCTGCATGTGCCGATTATTGAAATTCTAGAAACCATTCGGCTGCCCTATGCGATCTATTCAAACATTCAGGCAGATCCTCCTGAACAGATTGTATTGGACACCGTAAACTTCGCCAAAAATGAACAAGCGGACATCATCTTAGGGTTCGGTGGTGGCAGTTCACTGGATGTTGCCAAAGTGATTGCGGTTTTGGCGCATCCACAGCAACAACAGAACTTGCAGGACTTATATGGCGTAAATAATGCCAAACACCCTAGATTACCGCTGTTTTTAGTTCCCACCACGGCAGGTACAGGTTCCGAAGTTACTCCCATTTCTATTGTCACCACTGGCGAAACCACCAAGACAGGCATTGTCTCGCCTGTTTTATTTGCAGATGTCGCCATTTTAGATGCAACCTTTACTCAAAACTTGCCCGCCCATATCACGGCTGCGACCGGCATCGATGCGATGGTGCATGCTATTGAGGCCTACACCTCCAAAATCAAAAAAAATCCCTATGCCGACATGTTAGCCAAGCAGGCTTTAAGATTACTCAATAAAAACCTAAGTCTGGTATTAAAAGATGGTCAGGACTTAGAAGCCCGTCAAAACATGCTGGTTGGTTCCATGCTGGCTGGCCAGTCCTTTGCCAATGCACCCGTCGCAGCAGTCCATGCGCTGGCTTATCCCCTAGGTGGACATTTCCATATTTCTCATGGGCATAGCAATGCTTTGGTTTTAACCGAAGTGTTAAAATTCAATGCACCAAATGCAAAGCAACTCTATGCTGAATTGATGTGCTGGCTGGATCCGAAAAGCAACGGCAGTACAGATGGTTTATGTGATTTATTTATTGACCACATGCAGAATCATTTAGATAAAAGTGGCCTGATTTTAAGGCTGAAAGATTTAAATATTCCTGAAAATATGCTTGAGCAACTGGCCAATGATGCGATGCTACAAACCCGGTTATTGCAAAACAACCCGCGTGATCTCAGCCAACATGACGCACGGGAAATTTATCAAGCCATTTATGCATAAATCAAACTTATACTGCTGATAAAAACAAAGATTTAAGTAATATCCAAATTGCTTTTACAGTTATTACAGGTCATCCAGTTTTATTGAGATGACCTATTTTTAACTTGAATTTTCATGGGCTTCCCAGTAAAAAAATGAAATCATTAAAGTGACTATACCAATGAAACAGATACCTAAACGACGTGCAGATTTTTCATATTTTTTACCAGTTCAAACCCGCTAGTCCGATAATGATATCTATGGACATGTCAACAATGTGACTTATTACAGTTATTTTGATACTGCCGCCAATTCCCTACTGATTGAAAAGGCAGATTTTGATATTCGCTATTCGCCCGTGATTGGATTAGTGGTGGATTCGGCATGCAGCTTTTTTCAGGAACTGTCCTATCCCGAAATTATTGATGTCGGTGTGACGATTTCTAAACTGGGAAATTCATCCGTACAATACGATTTAGCCATTTTTAAACAGGGCCATGAAGTGGCTTCTGCACAGGGGCATTTCGTGCATGTATTTGTCGACCGCCAGACACGAAAAAGCACCCCGATTCCAATAAAAATGCGGGATGCTTTATATCAATATAGTGTGAATAAATAAATAAATTTATTTAAGCTGGATATTCTGTATTTCACCCTCAAAATTTTGCAGTAGCTCTTTGACCGCTGGTTCTGCATGTAGTAGCTCTGCCGCGCGTGCATAGGCTTTTTCCTTACGCTCAGTTTGCATGCTATACGGCGTTGTAGTTGCTACTTCTGCATAATGAACCTGAAAATGAGTACCCGGCCATTCGGTTTTTAATGCCTGTTCCAAGGCATGCTGCAACTGAGTCAATAAGGCTTCATATTGCTTTGGAATTTGAAAAATCGATTCACCATTGATCTGTCCGGTCATTACCCCTTGTTGAGCAAGTTCTTGAACTGCAGGTGATAATTCACTGTTTCGGAACCAGTACTCCCATTTATCCACTGTCCACTCACCTTCAAGAACTTGAGGCTTTAATTGTAGAATATCCTGTGGCATCAGTTTCGATGAAGTATCTGTCAAATTGCCTTGTACATCTTGAGGTGCCGGAACAGCCGGTTCAGGTGCCAAATCAAATAATGAATCTTGTGCTGCATCTTCTACAGGTTGCTGAACTTGGACCTGAACTTCAACTTGAGATTCAATCGATGAAGATTCATCAGTCGGTAAAGGTGCAATTTCATCAAACAGGAAATCATCACTGCTTGCTTCAACCACAGGTTCTACGGCAATCTCATCATCCATACCAAATAAGACATCAGCAGCAGCAGGATCAAAGACAATTTGGTCTGAATCTGAAGCGGCTGCAGGATTTATAGCTGGCGTTTCAACTGTATTTTGCTGTGCAGGTTCAGTAAATTCTGCTTGTTGTTCCAATTCTGCATCTAAGAAGTCATCAGAACTCGGTTCATCTAAGGAAACAGATTGAGTTGCAACCTCATTAAATGGGTCATCGTCATACTGACCATCATCAAAATCATCATATACAGGTGCTGATTCAACAGATGTGATCGGCTCTACAGCTACCTTTTGCGATGATTGCTGGTGCAACATCTCTGAATCAACCGCCTGTTGTACGACTGGATGAACGTTCTGTGTAACGACTGGTGTTTGTGATACAGGAATTTCATTGGGCTGCAATGGACGGAACGCCAATAAGCGTAACACGCACATTTCAAAGCCCTGCTCTTGAGTGACTGCCAGTTGCAGGTCAGCACGGCCTTTACAGGCCACTTGATAATACAGTTGCAAATCTTGTGCTGAAATGCGTTGCGACAACTGCATAATCTTTTGATTGATTTCAGCGCTGTATTTCAAGCTCAGTTCAGGCAGATACTGTAACAATGCCAGTTCATGCAAGGTCGAAATCAACTGATCCAAAACCAGTGATACATCCAGCGCCTGTTGTCTAAATTGCATAAGCAATTCACTGACACGGGCTTTCTGGTTTTGATGAATGGCCAAGATCAAATCATAAATGATAGTACGGTCAATCAGGCCCAGCATGTCTTTAACATCTTGATGCTGAATTTCACCCTGACCATAAGCAATCGCCTGATCGGTTAAAGATAAGGCATCACGTAATGACCCCTGGGCAGATTCAGCAATTTGCCAGATCGCATCCTGTTCGGCCTGAATCTGTTCCTGCTTTAGAATATTACCCAGATGTTCGGTAATTTCATCGACTGCCAGCGGACGTAAAGTGAATTGCAAGCAGCGCGAAATGACGGTAATCGGTAGCTTTTGCGGATCGGTTGTCGCAAACAGGAATTTTACATGTTCAGGCGGTTCTTCTAATGTTTTTAGTAAGGCATTGAATGAATGCGTAGACAGCATATGCACTTCATCGATCAGGTAAACCTTAAACCGACCTTGGGTAGGTGCATAGGGAACGTTATCTAATAATTCACGTGTATCTTCAACTTTAGTACGCGATGCCGCATCAATTTCAATCAGGTCGATAAAACGGCCTTCATTCACCGCCTTACAAGTGGCACACACTTCACACGGCGTTGAGGTCACGCCAGTTTCACAGTTCAGACATTTTGCCAAAATACGTGCAATGGTGGTTTTACCTACCCCACGAGTCCCGGTAAACAAATACGCATGATGTAACCGACCACGTTCCAAGGCACTCGTCAGTGCGCGTGACACATGGTTTTGCCCCACCAATTCATTGAAATTACGTGGACGGTATTTTCGTGCAAGTACTTGATACATGTATGCTCCTTTTTACAGGTCTAAGCATACTGTTTTTTTATAAAATAGTGAAATAAATGGCGGGAGTATGAACAATAAAAATCCTGTATTTCACTCAAACAAATAGGAAATTTTTATTTATACATTCAATAGAATTAGCTCAGCTTGCCTAAAAGAAAATCACTTTGCATCTGGTAGCTTTTACCGCTTTGATCTTGACGAATTTCAAGCAACTGCTTATCCAAATCCACATAAAGCAAATTACGCGTTGCCACATTCACCAGCTCAATTTTTTGCTTTGATTCATCTGTAAAGCGTAGCTTACCCTTCAAGGTTTCGACTTCATTATGACCGCTTAAACTTTCACGGGTTAAGGTATAGGTTTTGTCTTCATGCAGGGCTAAAGTCACAGCCATGCCCGGACAATCTTCGCAACGGGATAAACAGCCCATGCACGGCGTTGTACCCTGATATTCTCCTGCCCATGCTGCCAGTTACTTTTGTGATTCTATCGATGCCTTGCTTTGCAGATCCGATTGACTGGCCTCCTGACATCCCAGTAATGCAGCACTTGCCACCAAAGGAATCAACACCACATTTTTCATAAAACATCAACAGCAGTTAAAATCGCAGGCAAAGTAGCATATTTTTCCGTTAATTTCTCACGCAAAATGTTGCAAATTAAAACCAGCCTTTACGTCCCGCCAAGACCTGATCGGCACAGCGTAGCGTTTCCTGGGTTAAGCTCCAAAGCCGGTAATCACCAGTAATGGAAGCGGTGGTAAAATTATGGGTATAAGCAAAACTTAAACCCCGTTCAGGATCGCACCATGCGCCGGAGCCATTAAAACCCATATGCCCAAATCCGGAAGATGATTTTCCTAAAGTTAAAATCCGGTGATAACCCAACCGCCAATGCATAGGCAACGGCATGATCCGATCACGCCGGGTATATTGAATTTGGCTTAATTGCTTAAAGATTTCAGGGCGTATCAACTGCTGCCCTTGCCACTCACCACCATTGGCGAGCATGGCATAAATTCTGGACAGACTGTCTGCACTGAATACCCCATTGGCAGCAGGAATAATCGCTTGCAAACCTTCATCACTAAAAAAGCTAAAATTTTTCATGCCTTTGGGAATCATGGCATCCTGAAAATCTTGCGGGTTTTGTCCAGAAAGTTCCAACAGCTTATCTAAGGGAGATGCCTTGCGTGCTTTCTGCTGAACCGTTTTTTTAGGATGCGCTGATGAGGCTGATGTAATGCAATTTTCACGCTGTTTCTTGGGCAGCAAACGGGCAATTTGCTGTAATTGATCTTGAGGCACACCAAAATAAGCAGCTTTAAGGGCTAAAGGTTGCAGCAGGTATTGTTGCATTAATGCCGTTAATGACTGTCCGGTAGCTTTTTCCAATACACCCCCCACTTGCCAGCCAAAGGTTAAGGGCTGATAAGCTGCATCTGTAGCCACCTCAAAACGTGGTTTGGCTTTGGCAATAACGTCCAGCATATGCTGCCAGTCAGCCATTTCCGAAGCATCAGCAATTTGGTTACGAATATCATATAGGCCACTTTGATGACTCAGCATATGCCTTAATGTAATTTTGTCTTTACCCTGTTGCGCAAATTCAGGCCAATACTGTGCAACGGGGATATCGTAATCTAAAAAACCTTCACTGACTAAAATATGCGCTAAGGTAGATAAAACCCCTTTGCCTGTGGAATAACATACCGACAAGGTATCTGCCTGCCAGCTTTCAGTTTCAGACTTTTTCCCTGTCCAGATATCAACAACTTTATGTCCCTGAAAATAAACCACCAAAGCCGCGCCACCTAAATCTGTCCGTGCATCCTGCATGCGACTGAATTGTGTGGCAAGGTCTATAAATCGTTCATCGACATGGCCTTGATAATTTGCTGTATTAGCAAAAAGATAATCTTTTAGTTGCTGCATCATTCCATCCCTAGAAATCTATTTTCCATGAGCTTAAAACAAAAAAGCCTAAATCAACAGTGACTTAGGCTTTGGTCTTAAAGTGCGTTCACACTTCCCGAGACATGCGGCTTTTTGTTTTTACTGCTTCGAATGAAAAACTCGGTATCTTTTCCTTCCTGAGCGGTCAAGAATTCTACTTTTGAAGGAAGATACATCGGCAATTTAAACCAGACATCAGCTTCATAAGCATCTGGCAAAGTTAAACTGGCCAGCGCTCTCGCCTTACTCCACATGCCATGTGCAATCGCCTGTTTAAAACCGAATGCTTTTGCCGTAATGGCATGGATATGAATCAGGTTAAAGTCACCAGAGGTTAAAGCATAACGACGACCAGTATTTTCAGACACATTCCATTCTGCATTCAATTCATAGGCAGGTGTTTTGTTTTCTACCAGTTTAGGCGCAGCTTTGGTATCGGTTTTTTGGCGGGCTAAATAGGTGGTTGTCCCTTCCATCACCACTTCATTGCCGACTTTCGCCGTGGTAATAAAGTCAAATTGCACGCCCTTGTCATGCGGTTGCAACTCACCAAACTTGCAAGACAAAGTTAACTGTTCATTGGTACCCACTTTGCGGCTTTGTTTAATCTGGTTGCGAATATGCACCAAGCCCAAAATTGCAAATGGGAAAGCTTCTGTCGTCATCATGTGCATCTGCAGGCTTTGCGACAGCACCGCTAAATAAATGGCAGGAATATAACCATTATTTTTGAAGCCGCACACTTCATTGTAAGCTTTAAGATGCTTTTGATCGACCTTGAATGAATCCACCACATATTCAACTTGCGGCAGCACTTTTTCACCCTTCGGCTTTTTAAAAATCAAGCCTTGAATTACCTTTGGATAAGCTAAATAAGGTTTTGGAAGTTGACTAAAATGGCGAGTATTCATACTGAACCTTTGGAAGTTTTATTATTTCAATTTGTATTGAAAGCTCCTTCTCCCTTTGGGAGAAGGTTGGGATGAGGGTAAGACTTCTCCCAATGTAAAATTAAAAGAATTTTACCTCTCCCTAACCCTCTCCTTAAAGGAGAGGGAACTTTTTTAAGAGAATTACTTAAGTCCCTAGCAAGCTTTGACCACACACACGAACCACGTTGCCATTTAAACCTGTAGATGCAGTTGATGCAAACATTGCAATCGTTTCAGCAACATCAACCGGTAAACCGCCTTGGCTCATCGAGTTCATACGACGGCCTGCTTCACGAATCGCAAATGAAATTGCAGCAGTCATTTGAGTTTCAATGAAGCCTGGTGCCACGGCATTAATGGTTACCCCATTTTTCAAAACTGGTGCTGTGAATTTCACCACACCAATAACACCCGCCTTAGATGCTGCATAGTTGGTTTGACCTAAATTACCTGCGATACCTGAGATAGAAGATACACACACAATACGACCATTTGTATTGAAGCCATCATTTTCAAGAAGGTAATCATTGACGCGCTCAATCGCAGACAAGTTAATGTTAATGACCAAATCCCAAAGCTCAGGCTTCATATTGGCCAAAGTTTTGTCACGGGTAATCCCTGCGTTATGCACAATAATATCCAGACCGCCTTGAGCAGCTGCAGCAGCCTTAATTTTTTCACCGGCATCCGCAGCAGTGATATCAATCGCTAAGGTTGAACCGCCAATCTCTCCCGCAACACGGTCCAGATCAGCTTGCTGTTGTGGAACGTCCAGACAAATTACATGCGCACCATCACGTGAAAGTACGTGAGCAATCGCTTCACCAATACCACGGCTTGCACCTGTTACCACGGCAGTTTTGCCAGCAAGCGGTTTAGCCCAGTCTACATCTACCACATCTGCCTTAGAAACGCGGATGACTTGACCAGACACATAAGCAGAACGCGGAGATAATGCAAAACGCACTGTAGATTCAAGGTTGGCTTCAGCGCCTTCATCGACATAAACAAGTTGTGCTGCAATACCTTTCTTGAATTCTTTACCCACAGATTTAACAAAACCTTCAAGCGCACGCTGAGCAATGGCCTGTTTTACCGTTTTTGCAGTTTCAGGGCTAATACCGACAACGACAACACGGCCTGAAGCCTGAATTTGACGTGCAATCGGGTTAAAGAAATTATACAGTTCTTTCAGCTGTTCTGAGTTTTGAATACCTGAAGCATCAAAAATAACTGCCTTAAATTTTGACTCTTTGTCGCCTTCATTGAATGCACTCAGGTTTAAACCAACCTTTGCAGCAGCCTGTTGCAGATCTGCATTGTTACCTGCATAGCCATTGGCATGAATATTGGCCAAAACCTGTGCAATTGCACCCGATAATGTACTAGATGGTGCAGCACCAAATAACACCGCACCTTTCACTACTGGTGAAGCTGACTCAAAACGCTCTAAAGAAATTGGGGACGGCAAACCTAAATTTTTGATGACAAATTTACCAATAGGAGATTTTGCAAAGGTTTGGTATTGATCAGTCATGTTTATTATCTCTCTTACAAATTAATTTTTGATGGTTTTGAACATATCCTTTTAACTTCAATATGATGTCAGGCACTTATATTTCAATACATCCATCAGTTTCGATAGAATCATACTTGAGTTAAACAATGGATGTCTTGACCTGAATGCTTTGCCTAATGTCATTTTAGTCAATTCAGCTGTTTTTAGATTGTGTTAATGTACTTGTCAAGAATACTGTAAAATGCTTGGAAAAGCCTGATGAGCAAAACAACTCAAGAAAATCCGGCAGTCGAAAATTCTGCTACGGAAACTGTGTCAAAACCATCAAAAAGTACTGCGCGTACAAGTAAAACTTCTGGCACGGCAACCAAGCCAGCAAATACTACGACGAAAACGACTCGCACTCGTTCCACATCACCACGTAGTAAAACGACTACTTCAGCTACAACAAAACCTGAATCTACAACTCAAACGTCTGTTCAACAGGATAAAACCATGAGCCAAAACACAGTTCGCCGCGTTGCTATTATCGGTGGTAACCGTATTCCTTTTGCCCGTTCAAACGGTGCTTACTTTACTGCGTCTAACAGCGACATGTTTACTGCAGCATTAAATGGTCTGGTTGAGCGTTTCAATTTACAAGGCCAACGTTTAGGCGAAGTTGTTGCTGGCGCAGTTTTAAAACACAGCCGTGACTTTAACATGACGCGTGAGTGTGTGTTAAATACTGAACTTGCTCCAGAAACACCTGCTTACGATATTCAGCAAGCATGTGGTACCGGTTTACAAGCTGCGTTCTTGGTTGCAAACAAAATTGCGCTAGGTCAAATTGAAGTGGGTGTTGCTGGTGGTGTAGATACCACATCTGATGCACCAATCGCTTTCGGTGATGGTTTACGTAAAGCTTTGCTTGAACTGAACATTGCTAAAACTGCTAAAGACCGTTTAAAAGCTTTAACAAAAATCAATGTAAAAGATTTAATGGATGCACCTAAAAATGGTGAACCACGTACCGGTCTGTCTATGGGTGACCACCAAGCAATTACTACGCTTGAATGGGGCATTTCTCGTGAAGCGCAAGATGAACTTGCTGCATCTTCACACCAAAAAATGGCGGCAGCATACGAAGAAGGTTTCTTCGATGACCTGATTACACCATTCCTTGGTTTAGAGCGTGACAACAACTTACGTGCAGATTCTTCAGCAGAAAAACTTGCAAAACTTAAACCGGCATTTGGTAAAGGTGATGCACGTACCATGACTGCGGGTAACTCTACTCCGCTGACTGATGGTGCATCTTGTGTACTCTTAGCTTCTGAAGAATGGGCTAAAGCCAATGGTCATGAAGTTTTGGCTTACTTAACTTTCCAGGAAACTGCTGCAGTAGATTTTGTAGAGAAAAAAGAAGGCTTGTTGATGGCACCTGCTTATGCAGTTCCACGTATGCTTGAACGTGCTGGACTTAAACTTCAAGATTTCGACTACTATGAAATTCACGAAGCATTCGCATCACAAGTTCTTTCTACCTTGAAAGCTTGGGAAGATCCTAAATTCTGTAAAGAGCGTTTAGGCCTGGATGCTCCACTGGGTTCAATTGACCGTAGCAAATTGAACGTTAAAGGTTCGTCTTTAGCAGCTGGTCATCCATTTGCAGCTACTGGTGGTCGTATTATTGCAACTGCTGCCAAGTTGCTTAACCAGAAAGGTTCAGGTCGTATTCTGGTTTCGATCTGTGCTGCAGGTGGTCAAGGTGTAACAGCGATTATTGAAAAATAATCTCGCTGCTTCACCAGATCAATGAAAATACCGTTTGTTTATGCAAGCGGTATTTTTTATTTCATATTTTAAAAATTGAATAAAAATCTTAAAATAACAGACACTTTAAATAGTTTCTAACAAGCCATGTACAATAAAAAACCAAGCTTAATTTTCGATTCTTTATCTAACATTGCCCCTTGCTATTACTTTTTTATTGTTCCCTTGATTATTGCCTTTATCCTGATTTCTTTTGAGTTTTCTTTTTACGGTATTTTACCTGCCACCCAAGCCTCTACCATTTCAACAGCGCATAAAATCTTGAATGATTTCTTTGCTTTGTGCACTTGGATCACCAGTTTAATTATTGCCTATAGTTACTTTTTTATTGGTCTAGATGCTGCAGCCAAGCAACAATTAAAACAACACATTCGTGCGCTCCCATCTAAGCAACAAAGTATGTATAAGCCACTCGGGATTATCTTTTTTATTTTTATCGTACTGTTCTTAAACCTAACATGGTTTTTAATCTCCAATGATTTACCAGCCCGAAATAGTAAAGGCTATTTAATGGCTTATCTGCTCTATCATGCGCCTAAATATCTCAGTTTAATTTTTTCCTTCTTACAATATTCACTGATCATCTTTTTGACCCTGATGCTGTTTAATGCATTGGAGGGTCGCAAAATGAAATAAAAAAGCCATAACTTAGTTTGGCTTTTAATTTATTGAGTTAACCGCATTAACTTTGACGATATTCAGGTTGATAACCCATCGAAGCTTCAATATGGTCATAGCACCATTGGAAAATAAAGGTGTACACCAGAATACACAGGGTCATGCTGAGATCAGTCAAAATGGCCTGCCAGATTGGCATGTCCAAGGCATAAGCCACCATAGGAATGGTCGCCAGCATCAAGCCACCTTCAAAACCAATCGCATGTAAAATACGCACACCGACCGTTCTTTTCAGTTTGCGTCTGGCTTCAAACTTTTCAAAAAAATGATTGAAAGTCATATTCCAAATCACTGAAGTCACGGCCATAGCGATACCTAGCGTACCCGTCACTTGCATAGGCATATCAAAAATAAAGCTTAACGCAATCGCAATGATGACCAGCAGGATCGTCTCATAGCTCAATGCATGAATAATCCTTCTTTTGGAAATCAACATTTTAAAACTCTTTCACTTGGATGAAGGTATTTTATTTTGATAATATTGATTAATCGAATTAGATTCTTTCAAAAGTTTTGATAGATGAATATTAACCAAGAACAACTGATTATTTTTAAGACTGTGATTGAAAGCGGCTCATTTTCTGCGGCTGCGAGAAAACTCGGTAAAGTTCCATCTGCAGTCAGCATGTCAATTGCCAATCTGGAAATTGATCTCAATTTATCGCTATTCACCCGTGTTGGCCGCGAGCCAGTACCTACCCCTCAAGCCCTGACGCTATACGAAAAAACCGAACAGTTGCTTATTGAAATCAACCAGTGGAAACAGCAGGCTTTTGCCCTGAGTCAGGGTCTGGAATCCGCTTTAAATATTGTGGTGGTTTCTGAATTGCTGCACACCAAGTGGATTGACTATATTTCATTGCTGGAAAAACAGTTTCCAGAACTGCAAATCAATATTTTTTCAGCGCCGCAGGAAGATGCGTTAAAAATGCTGCTCAACCAGACGGCGCAATTGGCACTCATGTTTGAACGTGAACAGCTGGAAGCACGTGAACAGTTTGTCGAACTTAAACGTGAGGCCTTGGTGCCTGTTGCAGCGATCAACTCCCCATTAGCCACATTTGAGCAGGTGAGCTATGAGCAAATTCTGCAAAGCAGGCAAATAGTGGTGGCAAGTCGCGACCGAAGCATCAAGCCGGAATTGCTGTTTTCAAAAACCTACTGGCGCACAGATAACCATTTATCGGCATGTGCCATGATTCAGCAAGGCTTGGGATGGGGCGTTTTACCTTTAGAAATGTTAAATCAGAATCCTCATATTCAACAACAGCTTAAAATACTTAACTTCCTGGATTTCAGTCCTAAATTTGAATATTTTGTCGATCTGGTCTGGAGTCGTGAAAGTCAACTCGGTGCAGCTGCTCATTTTTTGATTAATCACATCCGAAATTCGAGAAAAAACACAAAATAGACAGGGCTTATACGTGCTTTTTACTTTGGATAAAAGCAGATTGTGATATAACAAATATGGGAAATAACTTTAAGAACTAGACGACAATGACTCAATCAGCCTTAAATCAATTAAAAAACTTAACCACCATTGTTGCCGACAGTAGTGATCTTTCCGCGATCGAAAAATTTCGTCCACTTGATGCAACAACCAATCCATCACTGATTACAGCCGCAGCCAATCAAGCCGAAAATAAGGAACTGATTGAAGCTGCCTTTGAACAGGCAAAATCAGAAGGATATAGCGGCGATCTTTTAATTGAGCGTACCATCGATATACTCACGGTCAAGTTTGGTGTGGAAATTTTGAAACTGATTCAAGGACGAGTTTCCACCGAAGTGGATGCAGCGCTTTCTTATGATACTGAAGCCACCATCACCAAAGCCAAAGAATTGCTGGATTTATATAAGACTTATGGTATTGATCAAAACCGTATCCTGATTAAAATTGCTTCGACTTGGGAAGGCATTCAGGCAGCCAAAGCATTAGAAGCAGAAGGCATTCATTGTAACCTGACCCTGCTCTTCGGCTTGCATCAGGCTCAAGCCTGTGCCGATGCCAATGTCACCCTCATTTCACCGTTTGTCGGTCGTATTTTAGACTGGTTCAAAAAAGCCGAAAATGTCGATCATTATCCTATTGAGAAAGATCCGGGTGTACTTTCAGTTAAACAGATTTATCATTTCTACAAACAGCATTGCATCAAAACAGAAGTGATGGGCGCAAGTTTCCGCAGTATCGATCAGGTCCTTGGATTGGCGGGTTGTGACCTGCTCACTGTTTCTCCAAACCTTCTGGCAGAACTGGAACAAGATCAGCGTGAAGTAGTTGCCCAGCTTTCTAACAATCATGCTCAAGCGCATTGTCAACATCAGGTGGAACCTTTAAGCAAAGAAAAATTTAAAGACCAAATTGAACATGACTTGATGTCTTCACAGCTTTTACAAAGCGGAATTGACGGATTTATTAAAGCACGTGACCAATTAAGTACTTTATTGCGCCAATCTTTTGGCTTAGATGCTGAAATTAAAGCTTAATTTACCCTTATTCCCCCCTATAAAAAAGCCGATTTTGTTATAGTGAACAGGTCGGCTTTTTTTGATGATTTGAGAGTTTATTTTGTTCGGCATAACCGATCTCAGCACCTATATTATTGGTACAACCTTAATCGTATTATTACCTGGCCCAAATTCGCTCTATGTGATGTCCATCGCTTCACGTTTTGGCATAAAAGCCGGTTATAAAAGTGCTTTTGGTGTCTATACTGGTGATCTCATTTTAATAATCCTCACAGCGCTTGGTGCAGCATCCTTACTACATGCTTTCCCCTGGCTATTTATCTTACTGAAAATAGTGGGTGCCATTTACTTAAGTTATTTGGGCATAAAATTACTGATTGCTGCCTATCACAGCTGGAATTCGCTACATTCTCAAAAAGAAATTACTCAAGTTGAAGAGAATATTGAACAGCTTCACCCTTTCAAGACCGCATTAACCATTAGTATTTTAAACCCCAAAGCCATTTTGTTTTACTTGTCCTTTTTTGTGCAGTTTGTCGATCCGACCTATCCCTATCCGGCGATTACCTTTAGCGCTCTTGCAGTTGTACTACAGATTATTAGTATGAGTTATTTAACCATCCTGATTTTTTCTGGAGCAAAACTCGCATCTTATTTCACTTCCCGTTATAAAGTGACGGCTACATGTGTAGCGGCTGTGGGACTGTTATTTTGTGGTTTTGGTATTAAACTTGCGACTTCCACCTTGTAGCTTTCAGGCGAACTGAAGCAAGCTAAATCTTTAAATAAACTTTAGATTTAAATCATGATGTCTTTTCGCTTAAGAATGAAAGGCGTATGATTGGTACACTTTTCAATCATTATAAGATGCACATTGCAAAGGATTTATGCAAAAACTTCTCCAAGACTTTTCCATTCCTGCTGTCTTTGCAGGATTTATTACTTTCCTTGTCGGTATCAGTGTTTCCTCTGTATTGGTGATTCAATCTGCTCAGCTTTTGGGGGCTTCTACAGCACAAATCACCTCCTGGTTCTGGGCACTGGGTTTGGGCATTGGTTTAAGCGGTTTAATCCTGTCTTGGAAGTTTAAATATCCTGTTGCGACCTCATGGTCAACTGCAGGGCTGGCCTTAATTCTGGCCACAGCCAATGGTTATAGTCTCTATGAGGCGATTGGGGCATTTTTAGTTTGTGGATTGCTGACAGCGATTTTAGGTTTTTCCGGTATTTTCCAGAAAGTTTTAACCTACATTCCGCAAAGTTTAACCAGTGCCATGCTCGCAGGTGTGTTGCTGAAATTTGGTATTGCACTGTTTGCCAGCATGCAAAATGACTGGGGGTTTATCCTGTTATTATTGGCCGTCTATATTCTGTCTAAACGACTGTCTCCACGTTATAGCATTGTCATCACGGTGATTGCCGGTATTGCACTGTGTCCTCTGTTTTTACAGTTTCATGCCTCAACCATTCAGTTCAGTCTGGCTCAACCAGTATGGATGGCGCCTGAATTTAGCTGGTCGGCCATTTTCGGTTTGGCGCTCCCTTTGTTTGTCATTAATATGGCATCCCAATATTTGCCCGGTCTTGCCATGATCAAAAGCTATGGTTATGAACCAAATGTGAACCAGCTGATCGGCTGGACCGGAGCAGCACAAACCATTTTCGCGCCTTTTGGATGTTTTTCCGTGAATATTGCCGCCATCAGTGCGGCTATCAGTCTGGATGATCAGGCTCATCCTGACAGCAAGAAACGTTATATTGCGGGAATAAGCTGCGGCTTCTTTTATATCTTAATGGGTTTGTTTGCCGCGACACTGACCAGTATTTTAATGTCTTTCCCTGGCGTATTTATTACTGCTTTGGCCGGTATTGCACTGTTAGGCACCATTGGTCATAACATTGCATTGGCCTTTCATCAAGCTGCTGAACGAGAAGCTGTGCTACTGACCTTTTTATTTAGTGCTTCCGGTATTCAGTTTTTCGGTATTGGTTCGGCTTTTTGGGGACTATTATTTGGACTTGTTGTTCACTTCATTTTCAAGTTTAAAAATAAATCTTAATCCAGCTTCGCCCGATAACTTCGGGCGATTAACTCTGTTTTAAGTCGCTGCGTTTCAGCTACATCTTCCACTTCAGTGAATGCAGTCAGCCAAATTCCATCTGCCGCGTAACGTAAAATTTTCAGTTCAATATCTGAGTCGGTCTGATGATGCTTGATTAAACGTTCATTGAGCCATTGAATCCAATATTCATTGAAAGTTTTATCTGTGAGCATGGTCATAGAAATGGCAGACCAAGAATGCTCCAAACCCAAGACCTGTTTTTCCAATGTCACTTCAATATAAGCACGGGTAAAACTGCCATAGGGTTGATTATCTTGAACAATAAGCTGATCAATCACCACATCCAATTGTTGTAAAAGCGAGACCACCATCGACTCAAGTAATTTTTGCTTACTGGGAAAATGATGAAACACGCCGCCTTTGGTCACGCCAACCAGATCCGCAACGGCCTGTATAGACACTCCATTCACGCCTTTTTCTGCTGCCAAAGCAATCGCATGTTGCAGAATTGCCTGACGGATGACTTGGGGTTCTTTCTTACGCTGATGCGGATTGTCGAGCATTCACGAATGTCCTGTAGAATTAGAAAAAAGATTAATCACCACAACCCCTGAAACAATCAGGGCAATCCCAAGCATGGCAGGCAGATCTAAACTTTGGCGAAAGATAAAGTAGCCAATTAATGCGGTGAGCACAATCCCCACCCCGGCCCAAATTGCATAAGCGATACCCAGTGGAATGACTTTAATCACCTGTGACAATAAATAAAAAGCCAATGAAAATAAAACCACCACCACCAGCGAAGGCAATAATTTGGTAAAACCTTCAGACTTCACCAGAAATGTTGAACCAATGACTTCCGAAATAATGGCACATGCCAGCAGCCCATAAGCAAATAATATCGAATTCATCTCTTAAATCCAAAAACATACCTTACGGTAGGTATGTTATGTGTTTAGAATTTTTTCTGCAAGTCTATTTTCAGTTTCTAAGCCTTTTTAAAATATTTCAGGAGTATATTTTTGAATAAATTGAATCGTTTGTTGAAATGTCTGCTGACTGGCTTTTTTACTCATCATAAACTGATATTCATGGACTAAAAACTCTTTCGAGTCTGGGTAGAATATTTCCGTTACCGGTATGTTTTGATTGATCAAAGCTTTAACAAAAGGTATAGATTGGGTCTGAGTTAAAAAGTCTTTGTTTCCCCCACTAATCAATACCGGCGGATAATTTGCTGTTAAATATTGAATGGGAGAAATACTTTTTAAAAATTCTGCGTCATCTTTCTTATTGCCGGTATAGGCTTGAACCAAGTTAAATACACCCCATTCGATTAATTTGAGTTCATCAGGTGCCGTATTAATAAATGCATTCAGATCATAAATACCGCAATGTAAAATTAAACCTTTAATCTGGTCAGGTTGAATTAACGGTGTAATCCCTGACTGCTGCGCAAAGGCTGGATTACTGAGTAAAGCTGCATAATGACTGACTAAATTCGCCCCTGCCGAGTCGCCCGCCAGATACAGTTGCTGGGGATTAATCTGGTAAGCATCGGCATGATCGCTAATGAATTTTAGTGCCTGATTAATCTGAAGCAGCTGCTCAGGATAAATGGTTTGCGGAGCAAATTGGTATTCGACTGAAACTACGTTATAGCCTTGATCAGCCAAACGTTTAAAGTAGCCACGAGCGTGCTCTTTAGAACCTGAAATCCAGCCACCACCATGAATCCACACCACGGTCGGCCGAATTCCCAACGCTGCAATATCATGAGGTTGGTAAATATCCAGGTGCAGCGCCGGATTTTGCAGATATGCAATATTGGTTTGCGCCAACACTTCAGGCGCATGCCGATCTATAAACTTTTTTTGCACATTGGTCGAGGCATTAAATACGCTGGCAATGACCTTGCTGCTACTTTGGACATTCTGGCAACCACTACTGCATAGTGCAGCAATAAAACATAAACTTAGACTAAAAGATTTTGAATACACATTTGACCTATTCACGTCCCCTCCATAATTTTGAGAGGAATAACCATGTTTTGCGCATTTTAATGCCTGTTTAAACATTTAGAAATACTTATCCGAAAGTTGAGTTTTCAACTCGGTTTTAAATGCAAAACAGTACACACTTATATTTATGATTTTTATATAATTTAATGAATTTTAAAACAATTTTCACAGACTAAATTGATCATTCCAGCACAATGTGCTATGTATAAATAATGGCTACATAATAAACTCTAAGGACTCATTCTTATGTCTTATCAAAATATTTTAGTCCCAGTTGACGGCTCAGACATTTCTTTCTCTGCGGTTAAAAATGCAGCTCAAATTGCCAAAGCATTTTCTAGCCAATTAACCCTGATCAGCCTGGTCACTGAAGACCCGTTTTCTGAAGCAGATTTCTATTATCCATCTCCAATCATGAAAGAATATTTTGTTGAGGCTTATGCCAATGCTGAAAAGGCATTAGAAAAGGCTAAAGCTATTGCCGCCGAGAATGGAGTCATTGCAACGCCTCAAATCATTAAAGGCAATATCTCGGAAGAAGGCATTATTGAAACTGCTGAAAAATTGAAAACTGACCTGATTGTGATAGGTTCTCATGGGCGTAAAGGTTTTCAAAAATTCTTAATGGGCAGCTTTGCTCAGGATGTTTTAAAAGGCACCAAGCTTCCTGTTTTAGTGGTCAAAGAATAAGTATTTCAAAATGAACCTTTCAATCCATGCAAGGCTCATTTTATCGATTCTGGCGTTGCAGCAGATGGTCATCATAACTGGCTATAAATCATTAGAACTCTTATCCATTCAGCAACATTCATAAGGAAATTTCATGTCTTATAAACATATTTTGGTTCCAGTAGATGAATCCCCTATTTCTTATGCAGCTGTTGAACAAGCACTAGCCTTGGCCAAACCTTTAAATTGCCAAGTCACCATTGCCAGTGTGATTGCCGTTGATCCCTTTGTCGGTGTAGATTTTTATAAGGTCGCACCCGCAATTACCGATTACTTTATTCAGGCAGAAAAAAATGCGCAGTTGCGTTTGGCAGAAATCAAGCAATCTTTCATTCGCGATGGTATTGCAGTAGACACCAAAATTGTTCGTGGCGTATCACCTGCTGAAGGTATTATGCAAATAGCTGATGAAGTGGGCGCTGATTTAATTATTATGGGCTCACATGGTCGAACCGGATTTAAAAAATTGGTGTTAGGCAGTGTGGCACAAGAAGTCTTGACCCAGTCTCCTATTCCGGTATTGATAATGAAAGTCTAAGCCACAAAAAAGTCCCTGTATTACAGGGACTTTTTTTATATACATATATCAATCATCTGTTCATCATGCCAATCACGCACTTGATCCCGGTCATGGAAAATATCTCTTAACCATGCGAGCCCAAAACTATTCTGTCTGCACCTTCAATCTTGGCCTGAACACCTGTTTATACTTTAGAAATATGCTGATGTAAGGTTTGTAGGAAAATTTCCGCTTCAAGTTTGCTGTTAAAAACTTTCTCATAGCTTCCCATGGATTGAATATTATTTGGCGTATATTCAATCGTCACAACAAAATTACCATCAGTGGCATTTTTCGAAACCCGAATTGCAATAATATGCTGAGTATTTAGGTAAAAACCATCTTCAATTTTAACTAACAAAACCAATCTCCAGTCTACTTAGTAAAATCACAGGCTAATGCAATCACAGTCTGTTAAATATGACAAAAGCTCATCCTAAGATGAGCTTATATATGCCTATATTACCCCTAAAGTGTGATTAATTCGACAATTTTAAAGTGATGACACCATAGGAATTAAGTCTTAACATGACAGAATGAAATGAAGTTAAGCTAAACATAAGCATAATTTATAATCAGTAAAATGATTGAAATATAAAAAAGCCTTTTCCTGGTAAAGCCAGGAAAAGGCTTTTGTGACTTATTCAGTATGTTTGAGTTATATACTCAACATACTATTTAAGGTTTCGACCACATTTTTAGATTTCACTTGTGGTTTTAAAGCCTCAAGTGCAGTTTTTACTTCTGTACGTTGTGGCTCCGCCAAAGTGTACCAGCGCGAAAGCACTTGCAGTAAACGAGAACCCACGATTGGATTCTTCTCATCCAAATATTTAGCCAGATCAATATAGTGCTGAACGCCAAAACTCCAGGTGTTCACAGGATTGGCATTTAAACCGCCACTGACTGAACGAATACGGTTAGGGTTACCCAAATCATAGTCCGGATGTGAAGTTAAGTACTTGATGGTTTCTGCATTTGCTTTCGGATGTGCAGCCTGAACCATAAACCATTGATCTAAAGACAGGGCTTCTTCTTCAAAACGGCTATAGAAGTCTGACAAAACTTCTTTGGCTTGTGGCGCATCATTCCAGACCAGAACTTTGAGCGCACCCAAACGTTCAGACATGTTACCTGTATGATACTGCTCATAAGCCAAATCAAAGGCATAAGTATCACCCTGACGTGCGATCATGCTGAGCATAATGTTTCTGAGTGCACGAACACCCATCGCCTGAGAGAATTCACTTTGCATATCTGGATCTAATTCCAGATAGGTTTCTTTGCAGAATGCACCCAATTCACGTGCCAATGTGTCTAGCAAGGCATTACGCTGTTCCTGAATTTTGGCAGGCTGATAATCTGTATCAATACGGCTACCCAAATAGCCTTCGGTCGGTACATCAAACAAGCGTGAAGCTAATAATGGATCTTTCTGAATGACTTCCGGTACAGTATTTTTCATGGCTTGAATATAAATATCCGCATCATGGCCATTTAATAAAATACGTTCCAGCAAGGTTTGAGTGGCTTGCCACTGGTTAAAACCATTGGTTTCATATTGCATCAAGAAGGCAAGTTCTTCATCTGAATAGTTAAATTCAAGATTCACCGGTGCAGAGAAATTACGTAGCAATGACACCACAGGTTTTGCCGTTACGCCGCTAAATTCAATGCTTGCCGTATCTGTATCAAATAGATACACGCCATCTTTAACGCCATTTTCAAACAGTGCTTCAGATTGCAAAGTATATTGCTCACCTGTTTCTGCATTAAACAGTGCCAAAGCCACAGGAATAGGAACCGCTTTTAGGTTTGGATATTTATGATGATCTTTTAACGATTGCGTGAAGCTTAAACGATAGGTTTGAGTCGCAGCATCGTACACGCCTTTTGCTTCCAGTTTTGGTGTACCCGGCTGGTTATACCAAATCAGGAATGCAGACAAATCCACACCAGAACCGGCTGTCAATGCAGACACCCAGTCTTCAACCGTTACCGCCTTTCCATCATGACGGCGGAAGTATTCATCCGTTCCCTGACGGAATTTTTCCTTGCCGAGTAGAGTCGACATCATGCGGTTAATTTCCGCACCTTTTTCGTACACAGTTGCCGTATAGAAGTTATTAATTTCGACAAAGTGATCTGGACGTGGTGGATGCGAAAGCGGACCTGAATCTTCAGGAAACTGATGCGCTTTGAGTACCGCTACATCATCAATACGTTGTACCGCAGCCGACTGTAAATCTTCCGAGAAAGACTGATCACGGAATACGGTTAAGCCTTCTTTTAAGCAGAGCTGGAACCAGTCACGGCAAGTAATACGGTTACCGGTCCAGTTATGGAAGTATTCATGCGCAATCACCGACTGTACCCGCATGATGGCTGCGTCAGTCGTATATTCTTCATCGGCAAGTACACATGAAGTGTTGAAGATATTCAGGCCCTTATTCTCCATGGCGCCCATGTTAAATGCACTGGTCGCCACAATCATGTAGTTATCCAAATCGTATGGACGACCATAATGCTCTTCATCCCATTGCATCGAATGTTTCAGTGCTTCCATGGCAATGTGACATTTTGGAATGTCTTTTTCTTCGGCATAAATTTCTAGTGCAACGTTACGGCCTTCAGAGGTTACATAAGAGTCTTTCAGAACTGCCAAATCACCAATTACGCAGGCAAACAAATAGCTTGGTTTTTTGGTTGGATCTTCCCAGATGGTGTAGTGACGACCCTCTCCGGCCTCGCCTGCTTCCATCAAGTTACCATTGGCCAAAAGCACAGGAAATTTTTTATCCGCTTCTACGCGTGTAGTAAATACAGACAGGACATCTGGACGGTCTGGATAGAAGGTAATTTTACGGAAACCTTCAGGCTCGTTTTGCGTTACGAATAAGTCGTCACCTGCTTGATACAGACCTTCCAGCTGGGTGTTGCTTTCCGGATGAATAACAACTTCCGTTTCCAGAATAATTTGATCTGGTGCATTGGCAATCACCAGTTGTTCTGAATCGAGCGTGTAATCCGCTTCAGTTAACGGCGTCCCGTTTAAAGTAATGGATTTTAATTCCAGATCACGGCCCAGCAGCACCAAATCTCCAGCAGTCTGACGCTTCATCACTAAGGTTGAACGGACATCGGTACGATCTGTATGAACCTGAATATCCAAGTTGATTGAATCCACCAAAAATGAAGGTTTTTGATAGTCTTTTAAATAAACAGTTTGGTCTGCTTCAACCACCGGGTTTGCTGCGATATTCATATAATGTCCTAATCCTGTCGTTCTTAAGCCAAAACTTTGTTGTTGTGAAATGCTTCGATCATACGACAACTTTCACAATCTGTCTGTGCGATTGATTTGAGTTATATATGGGCACATTGCTCACAATTTTCAATTCGTTGTCTGAGCATTGGTACAATTAATATTTTAGTTGCTTACTTATCATACGTGCAGTTAAAAATCATGCGCCATAACGCCAACACCTTTCAGTAATGTAAATAGAAAATAACTGTATTTTGATATCTCTTTATATTATTTGAGCAAGATTTAACTGGCTTATAAACTGGCATAACTCAAAGTGACAGATATTTTCAAGATGAATACATTTTGAGCACGTTTCTTGCTTGTATATATTTGTGTAAAGCGCACTATAAAATCAGATCAAAATTAGAAGAGGTGTCCCATGTATTTAAAAGACCATATTGTCCGTGTGGAAAATATCAAGACCATGCAAACTCTCGACGCTGCCGGAATCGATCACAAGGTGATTGCGATGTTTATGAGTTGCGAAGGTATTCCAATGCAATCGCCCGATATTTGCGCAATTTTGAATAATTACGATTCATTAGGCAGCAAAAAAATTCCCTCTAAAAAGGTTCAGGCTTTAATCAATGCAAAGCAATTAGGCGAGGAGGATGAGTCATTACCTTGCCCTGCTTCATATTAATTTAAAGAATTTAAATGTCCCTGAGAGTCCCTTCTTTTGTGGAGATGGTGGATTTATCTTTCCATCTCCACATAAATCAATAATAAATGCTTAGGCTATTTTTTAGAGCAAAGTTTGCCTGTATTTTCCTTCCTTGATTTATTGTTCATTCAGCACTATTCAATCACGTTACAATAAAAGAGATGTGTATAATCGTTTGAATGATTAACCAGACTTGTGATTGACTCTTTCCATGCTCCTTCAGATTCTGCAAAAACAGCTCGATGAAAGTACATCATGCCCTTTGTGTCAGGCATCCATGTTCTGGATTGAAGCAGAACAGTACGATCAAGCGCTTAATTTTCATGAATGTAGTCACTGCCAGCATCGCGTCTTTCAAGATGGGCGCACCAACTGTCATTGTGACAAATGTTTAGTTAATCGAAAAAAAATGCTCACTGAAACGCGTCTTCAAGAGCAGCGTAAAATCAAATCGAAAAATAAAGATAATGTCGAATATCGACTGGATCAGATCAGCTTTCTGAACAAATTGTTTTTACTGAGTTTATTGGACAATCAAGTTCAGGAACATACGACCCATCATGAATATATTGATTGGGAAAACATTAAATATCATGCCATTACGCCGAACTACCTGTTTCAGAATTATTTGCTCAAGCAGCTAGTCAAAGAACAAATCCTGATTGCCAAAGATTTTGCTTCCGAAGCGCATCATTACTATGTCAATGTCCGTTTAGATGGCTATTCGGAACCCAGTTTATTTAGTATTACCCAGCAACTTCGTAACTGGTTTTATGAAAATTTAACCTTGGGGGTGCCTTTTAAAAGTGCAGATGAAGTCAAAAATGCGCTTTATCTGGTACTTTATCAGGAGATTATTCAATTTACCCAGTTTTACTGTCGTACTTGGGGCATCCAGATTGCAGGTAATAATAGCTTTCAAACCTTCTGCTATCGCCTGATGGATTCGCTGGCCGTGGGTCAAATCTATTATCTGGTACAAACTGCTCTAGAATATTTGCATCAGCAGAAAGCCCTCCAGCCACGCAATGAAAACTTTATCAATACCAACTTGTTGAAGAAAACCTTACAGCAATACCGTGAACGTTCAGTGACGGAAAAATGGGAAACCTCCACCCTGCCTCGTCCGCACAACATTCCATTCAGCAAAATGAGTGAAATCCTGTTGTTCCGCTTTCTTGGCTATGATGAAGCTATTTTTTTCCAGCCCATCTGGAAGTTATGGAAAAAAATTGAACCCCGATTAAGTTTCTATTCACAAAAACGCTGTATGTATTGTGGTTCCAATGAACTTAGTGTGGATTATGATGCCGAAAATTATGTGACCTTATGCTGTCGTACCTGCAAGCATCAAGACCACTATTTTACCCAATAGAATTTCACCCGTTAAATGGTGATCGATATGTCCAGTTTCTCCGATTCCACCCTATATAATTTAAGGAATAATCCCATGGATCAAACTTCAGCACTGGTCGAGCAGATTGTTGAAGCATGGACTCAGCTGCATAGCCAGCAGCCTTTGGTACAATGCATTACCAATATCGTTGCAGCCAACTATGCAGCCAATGTCTTATTGGCTGCAGGCGCTTCTCCAGCCATGATAGATAATCGATTTGAAGCTGAAAGTTTTACCCAGATTGCAGCTGCACTGAGCATTAACCTGGGTACACCCACTCAGGAACAAATGCAGGCCATGCAAATTTCTGCACAAACGGCACAGCGTACCGATACTCCGTGGGTGCTCGACCCGGTGGGATATGGCCCAATTTTAAAGTGGCGCTCAAACATGGTGGATGATTTATTGCAATATCATCCAACTGTGATCCGGGGCAATGCTTCTGAAATTAGCACACTCGCAGGCAAGCAAACTGAATCTAAAGGTGTCGATAGTACACTTGATAGCGCCGAAGTTTACAGCCATGCCAAAGTCCTGCTCGAACATGCTGAATGTATTGCCATTTCAGGTGAATCGGATTTTATTTTAAGTAAAGAATTTGACGCAGTCATTCAGGTGCATGGTGGTTCTTATTTACAACCCAAAGTAACCGCCACAGGTTGCGCATTGGGTGCCTTAATTGCTGCTTACTGCGCGGTAAGCAGCCCGACCATTGCAACGCTTGCTGCACATACCCATTTTGCCATTGCTGGGAAATTGGCATTTGAACAAGCGCCTATGCTTGGACAGTTTAATGTCGCCTTTATGGATCAGATTTACAGTTTAAATCCTGAACTCATACAGCAATATGCAGATATTAAAATTTTGACCCTCTAAATCTATCCTGCATTCCGATGGCTGATGTATGGTAGATGTTCAGCTGGCTCAGACTGTAGAAATACAGTCTGCATTGATCACTATGATAGCATCGCAATTAAAAAACCGATCCAAACTGGATTTAATATACATGACGATCTAAAGACAGATTCCAGATCGTTTCCAGGATGGTTTTTAAATCCAATTTACAGATACACAGCAAACCCATGCCATCAAAATAGTCAGGCACATGCTGCATAAAAAAATTGATGTGGATGGTGGTTTTATTTCTTAAACGCTTGATCTGTGCAGGTGTGGTCAAAGGCATCACATAAGGATACACAAAAATATCTTCTCGACGCTTATCTACCTCGACTTTACGCTGCTGCATCATTTGCAAAACTTTTAAATATTCAACAGGTATATTCCTTCCCACACGTGGAAAGAAGTGACGTGAACGCGAAGCCAAATAGGTATAGATTTTGGGCTGTATCACGGTAGGCACAAACCATAATGGAATGCCGGGATGGCGAATGCGCTGATTAACTGCAACACGAATGGCCGTTTTCAGGGTTCGTTTTCCTCTACGGTAAGCAGGTAATATACTCGCCCGCGAGCTCACCACAAAAATCGGTTTCCCATTTAAAGCAAGCTTAAGAATAGGAATAATATTTTGTCCAATCAGTTGTCCCTGATGATAATAGTGAACAACCTGAACTGAAACAGCATCTACATCATAAACAAAATCATAGACTTCTTTTTTGCTGGAATCTGGAAAAATTTGCTGATCAAATGCCAGCATGGTTTCAAAAAACTGCTGTTGATGATCAGAGGCCAGTTTTGAAAAATCGACAATCTTTTCAGTAATCCCCATCAGTTTGATCCGTCTCCCCCATTTTTAATCCATTATTGACTATTTTTCTGATTTAAAAAATCCCTATAAATAGGGATTTAATCACTGATTCATTTGAGTTTTTATCCGGCAGTTTTACAATCAAAAGTATAAAAAAAGCCCAACAGTTTTAAGACTGTTGAGCTTTTCCAGGACTAAAAGAATTTATTCGAAGGACAAGTTATTTATCACTTTAAAATCATGTTCTAATGATAAGTAATTAAAACCGATTTAATTCGATTATCATCTAATTCCGTCACCTCAAAGTGTACACCCTGATAATCAAGCTGAGTACCTAAGCTCACTTCACCATGAGTTTTATCTAGAATTAAACCCGCAAGACTGATATAACCCGCATCTTCTTCGACTAAATCCATCATGCCCAACTCTAATTCGAGCTGGTACACGTCCAGCATGCCCGATGCTTTCCAGGTGTGATCATCAATTTTCACTAAATCGAGCTGCTCATCCGCATCAGGGAATTCTCCGGCAATAGCTTCAAACACATCTAGCGGAGAGATCAAACCCTGTACACTGCCAAACTCATCACTGACCAAAACCAGTGAACCTTTTGAAGTACGCAAGGTATTAATGGCATCAATCACTTTCATTTTCTGGAAAATGTGAATAGGACGATGACGTTTGATTAACGCTTTAAGTTGTCCGTCATCCTCCAGTACATCCAGCAATTCTTTGGCACGAACCACACTTAAGACTTTATCCAGGCTACCACGACAAACTGGAAACAAGCTATGCGGCACAGACAGCACCTGTTCACGAATTTGTTCAGGCGTATCATCCAGATTGACCCAGGAAATCTGGGTTCGCGGAGTCATGATTGAGGCAACAGATCTTTCTGCCAAGGTTAACACCCCGCCAATCATATAACGTTCTTCATCAGCGAATGTTTCTTGAGCTTCGAAGTGTTGCGCACTATCAGTTACCGTCTCCATTTTGCCACCCATCAATTTCAAGATGGAATCGGCAGTACGATGACGCAGTGGAATTTTAGATTCATGCTTGGCTACATTGCGCTGACCAAATTGGTTAAATGCTTCAATTGCAATGGCAACGCCAATACCTGAATAGATATAGCCTTTCGGAATATGGAAACCGAAACCTTCTGCAATCAAGCTAATTCCAATTAACAACAAGAAACTTAGGCACAAAATCACAACGGTCGGATGTCGATTTACAAAAGCAGTTAAGGATTTAGAAGCCAGTAACATTACAGCCATGGCAACAATCATTGCCACTATCATCACATAGATGTTGTCGACCATACCAATTGCGGTAATCACCGAATCTAAAGAGAATACGGCATCTAACACAACAATTTGTGCCACAACTGCTGCAAAACTTGCGTAAACAATATTGGTGGTAACCTTAACTTCAGGTTTACCTTCAATCTTTTCATGCAGTTCGGTCACAGCCTTATAGACCAGGAATAAACCACCGAATAAAAGAATAAGATCTCGACCTGAGAATGTCCAATCAAAGACGGTAATAAGCGGTTTGGTCAAAGTGACTAACCAAGAGATAGCAAACAATAAGCCCAGGCGCATAAATAAAGCGAGCGAAAGACCCACTACACGTGCTTTATCACGTTGCTCTGGAGGAAGTTTTTCGGCCAAAATGGCAATAAAGACTAGGTTATCAATACCTAAAACAATTTCTAAAACAATAAGGGTAAGTAAACCAACCCAAATTCCCGGATCCAATAAAAACTCCATTAGTTTATATCTCCGGTTTTATGAATTAGCTTTAAAATGAGGAAATTCAAAAGAAAAGTAGACCTGCACGGCGACGGATCCATAGATATGACCTGTTCAACAATAGATAGACTGATTATGCACAATCTTGAAAATGAGTAACAAGTTTTTTGTATTTTTATTTACCAAAACTTGACTAAATTTAGCCTTATCTCAAATCAGTATATTATTTAATCACGAAAAATCATGTTTTTAAGAAGAAACAGATTTAAAAATAATCCACACTTAGTCACACCAGCATAGAACCCCAAAATAGCAAAGTTTTTAGCACACAAACTAGGGTCTGTTGACAATTCTTCTATGTTTGCCATTAAGAGTATTTTTTAGATGATACTAGGCGTGAACTGCAAAATTTAGTCATTCTAAATACATAGTTCACAACGACGTAGCATCAAAAAAAATTTATAGGATTGTTTGCTATGACAAATGAAAAAGCATTGACCTTCAACAAAGTATCTAAAACGATAGCCAATACCCGTTATGAAAGTGCATATCTTAATTTAGACTCATCATTAGGTCAGCATCAGGTTAATAGCGTGGTCACACATAATAACCAAAAGTTTGAAATGCTCCTGCCCGTCATCTTACTACACGGTGTCCCTACGGCACCTTAGCTTTAGAAACTTATCAAAATCCTCAAGTCCAACTAGAAGTGCTGAATTTTGCCCAACCTAAAGTATGGTGGAATTTCATTGAGACCAATACAATCACACCATTTCTCTTCGAAACGGTTACGCTTAACTTGGATTTTTTGTAAGGAAACTTATCAGGAGATAAGTTTCCATATTGCATTATAAAAAACTTGATATATATTAATAACCATAAAAAATGTGTATTGCTAAGCATAATTTGATTAAAATAAGACGCTTTTCAATAAATTAAAACTACAATTATCCTAGGGAGATTTTCTCCATGACTAAAAAATACAGTAAATTTCTACCTTCTGTTGCAGAAAATTTTACTTTAGAAAATTTTCCTTATTATTGGGTCACTCAAGTACATGCCCAATATGTACAAAATGTAGATCATGCCTTGAAAAAATATGGTCTAGACAATTCACGCCGTCGCATTCTACTGTCGCTAAGGTCCAAGCCTCATGCCAGCGTGTCAGACCTATCTGAAATGGTCATCTCCAAAATGTCGACCACAACCAAAATTGTCTATCGTTTAAAAGATGAAGGACTGGTTGAAACTTATTCCTGTGAAGATGATGCCCGCATTACGCGAGTCGTGTTAACCGATAAAGGACAACAAATGACGAATAAGATTAATGACATTAGCAATGTAGTACTGGAACAGTCATTTGAAGGCCTCACCCCCTTACAGATTGAAAAAATGATGGAAAGTTTAAAATATATTTTTAAAAATTTAGCCCATTAATTTGGGCTATCTGGTAAGGTAAATTACGGTTTATTTTTTAAGTTTTACTTTATAATGAAATAAAAATTTATCTTTTTCACTTTAACTTTCTTAAAAAAAAGTTACAATAATAAAATATAATTACAACAATTATTGGGGAGAAAGTACAGATGACAAAAAAATACAGTAAATTTTTGCCTTCACCAGAAAATTTCAATTTAGAAAATTTTCCTTATTATTGGGTGACCCAAGTACATGCCCAATATGTACAAAATGTTGATCATGCCCTGAAAAAATATGGCCTAGACAATTCACGTCGCCGTATCCTGCTCGCTTTAAAATCAAAGCCTAATGCCAGTGTTTCAGATCTTTCTGAAATGATGGTTTCCAAAATGTCCACCACGACCAAAATTGTCTATCGACTAAAAGATGAAGGTCTGGTTGAAACTTATTCTTGTGAAGATGACGCACGGATCACTCGCGTAGTTTTAACCGATAAAGGCCAACAAATGACGAATAAGATTAATGACATTAGCAATGTGGTTCTAGAACAATCTTTTGAAGGCCTCACCCCCTTACAGATTGAAAAAATGATGGAAAGTCTCAAACATATTTTTAAAAATTTATCACGATAATTTAGGCTTAAATTTAAAAGTTCAGTAAATACTGAATTTTTTTTCTTTTTGACTTTAGAGATAAATGCAAAATTTATGTATTTTTCTTACATGTTTTAACACAAGTAAGAGATTCTAAATAAAACAATTAAATCGGGGAAAATAAATAATGACCAATAAATACAGTAAATTTTTACTTCCATTAGGTGATAATTTTGATTTACAAGACTTTCCCTACTACTGGATTAATCAAGTCCATGCACAATGTGTAAAAAATGTAGACCATGCCTTAAAAAAATATGGTCTGGACAATTCGCGTCGTCGCATTTTACTCTCTTTGCATGCCAAGCCTCATGCCAGCGTGTCAGATCTCTCTGAAATGGTCGTTTCCAAAATGTCGACTACAACCAAAATCGTCTATCGTTTAAAAGATGAAGGTTTAGTTGAAACTTATTCCTGTGAAGATGATGCCCGCATTACTCGAGTTGTCTTAACCGATAAAGGACAACAAATGACAGTAAAAATTAAGGATCTGAGCAATGTCGTTCTGGAACAATCTTTCGAAGGTCTAACCCCCTTACAGATTGAAAAAATGATGGAAAGCCTTAAACATATTTTTAAGAATTTATCGTAATAATCTAGGCTTAATCGAAAAAATTAAGCTGGGAACTGTTTTTTTCGATTTTTATTTTTGGAACATGTGAACACTCAAATTCTTCTACCGGGAATCCTTCTACAAAAGAACGGATATCTTGAGATTTCCAGCTCAGCCACTCATCTAGTCGTTGGTGAGGAATCACAATCACTGAGCGTTTAACATTGCCTGGCTCATGAAAGTCTTTCATCATCGGATGATCAATAGCATCCATCGTGAGCATTGTGGCTGAACGAACAATTTCACTCCCTATTCGGCAAATTTCATATAGCGCAGCAATATAACAGGCCTGACCATCCTTTCGGCGTACACCCCAGCGCTGCGGCTTGTTCTCGATGTATTTAGATTCATAAAATTCTGAAACTGGAATCACACCAAATTTAAATTTTGAAACAGCATTCATAAAGGTCGGTTTTTGCAGAAGTGTTTCACTACGTGCATTGTAGGTCTTAAGTGCAATGCTTTTATCTTCTGCCCATTTTGGAATTAAGCCAAAATGCACCTTGCGCCACTCCAGACCCTGAACTGACTTAAACAGCAAGGGGAATTCATAATTTGGATAGACTTCATCTGGATACTCAAAAGGAATATCGGGAAGATTTAGATCCTTCACCTGCTTTAAGCTGAGCGGTTTAAAATTAGCGCACATAGAATGGATTACACTCTGATATTCGTTACATGTCACTTTAATGACATAGGCTTGTCTTTTGTTAGCATGAAGGAAGTTTAACCAGGAAGAGTGAGCCAATGGGTATGACTAAATTCTTCCAATATCCACTGTCCATTAAAGCGTCCTAAGCCGGAATTTTTCTCCCCGCCAAAGGGCGCATTCGGCTGATCTGCAACGGTTATAGCATTGATATGGGTCATCCCTGTCTCAATCTGCATGGCAAAACGTACTCCACGCTCAAGATCAGCAGTACATACTGCACTGGATAATCCATATGCCGTGTCATTGGCCAAACGTAAAGCATCTGGCTCATTTTGGGCCTTAATGACAGGTAAGACTGGTCCAAAACTTTCTTCTTTGGCTAAACTGGATTCTGGATCTACATCAATAAAAATATGCGGTGGAATGATATTACCTTGAATCTTTCCTCGCAGGATGAGTTTAGTACCCTGTTGTAGTGCCTGATCAATGATGTGTTTTATTTTTTCCACTTGTGAGCTATTAATCATCGGGCCAATGACGGTAACTGCTTGATCTGGATCACCATAGACAATATCTTGAGCCCGGATCAGCAGTTTTCCAACAAAAGCATCATAAATTTTAGCATCAACAATTACCCGATTGGTACTCATGCAGATTTGCCCTTGATGCAAAAAACGTCCCATTACAGCCAGTTCCACGGCCAAATCCAGATCAGCATCATCCAGAACAACCAAAGGGGCATTACCTCCCAATTCCAGTGCAATCCGCTTCAGATGATTACCGCCAACTGCCAATTGCCCGACCCGTTTTCCAACCAAAGTTGAACCTGTAAATGAAATCATTTTAGGCGTATCGTGCTCAACAAAGTAATCCCCGATTTCGCTGCCTAAACCGGCCACTACACTGAATACCCCTTGAGGGATAGCTGCTTCTTCAAAAATCTTGGCCAGTAACAATCCACCGGTAATCGGCGTATCACTTGCAGGCTTTAACACCACACAATTTCCAATCGCAATGGCTGTAATGACTGAGCGCATACTCAGGTGAAATGGAAAGTTCCAGGGACTAATCACCGCAATAACACCCAAAGGTTTTCGTACTGCATAGCTTTTGCGACCAGGATCTGTCGATTGCAATTCCTGGGTATTCATTCTTTCAGGAAATGTGACAGCCTCATTGATAATACCCAATACTGCATCTACTTCAATATTGGCTTTGAGACGTGTACTGCCAGATTCCTGAATGAGCCAATCAATGATTTCTGTGCGTCTATTTTTGACCACTTCAAAAACCCGAAGGATGATACTTTTACGATCGGATGGAGATGTTTGCGACCAGGTAACGAAACTGCGCTCTGCAGCCGAATAAGCACTATCCACATCGACAATGCTCGCAGCCTGTAGTTTTAATATAAGTTCTTGATTATATGGATTGAGATTATTTAGCGTATGGGTTGAAGTGCCTTTTAGCCAATGTCCTGCAATAAATTGCTGATCGGAAAATTGATAAGCTTGCATTCTCTCATCCATCGTTAGAATTATGTATTGCTTTACTCTAGGATGTATTGAGCAGAAGTTCTAGCAAAATTACCAATTGTATCAATCTGCCAAAGCTGGGCCTTTTAAAATCAAATCTGCAATAAAGAATCAGGAATTTATTTTCTGGATTGCTTTATATATATACCAAAAATCAAAAAGGCATAAAGTAAATGAGTTGACTGGCTTTTAACATCACTTATTTTAATAATCCGAACTTCCCCAAGTTGTTTAGTATCTAAAATTAAAAAAACGATGAAATAAAACAAGCATAAAAAAAGCCTCCGAAGAGGCTTTTTTCAGTGTACAGGATTAGTCACCTGTATAACCTTTTAACTTCAAACGTGCTGCATGAAGTAGCGGCTCAGTATAACCAGAAGGCTGTTCACCACCTTTGAATACCAGGTCATAAGCAGCTTGGTAAGCATAACCATTGAATGCTGGTGCCATTGGCGTATAAAGCGGATCATTTGCATTTTGCTCATCCACGATTTTCGCCATACGCTGCATCACTTCTTCAACTTGCTCTGCCGTTACGATACCGTGACGCAACCAGTTCGCAACGTGTTGAGAAGAAATACGTAAGGTTGCACGGTCTTCCATCAAACCAACGTCGTTGATGTCTGGAACTTTAGAACAACCTACACCCAGGTCAACCCAACGAACCACATAACCCAAGATCCCTTGAAGGTTATTTTCAAGTTCTTTGGTTTTTTCTTCAGCAGTCCAGTTGGTATCGGTTGCTAAAGGAGGCGTTAACAAGTCATCTAGAGACAATGCTTCAGTTTTCAACAATTCTTGTTGACGCGCCGAAACGTTGCATTGATGGTAATGGATCGCGTGAATGACTGCACCAGATGGAGATGGAACCCATGCACAGCTTGCGCCTGCTTCTGGATGCTCAATCTTGGTTTTGTACATGTCTAAAAGCATATCGGGTTTTGGCCACATGCCTTTACCAATCTGTGCTTTACCACGTAGGCCAGCTTGCAGACCGATCATTACGTTACGGTTTTCATAAGCCGGGAACCAGATTTGTGATTTCACTTCGCCTTTACGAACGAATGGGCCTGCTTCCATGAAGGTATGGATTTCATCACCAGTACGGTCCATGAAGCCTGTGTTAATGAAGATGGTACGGTCTTTCGCTGCTGCAATACAGTTCTTCAAGTTTACAGATGTACGACGTTCTTCATCCATGATACCGATTTTTAAAGTTTTCGCAGGTAAGCCAAGCGCCTGTTCAGCACGTTCAAATAGCTCAACTGCAAATGCAACTTCTTCCGGGCCGTGCATTTTTGGCTTCACGATGTACATAGAACCTTTACGTGAGTTCTTGATCGTGTTTTCGCCTTTAATGTCTGCGAAAGTAAGCAATGGAGTGATTAACGCATCCATAATACCTTCGTAGATTTCAGCGCCATCTACAAGGATCGCTGGGTTAGTCATCAAGTGACCAACGTTACGAAGAAGCATCAATGAACGACCGTGAAGTGTAGTCTCACCACCAATCAGGTTTTTGTGCGTACGGTCTTGATTCAGTGTACGAGTCACGGTTTTGCCGTTTTTCTCGATAGACTCTTCCAAAGTACCGCGCATTAAGCCTAACCAGTTACGGTAACCTTCAACTTTCTCTTCAGCATCTACAGCTGCAATTGAATCTTCCAAATCTTGAATCGTTGTTAAAGCAGATTCAAGCACAAGGTCTTTTACGCCAGCAGCATCAGTTTGACCAATCGGGCTGGTTGCATCAATTTCGATTACAACGTGTAGGCCATTGTTCAAAAGAACGATTTCAGTTGGTGCAGCTTCATCGCCATTAAAACCAACGAATTGTGCTTCTTTGGCTAATGTAGTCGTTGAACCGTCTTTTAGGGTTACAGCAAGTTTTTTGCCTTCTACCGCATATTTAGTTGCATCGGCGTGTGAGCCATTTGCCAACGGGAATGTTTCATTTAAGAAGTTTTTAGCAAATGCGATAACTTTATCACCACGAACCGGGTTATAGCCCTTGCCTTTTTCCGCGCCACCTTCTTCAGGAATAACGTCGAAACCGTAAAGCGCGTCGTATAATGAACCCCAACGTGCGTTCGCAGCATTCAAGCAGTAACGTGCATTACGCACAGGTACTACCAATTGCGCACCAGCCAATAATGCGATTTCTTCATCTACATTTTCTGTGCTGATTTGGAAATCTTCTACTTCTGGTAATAAGTAGCCAATTTCTGTAAGGAAAGCTTTGTAAGCTTCTAATTCAAATTTGTTGTTGCGGTGCCATTCATCAATTTTAGCTTGAATGTCGTCACGCTTAGCCAATAGTACTTTGTTCTTTGGGCTAAGATCGACAACGACTTGTTCAAAGTTTTTCCAGTATGTTTCACTGTCCAAACCAGAACCTGGTAATGCTTCATTTTCGATGAAATCGTAAAGTTCTTTAGCAATCGCTAACTTGCCTTTTTGAATACGTGCAGTCATTGTCTTTCCTGATATTGCTACTTTTTATAACAAGAGATTCTAGTATACCGATTTATACCTAGCTGAATAGTACTATCACATTCCTAAATAATGATCATTTTCTAATAAATGAATATATCCATCATTCAAAAAAATGAAGATCACAAATGCAACGTTATTATCTGCCTGAATACCTTTTTATAGTTTATAAAGTTTTTAAAATGTCTAAATTAGACTTAAGTGCAGAATTTTGCTTTAAAACTACTCAAAAGCTTTATTTGTCACAGCTGTCGAGCAAAGATTAAGCCATGAATAGGGCAAAATGTCGATAAAACAATCAAAGAATTTGTATAAAAAAAGCGCCTGTTTAGGCGCTTGATATTTAGCTGGCTTCTGAGGCTGAACCCTGTATTTGTCGATGCTCAGAGTTCAGATAATCATCGGACTGCATTTCCAGTAAACGTGAACGCGTGCGTTCAATTTCAAAGACCAGTTTTTCACCTTGATAAATATCAATGATACTGTCTTCCGAAGTCAGCAATAATTTAACCCCACGATCGTAAAACTCATCTACCAGATAAATAAAACGACGTGTACCTTCAGATAGGTAATCGGTTAAATGCGGTACATTGCTAACCAGTACCGTATTATAAATATTAGCGATTTCAATAAAGTCGGCTGGACTGCGCGGTTTTAAACACAGCTCTGAATATTCACACCACAATACATCTTCAGTATGGCCAACGGTTTCTACAATACGGTTATTGATGATAATCGGCTCTTGCGAAATAGTTTGCGTTTGTGTCAACGCTGTAAAACGCTGCGCAATCCAGAGTTTATGCTCATGCGTTAATGGATGTTTAAACAATTGTGCCTGTTTCAGCACGCGCAAACGATAATCCACACCTGCATCAACATTCAAAATAACACAATGTTTTTTCACCATTTCAATGGTAGGAATAAAACGGTCACGATGGATTCCGTTTTTATATAAACCGTCCGGTGCAATATTTGAAGTCGCCACCAAGGTAATGCCACGAGTAAACAGTTTCTGGAATAACTCGCTCAGAATCATGGCATCTGTCACATTAGAGACAAAGAATTCATCAAAACAGATCACCACTGCTTGCTGGTAAATCTGGTCTGCTACCTGATCCAGCGGATTACGCTGTCCTGATAATTTGTTCAGTTCCCGATGTACATGCTGCATGAAATGATGAAAATGCATGCGCATTTTACGGCGAAACGGAATCGACTCAAAAAACTGGTCCATCAACCAGGTTTTACCACGCCCTACACCCCCCCACATGTATACCCCTTGTGGTGAAGTTTGACGACGGAAACGACGAAAGGCTTTTTTAGACGCCTTAAAGCGCTGAATCAATTCTTGCCAGACACGATCCAACTCATGTACAGCTTGCGCCTGTGCATCATCCGGCATGAACTGACCAGACGAAATGGCTTGTGCATAACGTTCCGCAGGTGACAAAGGGATAAAGGCTGTACTGTGCTTCGAATTTAAGTCTGACATAACATTGGATACTATTTTAGGCTATTGAAAGTATAGCGAAGATTGAGATGAAATATATAACACTTTGGCATTAATATACTTAGGCTATTTACTAAACTATTTAAAGTACTGACGTGGACTGTGTCCAAACCAGCGTTTAAAGGCATGATTAAAGGCTGCAGGCTCCGAATATCCTAGTAATTCCGCAATCATTTCAATGGAATACTCTTTATATTCGATGAGTCTTAGGGCCTTATCCTTAATCAATTGTTCACGTATCTGTTTATAACTGCTTTGCAATTGTTGCAGCTGATGCCGCAAGGTTCGCTCCGGAATTTGCAAGGCTTGTGCCGTTTCTGCCATGGTCGGCATAACCCCTTGTTGCAGCTCCAGATAATCCTGTACACGCTGTACCAAGGATGGCGCTGACTCATCTACCTTTAAACGTTCTAATTCAGCAATACATTTGCTCTCATAGATCTTAAAGGTCATTTTATCCGCTGAAGGAATCTGTACATTTAATACGTCAGCGTCAAACCAGAATTCCGCATACTCGGCAGTGAACCGTAATTCAGCACCATAATAATCATGATAAATATCTAAGGCCTGCAGATTTTCCGGCTGTGTAAATGGAAGTTCTATATGCATTTGCGGAACATTTAAGCCCATCATCTTATAAAGATCTTGAATAAATTTATAAGTTCCTGAAATTTCACATTGTGCCCGCAACAACCCCAGCTCACTGTTTAAATCTTCAGGTGCATAACATAAAGCCACCTTTTGAGCGGTATATTTTAGGCTTAAGACCCCGGTTAAATGCGTTAATGCCTGATAGCGAATGCCCTGCTCTAAAGCAGTACGCACATTTTCACTGGTGACCAGCAACATTAGTAAGGGACCATAGCCTGCAAGTGCATAATGCTGGCCAATAAACAGCCCTTTTTCTGGTGCAACATCCTGACCAATGACTTTAAGCACATCCCATTCCAAATTGGGATGGATGATTGAACTGGGATCCAATGCATCTACACGCAATCCAATGCCTTGAAGTTTTTGATCAACTGCAACACCGGCTTTACGCATGCCTTGAATTAAATACATCAAGCCGAGAATTGATCGTTTCATAGCAGGGTCACATTAAAATAGCATCTCAATTTTTACTATAAATCTTCATGCTTGCAAATTGCCGAATCTATCAATTTTTCTGTCATGGCAATCATGGTGGTTATTACAGCATTGCTATACGCTATAAAAATACGAAAAGTAATAAGGCCAATAAAAAATGCATAATCAAACACAAAGCCAGCCTATGCCAGCACAAACAAAAATTGCCATCATTGGTGCAGGTTTTGGTGGATTGGCAATGGCTATACGCCTTTTACTAAGTAATATTGATGATTTTGTGATTTTGGAAAAAGCCAGTGATGTAGGCGGAACCTGGCGTGAAAATCAATATCCCGGTGCAGCCTGCGACGTACAGTCCCATATGTATTCCCTCTCTTTTGCACCCAAAAGCGACTGGTCAAAACGTTATGCTGAAGCACCGGAAATTTTTAAATATATACAAGACTTAATAACAGAGCATGATCTGGAAAAGTATTGCCAGTTTAATTGTGAAGTTCTGGCTGCCGAATACAATGAGCAAAGTTGTGACTGGAAACTTACCCTCAACAATCACCTAACCTTAATGGCTCAATTTGTGGTTTTTGCTTCTGGTCCCTTACATGTGCCACAAATCCCCCACATCAAGGGCATTGAAAAGTTTCAGGGCAAAGTTTTTCATTCCTCACAATGGGATCATCAATATGAATTATCGGGCAAGAATGTCGCATCCATGGGTACAGGTGGCAGTGCTATTCAATACATTCCAGAAATTGCAGCACAAGTCAAACAACTCTATGTGTTCCAGCGTACCGCGGCTTGGGTCATACCACGGGATGAACGCCGTTATTTAACTATCGAAAAGAAATTATTCAAAAAGTTAGACTGGTTTAGAAAACTGCATCGGGCACGGTTATATTGGTCAAACGAATCCCGAGTGGTTCCAATCGTTCAACCTACAGTAATGAAATACACCCAAAAACTGGCGGAAGTTTTTATCAAGTTTCAGGTCAAAGATAAAAAGCTGGCTCAAAAACTGACACCTGATTACATTATGGGATGCAAACGGATATTGGTGTCGAATAAGTACTATCCAACGTTTAACCGCAGCAATGTTGAACTGGTGACTGAGGTCATTCAGGAATTAACCGAAAACAGCATCATCACCCGAGATGGGCAAGAACGAGCCATTGATTGCCTGATTTACGGTACAGGTTTTATTACCGATCCACGCATCTATTTAAAAGCCTTTCACTGTATCGGCGAACATGGGCAGGAACTTAAGAATGCCTGGAAAGATGGTGCTGAAAGTTACTATGGCATTAGCACCAAAGGCTTCCCTAATTTATTTCAGTTACTGGGGCCTAATACTGTTTTGGCGCACAACTCCGTGATCTTCATGATTGAATCTCAGGTCAATTACATCTTGCAAATGATTCAACTGGTCACACAAACCCAGTGTGATGCCATAGCGGTGAAAGATCAGGCACAAGACCAGTTCAATCAGAAAGTACAAAAATTGCTTGATGGCACGGTCTGGCAGACTGGCTGTGTCAGCTGGTATCAACAAGATGGCGGCAAAAACTTTGCCCTGTGGCCTACCTATACCTGGAAATATTGGTTACAGACTAAAAAACTCAATCCAGCTGATTTCCGCCTGCTGAGTCAATCCAAGAGAAATCGTGCAGCTTAATCTTATATTGTTCATAATAAGCAGGTATTTTTTACCTGCTTAATTCTTTATGCAATCCATCTGGTTAATCTTCCAACTTCTCGCTAGCCTCGCGATGGGCTTTCTGCTTGCGCGCAAACTGCCTGCCCGGCTTGAAAAATTTGCTTTTCAAATTTTGCCCTATTTCACCTATATTTTACTGTTTGCCATCGCAATTGAGTTTTCTCAAACACTACAGAGCATCTCGAGCCCGCATGTAATTTTAGGGTATTCCCTGACGCTTGCATTATGTACCTCATTTGGCGCATTTATCTGTTGCTACCTGCTCTTTAAAAGCATTGGCTTTCAGCCCACCCAAGGTAAGGTTTCAGCGAGTCTGTTGTTTAAATCGCTACTCAATATCAGCTATGCATTTATTGCATTAGCAACAGGATATTTTGCTGCGGAAGCTGCCAGTTTTTCAGGTTATAGCCTGAACATCAGCACCTGGAATTTGTTACTGGTCTTCATGTTTCTTATTGGGCTTGATCTGGCCTATTCACCTCTTAATCGCTCGTGGCTCAACTGGAAAATCATGCTCGTGCCAGCAGGCTGTATTATGGGGTCATTGCTCGGTGCCTTCATGAGTGTTTTATTTATAGAGCATATTGCGCTCAAAGATTTGATCATGCTGTCACAAGGTTATGGCTTTTACTCCATGACCGGCATTGTGGTGACAGAACTTAAAAATGCAGAGCTTGGCAGCATCGCCTTAATGAACGATCTGTTCCGGGAAATTATTTCAATTTTGATGATGTATGTGATTGGCTGGCGTTATCCACGCTCTGCCATTTCAGCAGCTGCTGCAACCGCTATGGATGTGACCTTGCCGATGGTGAAACAGGCCTGTGGGAATGACTTTATTCCACATGCCATGGTCAGCGGTTTTATTCTTTCTGTGCTTGCACCAATTATGGTGAGTGTTTTGGCTGCGGTTTAATTTTTCATATTTATCCCTCACCTAAATCCCCTCCCAGAGGGATAGGACTTGTCCATTTTTACAATAATGGGACGTTCTCTCTCCCTTTGGGAGAGAGTTAGAGAGAGGGTGTAAAGTTACAACGTCACCAAAATATCTTTCAATGTCTGACGCATATTTTCTGACTTCGTAATAGGACGACCAATGACTAAATGTGTAGAACCATCCAGCATGGCTTGTTTCGGTGTCACGATACGTTTTTGGTCATCTGCTGCTGAGCCTGCTGGTCGAATCCCAGGAGTAACCAAAGCAAAGTCTTGACCCAAAGTTTCACGCAGCATTTTCGCTTCTTGAGCTGAACATACTACACCATCTAAACCACTGTCTTTCGTTAATGCTGCCAGGCGTTTGACTTGTTCAAATGGTTCGATATCCAATCCGATATCTTTTAAATCTTCACGTCCCATTGAAGTCAGTACAGTCACAGCTATCAGCTGAGTATTATAATTTCCTGCCTTTAAGCGCTCTACACAGGTTTCCATCATTTTACGACCACCTGAAGCATGTACATTCACCATCCAGACACCCAAGTCTGCTGCTGCACATACTGCTTGAGCTGTAGTATTCGGAATATCATGAAATTTCAAATCCAGGAAAACTTCAAAGCCCTGGTCATGCAATGCCTTAACTACGCTTGGACCTTCGTGAGTAAATAGCTCTTTACCAACTTTCACCCGACATAATGCAGGATCTAGCTGCTCTGCAATTGTTAACGCGTCATATTGGCTTTTAGCATCCAGTGCAACAATGATACTCAAGAGACTTACCTTCACTCAGACAAAAAAAGAAAGCCTATTATAAGGGCTATTCCAGCTTAGACATAGTGTTAAAAAATAAGTTAATTGAAGTCATTATTTTGAATTATTGCTCTTTGTTTCATATGCAAAACATAAAAAAACACCCTGAAGTAATCTATTTTCAGGGTGTTTTAAAATACTATTAAAATATTTTCAGTCTTAGCCATCTAACAGACCAAAACCCAAACTTTATCTGCCACATACGACATTATAAGGGAGTAGACGAACGATCTTCAGGATGAATATCGAGTACTGTCTTTTCATGTCTGGTATGAGCTGCCGCCTCAGCTGCTGCCAGCTGTGCCGCTTGTATTTGTTCTTTTCGTAGATGTTCAATGTCTTTACGTAATCGCTTAATTTCCCAGTTAGTTTGAAATACCCGGAAAATTTGTACTCCTAACAGCAATCCTAGTACCACACCTAAAGCTAACGTCAATAACAGCAACAAGCCTAAACGCATTGCCGGTACTTGAGTAAACAATAAATCAACCGTGAGTTCGGTACCATTTTGCAGTACGAGAGCCAATGAATAGCCAAAAAGTACTATTAATAATGCGACTAAAACGTAACGCATAAACACCCCATAAAATTTCTATTACTGTGCAGATTCGTTTACTGCATCGCGTAATGCCTTACCAGGTTTAAAATGCGGAACTGCTTTTGCAGCCACTTCAACAGAACGACCTGTTTTAGGATTACGCCCCACGCGTGGATCACGGTGATGCAGTGCAAAACTGCCAAAACCACGAATTTCAATACGATTATCAGATGACAATGCGGCTATCATTTGATCAATCATAATCTTAACAGCTTCTTCAACCAAAGGTTCTGCTAAGTGTGGATTTTTTAGGGAAATTCGCTCTATTAAGTCAGACTTATTCAGTGCTTCCGTAGTCATCTGCGACCTCTTTAATTATCAAGCTACTTTGTAGATGATCCGATAATAACCTGTTTAAATACAAAACGGTAGCGTAATAAGTTAATACTACGCTACCGTTTACAGTATTTGTGTAAAAAGTATTAGTTAATTTACATTAACAATACATTTTAACGCCTACTTAGTTGCCCATTTGAGCTTTGATCAAATCACCAATAGTCTTAGGACCATTGTCTTGACCAGTAGTTGCTTGACGTAAGTTAGCAACTGCTTCTTTCTCTTCAGCTTCGTCTTTCGCTTTGATTGACAAGTTGATAGAGCGAGATTTACGGTCTACATTGATGATTTTAGCTTCAACTTCTTGACCAACTTCAAGGAACTTAGTTGCATCTTCAACGCGGTCGCGGTTGATTTCAGATGCTTTCAAAGAAGCTTCTACTTCGTCAGCTAACTTAACAGTAGCGCCTTTAGCATCAACTGCAGTTACAGTACCTTTAACAAGCGCACCGCGTTCGTTAGTAGCTAAGAAATCGTTGAACGGATCGCTGTTCATTTGTTTGATACCAAGGCTGATACGGTTGCCTTCAGCGTCTACAGACAAGATAACCGCTTCAACAGTGTCACCTTTCTTGTAACGACGGATAGCTTCTTCGCCTTGTTCGTTCCAAGAGATGTCAGACAAGTGAACTAGACCATCGATACCACCTGGTAAACCGATGAAGATACCGAAATCAGTGATTGATTTGATAGTACCTGAAACTTTTTCGCCTTTGTCGTGGTCTTTAGCAAACTCTTCCCATGGGTTAGCACGAGTTTGTTTGATACCCAAAGAAATACGACGACGTTCTTCGTCCACTTCAAGAACCATAACATCAACTTCGTCACCAATCTGAACAACTTTAGATGGGTGGATGTTTTTGTTAGTGTGGTCCATTTCTGAAACGTGTACTAAACCTTCAACGCCTTCAGCGATTTCAGCGAAACAACCGTAGTCAGTAAGGTTAGTTACGCGAGCTTTAACGATAGAACCTTTAGGGTAACGGTTCATGATCGCTAACCATGGATCTTCGCCTAATTGTTTAAGGCCTAAAGATACGCGGTTACGTTCGCGGTCGAATTTAAGTACTTTAACAGTAACTTCTTGGCCAACTTCAACAACTTCTGAAGGATGCTTGATACGTTTCCAAGCCATGTCAGTGATGTGAAGAAGACCATCGATACCGCCAAGGTCAACGAATGCGCCGTAATCAGTAAGGTTCTTGATAGTACCTGTAACTGTTTGACCTTCTTCAAGCTGAGCAAGAAGAGCTTCACGGTCAGCTGAAGATTCAGCTTCCATAACAGCACGACGAGATACAACAACGTTGTTACGTTTAGCATCAAGTTTGATTACTTTAAATTCTAACTCTTTACCTTCTAAGTGAGTAGTATCACGAATAGGACGAGTATCAACTAAAGAACCTGGCAAGAACGCACGAACTGGACCGATGTCAACAGTGAAACCGCCTTTAACTTTACCAGAGATAACACCAGTAACGATTTCGCCGTCTTCAAAGATTTTTTCAAGTTTAGTCCAAGTTTCAGCACGTTTAGCTTTTTCACGTGATAAAACTGTTTGACCCATACCGTTGTCAAGAGCTTCAACAACAACATCAACAGTATCGCCAACTTGAACTTCAAGTTCACGTTGGTCGTTTAAGAATTCAGCGCGGTCAACGATACCTTCTGATTTAAGGCCAGTGTCAACTGTTACCCAGTCAGAATCGATGTTTACTACAACGCCTTGGATGACAGCACCCTTTTCAACGTTGAGGTTTAATTCGCTTTCTTCAAAGAGGGCTGCAAAAGATTCGGTCATGATATACCTGATAAAGTCAGCGGTCTTGGATCAGACAAGGCCGGTTTAATTAAGCTTCCACATAGTCCGTAATAAACTGATCAAGCTATGCTTTCGCTGAAAAATTCTTTAATTTGCTAATTGCTGGTCAACAAAACTGGTCATCAACTTGAATACTTCATCGATGCCCAATGCGGAACTATCGATAATGTATGCATCTGCTGCTGGCTTGAGTGGTGCGACTGTGCGCTCCATATCACGTTTGTCTCGAGCTTGTATATTAGCTAAAATGTCGTTTATTTTAACATCTAGCCCCATACCCTGCAACTGCTTTACTCGTCGCTCCGCTCGGGATTCAGCCGATGCAGTCAGGTAAATCTTGGCTTGGGCTTCCGGAAAAATAGAAGTGGCCATATCTCGACCATCGGCAACTAGCCCAGGTGCTTGTGCAAATGCGCGCTGACGCTCTAAAAGTGCAGTTCTAAGCTCAGGAATTGCAGCGACTTTTGAGGCAAATTCACCAACGCGTTCAGTACGGATGGTTTGAGTCACATCTTCACCGTCCAGTTGAACCTGCGTACCGGCCTGAGTTGTAACAAATTTTATGTCTAAATTTGTTGCAATTTTAATGCATAACTCAAGCGACGAATCTAAAGCATCCAGTAAATCCTGCTGATGTAATGACAGCCCCAACAGACGATATAAAGCACCAGAATCGAGCAAATGAAATTGATAATATGCTGCCAGTTTAGCGGCAAGTGTGCCTTTTCCAGAACCACTTGGTCCATCTATGGTAATAATTTGAACTGTCATTAATGTTCCATTTTACGCTATACAGTTTTAGCTAATTTTGAAAAACCTAGTTTAATCGCAGATTTAAGCTGTGCAAGGATTAATTTACTGATAAAAGGAGCACGCGCCTGTAATTCAATGGTATAAGTCACCAAAGTTTTATCCTCAGCCTTTGCTTCAAACTCAATAATCCCCAAATGGTGTTTTACCAGAGGATTCTTCACAATCTGGTACTCGATACGCTGATTCTGTTCCAGCAAAGTAATTTGTTCCTGTAAAGGCTTGATTGGACCAAAGCCCATACGGCGCACCGAACCTACCCCATCTGGACGCTCAGGATCACTGGAGTCTTTAATTCGCTCAACCTGAATCGGTGCAAATGCTACATTGTAGGTAGCATGCTTGGATAACAAATCAAATACCTGATCGATGGGTGCGTTAAATTCTTTTTTTACTTGAATGGAATTCATGACTTATCCTGATTTTTTATTGACAATACATATTGTCATTATAGTTTACATGGTTTGAATTAAGGATTCTGATCATTTAGAGATTTTTCTTGTAACTTCTGCAATCTTTTTTGCTCACGCCGCATCTTAAAAAAATCACTGAGTTGTTGGGAACACTGTTCATCCAGACATCCAGCGACAAAATCAAACTGATGGTTATAATATCCGGTTTGCAATAATTTACGCGCACTGACCAGTGAACCTGCTTTCGGCTCAGTTGTTCCAAACACCACCCTGGATACTCGTGCATGAATCAAAGCTCCGACACACATGGTACAAGGTTCTAAAGTCACATACAGAACTGAATCTTCAGGAAGACGGTAATTATTCAGATAAGTACAAGCCTGACGCAATGCCTGTACTTCAGCATGCGCAGTCGGATCATTCAAAGAAATTGGCGCATTATAGCCTGCACCAATAATCTGATTTTGACTGACGATCACTGCACCCACAGGAATCTCTTGTTTTGATGCTGCAATAGCAGCTTGCTCATAAGCAAACTGCATCCAGTACTCATCAGTCAGTTGTGTAGCATCAGTCATAAGCTTAGCTGATGACTCCGTAATGCTTCAATAAATCATTCCAGCTTTGGATAGTGGTTATTGGCGGGTAATCAGACAAAATGGCTTTTAAAGAGAAATCACTGCCCTTTTTCCATTCTGGCGATAAATCTTTATCCACCAAACGTGCCCGCACACCTTCTACAAAATCTGGATGACGAATCTTCCAGTTGGAAATTTGTGTTTCCAGTTCAAAAACTTCGTTCCAGGAATGAACTCGCTTACCCCATTGCCATAACAACCAGGTAATAGCAGCAGTCGCAGGCGAGCCTTTTTGCAGATTTTCACTCGCTTGACGCAGCCAGTCACTGCGTGCATCACTGAGGCCAATAATAGATTCATAGTCATGTTCAAAGTTCACTCCACGGCAAACACTGTGAATCACATCGAGTGAATTTTGCAAGGGACCCGGACCTACCGGACGGTGCATACTGTTTAAAGTGTCATCAATGGCACGAAAATCACCTGCAGGATAATGTCCCCAATCAATATTCAGCACTTTATCCAGCACATTGTCACGCTGTGCATCGCAAATATGAGTGGCCCAGCCAATTCCATAGGCACCCGCTGCAGTCATAATCGAGCCAGTTAAGCCGGTAAACAAACCAATGGCACCACGATCGGCCAGAAAACGTGTCGCGCCCACGTCGGGATACAAACCGATATTAATTTCAGGCATCGCCAAACGTGAATAAGGCGTGACCAGACGGAAAGGCGCCGCCATGAACAAGCCCAGACCACCACCCATAACATAACCTTCACCCCAAACCAGCACAGGTTTGGCATAGTTATGCAACAATAAATCCAGCGCATATTCCTGCTCAAAGAATTTATTTGCCGTTTCAACTTCATCATTAATGACCAACTGACGAAGTTTGCGTACATCACCACCGGCACAGAATGCTTTTGGTGTAGTGGAATCCAGCCAAATTGCCTTTACCGCTTCATCATAATGAAAATCTTGGAATACTTGCAAAAGTGCGGTAACGATGGATTCATCCAAGGCATGCAGAGATTTCGGACGGTTCAGGCGAACAATGCGCCAGCCATTCTTTGCTTCTTCTACAATAAGATCGGGATGATAATTTTTTAGTTCAGGAGATTGTGTCATGCGTCCAGCTGCCAATTGATCGGCTCAATGCCATTTTGTTTCAGATAATTATTTGCTTTAGAAAATACTTTACAACCAAAAAAACCACCACGGTTTGCTGACAAAGGAGAAGGATGCGCAGCTTTCAATACCAGATGTTTATTTTGATCGATGCGTTGTCCTTTACGTTGCGCATAAGCTCCCCAAAGGATAAACACAATATGCTCACATTGCTCGTTTAAAACGTCAATGATGTGATCGGTAAAATCTTCCCAACCACGCTTCTGATGGGATGTCGGCTGTCCTGCCTCAACAGTCAAAACCGCATTGAGCAATAACACACCTTGTTCAGCCCAACGGGTCAAATCACCATGTTTAGAAACAGGAATACCAAGATCGGTATTTAATTCATGAAAAATATTACGTAAAGATGGAGGTAACGCAACCCCTTTTTGCACTGAAAAACTTAAGCCATGTGCCTGATTGGGACCATGATAAGGATCCTGACCAAGAATAACGACTTTAACATGGTTCAAAGGAGTTGTATTTAAGGCATTAAAAATGAGTGGATTTGGTGGATAGATGACTTTATCCGCCTGTATTTCAGTCACTAGAAACTGTTTTAAATCATCCATTTTAGTGCTGAGCAAAAAATCGCTCAAGGCACTTTTCCAACTCGCATCTAACTGGATTTTGTCTAGTTTAGCTTGCTGTTGTTCCGTTAAAGACATATCTACTTCCTAAGTTTTTATTTACCAGACCCAAATCTTTCGCCATCTTCAAATTTGTACTTGAAGATCAACCGTTGGGTTTTGGAATTTAATGCCTTGTTGTAGTTTTTCATACATCGCCGGATCAGCCCATTCCGCTTGAACCTGTTCAGAAAACACAATATTGTTCAGACTTAGCATACCCATTTGCTCGTTTTCAATATCTTCAATAAAGCTTTGTGCATAGCCTGTATCGGTTTCATGCACAATCACGGAATAGACTTCTACATCACCTTCCCCGTTTTGGGTTTCAGTAGACGCAAGCACTTGCTGTGCCAAGTAGAAGAAAATACGTGAAAATTGCTCTGCGGATGGAGAAACAGGTAAAGATACCCAGCGCGCACTAAATTTCTTGCAAGCGGCAATATATTCAGCATCATCATGCTGCCAAAAGCAAATGGCATGATCGAAACTGTCAAAAATATCTTTGATTACACCTTTTAATAATCCGAAGTCATACACCATTTGCCCATGATCAAGCTTCGAAGCCTTAAGCAACAATTCAACTTTATAGCTATGGCCATGAATCGAACGCTTACAGCGGTCCGATGTGCAATTCCGCACAATATGAGCATTTTCAAACTTAAATAACTTACGAATTAACATGTGCCGTGATGCAATCAAAAATTTGTGAATTAATCTCGATTATAAAGCAAAAGTAAAAGTTATAAAGTAAAACTGAAAGTCTGTGCATGAATTTTACTGTTCAACACCATTGGTGAAATGGATGCAGCTCAATGGAAGTGGAGATATAAATTTTTGAAGTGGCTTGTTTTATTTGATTAAAACGGTGCCATACTGCGAGATGCCACATAAACGTGCTTATCCTTGCGCACCAAAGCACTACTGAACTGGCGTTTACGCCCACTGAGCAGCACTTCAATTTTGGCATTAAAATACGCAGATTTCACCCCCAACAGATTGCTGACTTCACTTCTTACATCGGCACTGACCTGGTTAAAAGGCTCAATTGACCAAAGATCATTCACACTGGAAAAATGTTCTAAATTGGCTTGGCGCTGTTGTAAAACCTGTTGCACCGCCTTGAGATCCAGCTTGGGATCAAGACTTGCCAGTAGCATCGCTGGTGCTGTATTGATATTCACCTTTGTATCCAGGTCTGGAACTACACTGACATAATCGGCAATTTGCAGATATTTTTGTCCTTCAAAGCCGCGCACCAGTTTCAGTTCTTCTACACTATGGAATTTATTGTTAGCCGGTAAATAACCTTGTGGCATGCCCTGATAATAGCTTGCTTCAGCACCCATTGAACCAATGGTTTCGTTATCAGCATCTTGCCAGTCTATGACAGCTTCACTCAACTTTTCCGGCAATCCAACACGCAGCAACAGTTTTTCAAACCAGGCTTTTGCCTGAGGATTCGGCGTTCCATCTGCATTCACCAAACTGTTTAAATTAAATTTTCCTGATTCATCCGCTAAAGTGCCCGCTACCAAACCATCCTCTACCGGGAAAGCCGGCATCGGTTTGGCCCAGTTTTCCTGTAAATGATCAATATCGCCAGCATTCTCCGCATCATCAATCAACAGTTCTGAAAAAAACGCTTCTGCACTTTTGGCATATAATAGTGACTGGTTTTGACGCATCAAATATGCCGTGTTTTCCGCGGTATTGGCCTGTCTTTTGGCAATAGTCGCAGCAAGGATGGTCGCCAATGCCACCATGACCAAAATTGTGATTAAGGCAATGCCTTGTTGCGGCTTCATGTTCAATTGAGTCAAGCCCTATGATGTAGAGTTATTTGTATTGCTATTTGCATTGTTATTCGGATTGCTATTTTGCTGTTTTAAATAATCAGTGTTTAATAAACTAAAAACCCACTCATAAGCCACATCTTTTACGGTCAATTTGATTTTAATGCCTTTAGGCAAGATCTGTTTTTGCATGGCATCATTTAAATCTACCTGACCCTCTGGCCACGCATTGAGTTCACTCGGATTTAATACCACAATCTCAAACTGGTCGACATTATTTAACAACACACTGGATTCCGGCTGATCCCGCCCGGTACTGTTCAGATTACGGTATTTTAAGCGATAGAGTTTTTTCTCATCGGCACGATATTGATATTCAACCCGCTCATCTGGAGATACCCCCTGATTCAAGGGATCCGTCACCCCTGTCTTGCTAAAATTAAAACGACCATTTTGCAAGACCAAAGCAGGCTGAATATCGTTATTGATATTGGCATTGAGCGGCACAATCTGAACGGTATCGCGCAGAATTTGCTGATAAGCCTCTTGCAGCTGCCCCAAACTAATTTCGTGTTCAGCATTACGATCTTTGACTTTAACCATGTAATCAAATACTTTCCAGCCCAATGCCGAAAGCACACTAAATATAGCAATCGCAACCAATAATTCAACCAGGGTAAATCCTGAGCGAGGATTAACGAAACAACGTTTCGTCCGAGCGCAAGAGCAAGAACTGTGTTCGGAGTGGGCACGATTAATTCGAGTGTTGCTTGACCTGAGCGGTTTTGTCGCACAAGAAAGTCCGAAAGCTGTGCTTAAGGAGTCAGGATTAACAACACAACAATTTGTCTGAGCGCAAGACGAACCGCTATGCTGTGAGTGTAGCATTTGATTTTTTTTATTTTTCATTCGTATCAAACTTTAGCCTTATGGTTAAAGAAAACCAGATGAGTAATGCCTGACTCAACTTTGCCCGTGTCAGGATTAAATAAACTGACCTGTACTTCTATACGTTGCACATTGGGACTAATTGTAGATTGTGCGGCTTTATCAATTTGCCAGTTTTCACCTTGCTGGGCGACCTGTTTGGATTGGGTTCCTTGCAGCCATTCCTGATTAATTTCCATCATCGCCACTTCGTTCAAAGCCACGAATTGCGCTTTGGTTCTTAAAATGGCATTCGAGGTTGCTTGAGTATATTGCATAGCCACTTTGGTGAAAGCAATTGCAGCAGTGGCGAAAATCGCCAAAGCCACCATGACTTCCAATAGCGTAAATCCTGAGGCACGATTAAGTCGAGTAACACTCGACCGTGCCGCAAGACCGAGAGCTATGCTTGAGGTGTGAGGATAAGCGAAACAACGTTTCGTCCGAGCGCAAGATGACGAACTATGTTCGGAGTGCACACGATTAAGTCGAGTAACACTCGACCTGAGCGGCATTGTCGCGCAAGAAAGTCCGAAAGCTGTATCTGAGGTGCAGTGACGCTTTGAGTATTTAGCTTTCATTAATTTTACCCAGATGATCAATCTCGATTTCTTCACCAATCGGACGCTGCTCGAAATAAAACTGAATCCGTACCGGTTTGGCCTCGCCATTGCCCAGCCATACCAATTTAGGTGCATTGGAATTCAGCAAATCGTCATTATTGGCATTTTCATGGCGATGATCGAGGGCAGTAATACTGAATGAAACATGCTCAGGCAAAGTTCGCTCGGGAAATTCTGAATACTTCTGCCATTTTTTATTTTCAGTCAAAGTAGCATTTTGTTTATTTTGCAAGGATGGGATTAAATATTCCATTACCCCATAATGAAACGGCGATACATCTGTGGCACTGTGTACATCCAGGGCAAAAATCCGTGCCTGATCATTGGCTTCACGGTTAATCCTGTGTAAATCCATCATAAACACTTCCCGTGCCTGCATCGCTTTACGCTGGTCTACTCCGTTAATATTGGTCAGAATTAAAGATGCCATGATTGCCATAATCACGATAACCACCATCAACTCGATCAAAGTAAAACCACGAATTGAAAATGATCGGATTGGTTTCATGGCATACCTTTAAGTAAACTGTTCCGCAGAACTGACCTGCTTGGGCATTGCCAAGGCCTGATCAATATAAGCTACGCGTAATGTGTCACGTGAACCTAAATAGCGCTGGTAAAAACTGGAATTCAGAATAGCTGCAGCGCCATGCGTTAGGGCCCAAATAGATGCCAGATAATCGCGTGTAGACATGCCACTTTGAATACTTTCCAAATAGCTTTCAGTCATACGGATAATAATGCGCAAACGCTGTTTTCTGACCTGATAGAGTTCGCTAAATAAAAGATTGATTCCTATACCAGTGGTAGAAAGACGTTCTTCAATTTGGTGGAACAGTACTGTGCGCTCAGGATGATGTAGATGGTGCAGCATAAAGAAAGCCAAATGCTCCGGGAAGGCTTTCTCGGCATCTTTAATCATCTCGAGCAACATGTTCTCATTACGAATAATGAGCAACATGTAAAGCTCATCCTTACTTTGGAAATGTTTATATAGAGTTCCCTTCGCCAGATCGAGTTCTGCTGCCAACGCATCTAGCGTCATCCCTGATTCGCCATTTTCTAACAGCAGTTGCTCTGCAACCTGAAAAATTAACGCTTCTCTTGCTCGAAACTGAGCCTGACGATCCATCTTCACTCTGTAATTCTCTTCTGCGCTTATATCAATTTAAATGATTTACTTTAAATTAAGGAGGTTTTCAAAGTTCTGCATTGTAATGAAAGCAATTTCCTCAACGGACTTATCATATACATCACTTAAGGCTTTGGCTACATAGGGAACGTATTTTGGTTCATTAGACTTTCCTCTATACGGCACCGGTGCCAGATAAGGGCTGTCAGTTTCAATCAACACCCGATCAAGTGGAACCTGCTTGGCCACATCACGCAAATCTTGTGCATTTTTAAAAGAAACAATCCCGGAAAATGACACATAATAACCACAGTCCAGTACAGCTTTAGCCGTTTCCCAATCTTCAGTAAAGCAATGCAAAATACCATGGGTCGATTTTTCAGCCCGGATGATATCGACCGTATCATGTTTCGCTGCGCGGGTATGTACCACAACCGGTTTTTTTACTGCCTGAGAAGCGTGAATATGGCGGGCAAAACATTGTTTTTGTTCTGTAATAAAATCAGTACTGTGAAAATAATCCAGTCCTGTTTCACCAATGGCCCAAACTTTTTCAGGCTGCGCCAGTTCAATCAGATAATCTGTGGTTGCACGTGCCATGGTCACAGGATCTTCACAGGGATGAACACCGACGCTGTATCCAACATCTGCATGGCGTGAGGCAATTTTAGCCAGCTCGATATGATCATCCAGGTCAACCGAGATGCTCATGAATTTGGATACACCCGCTTCACGCGCCTGAGCTAATGCCAGATCCAGATTGCCATCATAAGGCGTTAAATCCAGCAAGGTTAAATGGCAGTGAGTATCTACAAACACGGTGAGATCCTAAATCGATTAAACAGCTACATAGTGTAACTAGTTCGACCTTCAGACTTAATACCTGTAAGTATCTTTTCAGCCTCTGATTTGTAATAAACACCCTTTTCCCCGGTCAACTGCATACCAAAGCCTTGTAATTTGATGCCATTTTGCTTTTGCGATATCCAAATAACTTTACCGGTTAAAGGAATTTTTTGTGATTGTTCAGGCAATGTCGCCAGTACAAAGACTTCTTCACCCAGCTTGATCGGTTGCTTGGTCGGAATAAACAATCCTCCACCGACAACATAGGGCATATAACTGGCATACAAGGTTTCTTTATCCGGGATATTGACTTGAATAATACCGCCCATACGTGGTTGCATTTGATTCCCCTTTTAAATGTTTAAATATTCATTAGTTTTATACACAATTGATCAAGCACTAAATTGCTTTGGACATTTTGCTCAATATATTGTTTAGCTTGCTGCAAATCAGAATAAACCGTAAATAAAAATTCCAAAGTATATTGTTCTGATAATCCACTCAAATCCAGATCCGAGTTTTTAACTTGCTGATTGAGCTTGACACAAATTAAATCTGACAACAAGTATTCAAACATTTGTGCAAAGTCACCAAAACTCAGTGCTTTATTCCACTTGGTCGCAATTGCCATCGGCATATTTTTTTGTGTGACCAGTTTTTGCCAGTCCGTTAAAAATTCTTGCCTTTTATTTAACCACTCAGTTTCAGCCAGCTGCATGGCCTGCAATGGCATCTGATTGGATAAATTCATCAATAACTGTTTTTGCGTAGCATCATGATCCGGCAAATGCTCTGAGAGATAGCTATCCGCTTGAGCCACAGAAATACGGTCCAGTGCAAAATGTTGTAACCGGCTACGAATCGTGGCAGGAAGTTTTAGATAATGAGCGGCCAATAAAATAATCACTACCCGATCGCCCGGCTCTTCCAGAGTCTTAAGCAAGGCATTGGCAGATGCGATATTTAAAGCTTCTGCTGGCTCAATCACAATAACGCGCCAGCCATCCACGGTTTGCTGCACAAAGGGCAATAAATCCCGGATTTTTTCAATCTTGATTTTGGCGTTTTGCTTTTTATTGTCTTCATCTGTGCTGATATAGACATAGTTGGGATGGGTATCTGACTTTAACCACAAACAGCTGCCACATTCACCACACGGTACATTATTTACATCCCGGTTAGCACACAACACCCAGGCCAAAAAATATTGTGCAAAAGCTTCCTTACCACAGCCTTTTTTGCCATAGAAAAGCAGACCATGACCCAGTTTGGGAAAGCGCCCTGTCAAGGTATCCCAAACCTGTTGCTGCCATGGATAAATCTGTGCATTGACATCAAAGGGCATGTATTCAACTCTTGTTAAGCAAAATGAGAAAGATCCATTTGATTCAGTCGATCGAGATCTTCCTGAGTATCAACACCCGGTGGCAAGTTTGCTTCTGCAACCGCAATCGCAATACGATGCCCATTTTCCAGCACACGCAACTGTTCCAGGCTTTCCAGCTTTTCCAGTAGTCCCATATCCCAGGACACATATTCCTGCAACAAATTCACACGATAAGCATATAAGCCCAAATGGCGGTATGCCTGTTGATGCAATTGATGAACCGCTTGCTTGGCACCATCACGATCATAAGGAATGGTCGCACGGCTAAAATACAAAGCCTGGTTATATTTGGACATCACCACTTTCACAATACTGTCGCGCTGGAACTCTTCCAGACTATGAATCGGCTCACATAAGGTCGACATCGATGATTCGGGTTGTGACTCTAAAAGCTGCGCCACCTGTTGCACCAATTGAGCCGGAAGCAAAGGTTCATCCCCTTGCACATTGACAATAATGTCTTCACTTGCCCAGCCTTTAATGCGTGCAACTTCACTTAAACGGTCGGTGCCAGAGGGATGATCGGCACTGGTCAGCACTACATCCACCCCTTCAGCTCGACACACTTCTGCTATACGCTCATCATCCGTTGCTACACATAGATCATCAAAACCAGCAACTTTTTTAGCCTGATCAACCACACGTAAAATCATGGCACGACCATGAATTTCCAATAACGGCTTCCCCGGCAAACGGGAACTGGCAAAACGCGCTGGAATAACAATATGTTTCATAAACGATGAACCTTAAGAAATTTGAATACCGAATTGCTGTAATTGCTGATATAACACATCATAGCATTTTGGTGAAAGTACGGCTTCAACCGGAACCACCCAGATTTCGCGATTAAAATCAGGATTTTGCTTTAATAATGGCAGAAGTTTAACCGCATCTTTTTCAGTAGTAATAATAGGATTGCTATCTTCAAATTGCAGATCGGTGATTTCATAATCATAGTGATCTGGAAATTCATGACACTGGAATTGATGAATCCCCATGGTGTCTAAAGTGCTATAAAAACGCTGTGGGAATCCAATACCGACCACTGCATAAAAATTATCAGCTGGATTAAAGGTTCTTTCATCCATTGCATTGAGCAAATAAGGTGCTGCAACTTCCAAATGCATATTCAGTTCGGAATTTGGCTGACTGGCATGCTCAATGACAGTTGCTGTTGCTAATCGGCTTGGAAGTTCACGTAAATATCCTTCAGGCAATAGCTTTTGATTGCCGAGACCACGATTCTGGTCCAGCACAATCCATTCAATTTGTCGTGCTAAAGCCCAGTGTTGCAAACCATCATCACTGATAATTAAATCCAGGTCATGCTTGGACAGTAAATATTCAATGCTCTGTTGCCGATTTGAACCCACCACCATTGGTACACCGGTAGACTGAACAATCAGGCAGGGTTCATCTCCAACAATTTCGGGTACAGATTCCAGATCGACATAAGCTGGAAATGGTCCCTTTCCACCATAACCTCGACTAATCACACCCACGCGAACATCTTGAGTTTGCAGATAATTGACCAGTTGAATCAACAGGGGTGTTTTACCACTGCCACCAACGGTAATATTGCCAATCACCATGACCGGAATTGGAGATTGATAGCTGGTTTTAATGCCCAGCTGGTAGAGTTTTTTATTCAGTAAAAAACCACCACGATAAATCCATGACAAAGGTCTAAGCACAATCAACCACTTGGCCTGTTTATTCCAAGCATCTTGAATCAATTGTGCTACTGACATAAATCAATGTTCCTCGAAATTACGCTGATGTAATTGATAATAAGCACCCTGCTTGGCAATCAATTCTGCATGATTACCTTGCTCCACAATTCTACCTTTATCCATCACTACAATACGGTCAGCATTTTCAATGGTAGATAAACGATGTGCAATCACAATGGTGGTACGGTCTTGCATGGCTGCATCAAAGGCTTTCTGGATAAAATATTCTGATTCATTATCGAGTGCACTGGTGGCTTCATCCAGAATCAGGATTGGGGCATTTTTCAGAATAGCCCGGGCAATGGCAATACGCTGGCGCTGTCCACCTGAAAGATTTAAACCTTGTGCGCCTAATTGCGTATCATAACCTTGTGGTAAAGCCATAATAAAGTCATGCGCATAGGCTGCTTTTGCTGCTGCAATGATTTCCGCTTCCGATGCATTCTCCAGCTGTCCATAAGCGATATTTTCACGCACAGTGCGGTTAAATAACACCACCTGCTGGTTCACCATGGCAATTTGGGTACGTAAAGTATTAATGTCCAGCTCTTGAATGGCATACTGATCCAAAAAAATATTGCCTGAACTCAGTTCCTGAAAACGTACCAGCAAATTGACCAGAGAGCTTTTACCTGCGCCTGAACGCCCCACCAATGCAATTGTTTCACCCGCCTTAACATCCAGATTAAAATCATGAATCGCATGATGACCATCTGCATAAATTAAATTGGCGTTCTGGAATTGAATATTACCTTTAAGTACCTGAGTGACAGTACCTGTATTTTGCTCTTCCGGCAAATCCAGCAATTCAAAAACTGAATGTGCTGCCGCCATACCGCGTTGTAATTTCTCATTCACATCAGTTAAAGCTTTAATCGGCTTGCTTAACATACCCGCTGCGGTAATGTAGGCAACAAATTCACCCGCACTGGTATCACGTAAGATTTCTGGTCGTAACGCAATCCAGATGATAATCCCCATAGCCAGCGACATAATGAATTGCACCACAGGACTATTCAGCTGCTGTACCACCACCATTTTCAGACCACGACGCAAATTTTCAAGCGAATTGTTGCGAAAACGAGCCTGCTCGTAGTCTTGTCCACCAAAACCCTTAACGATTAAATTACCATTCACCGTTTCCTGCACCACATGGTTAACATCCCCCATGGTATCCTGAACCTGAATAGATAATTCACGCATACGTTTTGAGGCTTTACGAACCAGCAACCCCATTAACGGAGCAAAAATGAGGATAATAAGGGTAAGTCGCCAGTTGCTATACAATAAATACCCTAACAAACCAATGGTGATCAGACCTTGTTGCACAATGGTTTTCAGCGATTCAGATGAAGCAGCGGTTAATTGCTCCACGTTATACATGATTTTAGCGGTGATATGACCACTGGTATTATCCAGATAATATTGCGATGGAAGTTTAAGCAGTTTGCCAAAAACTTCCTGACGAATATTAAAGACTAAATTCCGGGAGATCACTGCGGTATAATAGCCCCCAATAAAGGAACCTAAACCGCGAAAAAACATCAATAAAATAACCAGGAAAGGAAATATAGAAGTAAAGCTCTGGTCTCTATGCTGAATTGCGGTAATGATTTTTTCCAGTAATTTCGCAATCGATACTTCAGTCGCAGCACTGATCGCAAAACCAATAAAAACCAGTATCGCTATACCCCAAAAAGGTTTCAGATATCCTAAAAGACGCAGGTAGACTTTAAAATCTTGCTTCACTCATAACCTCTAGACGGAACTTTGGTACTAATATTGACGTTAACAAAACCTAACTGTCCTGCCACATCCATTACACGAATCACATCCTGATGCGTTGCCTTGGCATCAGCAGCAATAACAAACATTAAATCACGACGATCATTGGAAATCTGTTTAATTGCAGTACTTAAATCTGCAATATCCTTGGTCGCAATCGATTGTCCATTAATAGAATAATGCCCTGAAGCATCAACTACCACTTCAATTTTATGATCATATTGTTTAGGTGGCACGCCTTGCGCGTCAGGCAAGGTTAAATTCATGCGGCTAAACTGGTTGAATGTGGTTGATAACAGCAAGAACACCAAGATAAACAGCAAGCAGTCGATCATGGGGGTCAGGTTAATGTGAATATCTTCAACTTGTGTGCGTTTGAATTTCATTTTTCACCTTAACCCGCTTTTCTAATATCTTGTTCTTCATCTGTAGAATTTTGATAGAAAAGTGCTGCATGAAATAAGGTCGATTGCTGCTCAAGTTCTGCAATATATTCTTGTACCAAACGCTGAAAATAGCGATAGGCAAACAGTGCTGGAATCGCAATAAACATCCCTGCTGCAGTTGTGATCAAGGCTTTGGAAATTCCTGGAATCATTAAAGTAGGATTACTATTGGTACCCAAATCAATCACCAGAAAGGATTCGATAATCCCCAGTACAGTACCCAACAAACCCAATAATGGTGCTACAGCACTGAGTGTGCCCAAGAAGTTGATATTTTTTTCCAGATAACCAATTTCTTGAGATGCAGTGGTTTCCATTTGCGCACGGGCAAATTGTTCATTGTGATTTTTACTTTGGTAACCCGCCATAAAAATGCGCCCCAAAGTCGTACTTTGTAGCGCTTGATTCTGTTGCAACTGTTGCATGACCGCTTCGGCATTTTGCGCTGGATTTAACAACAATGTCTTAGGCAAAATCATGGTTTTTTTTAACCGAATAAAGCGTTCAATCGTGATTGCAACGGTAAAAATTGAACATAAAACCAGGGGCAGCATAAGCCACCCACCCGCCTTGACTAATTCCCACATGTTTTTCCCCAATAAAAAACAAAAATATTATTCTGCGAAACAGATATTTAATATCCCATCTAACTCATCAAGCGAGTGATATTGAATAACCAGTTTACCCTTGCCTTGTTTATTATGATCAATTTTCACATCTGCACTAAAACGCTCTGCCAAACGCTGAGTCAATTGTTGAATATCTGGCGCAACTTCCGCTTTTGGTTTTTCTTGTTTTGGCGTATTTAAATCACGCACCAATTGTTCGGTTTGGCGTACAGATAAACTTTTTTCAATCACATGCTCTGCAACTTTAAGCTGGTCTTTGGCTTTTAAAGTCAAAATTGCACGGGCATGCCCCATATCCAGCAGACCTTGCTGCATGAAGTCTTTTACCGATTCAGCCAGAGTCAACAAACGCAATAAATTGCTGACTGTGGTACGAGCCTTGCCCACGGTATCGGCAATTTCCTGATGACTTAAACCAAATTCTTCATGGAAACGTTGCAATGCCATGGCCTGGTCAATCGGGTTCAAATCTTGACGCTGAATGTTTTCAATCAATGCCAGCGCAATCGCCACCTGATCGTTCAAGTCACGAACAATTGCCGGAACTTCAGTTAAACCCGCCAGTTGGGCTGCGCGCCAACGGCGTTCACCGGCAATAATTTCATAGGGATATTTTTCATCATCGATCGGACGAATCACAATCGGCTGCATCACCCCATGCTTTTCAATCGATGCTGCAAGTTCTTGAAGATCCTGTTCATGAATAAAACGGCGCGGTTGATATTCACCGCGTTTTAATAAATGAACATCTATCTGTTTGAGCTGACCATGATCTAAAGCTTGAGCTTCCATTTGTAATTTTTCTTTCTGGATTGACCCAAGCAAGGCATCCAAACCACGACCCTTAGCTAGTCCGCGTTTTTTTGTGGTCATGCGTTACTTCCTTTTTTTACTTTGCTTTTCTTTAACATTTCAGCAGCCAGATTTAAATAGGCAACCGCACCCTTCGAGCTTTTTTCAAAATAGATAATCGGCAAACCATGCGCAGGTGCTTCAGCCAAACGTACATTACGCGGAATGACCGTTTCATAGAGTTTTTTACCAAAATATTGTTCCAGTTCTTCAGAAACATCACGGGTTAACGCATTACGCGCATCATACATGGTGCGTAACACACCCACGATTTGAAGATCCGGGTTCAAGGCTTGCTGAATACGGTCAATCGTCTGGGTTAAATCAGCCAAACCTTCCAGAGCATAATATTCACATTGCATCGGAATAAGCACACCTTGCACCGCTGCCAAGGCATTCACCGTAATCAAACTCAAGCTAGGTGCACAATCTACAATAATATAATCAAAAGAAGATTCAATTTCTTGCAATGCTTCACGTAAAATATATTCGCGACCATCCTGTTCGGCAATCGCAAGTTCCACACCCGCCAAATCGCGGTTAGCCCCAAGAACTTTATAACCCACTTCTGCTTTGGTAATGGCGGTTTCAATAGGCACTTCACCCAATAACACATCAGTGACCGAATACAAAAGATCATTTTTCTGGATACCAGACCCCATCGTGGCATTGCCTTGTGAATCCATATCCACAAGTAAAACGCGCTTTTTCAAAACAGCTAACGATGCTGCCAAATTTACTGCGGTTGTGGTTTTACCTACGCCACCTTTTTGGTTCGCAATCGCAATAATTTGTGCCATGGTGACCCCAATCCTTAGAAAAAATTAAATATGTTTCAATAAAAGCAAGTGACGTTGTTCATCTAAACGCGGAACTTTAAGTTCAATAATCTCACAACTGAATTGATCTTTTAAAGCATCCACTTCATCTTCAGGAATTAAACCTTTCATCGATGCAATAATACTTTGCGCATGCATAAATGGTTTAGAAGCAGTGACAAAATCGGTTAAAGAGGCAAATGCCCGGCTGGTGATCACATCAAACTGGCCCAGTTCCTGAATGCTTTCTTCATTTTCAACACGTGTTTGTACCGCAACCACATTTTTTAGTTTTAAATCGGCAATAAACTGTTTCAGGAAACGAATTTTCTTGCCATTTGAATCGAGCAATACACACTGACGCTCAGGCTGACATAATGCAATGATCATGCCTGGCATACCTCCACCAGTCCCAATATCAAGCAGGCGACCTTGAGGTAAATCTTTCAAAATACTCAAGCTATCCAGCAAATGCTTGACCAGCATTTCTTTTGGATCACGAATCGCTGTCAAATTATATGCTTTATTCCACAGTACCAAAGCATCCTGGTATTTGAGTAATAAATTTAAAGCCTCATCGCTAAGCTCCAAACCCAAAGCCTGACTACCCTGCTTAAGTTCTTTAAAAAACTGATGCATATACAAATAACGTCTCGAAAAGTTAATGGAAGTATACCGATTTATACAACAAGTCACAGTAGCTTATGCTTAGTGAATATGCACTTAGTCGTACAAGCCCTGCTTAATTTGTTGATCCAGTACATTTAATCGTTCAGGAGTGCCAACATCTACCCAAACACCCTGCATTTTGGATGCAGAAATTTGTTGCTCAAGCATAGCTTGCTTTAACAAAGGGGCCAGTGGTCGCTTGCCGTTTTCCAGGCCTGCAAACATATTGGGATGAATCACTGCAACGCCGCTATAAGTCAGTGCTTCACCTTGCTGGTCTTGATCAAAAGTATAACCACGACCATTGGCCAAGATAAAGTCACCCTGCGGATGTTGAGCCGGATTATCGACCAAAACCAGATGAGCGAGGTCATTTTCCAGTTTCACATCCAGTAAACTTGAAAAATCCATGGTGGTCCAGACATCACCATTGACCAGAATAAAAGGATCTTCGCCCAAAAGCGGTAAGGCATTAATAATGCCACCCGCGGTTTCCAGACCTTCACCTTCATGTGACCATAAGATATTGACACCAAATTGAGAGCCATCTCCCAGTGCCTGTACAAGCTTTTCGCCTAGCCAGGCTGTATTGATGACGATATCCGTCACGCCAATCTTCTGCAATTTTTCAATATGCCAGACAATCAGTGGTTTCCCACTCACTTCCAGCAAAGGTTTTGGCGTATGCAGAGTCAGTGGACGCATGCGGTTACCCAGACCCGCAGCAAGAATCATGGCTTTCATTTATGCAGCAACCTCATAACGACCGTATTTGGCTTCAAATTTCGGCATTACCTTAGCCTGAATAAACTGCATAAACGGTTGTAGTTCTGCATAAGGGTTGCTTTCTTCCAGTAAATACCACATCACGCGCGGTAAATCTTTGAGATAACCCGATTTGCCATCACGCTCAAACAGGCGTACAAAAATGCCTAAAATTTTAATATGGCGTTGAATGGCCATCATGTCGGCATCTTTTTTAAACTGTTCAAAATCACGATCCTGTTTAGCTGATTCAGGCAACAGGTCATAGAAGGTTTTGAACCAGATATAAACACGGTCTGCATTCCACTGCACATAAGCATCACGGGTAATTGAAATCAGGTCATAGGTATCGGCACCAATCACGGCATCCTGAAAATCAATCACACCCAGATCAGTTTCGCCTTCAATTTTCATCAGGTTACGACTATGAAAATCGCGATGTACAATGACTTGTGGCTGTGCCAGTGCAGCGTTAGCTAAAATAGCAAAACTGCGTTTAATTAAAGCACTTTCCTCGGCTGTCGGTTGAATGTGCAATGAAGGCAACATCCAGTCAGTCAGCAGCTCCATTTCAGAAATCAGTTTTTCATAGGAATAATTCGGAAAATGATTTGTTCCATCAATTGCTTGTAATTGAATCAATTGTTTAAAACTTTGCGCATAATAAGCATCTACAGTTTGCTCATTCAGCAAGGTAGAGAGCAAAACATCGCCAAAATCTTCCAGCAATAAGAAGCCTAGTTCCAGGTCTTTAGCAACAATATGCGGTACACGCACACCATTCTTATCAAAAAATTCATCGATCGTCACAAAAGGCCCACAATCTTCTTTTTCTGGTGGTGCATCCATAAGCATAAATGTTTTATTATTCAATTTGATTCGTGCATAACGACGGAAGCTTGCATCGCCTGCCAAAAAATGAGTTTCAAATTGATCTGAACCAAGTACAGATGTAATCCATGTTTGTATCAATTGTTCACGTTGTGTATTCATTTGCGATAAATTCTAATACAGGCTGAGTTTTTAAAGTGCTAAGTGTAGCCACTTATCAACTTTTTCTCTATGATGCGAGGATAATTAATTGCGATTAAGCATACTTGGTTAATGAACAAATGAAGCATCAGTTTAAATTTAATCCTTTAGCGACTGCCATCTTTACCCTTTTATGCGGCAGCTCGATCTCAAGCTATGCTGAATCTACACCAGCTTCGACTGTCGACAACCAAAAAATGAAAGACAGCATTCAGGAATCATATCCTGGACAACAATTTTTTGAACAATATTATGTAGACAAATCCTCTCCTGAAGCCCAGCAACGCCAAGGACAACAATTAAGTTCTGCGTATTGTCAAGGCGCCTGGATTACCCCGATTAGTCCGGAAACCAAGCCTGCAGACCCGGAAAACACAACATCGACCGTAACAGCCGATTATGGTCATTATGATCCAAATGGTGATTCGGTATTGGAAGGCAATGTACTGATTGATCAGCAAGGTCGTCAAATTCGTGCCGATAAAATCACCATTGATCAAACCCAAACTTATGCCAATGCCCAAGGTCGTGTACAAATGGCACAGGGCGGTTTACTCGCACAGAGTGACCAGATCAATTACAACTTAAAAACCCAGCAAGGTGACCTGAATAACAGCTTCTACATTTCTGAAGAGCAGCATGCGCATGGCCATGCGGAAAAAATTGCCCGCACCTCGGAAAATGTGGTGGTGATGAACAATGCAACCTATAGCACATGTCCACCAGATGAAACGCCGACCTGGAAAATCCAGGCCAATAAAATTACTTTAAATAAAGAAACCGGACGTGGTGAAACACGTGGTACCAAACTTTATGTAAAAGATGTTCCTGTGTTAGCAGTACCCTACTTCAACTTTCCAATTGATGACCGCCGCACCACAGGTATTTTAACCCCAAGTTTCGGCTTTTCTAATGATGGCGGTGTAGAGCTTGCAGTTCCGGTTTATTTAAACCTGGCACCGAATTACGATGCAACCATCACCCCACGATATATTGCCGATCGTGGTGCCATGCTTGAAGGTGAATTCCGCTATTTAACGGAAAATTTTGGCTCGGGTATGCTTTGGGGCGGTTATTTAGCTTCCGATAGTGAATATAACGACCAAGACCGTAAAGATTTACATTTTCTACATAACTGGCAAATCAACGACCAGTTTTCTACCAATCTCGAATATAACTATGCATCAGATAAAGATTATTTCTCTGATTTAAATAACAATCCCAACTCCAAGACTGACTTAAACTTACGTCGTGCCTGGGAACTGAATTATAAAGATGGCATTCCAGGATTAAAGGCACAGCTCAAGGTGGAAGATTTCCAGACACTGGACAAGACTGTTCCATCTGAAGACCGTCCTTATGCTCGTCTACCACAGTTTTTATTGAATTATAAAAATGGCAATCCACTAGGCTTGCAATATGAATTCAATAATGACACCGCTTACTTCAAAAAAGACATCACCGATTTTAATAGTACAACTACAGAGCCAAGCGGCACACGTATTTACAATGATTTTGCAGTCCGTTACAACTACCGTAACCCATGGTCATTTGTCATTCCGGAAATATCACTGCGTAATATCAATACTTTCTATGATCAAAACACGATTGCAGCTCAAAACATTAGCTCATCGGATGAAACAAAGTCTGTCACTATACCGCAATTTACTTTAGATACAGGCTTAACCTTTGAAAAAGAAGGTAAATATCTACAAACAATTACCCCTCGCGCTTTTTATGCCTATTCTCCGTATAAAAACCAGGATACTTATCCAAACTTTGACTCTACCACCGCCTCTATCAATTATGACCAGTTGTTCAGCCCACGCCGTTTCTATGGTCATGACCGACTTGAAGACAACAATTTCTTATCTTTAGGTCTAAGTTATAGCCTGTTTGATGAAATTGGTCTGGAACGTTTAAAAACCAGTGTAGGCCAAAGTTTTTACTTTGAAGACCGTCGTGTCAGTCTAAATAATGAATCTGACCAGTTTGATACAGAACGTCATACCGGACCAGTCTTAAGCGTTTCTAGCCAACTATCACAAAATTTCACTATTGGCGCAAATTCAGCCTGGATGTCAAATGGTGACAATGCTCAGCGTGACTTGCAACTGTATTATACCGGCAATCAAGGCAACCTTTATAACCTAGGCTATTTCTATCGCAAAGATATTCCAAACCGACAAAAGCAATATGACCAAGTGGTTGCATCTTTCATTCAACCTGTAGCAAATAACTGGCGGATTTTAGGTCATGCCCAATATGATCTGGACAATAATGTCGCTCGCGAGTATTTATTAGGTGTAAATTATGAGTCATGTTGCTGGGGCATTTCGGTTTATGGACGTTCTTACTACAATGACCTAGATGATGTAAATGCAGATGGCGTAAATGCAAAACGCGCTATTATGGCTGAAGTCAGTCTCAAAGGTTTAGGTGGTTTCAACAAAAAGCTTTCATCATTACTAGAAAACCGTATTCTAGGTTTTAATAAAATTAATCAATCTTGGACACAACGTTAATGAAGACAATACAGTTAAAACATTTCTTTAAAGCGACTGCTCTTGCTTTAGCTTTATCTTCATCAATGACTACATTTGCGCAACCCTCAGATGAAGTGGTAGCTCTGGTAGATAATAGTGTCATCTTAAAAAGTGATTTAGAACAAGGTATCGCCGAACTCAAACATCAGCTTGAAGCGCAAAAAAAACAGCTCCCGCCTGAACAGTATTTACAGCAACAGGCACTTGACCAACTTATTATTCGTCAAGCACAACTCGAGCAAGTTAAACGCTACAATATCAAACCGAATGAAAAAGAACTGAATGAAGCTGTGCTTAAGGTCGCAGGCCAGTCTGGTAGCAAGAGTTTAGAAGCATTCCAGCAAAAGCTGGATGGTATTGCTCCGGGAACTTATGAATCTTTGCGTCATCGTATTGCAGAAGATTTAGCAATTAACCGCCTGCGTCAACAGGTGGTGATGTCACGCATTAAAATTAGCGATCAGGATGTAGAAAATTTCTTAAAGACTCCGCAAGGTCAAGCCGCTTTAGGCAATCAGGTTCACGTATTGCATGTCCGCATTTCTGGCGACAACAACATAGAAAAAGTGGCCAAACAAGTTCAAGCTGCTCTCAAACAGAGTAATGATATTCAGGCTCTTGATAAAAAATTCACTGCAAATAGCGTAAAAGTTGAAAGTGCCGATATGGGCTTTCGTAATCTATCCGACATCCCAGGCGAACTGGCTGCACGTGTAAGTCCGCTACAAGTTGGACAGACCACAGACCTGATTCCGGTTCGTGATGGTATCCATGTATTAAAACTGGTTGATCGTAAAGGTGCCGATCAAAAAGCGATTGTGCCTCAATATCAGGCACGCCACATTTTAATTCAGCCTTCTGAAGTGGTAAGTCCGGAAAATGCCAAACAGCAAATTGACAGTATCTATAACCGCTTAAAAGCAGGTGAAGATTTTGCCGTATTGGCCTCTACTTTTTCCAATGATCCGGGTTCTGCACGTGATGGTGGTAGTTTAGGCTGGGTGAGCCCGGGTGTGATGGTGCCTGAATTCGACGCTCAAATGAAGAATACCCCTGTAGGTCAAATCAGTGCACCTTTCCAGACTCAATTTGGTTGGCACATTCTTCAGGTGACTGACACACGCCAACAAGATATGACGCATGAATATCAGCAACGTATGGCCCGTCAGATTCTAGGCGAACGTCAATTTGATGCTGAACTGGATAGCTGGCTACGTGAAATTCGCAGCAATGCCTTTGTAGAAATTAAAGATCCTAGTCTTGACCGTAAGAAAAATAAATAATTTCAAACTGTTTAAATTAGCCCGAAGCCAGTTGTGTGAACAGCTGGCTTTTTTATTTCCTGTGATATAGAAACCCACATTTATCTCTATTTAAAATAACAGCACATAATTTTAAAAACCCATCAAATGCCTATTCATTTTATTTTCTATTTTTTTACACAAAAAAAAGCCTCTCACAAGGAGAGGCTTTCTAAAAATTAACAATTAACGGTTATTTTCGTCGTCTTGAGAATCTTCAAATTTTGTTTCGCCTTCAAAGCCTGGGTTTGATTGACCACCGAAGCCACCTTGAGCACCGAAGCCACCTTGACCACCAAAGCCACCAGTTTGACCACCGAAGCCACCTTGACCACCAAAGCCACCAGTTTGACTGCCGAAGCCACCTTGACCGCCGAAGCCACCTTGACCGCCGAAGCCACCTTGACCGCCGAAGCCACCTTGACCGCCGAAGCCACCTTGAGGCTGACCACCACCGAAGCCACCAGCGCCTTGTGCACCAGCAGGAGCACCAGCAGGACGTGGGTTACGTGCAGGAACAACTGTAGAAATGGCATGTTTGTAAACCATTTGACTTACAGTATTTTTCAACAAAACTACATATTGGTCAAATGATTCAATATGACCTTGTAATTTAATACCATTCACAAGGAAGATAGAAACAGGAATACGTTCCTTACGGAGAGAATTTAAGAACGGATCTTGTAAAGTTTGACCTTTAGACATGTTATAACTCCAAAAAATTTAAAATCAGCGCAAAAAACTATCTTTATTTCTCAATAAAAATTATAAAAAAGATAGTTACTAAATTTTGCTTTATCCGTAACACTTTCGCAAGTCTTCTTGAGCCTGCGTGACCGTCAAATATGTTTTAAATTTATGCGATTCTTGCAAAGATCTTAACCAGGTATATTGACGTTTAGCCAGTTGTCGTGTTGCAAACAAAGACTTATCCTCCATTTCTCGTCGTTTTTCGTTACTTCTGTCACTTTTTTGTATAAATTCTAAAGCTTGCCGATAACCAACTGAGCGCATGGATGGTAAATTATCATTTAAATCGTATTTTTCAATCAGTCTTTCCACCTCATGTAAAAATCCGATATCCCACATAGTTTTTAGGCGTTGTTCGATACGCTTATGTAATTCTACACGATCAGGCAATAAAGCATGATTATGAAATGTGTAGCGGTATGGTACATTTTTTGGTTGTTCAGCTTGTAGTTTTGTAATTGGCTGTCCAGTCAGCTTAAATACTTCCAAGGCGCGAATTATGCGTTGTTTATCACTAATTTTAAATTTCTGACCCGCTAGAACATCAACCTCACATAATTCCTGGTAAACAGCTTCCCAGCCTTCACGTTCTGCCTTAGCCTCAATTTCAGCGCGTAGTGCATAATCTGCACTGGGCAAATTACTCGACAATCCTTCTAATAAAGCCTTGAAATACAGCATGGTACCTCCGACTAAAATCGGGGTTTTACCGCGTGCATGGATAGCATCAATCAACCCACAGGCATCTTCTACAAACTGGGCAGCCGAATACACTTCCAAGGGTGAAATGATGTCGATCAGATGATGCGGATAGCGCGCCTGTTCTTCTTTAGTCGGTTTGGCAGTACCAATGTCCATATCTTGATAAACCAGCGCAGAATCGACAGAGATCAGCTCAAAATGACCTTGCTCATAAAGTTCACATGCCAAAGCGGTTTTACCACTTGCAGTTGGTCCCATTAAATTGATGACCGGCAATTGATTTGACATGTACAACTACTCTCCTCGAGCAAAAAGTTTATCTAATTGTGAAAGTGGAAATGCACGCCAGGTCGGACGTCCATGATTACACTGACTGGCAAATTCAGTTTGTTCCATTTGACGCAGCAAAGCGTTCATTTCCGAAAGACTTAAGATGCGATGGGCACGCACTGCGCCATGACAGGCCATGCCTGCTAAAATCTGGTCACGCTTTTGCAGCAATCCCTGTGCTTCGTCATTGGGATCGAGATCATTAAGCAACTCAGGAACTAAAGCTGCAAAATCAGCCTTGTGCAAAATAGCGGGTACTCCGCGTACAATCACCTGCTCATCACCATACTGGTCAATTTCCAGACCCAAGCGTGCCAACTGACTTTTTAAATCATCTACCCGCATCGCCTGCATACGGCTGATGCTGATCACTTTAGGAATCAGCAATTGCTGTGAGGTCCAGAATTCGGGTTTATCCCATGCGGTTTTCATTTGCTGCAAGACAATGCGTTCATGCGCGGCATGCATATCGACAATAATCAAGCCTTCAGTGTTCTGTGCCAAAATATAAATGCCATGTAACTGTGCAATGGCTATACCGAGAGGATGCTCATCAACATAAGTTGATTGTTGTCGTTCTGCATTACTTAGGCTATTCGTTATGGAAGATTGAACATCCACTCCTTCCCGTAACGGTGCCAGATAGCTTTGCAAGGCATTATTTAGCTGCTGTGAGCCGTTATAGCGACCTTGTGACTGCGATGAAGCATAGTGTACCGTTTGCGGACTGCTGGAATTAAAATCACTGAGCAAATCCGTGGAAATTTGTGCTTCTGGTTGTGGTGTATAGGCATCTATCGCTTTATGCAGTTGAAACTGCTCCTGATAACGCGGCTGAGGTTGTAGCGAAGCAATCTGATCTGTTTCATCCCTTTTCATTGCCGAAGCCAGTTCAGCTGTGGCGGTTTGAAATTGGGACAGTTTTTCTTTAGCAAAATGACGTACAAACTCGTGTACTTCGCGCTGATTTAAAAACCGGATTTCGTGTTTGGTGGGATGTACATTGACATCAATATTTTCAGGATCCACCTCTAAAAACAGCAAATAAGCAGCATGCTGATGACCATGCAGAATGCCATCATAAGCCATACGCAAGGCATGCGAGATAGTTTTATCTTTAACAATCCGTCCATTCACATACACATATTGCAAATCTGCCTGCCCACGCGCATCTGAAGGATGTCCTAACCAGCCAGATAAACGCATATCAATACTGTCGGCATCGATCCAGTAAGCATTCTCGGTAAATTGTCGGCCCAATAATTGCTGCACCCGCTGGAAGCGCAGTTCACCACTATCTGCAACCGGCAAATTCAAACGAATAGTGTTGTTATGTTCTAAAACAAAACGGATATCAAAATGGGTGAGTGCCAGTCGGCGAACGATTTCTTCAATATGCCCAAATTCAGTGCCCTGTTTTTTTAAGAACTTGCGACGTGCCGGTACATTAAAAAACAGGTCCTGTACCCGAATATGAGTGCCTTTTTGTGTAGCAACCGCTTGAATTTCCTGATGATCAAAAGCCGTACCATTGACTTCAACCTGATAGCCTACTCCTTCATCGTTTTGGCTACTGCAGAGGGTTAAGCGCGAAACTGCGGCAATAGAGGCCAAGGCTTCACCACGAAAGCCCAAGCTGACAATGGCATGCAAATCATCTGCCGTTTGAATTTTACTGGTGGCATGACGCATTACTGCCAGCGCCAGGTCTTCAGGATGAATACCACGGCCATTGTCGATAATTTCAATTAAGGTGCTGCCACCTTGTTCAACCCGAATAATAAGCTCCGTCGCACCCGCATCAATCGAGTTTTCCAGTAATTCTTTGACTACAGAGGCAGGACGTTCAATCACCTCACCCGCAGCAATCTGGTTCGCCAGTGCAGGATTAAGGGTATGAATACGACGCAAGCTTATTACATCATCATGCATTGTTAAATTGACTCGCTAAGGCTTGGTTTAATGCTGCTGATGAGAAACTTAAACTCGCAGTACGCGTCAGTTCATCTTCAGACTTTTCAATATTGACAATCAGGTCAGGTTGAGGAATTTCATCGCCACCTTTGGATGGCCATTCAAATAAAAACAGCGCATTCGGGGTTTCTAAATAGTCGCGAATACCCATCAGTTCAAGTTCATAAGGATCATTCAAGCGGTATAAATCGAAATGAAAGATGTCTTTTCCATTGATATTATAGGGTTCAACCAAAGTGTAAGTAGGGCTTTTGACCGCTCCCTGATGACCCAAACTTTGCAAGAAATAGCGGGTAAGCGTAGTCTTGCCTGCACCTAAATCACCAATTAAGTAAATCACGCCCGTGCTAAAATGCTGCGCCAAAACCTGTGCTAAATTTTGGGTATCGTCTTCATTGTTTAAGGCCAGTTTAAATGAATACAGCATATTTCTCACGACAAGATTCAAAAGAACAATTATGATAGCATCGCACCGCTTTATTGCCCATGCTCACACTTCTAAATGTGTAACTTTTCCCGCATTTGATTGCAAATATCCCTGTATAAATACCATTGATTGATAGCCTCGACCCTGACATGACCCGCACTGAATTTATTCCACCCATGATTGATGGCGTAAGCGCAAGCAAAGTCTTTCTTCCTAAAATTACCCCAGCACCGAACTGTGTCTTTCAATATCTATGTCAGCAGTTTCCACATATTGCCAAGGATGAATGGCTACAACGTTTTGCCGACGGTTTAATCTATGATGCCGCGGGCAATGGCTTAACAGCACATGCGCCTTATACCGAAAATAGTCATGTGTTTTATTACCGTTTTTTAGCTCATGAAATTCATGTTCCTTTTGAACATGAAGTTTTATTTGAAAATGAACACTTGCTGGTGATCGACAAACCGCATTTTTTAACCATCAGCCCCACCGGACAATATGTGCAAGAAACGCTGCTGGTACGTTTAAAAAAACAGACCAGCAATGAATTTTTAACTCCGATTCATCGGCTAGACCGCGAAACAGCCGGTGTGGTTTTATTCTCTAAGCAAGCCTGTACACGTGCAATTTATCAGGAGATGTTTGCCAGACGTGAGGTGAAAAAGACTTATCATGCCATTGCGCCTTTTCATACCAACTTAACATTTCCTTGCTATACACGTTATCGCATGGAAAAAGGACAGCCGTTCTACACCATGCAAGTGGTTGAAGGAACAATAAATAGTGAAACAGAGATTAATTTAATCGAGCATGATGCAGCATGGGCTAAATATGAGCTTAGACCCACCACCGGAAAGCAGCACCAATTGCGTGTGCACTTAAACAGTTTGGGCATTGCCATCAAAAATGACCCCTTTTATCCGACCGTACAACACAAAAGGGAAGATGATTTTTCTGCGCCGCTACAACTGTTAGCCAAGCATATTGCTTTTGTTGATCCTCTTTCCCAGCAGGAGATGGCTTTTTCATCTCACTTTGATCTGACATTGTAATATGCTTGTCATTACAAATTATTTTGGTAAATCTGGTGTATGAATATTGAAATTACATTCAATTTGATTAAAATAAATGCTGAAAAGTTAAGTAATTAGACGTATTTAAAAAATCATGAGAAAAACCGAAGTTTATCAAATACGACTTGATTCCCAAGAAAAAAAACATGCTTTTGCGGTGTTTAAACAATTGGGCATTACGCCAGCACAAGCAGTACGACTATTTTTTAAACAAGTCGTATTAACAAAATCCATTCCATTTTCTATTGAAAATCAAAACATTAACCTTGATCAACTGAATAAAATCCGCAAATTAAAGCAACAGCAAACGGAATTGAATTTGCCCGTTGATCAAGCCATGCAGATGGATCAGGAATTTGACCTGGATGATGATCATCTCGATCTTTTTGAAGAGCTGAATGCCATTCTGGGTGAAAGTGACAAAACTTAACAGTGTCGCATTTACAAACAAAATTTAGAAAAAATCTTATATAAACTTAGGTATGCTTCATGCGAAGACAATAAAAAAGCATGGAGTATCGCATGATCGTAAGACGCGCAACTTTAGAAGATTTACATCCCCTTGCTGTTTTATTCGATGAATATCGCCAATTTTATGGTGCTTCTTCCAATCTGGATTTATCTTATCAATACTTAAAACAACGTTTTGAAAATCAGGAAAGTATTATTTTTATTCACGTGAAAGATGATGTCTTTACCGGTTTTATTTTACTGTATTTGGGTTTTTCTTCAGTATCATGTTCTATTTATTATATTCTGGATGATGTTTACGTCACCCCAACTTATCGTCGTCAGGGTTCCGCTAAACAACTGATTGATACTGCTATTTTATTTGCCCGTCATGAAAATGCAATTCGCATTAGCCTGGAAACACAAAAAACCAATTATAAATCACACCAGCTGTATGAAAAAATGGGTTTTGTCAAAGATACTGAATTTCAGATCTATCACTGTTTCCTCAAATAACGATTAAACCGTCATTCGTGTCTTGGCTAGTTCCACCTGTACGGCGCTGAGATAGATCCACTGTCCTTCTTCCAAATCAGTTAATTCCAAAGCACCAATTTGTTGACGATGTAATTGCTCAACTTTATTGCCTACCGCCGCCAGCATTCGTTTCACCTGATGATAAACACCTTGATGAACGGTGAACTGCAATTGATTTTCTGCAAGTTGCACAAGCTCCGTTGCAGCAAAAATACCTGATTCGTTGCGTAATTCTACGCCCTGCTCTAATTGCTGAATTTGCTCTGCTGTCACAGGATCAGCGGTCTGCATGCGGTATACTTTCGCCACATGTTTTTTCGGATGGGTTAAAGCCTGTAGAAACTGACCATCATCGGTGAGTAATAACAGTCCGCTGGTATCCTGATCCAGACGTCCTACACATTGCAAGCCTCGATTCATCAATATATCGTCAAACAAATCGAATACGCTAAAATGATGGGTCGCCTGATGTGAACACTCATAACCTTGCGGCTTATTTAAGGCGATATAAACCTTTTCCCGATAATCAAAAGTTTCGCCATAGACGGAAAAACTGAGCCCATTTAAACCCAGTTGCTGCTTTGGATTGGTGATGACTTCATCCTGAATGGTAATAGCGCCATTCTTGATGAGCTGCTGGCAATGTTTACGCGAACCAAAACCCTGCGATTGCAACATCTTTTCCAACAACATAGACCCAACCTTTTACTATCACGGAATGCGCATTCTATACTGAAATGATGACTATTTTTATAGTTCCTGCCTTTTCAGTCATATCTAACGTAAAAACCTTATACAATAGACATGATTGATCACTTTCTCCCTTTAAATAATGTCCCATTTAGATTTAAACCTGATCGTTCTGCTGGTTTTATTGGCCTGCGGTATCTTTAGCCATAATAGTGCCGTGACAATTGCTGCGGGCGTACTGATTGTTTTTCGTATTACTCCGCTGAGTGAATATTTTCCCTACTTGCAGCAACACGGCTTAAATATTGGCATCATTATTTTAACCATTGGTGTGCTCACGCCGATTGCCAGTGGCAAAATTCCGGGAGATACCATTTTAAAATCATTTATGAGCTGGAAATCATTACTTGCTATTGCGATTGGGGTTCTTGTGGCATGGCTGGGTGGTCGTGGTGTAAAACTAATGACCAATCAACCCGATGTGGTTGCAGGTTTACTCATCGGAACTGTTGCAGGTGTGGCTGTTTTGCGCGGTGTTCCGGTTGGCCCTTTAATTGCCGCAGGCATACTAACCCTGTTTATTGGACATTCTTAGATTCTCAAATCTTAAGCTTGCAAATCAGCCCTCATAGGTCTTCACCTCAAGAACTAGGCAGCTTTTCGAAATAAAATGCTGCTTAAAATCATGCCGATTGAAGACAGTGTGGCCATGAGAATTCCCACCCAAAACCACCCACCTGTCGCCAGTACAATTGAGGCAATTAAAGGCGGCAACAGGAATTGCGAGGTGGCAGAAAATTGCAACACCAGCCCGATCGTGGTGCTAATAGCCATCGGCTTGGCAGAAAAATTTAACACTTGGGAAAACACGACCGCTGCCACCAAACCGCCAAATAATGAAAAGCTCAAAACCAATATAAATTGCAGAATAAAGGGCAAGAATTCGCGTAACAGATAAAAACTCAGAGCACAAACCATTAAAGTGACAAAACCGGTTTGGACTAAAGTTTGAGGCCGAAAACCACGCTGTAATAGTAAGCCACACACAAAGGTGCCAACAGCATTGGCAATCGTCACAATAGCCGTTAAGGTACCTGCCAGGGCTAAAGAAATTTGATATTGCTGATAAATACTGGGTAAAAAACCGACCAAACCAAACCATTGCCCAGCATATACACCAAAAATAATGGCCAGAATCCACGCAGGAGGATGTTTTAAAGTCAATTGAATTAAATCGAAAATCGCAACTGACTGGGTATGAGTTTGCGCTGTGGGAATAATCACGTAAATCACACAGGCCAAGGCAAGTGATAATAAGCCAAAACAAATCCAGACCCCTTGCCAACCTATGCTATTCAGCAAAAATGGGGTACACAGCAAGCTTATTCCCATCCCGCCGCCCATATAGGCGCTCCACAGCCCCATCTTGGCTTGCAACTGCTCGACGGGAACCAGTTGGCGGATAAAAGCAGGACCACTTAAGGTAATCAGTAAAAATCCGAACCCCTCGATCACACGCAGTGCCAGCAACCCTGAGAACGTTTGGACAAAACCACCGCCAAAACTGGCGATAGCAAGTAAACTCAATCCAAATAAGACACAGCATTTTAAGCCAATTTTAGCGGTATAACTGCCCAACACGAGTGCCATGCACATACCCGCAACTTGCACCAGCGACAATAAAAATCCGGCTTGAACCAAACTGATGCCTAACTCGGCTTGGAGTACAGGAACCGTAGGTGGCAACTTCCCGACATGCATGGCAGCGACAAATCCTGCTGCAATAATCCATAAATCTTTGCTCAGCCAATGCGCGGAACTCATAACCTTCTCCTTTAGCGATTCCAGCGCTAGACTAGCAAGAATAAAAACGGCTATTTATCTTTGATTTAGATCAGCTTAGAGCTGAGAACAATCAATCTTCACTAGCATCAGGGCATGATAAAATTTCATCCGCAGCTTTTAACTTGTGCAAAATTCAGCACGCCCTTTTTAAGCAGAATAATATTGATTACGCTTTTGTGAGAATTTAGCCAATTGTTTCAGGAATCCTTCAAAATAGCTTTTTTCTTGTTCTTCAGTTCGATAACCCGCATACAAGGTACGGCGCAAACCGGCAGAAGATACACAATCTAAACGGCGCGAAGTCACCCAGCCTTTTTGCTCATATTCATTGACTACCCAGTCGGGAAGTGCCGCAATCCCCCGTCCACTTGCCACCAGTTGAATTAACATTTGAGTTAAATCGGTAGTCCGTACCTGCTTAGGTTGAATATTTGCAGGAATAAACAGTTTCGCCATAATATCTAAACGGTGCTTGTCTACCGGATAAGTAATCAGGGTTTCCTCAGCCAATTCTTGCACGGTAATGCGTTCTGCACGTACCAGCGGATGGGTATTAGATAACACCAAACGTGATTCATATTCAAAAATCGGGAAATATTCGATGCCCTTTAAGGCAATAGGATCTGCGGTAATCAACAGGTCAAATTCTGCATTTTGCAGCAGTTCATGCGGATTGGCTTCAAAACCCGAAGCAAAATCCAGGTCTACATCCGGATATAAATGACGATATTGATTGAGTAATGGCATCAACCAGTCAAAACAGCTATGACATTCTGAAGAAAAAATAATTCGCCCGGTTTGTCCATGTACAATGCGGGTAATGTCGGTTTGGGTAATCTGAATTTGCGGCAATACATCATCTGCCAATTTCAGTAAACGCTGCCCCACACTCGAAAAAGTGACTGGACGGCTACGTCGATTCACTACCTCTACCCCATACCAATGATCCAGTTCTTTCAACTGATGGGAAATGGCAGATGGCGTTAAACACAGGTCATTGGCTGCAGCCACCAATGAACCATGCTCACGCAAGGCAGTTAAAGTTTTTAAGTGACGAATTTCTAGCATGAGCGAAGACCAGCAAAGCACTGCTTTGCCTGAGCGCAAGACGAGAAGCTATGCTTCGAGTGGCGAGGACCAGGCAAAACTATAAAAACAACCTTCGCAACTTACAGCTATGCTGGAAGTGCGAAGGACAATAAAGAAAGCACTGCTTTGCCTGAGCGCAAGACGAGAAGCTATGCTTCGAGTGGCGAGGATCAAGCAAAACTATGAAAACAACCTTCGCAAGACTTACAGCTATGCTAGAAGTGCGAAGGACAATAAAGAAAATAAGCTTTGCCTGAGCGCAAGACGAGAAGCTATGCTTCGAGTGGCAAGGACCAGGCAAAACTTAAAATAAATGAAAACCATGAATTTGACTGTATTTTTTCTATTTATCTGAAAACAATAATCAAATTCGACAACTCATAAATGAATATAATTCACTATACCATAAATTTAATTAGTCTGTTTCATGTTTGGTTTTATTCGATGATGTTTTCAACGAAAGCGATCTCCCTGTAGGAAAAAATTATGACAATTACTTCTCACATTCTTGGCTATCCACGTATTGGGACAAAATGTGAACTTAAATTTGCTCAGGAAAGTTACTGGAAAGGCAAAACCACACCAGCGGATTTTTTGGCTAAAGTACAAGCAGTTGAAGCGTCAAATTGGCAGTCTCAAATCGGAAACTGATCTACCTTTAATCGCTGTGGGTGAATTTTTATGGTCGTATTGTGACGCATGCGGTAGGTTTAAAAATATACTTGTGAATGTTGTTCAGATGATGCTGACATTAGTGTATATAAAAGCTCTTTAAAATTCGTAGATGGACGGAAACTAAAACGGCGCCGGCAACTTTGGTTAAAATGGTCAAAGAAGTGCCTAAAGAACTGGAAGCTGAAGCAGCATAATCTATAGAAAGGAACCATAGATTTTCAAAAAAAAGAGTAAAGTAAAGATAGCTCCTTTATAAAGGCTATTTTTTTATCATCAAATTCATGATGAACTAGCTAAAGTTATAATATTGTCCAGTACTAAAGTCATACAGACTGATGGTCGAGCCTGAAATGGTGATTTCGTAATAACTTGAGTTACCATAATGATAACCTTCGTATTTTTTTATGCCTTTCTTTTTTAAACTGATAAATTCGCTATGACCATAATCGTAGAGGTTAAATTCCCGACCGGTGTTGCGTCCCTCAAAAACCGCTGATCGCTGGTAATCATACAGTTTTGCTTCTTGTGCATTTACATTACCGCTGATTTGAGGGTATGCACTTTCATTATAATCATAAATATTCGATTTATGATTGCCAAATTCCAGCTTGGCCACCACTAAGGCAAGCGCTGCTCTTTGATACTGTTTCATATATTTTCCTTTGAGTTTTTATTATTTTAAGTCAGTGAAAAAATCATCCTGTTTTTTTCACTTTTCAAACTGATCCAGATTATTGTTATTCAGAAACAACATAACAAATTATTTTTCCGGCTCAAAGTGATAATTGTTATGAGACTTTACATTCGCCCATATTCTTGCTCGTGCTCGCAGCAACATAGACATTCAAATCCGTCATGGACACAGCCATTCAGTAAGGAATTATTAGAAATAATCTATCCTTAACCACAGGCTTGATCAGCAATTTCATGGAAGTGTTTAAGCATTATTAGCGATACTCTTAATCGGGTAATTTTTTCCCACAATGTGGACAATACGCATATTGCTCGCGCTCTTGCTTCAATGCATCTTCTCGTTGTTCACGTAGTAATTGGAAAATAATATCGCGGGTTTGATCGGAAGTGAGTCCTACCTCTTTACGGATTGTTTCTATTTTCTCGTGATCACTCAATAAATCAATTTCAGAACTCTGCAATAACTCCCTAAATTTTAACTCCAGGTTCTGCTTACGCTGTTCCAGTTCATGCGTCAGACCGGTTGCCAAAATACCTGCAGGTAAAGCTGCCAGCCCGACACCTAAAATGGTAATTAATGCACCCAAAAACCGCCCTAAAGGCGTGATAGGCGTAACATCACCATAACCCACAGTAGTCAAGGTCACCACCGCCCACCACATTGAGGCAGGAATTGAAGTAAATACCTCTGGCTGAGCTTGGCTCTCCACCACATAAATACTGGCTGCAGCCATCATAATCATAATGCTTAAAATAAAAATGACTGCCTGAAAAGAGCCTTTTTCTCGTTCAATCACGCGTAATAGAATTTGCAAAGAAACAAAATAGCGGGTCAATTTTAATAATCTTATGAGCCGTAAAATTCTCAGGAAGCGTAAATCAATAGGTACCCAGAAATTGATATAAGCCGGTAATATGGCCAGTAAATCAATGAGTGCTGCCCCACTTTTCAGCCAATGCAGGCGATTGTTCCATGCACTGTGAAATGGATTGTCTTCAGCAATTGACCAAAAGCGGAGCAAATATTCAATCGAAAAAATCAGGATCGAGAAGTATTCAAAAAAATCGAAAAACACTGAATAGGATTGGTAAATGTCATTTACCGACTCCAATAGCACTGCTGCCGCATTACCAATAATCAGTAAAATTAAAAAATAGTTAATCGCACGACTAAATTTTGTTTCGTAGTCTTCATTATGTAAATTGTTATAAACGAATTTTCTTAGCGTGTACCACGTGGTAAAGACCATAGCCGTGCATATTATAATTTAAAGGCTGTAGTTTAACCCAAGTTTGCAAAGTTGTAATGAGTGACAAATCATAGTGTATTTGTCACTCACTAATTTAGCATTACTTTAATTTATCCAAAAAATTATTCAACAAAAAGTAGCGCCAAGCGTACCTGGTCATAGCCCATACGCGGACTGGTCGCCTCAACAATCGGACGCAGCTTAATCACACCATCCTCACTAAAATGTTCAGGACTTTGTCGTTTCATTAAACGCTTATAGATTTTACGTACCTGTTCCACCACCTCATCGCCCGGATGAGCCACCGAAATATCCAGACCTTGCTCTTTATGCAGTTTGGCCAAATGATTGATAATGGTCGCTGGTGTTAACCCACGCTCTACGGCAATATCCTGAATTTCATAGCCTTCTTCAAACAGTTCCCGGGTTTCATCCAGTGTGGCAGTGGCATAATTGGTTTTACCGCCACTCTTGGCAATTTTCTTTTCATTGCGCTGAATTTCGGTTTCATTCAGGGTACCGCCACAATGACGGATAAAGGCCTTATGCTGCGGACTTAAATCGATCAGCGCAAAGTGATTTTCCGCCTCTTCTGACAATTCCTGAAAACGGCGATCAGCCTTAATAGACAAACTATCCAGCTCCAAGGCCTGTTCATTCATCCCGAGCAACTTTAATCCCGCTAAAGCTTTTAAACGGGATAATGCCACATAGCCCTGACCTTTCTCAAAGGTATGCGCCAGGTTGATTTCAGCTGCTTCCAGCGTCATGCCTTGTGACTTATGAATGGTAATGGCCCACGCCAGGCGTAACGGAATTTGCTGAAAGCTGGCAATGGTTTTTCCGGCATCGTTATCGACCGACCAGGTTTCAGGCTCAACCACCAGTACCGTACCATCGGTCAATTTTACTTTTGGCAAAATGCCGTGTTCATCATCTTCTTCAAAGCCAATCACCTCACCCAAACTGCCGTTGATATAGCCCATATCAAAGTTGTTTTTCACAAACATCACTTTGGCATTTTTCTTTAGAGTCAGATTTTCAGGCGCACGAACTGAAGATTTCAAAGTTTCAATCAGCTTGTCATTACCATCACACACCGCATCAAATTGACGCCCATCTGCATCAATGGCATTCAGATGCTTAAAGTTGATGCTATCCACATCCATATTGTGGGTATATAGACGGGTAAAGGTTTCACCAATATCCTGATGCCGGGTCTGTTCCAAAGCCTGAAGATGCTCAGCGCTAATGCTCTGGCTACGAATAGCATTCAAGATGTCATTTAAATAGTCATTGCCCTGACGGTGTTGCTCGGTCAGATAACAGACCCGAAATTTTGCCTCAACCCAGGCATCCGACATAAAGCAGAATTTGTCACGGTTGCGTTCATCATTTTTACCTACCGGCGGTAACTGGAAAAAGTCACCTGCAACAATCACCTGAATCCCGCCAAAAGCTTCATCGCTTTCTTTGAAATATTTTAAAACCTGATTGACCAGATTGAGCTGCTTGGCATGCAGCATGGAAATTTCATCAATAATCAGTACCTGGGCATTTTCCAAATGCTCTTTTAGGTATTTGCGTTCCTTCATGTTTTTCAGGTCGGCATCTGCCAGAAAATCCTTGATGCCAATTCCGGCCCAGGTATGAATGGTCATGCCATTCATATGCGTTGCAGCAATGCCTGTGGATGCGGTAATGGCAACCGGTACTTTACGCGCTTTCAGATAATTGATGTACTGATTGAGTGTATAGGTTTTCCCTGCACCAGCCGAACCTGTTAAAAAGACATTTTCGCCTGCTTTTAAAAGCTTGAGTGCAGTTTCTTGTTTCATAAGACCTATAACCGTAAATTAACGGCTATAGCCTACCGATTTTTTCCCTAAAAGTTAAGCCCAGAAAAAAGTTTAGCGACAGCCACTGTCACTTAAACGGCGCAAACTCGGTGTTTAACCAGGAGATAAATTGCAGCGCGATATTTACAAAAAGATATTCGGTTTTTTTATTATGCGGATATTCCAGCTGGTCATAGATCAATTGACCATCCCGCAGGTAACAGCCTAAAGTCATATGCAGCTTGCCGGTTTGCGAGACCATATGAAAAGCCACATATTCCCTTTCAATAATTCGCTGTGCATAGCTTGCCGCCAGACAATTCTGACACCTTTGTGATTCCTGAATAATGCGATCCAGATCTGCCAGCTCTTCAAAGCTCCAGCTGGAAAAGTGCATGATTTTTTCTGGCATCACCGGTGACCATACTACAAGTGCATAATTTTTCTTGAGCTGGCTGATAATTTCCTGCTTTTGAATGTGATTATGCCAATCCGTCGCCTGATGATAAAACCCGATCCAGCTGGTACTTTTCGCTACAGACTGATTATCCTTAAAAAATTCGACCAGATAATCCCGCACATAGGAATCAAACACAGACACCCGGATGTTTCGACCACGCAAATAAAACACCTGCCGGAACTCATCCAGCTGCATTTTATAGCGCTGCAACACCGTATAAAACTCACGATTTTGATGGGTTTCAGGCCGGATATACGCCATTAAATCATTGCCAAAATCTTGGGTGATTTTATGCAGATGCAGCATATAGGCCTGCATCACCCGACTTAGGCGCAAATAGATTTTTTTAATGATTTGTTCATTGCCTTTGCTGACATTGCGCATAAATTCCATCCATTCATCCAGATATAAAATGGAAGGACTAATGGCAATGCGATGATCATCCAGCGCTTGATCTTGCCCTTTTAGCACCACGCTCTGATTATCTTCATGTTCAAACCAGGCTTCCTGCATGGCAAAATAGTGGCAGCTATGAATAAACATACGTGCGGAACAATGCTGAAAATATTGCAAGGTGGCTAAAATGACTTGTGGATGAACCTGACTGCTATCGACAAAACTGAGGGCCGTGACTGCCACTCGCACACTGCTCTGTTGAATATTGCGGCTCAGCCAGTCCAGAACCTCCGCAGACTGTTTAAACAGCCAGTTTGCCGCACGCGGATAATCAAATAACGGTAATTTTGCGACTTTCTTTTGCCAGACCACAGTCGAAGTATCTAAAAAATTTTGCTTAGAAAGTAAATCATCACGCTGCCAAAGTTCACGCCGCATTAAACGCACAAAACCAAGTAAGGCCGGTTGTTCTTGCGCATGCCGATAGAGCAACTGGATATCGTCTTGATGTTCGATTAACTCATGCAAGTTAAAGCGCTCTTCAAATGAAAGCGCCAGAATGCGATACATGGGCGCAGGTAAAAACTGCGCGGCGCTAAAACAAAACTCATCCAGCGCCTCCATTAAGGACTGGATAGGTAAAAATTCATCGCCATAAACCCTTTGCACAGAACAGATCTCTTGCAACAGCTGGATCACTGCTTCAGGCAATGCCGTTTTATTCACCACATAATCAGTCAAAACGGCAAAAGAATAAATATTGGCCTTCATCATCAGCTGATCAATAATTTCAGCTTCCAGCAATGAAAGATTTTTCAAATAAGCGCTCACCCGCTCTGCGCCATGCACCCATAGATAGATCTGATCTAGCAATAGCTGTCGCAATTGTTGGGCTTTTTGACGCAAATAAAGTGAATGTTGCGGCTTTAAATCATTGGTTAAAAAGTACAGGTCATGCAGAATAAATTCTTCTAATAATTCAGCTTTCTGCCCCAGGTAGGTAAAATCACAATGCAAAATGCTTTTTGAAGTCATCTGTGGTGCATGAAATTGCAGCTGAAATAAACCATTGGCGACTTGTACACGATGTCGCTCCTGATCAATGCGAAACATATTTTGCGCATTCAGATCACCCACAAAATGCAGCTGATCTTGAAAAATATCATTTAAACTTTTAGAAATTCTGAGTAACTGTTTCGCAATCCCTTGATATTGCGGTACTAAACGTTCCTGTTCCATACTCGCCCCAAATTAAACTTAGCAGCCCGGATAAATAATCATCTCATCAGGATAATGTATGCCGACTTTAGAATTTAATCAAACCTGCTCGATGAATCCCTAAAGTCTAATGACTGATTCATCCATTTATAATTGTGGAAATAAATATCAATTAAATCTGCTCAAGTCTTTTTATGGTCACGCTGTTGTTTTAAATGTGTTAATCCTGCATAGATTTGCTGCTGGATCTGATCACGAAAATCCTGTAATTGTTGCATGTTTTCAATAGGGGCTAAATTTTGCCGTGGCATAAACTGAAAATAAAAAGGCAAGCGTTTTGGGATCATATGTTTAGGCAATGATGGAATCACATCGCCATGTCTCAGCAGTTTATCCAATTGTGGAACCTTGAGCAGTTTCTGAAACCATTGACTTTCAACAATCAGATTGGCATCAAAACCCAGTTCAAAGATTTCATCTCCGCCCAGTGCTGCAAATGGAACAATGTCATAGTTAAATTCTTGCGCCAGTTTTAGGAAACCGTAACGCTGTTTCCAGATCAGCTGATAAGCCTCACCTTTTCTTTTCAATACCTCGCGTCCGCCACCGGGAAAGACCAGAATAGAATAACCTTGACGCATCGCTGCACGGATATATTCTTTTTCACCATCGACCGCACCAAATTTCTTAAACAGAGTACGCCAGCCCGGCAAATAAAAATGACCATGATCAGCAATACTGAGCACAGCCACTTTATGATGATTATATAAATAATCGATCAGGATTGGTGAATCAAACACCCCATACAGGGTGTGATTCCCGACATACATTGCAGGTTTTGAGGCATATATATGTTCAGCACCTAAAAAGGTTGGCGTGAAATACAGTCTGGACAAGGTACTTAGACGCTTGATCCATCTTGCATCATGCTCAACCTGCAATATATTGTTCCTTATGCAACAAGGTGTTTTTGTACAAGAACCGAACCTACAGAATAACCTGCACCGAATGAACAAAGTACACCGTACTCGCCATCATTCACTTCATGTGCTGTACGGTGCAATGCAATGATCACACCTGCAGAAGAGGTATTGGCAAATTCATCTAAAATAATAGGCACAAGCGCACGGTCTGCATCTTTACCGACTACATATTTTAAAATGAGGTCATTCATGCTGGCATTGGCTTGGTGCAACCAGAAACGTTTAACGTCTGTCGGTGCAATTTCATTTTTCTCTAGTTGCTTGGTAATGATTTTCGCAACCAGTGGACACACTTCTTTAAAGACTTTACGACCGTCTTGACGGAACAGTTTGTCATCAACCACTGCATCTTCGCTACGGTTTAAGTAACCGAAGTTGTTACGAATGTTGTTTGAGAATTGGGTAAACAAATGCGTATCTAAAATGTCAAAACCGGTTTTAGTGGTCGTATCCTCAATAATCGATGCTGTAGCCACATCACCAAAAATAAAGTGACAATCACGTGAACGGAAATCGGTGTGACCCGAAGTAATCTCGACATTCACCAACAATACACGGCGTGCGCCAGTTTTGATTGCATCAGCGGCCTGTTTTAAACCAAAGGTTGCAGCAGAACAGGCAACATTCATGTCATAGGCATAGCCTTCAATACCCAAAGCCGTTTGAATTTCAATCGCTACAGCAGGATAAGCACGCTGGATGTTTGAACATGAAAGAATCACCACATCGATATCTTCAGCTGTTACACCGGCATTTTCCATCGCCTGTTTAGCAGCAGTTACCCCCCATTCGGCTTGAATAGAAAGTTCGTCATTGCTGCGTTCACGTAAACGTGGATGTAGACGTTTAGGATCTAGGATGCCTGATTTTTCAGCAACATAGCGACTTTTAACACCAGAAGCTTTTTCAATAAATTCTGCATTTGAACCGCGACGTGCTTCAATTTCACCGGCTGCGATTTTATCCGCATTGTCGTGGTTAAACTGTTCCACATAAGCATTTAGACTTGCCACTAATTCTTCATTGCTAATGGCTTCTTCTGGGTGATAAAGACCAGTACCGGTAATACGAATGCCCATGTAAAACTCCTGTTAATTTTACGCTATGTTAACTGAGGCCTAACTGATGCCATACTTTTTGCAATCTGGTTGGAGAAACCGGCATTTTTGTTTTCATTGGCTGTGAGAACAAGGAAATGCGAAATTCTTCTACCATAAAGTACAGTTCCTTCAGGCGAGCGTCATTTTTAAACTTAAACAATTTTTCCATCCAGGCGTCAACTTGATCAATGGCAGAATTGTCCCTTTGTAGGTTATTTGGCAAGCGCTCCAAACGCAAGACCAGTGCCTTCAAATAGCGTGGAAATTCCTGCCAGATGTCCGAAGTTTTCACATACACACAGTTGGAAAGACTCATCAAATCAAGCTGATCTTCAATGTCATCAATATTTTTTCCAAAGATAGAATCGTCTAAAACCAACAATTTCCGACGAATATCCTGCCATTGGATATAAATATCACTGAGTACAGATAATGCCACTTGACCATGCGTTAGGAAAGATTTTTTTACATTTAAAATCAAGTTTTGAAACTCTTCAGCATTGACAGGAAGATCATTTATTGTCATCTGAAGTGTGGCATAAACTAACATTTGCTCCAGTTGAGCCTTGTCGCCAAGCGGTGAATAGGCCAAAGCCAGTGGTTTGGAAATCTGTTTTTTCAGTTGACGAATCAAATCACCCAGCTGCATATACACCAGATGAATCACCCCTTCCCGATGCTGCTTAATGGCTTCTGCCTGATCATTAAAGGTTTGAATCACCACGCCAGATTCATCTTTAGTTTCCAGTTCTGCAAAAGATTTGCTTGGTACCAAAGCCTGATATTGCTTCACCACCACACCCGTCACTTTTTGTGAGGCTTCAAAAGTAAAATTGTCAGGGAAGGTTTTAAACTCACCTTTCAGCTGTTTGACCGGACTATGCGTTTCTGTACGGCAACGCGCCTTAAGTTCAGCCAAATCACGGCCTTTTTCAATCACCCGGCCTTTTTCATCAATCACTTTAATGAACGGCAGCAAATACTGATCAACCCGTTCAAAAGAAAAATCTTTTTCACTGACCTGATCGCCACGCAGCTGAAAAGCCAGAAAGCTGAAAATATGCTGGCGTAAATTGACTGCATCAATACGGGAAATTAATTTACGTGCTGTGTCCGGAATCGGTACCAGATTACGGCGTTTGTCTTTAGGCAACGATTTTAATAGTGCTTCAATCAAATCTTCACGCCAGCCCGGAATACCCCAAGACCAGATGTTTTCATCGACCTGTGGCAATGCCTGTACTGGAATTTTAACCGTTGCACCATCTTCATCATGGCTCGGATCAAAACGGTAGCTGGCAGCTAAACGTAATGCACCATTGTGTAAATAGTCAGGGAATTGCTGTGTGGTCGGACGGTCATTCATCCACAGCGCATCATCTTCGACAAATAAATAGCGTGGATGCTGTGGCTCAACCGTGGCACGCCAGTCTTCAAAACTACTGCGGCTGGCGACTTCTTGTGGCACTTTCGACGCATAGAACTGATAGATGGTTTCTTCATCCACCACCAGGTCACGACGACGCAGCTTATCTTCCACCCGTTCAACTTCTTCAAGTTTAAGCAAGTTGTGTTTTAAGAATGGCGGCGTAATGCCCAAATTGCCTGTGGTTAGGGCATCGCGCAGGAAAATTTCATGTGCCGCAGCCTGATCGACTTTTTCATAGTTCATCAAACGCTTCGGCTCAATGATCAAGCCAAACAGGGAAATCTGGTCATAGGCATTCACCACTCCGGCCTTCTTCGACCAATGTGGCTCAAAATAGTGATGCTTAAGCAAGTCGCGCGCAGCCAGCAGAATCCATTCAGGTTCAATCTTGGCCAAAGTTCGCAGATATACCTGTGAAGTTTCCACCATTTCAAAAGCCATCACCCAAGGTGTATTGGTCTTATGCAAGGTCGAAGCCGGGAAAATACGGGCTTTTTGCTGACGCACTGCCATAAACACATTGCGTTCATCAGTCTTGTTGGCAATAAACGAAAGCAAACCGGTCAATAAGGCACGATGCAGGTTTTCATAACTGGCTTTTTTATCATTGAAAGATAGTTTTAATCCCTGCGCCAGCTCAGATAATTGCTCATGCGTTTTTTTCCACTCACGCAAACGCAACCAGCTTAAAAAGTGCTGACGGGCAAAATTACGACGTTTGTTTTCATTCATCGACGCACGATTATTTTGCAAGGTTTCCCATAACTTAATGTAGAACAGGAAATCAGAATCCCCTTCCTTAAATAAGGCATGTTTCTGATCGGCTTGCATCTGTTTATCGGCCGGACGTTCACGCGGGTCTTGCACAGCTAAAGCTGCGACAATAATCAGTACTTCATTCAGCACACCAAAATGTGCCCCACCCAAAATCATGCGTGCCAGACGTGGATCAATTGGCATTTTTGCCATTTGCTGACCGATTTTGGTTAATCCCCCTTGTGTTCCCCCTTTGGAAAAGGGGGAAGAAGTTACAGATTGCTTTTCATCAATAACTTTAGGGGGATTTTTCTCAGAAAGAGCCCCTAACTCAATTAACAACTTGCGGCCATCATTGACTAGGCGATGATCCGGCGGTTCAATAAAGTCAAAACTTTCCAGCTCGCCCAGATTCAGACTTTGCATCTGTAAAATGACCGAAGCCAGATTGGTTCGTTTAATCTCGGGTTCGGTAAATTCAGGACGGCTTTGAAAATCTTCCTCACTGTATAGTCGAATACAGACACCCGGTGCAATACGGCCACAACGCCCTTTACGCTGATTGGCTGCCGCTTGCGATACCGCTTCAATCGGTAAGCGCTGCACCCGTGAACGATAGCTATAGCGTGAAATACGCGCAAAACCGCTGTCAATGACATAGCGAATATTCGGTACAGTTAACGCCGTTTCGGCCACGTTGGTGGCAATAATAATACGTCGTCCACCACCGCCAGAACTAAAAATCTTTTGCTGTTCTGCTATGGCTAAACGGGCATATAAAGGCAAAATTTCGGTATGGCGTGGACCATGCTTTTGCAAGGTTTCTTGCAGTTCACGAATTTCCTGTTCGGTACTGGCAAAAATCAGGATATCGGCATGTTCCGGATGGCCTTTTTGCTGTGCATCGGCAAAACATTCTTCTACAGCCTGAACCACTGCGCGCGGCAGGTTTTCTTCAAAGTCATCAAATTCATCATCATCACTACCGCCAATGCTCATTTCTGAAATGGGGCGATAACGAAGTTCTACCGGGAAACTACGGCCTTCGACTTCAAAAACTGGAGCATCAAAAAAGTAGTTGCTAAAGCGGTTTACGTCCAGCGTTGCTGAAGTAATGATGACTTTTAAATCACGACGTTTAGGCAAAAGCTGTTTCAGATAGCCCATGATGAAGTCGATATTCAGCGAACGCTCATGTGCTTCATCAATAATAATGGTGTCGTATTTGGTTAAGTAGCGGTCATTCGCCAGTTCTGCCAGCAAAATACCATCCGTCATTAAACGCACAATAGAATCTTGTGAACCCTGTTCATTAAAACGGATTTTAAAACCGATCGACTCACCCAGCTTTTCCCCGACTTCTTCGGCAATACGTTGCGATACGCTACGCGCAGCCAAACGTCGCGGTTGGGTATGACCAATCATACCGGTTAAACCCCGTCCCGCCAGCATGGCAATTTGCGGCAGTTGGGTGGTTTTACCGGAACCGGTTTCCCCCGCTACAATAATCACCTGATGCTGTTGAATTGCTTCAATCAACTTATCTTTATATTGAGTAACAGGCAGGTCTTGATTCAGTTTGATGTTCGGAACACGGGATAGACGCTCACGAACTTTATGATTGGATTTTTCAAATAATTCTTGGTATTGCGCCTCACTGGCATCTTTACCTTTGCGGAGTCGATTTAAACGATGACGGTCACGTGCCATGACCCATTGATCTACATTTAAATGACTGACCACAGATAACTTACCCTAAAACAAAAAAATTGAACTGAGTATTTTACGCTGTAACGTGGCTGAGAGAAAGCCAGCAATATATTTATTCATGCTGTTTTAAATACAAGATTATTTTACTTCCTTTAGTTTTGAGCATGATTCAAGCGATCAAGCAGCACTTTATCACCAAGTTTCGTCTAAGCCAGGATGAGGAAAAATCAATAAAATGATTCACTCTAAAAACAAATTAAATTTTTAAAAAATTTACCCTTGAATTTTAGTGCATCAACCTTCATGTTGTTAGGCAAGCTGAAGAACTGCGCTTTTGTCATTCAATCATCATGCTTAGATGATTGAATAGATAAAAGAATCAGATTTGGTGGAATTGTAGGCTTTATATTAGTTAATTCGGTTTTTCCGATTTCAATAATGTAAAAATACTGTTTCAGCAATAACAAAAAATTCGCTATCCTTTTGGAAATCAAATACAAACCTCAATCATGGAGACAATGATGAGCTTAATTAATACAGAAGTTAAACCATTTAAAGCAACTGCATTCCAAAATGGTCAATTTATCGACGTAACTGAAGCTGATCTTAAAGGCAAATGGTCTGTAGTATTCTTCTACCCAGCTGACTTTACTTTTGTTTGCCCAACTGAACTTGGTGACCTTGCAGACAACTATGCTGAATTCCAAAAATTAGGCGTTGAAATCTATTCAGTTTCTACTGATACTCATTTCACTCACAAAGCTTGGCACGATTCTTCAGAAGAAATCAAAAAAATCCAATACGTAATGGTTGGTGATGCGAACTGGACTCTTGCTAAAAACTTCGACGTATTAATCGAAGCTGCTGGTCTTGCTGACCGTGGTACTTTCGTTATCGATCCAGAAGGTAAAATCCAAATCGTTGAAATCAACGCTGGTGGTGTTGGCCGTGATGCTCAAGAACTTCTTCGTAAAGTTAAAGCAGCTCAATACGTTCACGCTCACCCAGGCGAAGTTTGCCCAGCTAAATGGAAAGAAGGCGATGCTACTTTAGCTCCTTCAATCGACCTAGTTGGTAAAATCTAATCTGTATTAGATTGAACTGATTCAAAAAACCACGCTTTTTAGCGTGGTTTTTTTTGCAATTGGTTTTTAGTTCACAGCAAACTAAATCTTAATTCCAAGCTACCTTTCGGCAATTATTTCTGTTATACATCAATAATGACCTGTTCCGTATGGTCATGCTCAGTAAGACATCAAATGGCTTTGGTCATATAAAAAATGAGGTGCTTATGGGAACACAAATTGCTGTAACTTTTTGGAAATACAGTCCGTCATCACGTTATCTTAAAATTTTTTATAATAATGGTTCAGCTGAACTCTATCACCCTGTTCCGGAATTCATTTATAACAACCTGCTTCGCAGCCATGATAAGGCAGCATTTGTCCATAAATATCTCGAATATGATTTGCACTTTACCCGGGTTTCGATTGATTAAAAAAAATCAGGGTTTATCCCTGATTTTTAAACACCATGAATTAATTTTTTTATTTATAACAAATCATAAATAAGCCTGCACCAATAGACAGGGTCATGCTCATAAAACGTTCATCACTTTTTACCAATTCAATAAACTGTTTAACTTCTGCTGCATGCGATATCACATTATCGACAAACATAACCCCATTTTTGCGATGCAGCATATGCTGCAAATACTGCCAGTAATCAACATAGCTATCCCGTTCCGCATCCAGCAAGATAAAGTCATATTGCTGTTCGGTATTTTCAAGAAAACTTTGTGCATCCCCCACCCAAAAATCAATCACTTCACTTAATTGCAATTCCTGGGCATATTGCTGAGCTTGCCGGGTACGTGCCGGATCAATTTCCAGAGTCGTGACATGACCTTGTGAAGTCTGCGCTGCATTGGCCAGCCATAACGTCGAATAACCGGTTGAAGTGCCAATCTCCAAAATAGCCTTGGATTGCTGCAGGCGTACCTGCATGGCTAAAAATAAAGCGGAATCCGGCTCGATATTACGATAACGCTGGATACGATCTTTTTGTAAGGCATCAAATTTAATAAATCCTTGATACAGCTCATGCATTCGTTTTTGAAATGTCTCACTCATACTCATTGCAGATATCTCGATTTTATTATTCGGTTGAGTCTAGCGTTTATCGATGTCTTTAATCCAGCTTATGTCGTTTCTTGAATTAATTTAAATCTTGGCAAAACTTCACCATTCTCGAGGGTGACCGTTTCCTGAAACATGGTTAAAGGACGTACCCACATTGAATAATCACCATATAAACATTGATAAACCACAAGTTTCTCAGCCGTTTCGCTATGGGTGGCAACATGAAAGACCTGATATAACTTGCCTTTATAGTGTTGATAAATTCCAGATTTTAGTTGCATTTTTATGACCTTATTAAAGCATGATGCCATCATAATCAAAATTGCTCTTAAGTATGCAATCATTTATAAAAAATGCTTTAATTTTGATTAAATACTTGAATATTCACATTAAACCATCATCTATTTGATAGAACATCATTCGTAAATAAATTATCAATCTATTAAAACGATTGTTTTTATATAAATGAACTGTTTTACCTATGTTTTAGATTTTATTATTATTGTCTCATCAAATAAATATTTACTCCTTTGGAGACGTTAGCCATGTTAGATCAAAATACTTCAGCCCAACTTAAAACCTTATTGGAACGCCTGGAAGGCCCGATTGAACTGGTCGCGACGCTGGACGGTTCGGACAAGTCTGACAAAATCAAGGAACTGGTGACTGAAATTGCCGCACTGTCAGATCAGGTCACAGCCCGTTTTGACGGCACGAACAGCCGTGCACCAAGCTTTGGTGTGGCCAAAGCCGGCGAACAGCCGCGCGTCAACTTTGCCGGCTTGCCGATGGGGCATGAATTTACTTCCTTGATTCTGGCATTGTTACAAGTCTCCGGTTATGCCCCAAAAGTCTCGGATGAAGTGCTGGCTCAAATCAAGGGTCTGAACCTGACGGCTGACTTTGAAGTGTTCGTCTCACTAAGCTGCCATAACTGTCCGGACGTGGTGCAGGCCCTGAACCTGATTGCGATCAACAATCCAGGCACCACCGCCACCATGATTGACGGGGCGTTCTTTCAGGACGAAGTGGAACAGCGCAAGATCATGGCCGTTCCGATGCTGTTCCAGGACGGCAACCACATTGGTCAGGGCCGTATGACTTTGGAAGAAATCATTGCCAAACTGGACACCAACTCGGCAGCCAAGGATGCAGAGAAACTGAATGCCAAAGACACGTTTGATGTGCTGGTGATTGGCGGCGGCCCTGCAGGCAATACTTCAGCGATCTATGCAGCCCGTAAAGGCATCAATACCGGGATTGTGGCGGAACGCTTTGGCGGTCAGGTCATGGATACCATGGACATTGAAAACTACACTTCAGTGAAGAAAACCCAGGGGCCAAAATTTGCTGCCGAGATGGAAGCGCATGTACGTGAGTACGGCGTCGACATCATGAACCTGCAAAAAGTGGCTGCGATCAAGGGTGCCGATGAAACTGAAAACGGTCTGGTTGAAGTGACTTTAGAGAATGGTGCCAAACTGGAATCCAAAACCGTGATCCTGTCGACCGGTGCTCGCTGGAGAGAGATGAATGTTCCAGGTGAACAGGAATACAAAACCCGTGGTGTAGCCTACTGCCCGCACTGTGACGGTCCACTGTTCAAGGGCAAGCGTGTTGCAGTGATTGGTGGCGGTAACTCGGGTGTGGAAGCGGCGATTGATCTGGCCGGGATTGTCGAGCATGTAACGCTGGTAGAGTTTGACACCAAACTGCGTGCCGATCAGGTGCTACAGGACAAACTCAACAGCCTGCCAAACACCACCGTGATCAAAAATGCCTTGTCGACTGAAGTGGTGGGTGACGGTTCACAGGTGACTGCCCTGAAATACAAGGACCGTGCCACTGAGGTTGAACATACGGTTGAACTGGCGGGGATCTTTGTGCAGATCGGGCTGTTGCCGAACACCGATTTCCTGAAAGCCTCAAAAGTGGAACTCAGCAACCGTGGCGAGATCGTGATTAACGAACGCAACGAAACCAACGTGAAGGGTGTGTTTGCTGCCGGTGACTGTACTACGGTTCCGTACAAGCAGATCATCATTGCCACCGGTGAAGGCGCCAAGGCATCGCTTTCTGCTTTTGATTACATTATTCGTAACGCGTAATTATCACCATTAAATAGCAAAGTTGTTCTATTAGGCTTGTATCACTGCTTTAGTGGTATAAGCCTTTTTTTTCACTCATTTTTTCATAAAAAATAATTACATTTAATTAACAATTTTAGCTCATTATTTGTGCATTTTTTTCGTTATATTCAAAATACCCCTATTTAGGTGGGTGCCACAATTAGAAGGAAATGAAAATGAATAAAGTGCTTATTGCTTTAGGTCTTGCTGCTAGCGTTGCCCTGGTGGGCTGTAATAAACAAGAAGCACCTGAAACAGGTGCAACCACTGGTGAACATCTTGAAAATGCAGCTAATCAAGCCAGTCATGATATTTCTGATGCAACAAAGGAAGCAGAAGCTAAAACTCAAGCGGCTACTGATGAAGCAACCTCGAAAATTGAGGCAGCAGGTGATGAAGCTGCAGCTAAAACTGAAGCCGCAGCCAAAGATGTTAAAGATGCAGCGAAAGAAGCCACTGCAAATACTGCCGCTGCTGTAGAGCAAGGTGCTTCTAATGTTCGAGAAAGAGCTCAACAATAATGTGAATCATTAAAATAAAAAAGCTCCTTAAAAAGGAGCTTTTTTATTGATTAATCTTGCTTTTTTATTCACATTTCTTTTATGGTAATCCTAATAACGAATAATTAAGTGCCTCCCTATATGTCACATTCTTATCATCTGGAAAAACACTATATTCAAAGAACAGGCTGGTTACGTGCTGCAGTGCTTGGTGCCAATGATGGAATCATTTCCGTCACCAGCCTGATTATGGGGATGGCTGCCAGTGGTGCAACTTCCCATACTTTGCTGATTACCTGCATTGCCGGACTCATTTCAGGTGCCAGTTCCATGGCAGCCGGTGAATATATTTCTGTCAAATCTCAAGTCGATATTGAAAAGGCAGATCTAGATATGGAAGCACGTGAGCTGCAACGAAACCCTCAGCATGAATTGAAAGAACTCACGCAAATTTATATTAAGCGTGGTTTAACAGCTGAATTGGCACATGATGTTGCCGTTCAGCTTACTGCCAACAATGCTCTGGAAGCTCATGCACGCGATGAAATAGGCATTCATGAAAATACCGCAGCGAACCCCTTACAGGCAGCAGGCTCCTCTGCCCTTGCATTTTCTGTCGGCGCTTTATTTCCCATGATTTCTATTTTAGTCAGCCCCGAGCAATACGTTTCTGTTGTGGTCATGATTGTGGGCATTTTATCTTTGGCTGGATTAGGAGCTTTATCTGGTCATTTTGCAGGGACATCTAAAATTAAGGGCAGTTTGCGCGTCACCATTTGGGGAATTATTGCCATGGGCTTTGCCACCTGGATCGGCTCATTATTTAATGTCAGTCCGATTTAATTTTTTTTATTAGACCTTGTATCTTGGAGCATGTAGTGATTAGCTTCCACTATATGCAAATAGTAGAGTTTGTAATAGACCTAAGACTTCTAGTCTGTGAAAGAGATAAAACCTGCTATTTGCCCTAACCACTTGCACAACTCTGGACGGTAACCAAGCACTTTGATGCTGTATTCACAAGAAAAGACGGTGGTTATGCTGTAAGAATAATTAAATAAATAAAGCAGGTAAAGATTATGTTTTATCTTGGTATTGATGTTGCTAAAGCTAAAATTGATTGCTGTTTAATTTT
>NZ_NEGE01000014.1 GCF_002135355.1 Acinetobacter sp. ANC 4169 | reverse complement strand
AGTAGAGGAAGTAGCAGCCATGTTGTTATAACTCTGGCTATCTTTAAGAAGATTAGGGTTGTGAACACATTCATCCATGAGCATGAATTTAATTCCTTTTAGTTTGCTTTTCACTCCCCCTATAGTGGAAAAATTTCATCCTCAAGCGCGCTCCATCTAGTACCCCTTTTATCCCCAAAGTGCATAAATCAATTTAATTTAGATGCTGTTGTATGAAAAATAGCTCAAGCTATTACTACTTTTTATATTCAGGAGGTGAAGGAAATGGCTTGGCTTACCTTGAAAGGTCTTAAACTTATTAGACCTTGTATCTTACCCCTCATAGTGATTAGCTATCACTATATTGCAAATTACAGAGTTTCGTGTACTAGCAAAACATAAAGTTTGGGTTTGAGATAAAACCTGTAATTTGCCCTAACCACTTACACAACTCTGGACGGTAACTAAGCACTCTGATGCTGTATTCACAAGAAAAGACAGTGGTTATGCTAAAACAATAATTGGGTAAATCAGGCAGGTAAGATTATGTTTTATCTTGGTATTGATGTTGCTAAAGCTAAAATTGATTGCTGTTTAATTTTAGACAATTCTACAAGTAAGAAGAAGACAAAAACCTTTTCGAATACACAAAACGGTTTTGAGCAACTTCAAATTTGGCTAAATCACCATGCTGCTACTTCTATGCAGACCATTACATTAATGGAAGCCACTTCTATTTATCATGAATTCTTAGCTCAATATTTATTTAAAGCAGGTTATCAGGTCTGTGTAACCAATCCTGCCAGAGCTCGATATTTTGCTCAGAGTATGTCCAAGCTGAATAAAACAGACAAGGTAGATAGCGAAGTTTTAGCCAGATTTGCAATGACAGCAGATCTACATTTTTGGCAACCTCTGCCTGAACATATTCAATTGCTTAATGCATTGCTAGAGAGAAGAGCTGTCCTTTACGACGATTTACAACGTGAAAAGAATCGTTTGGAAAAAGCAAATTCTACTTTTACTATGGAGCCTGTACTGGAATCTATTCATAATAGTATTACGCAATTAAACAAACACATACAAAATATTGATCAGCAAATTGATAATCATATTGACCAAAATCCAGATTTAAAAAATGACAAAGATCTGCTCAGTAGTATTCCTGCCATTGCAGACCGAACCAGCTTATTAATGCTTAGTTTCTTGCGCAGCCACACTTTTGAAAAAGCTAGCCAAGCAGCAGCCTTTATCGGCTTGGTTCCAATTCAAAAACAATCGGGTAGCTCCATTCGTGGTAGAAGCCGCTTATCTAAAGCAGGCTCTTCCAAAATACGTGCTGGTTTATATATGGCAGCCGTTGTAGCAACTCGACATAACCCTCATATCAAAGAAATGAATGAGCGCTTATTAGCGAATGGTAAAACTAAGATGATGGCGATTGGAGCTGCGATGAGGAAGTTAGTCCATCTTTGTTATGGTGTACTCAAACACCAACAACCTTATCAAGCAAATTATTGCATCAATTCTTAATAATTTGCTTGACGGTGGAGACGGTATCTCTTTCATAAATCATTTTTTACTCAGCTCCAAGTTATAAATTCCAGCAATTAAATTGAATCTCAAACCGAGTCTTTTGCCTCTATTTCGATAACGCTCAGCAAGGATCTTGAAGGTTTTCAGGCTGCCAAATACATGCTCAATTCCTATTCTTCTTTTATTGATTTTCTGATTATAGATTTTTAGTTCAGGATCCAATTTACAACGTCTTTTGGCTTTTAAAGGTAACAGACTATTCGGATGCAGAGCATAAAATACCCTGATAGCCTTTATCTGCAAGAACAAAGGCTTCTGAAGGAATCAGCTTTATGTTTCTTTTAAATAGCTCGAAATCATGTACAGCACCGCGACTGCTACATAAACTCAGTATTTGCTGAGTCTTGTAGTGAATCATGGCCTGTACTTTGAAGGTATGGGTCTTTTTCTTGCCACTATAGCTTTTCTTTTTTTTAGGCCTTTGGATTGGAATTTCCGTAGCCTCCACGATCACAACATTCCAGTCGATGCCTTCACACCCTCGGGTAAATCTTTGGGTAAATTAAACAGATTGGACCGAATCAGGCAGTCTTCAACATGACGTACAACTCTTGAAGCTGTCGGCTCTGAAATACCGTAACTCGTCGCAACGTGAAATAATGTTCGGTATTCCCGCCAGCGGTCTGCCAGAGGTGGGACATGCATTTTCAATTGCTCAACCATTAAATAGAAGGTTGACCATGAGATGCCCGTGTATCGCTTGAACTGAGGATCAGAAAGCTTGTTTGAGTCGATGTATTTCATCCGCAGATTATGCACGAATGCTAAGAAATCCAGGGTACAAATATTAACCAAAAAGAAGATCACTTTTTGATTTATGAAAGATATCTATTGAGCTTTTATTTTTTATTTACTAATTCGCAATAGATGTAGTTTTTATTTTTTCATCCCATGAACTAAAGATTACTACTGTAATCTTTAGTTAGTTGAATAATATGAAATAATTCTAAAATTGTATTTCGCATAATACGTATAAAAACCATGAGAATCCATATCTTTACTCTAGACAAATTTATTTAGGATTAACTTTTGATTAACCTTTAAATTAATTTGATTAATTCACGACCTAAATCCATATTTGGTTTTAACATATCATCAGCTAATTCTCTTTTACTTGATAAAAGTCGATCCAACTTTACTTCGAAAGTCTTGAATTCGTCTGTTACAACTGTTGGATAGTAAACAAAAACTTCTTTATCTTGCCCAATACGATATGCACGGTCAGTCGCTTGATCTTCCTTAGCTGGATTCCAACTACGTGTATAATGAATGACATGATTAGCACGTTGAATGTTAACACCAAACCCTACTGCTGTAGTGGACAAGATAATGATATTAAATCCTAATTTTTCTTGAAATTTATCAATCAAGTTTTGCCGTGTTAAGCCTTTTTTACTGCTCGTATTTGAATCACCATTGACCGTTGTAACGTTTAAGCCGAATCTTTCGAGAAGAATTCGTTTAAGAAACACTTGAATGTCTCTAAATTCAGTAAAAATAATGACTTTTTCATTTTTTTGCTTGATAGATTCTAAAGTTTTGATTAACCAACTTACTTTTGGAGAATCATTTAAAGTAGCACTTGGCTGAAACTGTAATGGATGAGCACAGATCATTCTCATACTATGCAGAGAAGTTAACATCGCTCCCTGATTACCTTCTGCGGACAATTTTTTAAAGCGGTTAACCACATCAATATATAATTGTCTTTGCAATAATGAAATTTCAATATTTTTACAGTGATCTACCTCAGTTTTAGCGGGTAAATCTGCGACATCATGTTTCATTCTTCGTAAGACTTGAGGGGCTATCAACTCACGAAGCTTTAATAGTGCTGCTTCATCATTATTTTCAGCATTTTCTATAGGTTTTCGATAACTTTTACCAAACTCATTTAAAGGACCTAATAAGTTTTCTTGAATGAAATCGAATAAGCACCAAAGATCGGTTAAAGAGTTTTCTACTGGAGTACCTGTACATGCAATTTTAAAATCTGCTTTTTGAGCTTTTGCAGCCTTTGTCACCATTGCTGTAGGAACTTTAATTTTTTGTGCTTCATCACAAATCATTATACTCCAGTCTTCTCTAGCTAAAGAAAATTCAAGATCACGCATCGTCTCGTAGGTTGTTAAAACAATATCAGCATCACCACGCCAATCGTCCTGTAAAAGGTGTGTAATACCATGATTTTCTCTTAACTGTGCTGAAATCAAATGCTTGGGAATTTTTCTATCTTTTAAGTTATCACCATATAAACTTAATATTTTGGCAAATTTACCACTAAAGAATCGATTTGCTTCGGCTTCCCAATTCTCTAACAGTGAAACTGGAGCCACAATTAACACTGGTTTCTTATCTTCAGCATTTTCAAGATACTCACCAATAAAACATAAGAGCTGGAGTGTTTTACCTAAGCCCATATCGTCAGCTAAAAGACATCCACTGACTTGTTCTGGCGCATACTGGTGCAGATTCTGCAACCATGCAATTCCATATTTTTGATGCGGCTTTAAACTAAATTCTTGGTTTCTAAAACTAGCGGGTAATTTAGCTGATGGAGGATTATTCTCATCAAAAAGTAAGCGATTTACTCGCTGTTTTGTAAATTCAGCTTCATCAATATTATTCGCAATTAATAATGTATCTTTTTTCTTTTTCTGTGAATTAGCGTTAGATTCTTCTAATATCTCTTTGGGCTCTTCTTTCTTGGAAGCATATAAACGGTCTAGTAAATTTTTGGCATCATCTAATGACACTTCTTTATCTGTATATGGAATTTCAACTTCATCTTGACTGTTTTGCTCTGCCTGCTTAATCCGCTGCTCAAGTAATTCAATGGTTTCATCAAAATTTTCATCTTGCAGTTGCTGCTCTAAGTCCATTAAATGCTGTGGCAACCATTCAGATTCACCGCTATCTCTTTTAATAAATTCAGAGTTCAGCTTTTCTGCTTCACCAATACCAATAACACGACCGCTATAATTCGATAAATCCAATACTTTTTGAGCTTGTAGTTCATCTTGATATTTTTGAATTTGATTTAGGTCATTTTTTAATTCTTCAATTTGATCATCTAAATAGCTACTTCGGTCAATTTCATATCCTGCCCATATAAAAATAGGGGATTTTTTCTCATATGCTTGAATAAAATAAGAAGTCTGATCCACATTATATAGTTCTAGGAAAATTGGATTTTGTTCTCTTTCAGAATTCTCTTGTAGCTCTAATTTCGCAGAAACATAATGATTTAACTCATCATAATTTTTTTCTATTTGTAAAGTATAAGTATAAATTTCTGCTTGCTGCTTGGACTCCTCAAAACTCTCAGGTGAAATAACTTCAATTGCATCATCACCTAGTTGAGCAAATGGATTGTGTAAAAATGCGTGCGCGCGCTCACCAGAAATACGTCTGTTCGGCATTTTTTTAATTTCATTCAGAACTTGCTTCACTTGAGGTTCAATCACTACATGTGCAATTCCACCATCAGCTAAGCTAATACTGTACTGATCTTGAACATTATTATATTGATCAAACGTCTTCAGCCAATTTGATGGAGCTTCATCAAATTCAGGCTGAATCTCTACAACAGATTCCTGACTAATCAAATTTTTTCGAATATTTAACTGTAGTTTCTCAGGTGCTAAAACTACTGTCTTTCGTAAAAAATCATCTAAATTTGCATTAGACTTATTGGCCAATTTTCTGATATTCGCCCAATATTTCTGGTTCTGTTTCGTATCTTTATTCTCTATACGTGAAAACTCTTTTAATTTTTCGACAAGTTGAAAACTTGATTCACTCAATAAATGTTCTGTACCATCAATAGTTAAAATAGCTCCAACTCGCTGAATAGAACTTTTAACCTTAATATTATTTTCGTTCAACCAACCATCTAAAATTATTTTGAAATCTGGGTCACTTAACCCTCCTTCACTTCTAATTATTGGACGAAAAGAAGTTTGTGCCGGTAGGTTTAGCAAGTGAATCACATTACTATGTTCTAAGTCTTGCTGAATTTGAAAAAGCTCTTCCCAAGGCAACACAAAGTGGTTATCTATAAGGTATGCAAGCTCTTCCTCTTCTAAGCTTTCCCAATAGAAATCAGCATCTGTTTTAGCATTTTGTGTATGTGAGTAAACTACACCTACTTCATCATACGTAAAAGATTTGGAATTCAATTGAATAGATTCTTCTCGTACAGATTCAGTACTTTTCTTTCTTTTCCAAAATGCTAGTTTCATCATTTTTCCTAATATTTTCTATAGCCTGAATTGTAGTTATTCACTTCGGTTTGATTAGAAAACACACCTAATTCTGCCATTTTAGAATCAAAACGTGATTGCCAGCCAGGTGTATGGCTTAGCTTAAGTAAATTATTCCATGGTTTTAAAGTATCTCGATGTACTTCAAACTTATTTTCATTGTATGGAATTTTATTAACAATGAAGCATGCATTACCGGTATCTGAAAAATCAATGACATACAAATTTTCAATTTTTAACATGAAAGCATTATTAGTGGGGGTAGATCCAACTAGTTTTTTCAAACGTCCACGATTCAAATCTCGAAATTTTTTATGTTGAAATTGTTGAGATTGGAATGCTGCAGGCCCAAGAAAAATTTGTGAGAAAGAAATTTTATCGATAAATTTAATCCAATAATTAAAACGATTTACATCTGCAGATGCACTAAACAACTTAAAGAAAGCTTCTAAATCAGCTCTTACAAACCATTGAATGACCATTTTCTTTGTATCAGCATTTACATTATTCCAACCAGCAGAAGAATCATACTGTGGATTATCCCACTGATTTAAAGCAATATATTTTAATTCCTCATGCACCTTTTGCCGCTCTGAGGTTTTTGCATAACGTTCTAGAAGTGCTATTAAGATATCTGTGGTAAACAATAAATTTTGTTCAGCCAAATGCAAAAAACGAGGGATAATTTTCAAATAATCCTGCTCATTCATACCGTTAATAGATTGAATGGAAGATTTAATTAAATCATCCCAAAACCAACTATTAGGTGCCATCTTTAAGCTTTCTAATTCATTTGCAACACTACTTGCGTCTTTACCTTCTAAAAATCTTTTAACAAATGATTTTGTTGGTGAATTAGATAAAATTTCTGAATAATCAACAAGGGTATTCATCCATTTTTTAGGACGTTTTAAGTCTCTATAAACACCTGACCTATTTGTATTTAATACATCCCTTAATTGAAGCCAAATTGCTGGCTTGTTTTTTACATCTTCATTTTCTAAAGCAAAATAGCTATACAACAATGGAAAATAAACGAGTCCAATAAGGTCCATCTCTGATTGTTGAAAGTGCTGAATAATCCTTTTACCAATATCACTAAAGATAAGTTTTTCTTGTGCACCTGGCAGTATTTTGCTTAATGCCCAAGCCAAATTTTTCCAATCTCTTCGTGTGAGGTGCCCAAAACCAGAGCTTTCTAATTTAGAAATTGTCCTAAAAATTTTTTCATCTAGAGGAAGGCTATTTTCTAAATCATCAAACTTCTGATCAAGCACAGAAAGTGTTTTGAGCAGTCGTTGAGGCTTTACAAATTTCGCATTTGTAACATCTACAACTGAATGACCACTTAATTTTTCCTCCAAACGACGTTTCAAGTTCGCTATGCTCATAGATATCACCGCGTCAATTGGCATGTTTCAATCGGCGCTGAAACAAAATGAGGTTGAGGCTCTGCACTTTCTTTTTCTTTTAAGCCATAAAACTGCATTCTCAATTCAACACGGCGAGATGCTTCCTTACTATCTTTAGCCGAGTTAAAAGACACCCCCCCCGCCAAGAATAATTGCTTAACCTGGTTTTTTTGCTGTTCAGTTAAAGTTAGGCCTGAACTAAATTTAGGATCAAGTAAACTACACATCACCCATTCTGAACGACGCAAACTCAAGTTTAAATTATATAGATATGAACCATCTGTATCTGTAAAGCCTTCAATCACTATTTGCTTAAACCATTTTTCACCTTGTGGGTTATTTGCTTCTTCAAGAATAATTGGCACAATAGTATTTAGACGATTACGACCCACCTCATTTAAACGATAATCATTATGTGAAAAACGACCAGCTTCACCAAAATTAATGCGGTTATTTTTACAATCAACTTCAATGCCTGCATCTTTCAATTTGACACTGTGCTTGATACTCTGACAAATATTTAAAATTTCTGCACTTCTTTGATCTTCAGCTTGAGTAGCCTCATTAATCTTTTTAGTGACGATCATGAGTGATACAGCCATAACAACGAGAAATAAAGTCATTAATGCTGTCATTAAGTCCGCAAAAGAAATCCAAAAAGGTTTTTCACCTTCATCTTTAGGACGTGCCTTTTTAGAGTACCGATTACCTAGCATTGCTCATGTACTCCAGACTTAGTTTTTCTTTTGTCTAACGATATCTTCAAGATCTTCAACAAAGCTACCTAAGCCTTCTACACCACTTGAAAGACGCTTAACTGCTTGGTCAAGCGTATTATCATATATACCTAAAGAATGGTTCAGACTCGTCTCAACCGATGCCCCGAAGCTATCAAAACTCTTCACCAACACATCACTGACTTGTTCAAGATAGTCTTGCATCTCTTTTTTTACTTGATTCAATGCTGTTGTCATTTGATTCATATCCTCAAGCATTTTAGTATTCATACCGGCTTCAGATTGCGCTTGTTTAATCAGCCCCTCAAGCGTACTGATCGCCTTATTAACGCTATCCTGAGAATTTTTATAATCACTCAATAACGAAATAAGATTATTGCTTGCACTAGTCAGATGAGTAGATGTAGTGGTTACTTCTGAGATCAATTGTGATGTTTTATCTGTGACACTAATAAGTGAAGTACCAGCTATATTAAATTGTTCCGAAGCTATACGCATTTTTTCTGCGCCGTTGTTCATTCCTGTAATACTATCAGTCGTCACCTGAGTGAGCTTTTGAATATTGTTTTTATAAGATTCAACTGCATTTTGACTATGCACGATTAATTCTTTGATCTCTACCCCAAGACTATCAATTAGGATTGAAGATTGTTCATGTAACTTATGCTGATTATCCGCAATTGTACGATCTTGCTCTATACGCTGTTTAGCAATATCCGCCATCACACCCGACATAGTTCCGCCCATATGTCCAATCAGCTCAGAAACTTTCCCATTTAATTGTTCAATCGCATATTGTCCCTGTTCTCCAATTTTTTCTGCACCCTTAGACAAGTGTTCGACCATTGAATTCATTTGATCGGACATCGCATTTTGCTTTTGCTGAATATCCTCAATCATTTTAGACATTTGGTTTTCTAAGCTTTTTGTCGAATTTTCACTATTCACTTTCATATCAGTAATTAATTGAGTGAATCCTAATTGCATCTCTCTCATTGCAGATACTGATTGAGTCATCATCTCACTCATACCATTCATTTGAGTACCAAATGTTGATTCTAGTTTGGTCATAAATGCAGTGAGTACATCTGTCATTAACTCTTGGACAGCAGAACTTTGATCACCACTGACCTGCTGTACACTTGACGCAATTTTCTCTAATGGTGCTTGTAAATTATCGGAAATAGACTGACCTATTTGATCAGCCATATCTTTGCTTGTTTTGGCATAGCTATCAGTTAATTGTGATGTAAAAGCCATTTGATTCTTTTTATTTTCATCAACCAAGTTAGTCATCATTACTTTTAGTTCATTGACTAAACTATCTTTCAACTGACGTGCATTCGTTTCATTTGCTTGCGATGATTTCAGTAATTTCGCTAAATATTCCTCACCGGTATCATCAGATTCAAAGAAATCATCTATCTCTGTTGTTAACATTTCCAACTGAGCATAACACTGTCTTAACCACGATTTCTCACGCCATGTAATTAACATTGCTGTAGCAATAGCCAATGCAGATGCCATAAAGGCTTCACTCACACCACCTAAGAGTAATCCAAGACTATCTTGCACTTTTTCAGGATTACCTGCTGGATCAAAAGCTAATAATCCGCACAGTAAGCCTGCAAATGTAGCAATAATGCCGACACCCGTGATAATCCCGGGAAGATGTTTATAAAATTCAACTCTTAGTGGAGTATCAACAATAACCGATTGCGAGAAAAAAATATCACTCGATATAGTCGCACGAGATGCTTTTAAAACATCTGCGCCATCGACAACTTCATAGCTATCATGGAAAGAATGTTTGTAATTTAACCATGCATGTTTTAATGGAATACTATTTTCAAAAACATGATCTAAAGCATGAGTATTAACATTAGGTTGCTGTTCAACTTTCTTTAAAGCTTTTATGGCATCGCCTAATTGAGTATCAAGCTGTTTTGCTGGTTTAATATATTTTATGTAGAACCTATAGCTAATTACAGCGACAAATATTCCCATAAGACCTGGGATAATAAAATAACTTTGCAAAAATGCTGCAATAGCTAAAAAATTCACAACCGTTCCCCTTCAACTATTATAAAGTTGATTTTTATTAAATAATTATGTGCAATATATCACAAAAAAAATTAATACTAAGGTTCGAATTTAAGCTAACATGTCCCTAAATCACTTTAGCTCGTAGCCTAGCCAAGAGCTAAAATAATAGGCCTATCAAATACCTAACTAGAATATGATCTTAATTTTTTAAAAATATTCACCTTTGCCTTATCTAATAATTCTGGATTTGTTTTCTGCTTTAAAACACTCTTAATTCGAATTCTCTTATTAGATTATCTGTTCAATTAAATTTTCATGTACTAACTTTTCCTTCAATAAATCACAAGGAATCACATACAAAGAAAGTTGATCTGAAAAATGAAATATTGGTAAAGGTACAGTGAAATTGGAATGCATCGGATATATGAGAACAATCTTTCCTGAAGCATTTAAATATTTATGTCCATAAGCAAACATTTGATAAAGATCAGCTTGGCTAATACCGTACTTCTCTTGGGATGTTTTCTTATTTTGATTAATTAATTTCCATTTAGTATCAACAATAACTTTGAAATCTATTCCTTCTCTAATAGCCATATCTGGCTCTAATTTAAACCAATGCTGTCTTTTAGCTTCTTTCGGTTCATGCTCAATCAATGTTCTTTGACTAGGTTGTAGATACAATTTATTTGCAGGTCTTATTTCTATTAATTTAGCTACATACTTTTCAAAGAGATGAGGCATTGAAAATAATAAAGAAATCCCTCTATGTAGCCCGTGCTGAAATGATGGACTAATATGAGTCAAAATGATTTCACACCATGGTTTAATTCCCATATAGTGACTTAAAAGCCTATCTTCTCTCCATTTATTTATATAATCGTTCGGATTCAATAATTCAGGAATACTTTCAAGCAGCACAGAAAAATCATATGCCATGAGTAGCGATTGCTCACTTCTCGTAAGTTCTAACACATAATTCAATGCTGTTTTTATTAAGCGATTTTCTACACCATTAAATAAAAAATCATCATATTCAAGATCAAAGATTGCTTCTTGGCCAGGACCTCTGCGCATTTGCTTATCAACTAACAATCGTCCTTTAACAAAAGATTGCTCATCCTGGATCAGCTCATAATCCCGCTTAAAGCCTATATGAAGAAGTTGTTCTAATTCTCCTAAAAATTTAGTAATAATCCACTCATGAAGAGGCAATTCTTGATGATCTAAATCAGCTTCTGATAACTCTTTAGCATTTAGATCATATACTGCTTCAAGCATTTTTTTGAGTATCGCTTTAGACTCAGCTATCGAACCGTTACCAATTTCAATTTTGGGATAAATCTGAATTTGTTCGCCGTTAAACGGACTCTGAATATAGCCAACATAAGCCCCTAACTTAAAACTATTCTTTTTAAAGTCTGTTAAAACAGGTTCAGCATCGGTTTCGTCAGGTTTCCAATCTTGATAATTATCAATAAGCCAATCAAGCGTTTCTTGGCTGACATATGCTTTCTTCGTATTAGAAATTGCAGCCTTATTATAAGACTGCAGTTCTGCATACTCTGTTACTGTAATCATCATTGGTAGATCTGCTGAAAACGCTTTAATGAATTAAAGCAATCCACATTTAACTTAATCATATTCATAGGATTTACTTTAAGTGTATTTTCAGCAAATGGAAACAATGATTCCTTCTGACCAATATCTTCAATAATTCTTTTTGCAACTTCATCCGCAGGATTATCGTTTAGGATCAAACCAATTTGGGCTAGATTACTAAAGAAATATTCTTGCAAAAGAGGCAGAATTTTATTTTTAAAAATACGTTGCAATGTCCCAATATATTCACTTTCATCATCGAATTGTTTACATAGAGGCATAAAGTAGCTATGCCCTATTTGAAATTCTTTTCCTTTTAAACATTGAATACGTTCATTAATTTTTGAAAGTATTTGTACAACATCAATACCATATTGATTCGCCGATTCTAATACTTTTGGATTTGGTAAAACTTCTTTAAATTCGAAACGACGGCGTAAAGCTAAATCTAATTGTGTTAAAGACTTATCTGCTGTATTCATTGTACCTATAAGATATAAATTAGATGGAACACTAAACAAATCTTTAGAATAAGGAAGCATTAACTCCCGTGCATCCTTTTTCCCACTACGCTTATCATCTTCAATTAACGTAATAAGCTCACCAAAAATTTTAGAAATATTTCCTCGATTAATTTCATCCATAATTAGGACATAATTAAGGTTCTCATTCTTTTCTAAATCTGTATTTGTAACACCATCTATCTCAATTTTCTGAAGTTTAAGCTCTTCAACAATTTTAGACCAACTCATTCTATAGAGTTCGTATACAGTTTTAAGAGTTAATTTTTTATTATGATTTAAAGTTAAAATATTAAAGTCGATATCTGTAGCAAGCCAATTTACATTTCGAACATGAGCAAAATCTTCGTCTTCCTGAGATGCTTTTTTATCAAAATAGTAATCTGAATTTATTATACCAATTGCCTGGACAGTTGATTGATCCTTTAAGCAAAGAACTACATCACCAACACTCATTCGCTCACTAAAATCAAATAAAGTTGAAAGTGCATTAGACTTCAGTTTTTCGAAATAATCTCTCTCTTGTTCACTACGCTCTTCACTTAAGTCACCAGTTGCACTCCAACCTATACGTGCTTGTTGATTCTTAAAATAGTGCTGTCTACGCTCTAAATCCCAACGTTCTCCAAGGGATATTTTCCATATTTTAGGCGCATCATTCAGACCTATATCTGTTTTTTGAACAATACCTTGTGATCTTTCCGCAGCTAATGAAATTTGCTTGAACACACCATCTTCAACTTTATAAGCGATCTTATCTTGATTATCTGGGATATATGCTTTTAAACCTTCAATAAAATCTTCATAAGCAAAGCTTTGATGGAACGTTGTAAATGCAATTTGTTTTTTTTGGATCAGCTCATCATATTTAGCCTTGATCGTTTCATGTCGATCATTTTCATTTTCTATCTCTAAATATGCATACCATTCTGGAACTGCAATTTGAACAGCGAGTTCGGTAGTAGCATAAGTTTTACCAGTGCCAGGAGGACCAGAAAGGATTTGATTTAAAGGTTCATTGATCTTTGCCATTTTTCTGCTCTCATCCATAATTTCAGTTGAATTATTACTTGGTAAAGACATTACTGTTGAACCTTCATACCAATCCAAAATAAGCAAAAAGTCATACCAGTCAAAATTTTTACTTGTTCTAATAACACATACATCTTTATTTGCTAAATTAGGAGCATGTCCTTCTAGATTAGCATTACCAACTTTTCTAAACTCGTACTTTAAATCAAAGTTATCCGGAATTTTTTCTTCAAAAATAATATTAAAATTATTAGATTTATTACTTACCTCTAAAGCGATTTGTTTTCCATCATTAGTTATAAAACCTTTAATATATTCAACACCATCTGTGATTCTATTTAATCTTATTGAAAGTAATTCCTCAGCAGTTTCCTTATCAAACAACCATTGATTAATAAACCAACATGTGTGAGATAGTCGTGGAAAATCTGTTTTGTAATTTTTTTTAAGTATATTTATTAAATTTGCGTATTCATTCCATTTTATATTCTTATAAACCAAGTCTTGGTATGCAAGCCATTCTTTCGTTTGGCCATCCACTGGAAAAAAGTCCGTTGGAAAGAATACAAATAACATCTGTGTTAATGATGCCAAAGCAGTATATTTTACTTCTAATGCAGCATTAAACTTATCTTCAATATCTTCTTTCCTATGAATAGCTTTAAATAAATTCCATAAAACTTTTATATCATTCTCATCTCTCTCATACTTAAAAGCAAAAAACCACGAGCCTTGAGGATTAGGAGTCGGTACGCCCTTAAAATCTGATGGCAAGTGTAATTCGGCTATTTCTTCCTTTAAATTAGAAAGAAGTTTAATTAAATTTTCATATTTTGAATTTTTGAGTATTAATGAAATAAAAGTAAAAGGGTCTATCTCATTCAAAGGAACTGTATTTTTTGTTATAAGTTCTTTTTTCGCCTCTTTGTCTTTTTCAGCTTTGACCTCAAGATATTTTTCCTCAAGTTCATAATCTAAAAGCCCCCCTTCAATTCCAATTTTTTTTAAAACACTTACTAAATAGCTTTGATTTTCTTCATAACTTAACAACCATTCTGAAATTTGCTCAAAAGTTTTAATCCACGTAAATTTTTCCACTATAACCCCAAATATTTAAATAAATTATCTGCTACACATCGAAATGTTTATAAATCTCGTTCTCTATTAACCAACACATCATAAATAATGTGCGCAAACTGTCGCATCTTTGCAGGATCACTCATCAGCTGTGTCATTTGCTCAGTATGAGCATCATTGCTATCCAAGACGGCGTCATCAAGCGCCGTATCAAACTCACCGAGCATCGCTTGTTCACGGGTATTGTTTTGAATCTGCTTCATCATCCGTATGTTTTCAGACATCTTATCCGCTACGGTATGAACATAATTAATCATGTCTTTATCTGTCAGCTTATCCGTGATAAAGATTTCATTCACACGGCTTAAAATCACTGACAGGAAGTCTTCTTTCTTGTCTTTCGCCTTGGCTGTACCCAAGTCATTCCCAGGTTCAAGTTTATGCTCAGTACTGTCTGCTTTAAGCTGAATATCCTGCTGACGAAGCTTAGACAAGCGGTAATGGCTCATCGCCACATTGCTCAGATCGATCTCATCTTCATCCGCAGCTTGTTCACGCAGCATTGGGCGTAAGTTACGCGCAAAAAGACTCAGCTTCTCAAGTTCTTGATCGTCATATTCCACGATCTGAGACATAAATTCATAGAACCGGGTGAAACTGCCTAAATCCTTTTTGAAGATTTCCAGCGCATCACGGGCTTTCTTCGCTTCTGCAAATTCATTTTCAGCATTGGCAATCAATACAGGCTCACCAGTTCGCTTGGTAATCTCTAAACGGTTCTTGGTGACATCATAATCATTGATGGCTTGTTTATAACGATGCTGCCAGCGTTGTAAAGCTGGCTTACAGATGTTTGCGAGGGCTGCACTGGATTTATTTTTGCTGTAGAAGGCCTCAACGAACTGTTCTACCTCAGTCCAGAGGAAAATGCCTGAGGCTTTCAGCTTTTCAAACAGATCATAAACCTGATCGGGATTGGATACATCCGCCAGTTCCGCTGTTTGATAATACGGTTGGAAAGCATCGAGAATGTCTTGTGGATCGTTAAAGAAATCCAGCACAAAGGTGCCTATTTCAGATTTCGCAGGATAGGTCCGGTTTAATCGCGATAAGGTCTGTACGCATTCCACACCACCCAATTTTTTATCCACGTACATGGCACACAGTTTCGGCTGGTCAAAACCGGTCTGAAACTTATTCGCCACAATCATCACCTGAAAGTCATCACTGTCGAATGCCTTACGCATCTCACGACCTTTCAGATTTGGATTCATATTGCTTTCAGTAAATTTCTGACCTAACAGATGGCTACTGTCTGCATCATTGGCATTAAATTCTACATCGCCTGAGAATGCCACCATCGCTTGAATGTTGGCATACTTTTGTTCAGCAATGTATTTATCAAAGGCTTGTTTATAGCGTACCGCTTCTTTACGAGAACTGGTCACCACCATGGCTTTGGCTTGTCCACCGAGTAAGCCCATAATATTCTTCTTGAAATGCTCAATGATGATATGCACTTTTTGTGAGATATTATGATCGTGTAAGCGTACCCACTGATTCAGCTTAGTCTTGGCTTTCTTGGCATCGACCTGAGTATCTTTTTCTTCGATCTTCTGCTTGAGTTTATAGATCACTTTATAGTTGGTGTAATTCTTCAGCACATCCAGAATAAAGCCTTCTTCAATCGCTTGGCGCATGGAATAGACATGGTATGCCACAGGAATATTGGTTTTAGACGGCGGCATACTTGGATCGGGCAAGCGTCCAAACAGTTGCAAGGTTTTATCCTTTGGGGTTGCGGTAAAGGCATAGAAGCTTAGGTTTGCACTGCCCTTACGTGATGCCATCACGGCATCGAGTACATCTTCAGAAGAAAGCTGTTCATCTTCTTCACGCTCTTCAATCATCAGGGTTTCTTTGAGCTGACGCGCCGTGGAACCACTTTGGGATGAATGTGCTTCATCGGCAATGACGGCGTATTTACGTTCTTTTAGGGTTGTGCTGTTTTCGATGGCACGCAGTACAAACGGGAAGGTCTGAATGGTGACGATGATAATCGGCTGTGCCATTTCCAAGGCTTTGGCCAGTTTCTCGGATTTAGAGCCATCACCTTCTTTATTGTTAATCCGACCCACGACGCCATCGGCATGTTCAAACTGGTAGATGGTATCTTGTAGCTGTGCATCCAGGATGGTTCGGTCTGTCACCACAATCACCGAATCAAACATCTTTTTATTGTTGGCATCGTAGAGACTGGATAGTTGATGCGCCGTCCATGCAATCGAGTTGGATTTCCCTGAACCGGCACTGTGCTGAATCAGGTATTTTTGCCCTGTACCTTCTGCCAATGAATCTTGAACTAAGTTATTCACCACTTTCCATTGGTGATAACGGGGGAAAATCAGGCTTTCTTTTTTATATTTGCGCCCTTCCCAGTCTTCCTTTTCTTCAATCTGTAAATGAATAAAGTTACCCAAAATATTCAGCAAGCTATCCGGGGTTAAGACTTCATTCCATAAATAGCCTGTGGCGTATTCATTGACATCTTCAGGCACATCATTACCTGCACCCTGCGCTGAAGTACCTTTGTTAAATGGCAGGAAGTAGGTGCTGTCACCATTCAAATGCGTCGCCATATAGACTTCATACTGACTGACGGCAAAGTGTACCAATGCCCCGCGTTTAAACATCAACAAGGGTTCAGGCTTATTGGTTTCAGGGTCTTTGGGCAATCGGGTTTTCCGGTACTGTGTCATGGCATTTTGCACAGCCTGTTTAAACTCGGACTTGAGTTCCAGAGTTGCCACAGGAAAACCATTGATAAACAGTACCAAGTCAATCCGCCATTTCTTGGCTTGTTTGCCAGTTGCCTCTAATTCGGCTTTGGATGTGTATGGGCTATACACCAGTTCAGGCACGACACGGCAGATATTTTGCTGATAGCGCTGATTCAGTTCAGGGTTTAAGCCATGTTCAGGTTTAAACTGACAGAATGAAAAGCGTGTACCACGGGTCTTGATGCCATGACGGAGTATGCCCAATATGCCATAACTACGGGATTCAACATCGGTGGCATTGATATCGGCTTTTTTAAGCTGAGCCACCACGGTATCTAAAAAATGGCGTTCGGTATCATTGGGGAAGATGTTTTTAAATTTCTGCCACTCGACCTGTTGGGTCTTTTGTACAAAGTCGAGTACGTCTTGCTCATACAGGGCTTTTTCACAATTGTAGCCTTGCCCAGAACCCACAATCCAACCATGCGATTGCATTTGCGCAATAATATCTTGCTGGAAAATAGTTTCTAAAGTTGCATCCGATCTCATGTTTCCCCTACCCCTAAATACTCAAATTTCTTTATTACTGTTCTATTTGCCAAACTGGATAGCTTTGCCAATCTTCAGGGAAGCCCATCGCTGTTTTTGATATGTTGTGATGTGTCAAAAGCAGATCAACCAGACGTTTACGCCATGTATGCTGCGGAGCGATTTTGTCCATGAAATAGAGTAGAAATACCAGACTGTTATAAATTTTTCGATCTGATGCGTTGGTATTTTCAAAATTGCATTGCACCCGAAGCCCCATCGGCTTACTGCGCGGCTTGGCGATGGTTTTGGTAAATTTACGGTTCCATAGTCTTGAATGATGAGCACAGGTATTTCTTAAGTAGACAAAATGCTGCAATAAGCCTTCAAACTGTTTTTCATCGCAATCAAAATGACTGGAAATGGCTTTACGTGTCTGAATCGGTGCCAAGAGCTGATACCACTTGGACAGTTGCCCAAAACTCATGACTTCGCAGGTTGCCCAAATCGGTGGTAATTCAGGATCATCATAAGTACGTTTATAGTGTTCTATAAAGACTTCATCTGCCCGGGACACTTCAGTTTTCAGTGATTCGAGTAAGCTTTGCCATCTAAAGGTGGGTTTAAAATATTGCCCTTGCAGATAGGCGTGACAACCATGCCGATGTGCCAATTCATAGGCAAAACGGGTACGAACGGCAACTTCCAGGCGTTCTATGGCATCCAGGATAAGTAACCTTAATTCACGATCAAATACATACAGCGCTAACACCTGTTCAAAACTGGTATCTGGTTTAAAGCAATGTGGTGAATGGGTGTATTCAAACGGAAGCCAGTAGGCACCTAAGCGATAATAATTGATTTGCTCTAGGTAAAATTGTGCATCTTGCTCATTGGCAAATTGCATACCACGCGCTTTTAATAACTCGATTTGTTCAGCAAAGGTTTTGGCAGGCTTGTTAAAAGATTTCATAGATGGCTTGCCCTGATTTTTATATTTTTTAGGGCTCCAGAAACAAGTAACCCGACAGTTTGAGGATGCAATTGCTTGCCTAGCCTTGTCGGGTGTTGTTGAGCATATAGTGAATCATTGCAATTATTTATGCAATGATTTTTTGTATCTGCTGGAGTACGCATTGGTTTGAGGCAGCTCAGCATACTCACGAGCTTAACCCCATTTTCGCCTCATTGGGGTGTTGCCATTTGCCTACGTTAATCTTGCCTGTGACCGCAGAGGAAATAAGGGCTGTACGGCGTTCTTGCATGAGTTGAATGGCTGATTGAGCTTTCAACATCATTTGGTCAATCGTCACTAATTGTTTATCCAAATAATTTATAATTTCTAATTGCTCTTCTAAGCTAGGCATCATAAATTTTGCACTAATGATTAATGAAGAACTAATAATTGCCTGATTTGCTAGTTTATGGCTAAAAATATCTAAATGAGTACGGTATGCAGTACTGCAAAGACTATAAAAAAGATATTTTTTTAATAAATTACAACCTTTTTCTCTAAGAATAACAATATTTTGATTTGGTACAGCACCTTCATAATCAGTGGGAATAATACCTACTTGACCAACGGCAGACTCTTTAATTGTTGGATCACTCCCAACCATACTAATCACTACATCCCCAGAAGATAAAATTACTCGCTTATATTTATTGACAACTTTTTGAGGCAAGAAAATTTCTACATTAGTGATACTTTTTTTCTTAATATTACCCGCACGGATGAATGGCACGCCTTCATCACAAAAGTCATTAGAGCTAAATCCAAAACCATTAATGGTTTCTACTTGGTACTTTAGAGGTGTAATCCTCCAATGCTCAGGCACTTGCCCTAACCATTCCACACCTGAATCTTTCATAGCGACATCAGGATTTAAACCTTTAGTCACCGCATGGCTAATCACCGCCTGACGCTTTTCTTTAAGCAGTTCAATCAGCTTTTCTTGTTTGGCAATTAAGGTGTCAATTTGTACGGTTTCATGGTCGAGGAAATTGGCGATTTTTACTTGTTCATCTGTTGATGGAAGCCAAGCATCAGCCGATCTCAACATTGCTTGTGTAATACTGAATACCTTAACGCCTTTCACTGCTAATTGAATTTGAGAGCGAAATTCCTTCGAATCAAACAAATAAGCATAAAACCTACTAGAATTTGCATTGTGGGGACGAGCAATAACCGTGTGATAGCCTGCAAATATCTGCTCATCACCTACTAAATGCGTAAAATTTCCCGAACCTTTCAAATCCTCTGAAGTATCAGCAAAAATAAAATCTCCAATATTCAAAAGCGCATTTTCTGATGTTTTTAAGTAGTTTTCACTCACATATTTTAATGGATGTTTTTTAGGATTAACTTCGAACCCATATTTAGAATGGACTTCACCATAGTTCACACATGGAATACCTTCATCTTGAAGATTCTCTTTTGTGATAGATAAGCCTTTACTAAAATCAAATAGATATCTTAATTTGCTCATTGCCCAATGATTAGGAATTTCACCTAACCATTCAATACCTGAATCTTGATACTCAGCATATTTTTGATACTTCGCCATTAAGAATGCACCTCTTGTAGAAGTGCCATAATTTCACGGCTGACCGCATCTAAATCCGCATCAATTTCCGCTAAGTCACGTGGCGGCTCATACACATAAAAATGACGGTTAAACGGAATCTCATAACCGACAATGCCAATTTCAGCATCTTGAGCATCACGCTTATCAGCATTGATCCATGCATCAGCGACGTGCGGTTGAACTTCACGCTTAAAGTAAGACTCGATTAAATCTATCGTGCTTTGGCTTGGGTCAAGCGCAATGTTCTCCGCATCACGCAAATCCCCATCCTGCACAAACTCAACCACTTTGCCTTTATAACTAAACTGACCATAAAGCGGATTTTCAGAACCTTTCACCACTTTATTGATGACAGGCTCAGCATCGGCATTCTTCCAAGTAATGGCATCAATAAATTGCTTCTTCTCTTTGGTTTCAAGCTTCACATTGGCATCTTTTAAGGCTTGCTTGAGTACATCATCAAAGGCATTAAAGTCATCACATTGCGCCGTACCAATCTTGGCTTGTAAACATTTCGCTTTGTTTAATAAGTTACGCTGTTCTAACCACAGTTTTGGCTCAAGCACAGTTTTGATATCTTTTTCTTTCAGCTCGCTAAATTCAGCTTTAATCAGCGCACGGATTTCCACGTCAAACTCATCAAGCTGACCATAGCTGTCTTCTGTCCAGTTCGTAACGTATTGCGCATAGACCTTTTGCATCACGGCATTAAATGGCTTCGGCGCAAAACGTAACGATGCGACGGCGTCATCACTCACCTGAGCCGATAAACGTAAAGGACGTTCAATAGTCACACGGCGGTAGCCAAACTCGTAACTGTTAAAGATTTTGCTAGAAAAGGTTTTAGCAGCTTCATTTTTAGGATTAGCCGATTGACGACCACGATTAGATTTAACCTCTGCGGGTTTATCCAGTTCACGCGCATCTGTCACTTCAAAGTCACCATAACTGCGGGTAATCATCGCGATATCATCTTCGCTCATTTCATTACGTTTAGAGCCAAGCGACTTACGCATTTTGCTGTACAGGTTACTACCATCAATCAGCTGTACTTTGCCCTTACGTTGAGTCTCTTTTTTATTGCTGAGTACCCAAACATAAGTCGCAATACCGGTGTTATAGAACATATCGGTGGGTAGCGCGATAATCACTTCCAACAAATCTGCTTCTAAAATATAACGGCGGATTTCACTTTCACCACTGCCCGCACTGCCTGTAAACAATGGTGAACCATTCAAGATAATACCAATACGACTGCCTTGCGCCGTGCTGTCGTCTTTATTGCGCATCTTGCTGATCAGATGCATCAGGAACAGCAAAGAACCATCCGATACACGTGGCAAGCCTGCACCAAAACGCCCTTCAAAGCCTTTTTGCTCATGCTCGTCTTTAATATCTGATTCGATCTTTTTCCAGTCCACCCCAAATGGCGGATTCGATAGCATGTAGTCAAACTTCTCATAGGCCAACTGGTCATTGGATAGCGTATTACCCAATTTGATATTACGCACGTCCTGACCTTTAATCAGCATGTCTGCTTTACAGATCGCATAAGACTCTGGGTTTAACTCCTGACCAAAAACGCGCATCACCGCATCAGGATTATGCTCATACACATATTCTGAACCTGAGGATAAAAATCCACCCGTACCCGCCGTAGGATCGTAAATGGTCCGAATAATACCGTCACCACTCAGCACATCATCATCCTTACTGAATACCAGACCTGTGGTTAAACGAACGATGTCACGTGGGGTAAAGTGTTCCCCTGCAGTTTCATTTGAACCTTCGGCAAAACGGCGGATCAGCTCTTCAAACACTAAGCCCATTTCATGGTTAGATATATTTTTTGGGCTGAGATCAATTTTAGGGTCTGAAAAATATTGAACGACTTTGTAAAGCAAGTTGGCATCATCCAGGAGACCAATAAATTCATCGAACTTGAAGTGTTCAAAGATTTCACGTGCATCTTTGGAGAAGTTTTGAATATAAGTATTGAGGTTTGAACGAATATCTTTTTGACCTAGGCTGCCTAAATCCAGCTCGGAGGTATTAAAAAATGACAGGCCATTGGTTGCCTTCAGCAGCATTTTTTCTTTGGCTTCTTCTGGCAGTGGCATGAGTTTCACTTTTTCATTGGCTGCCAATACATCTGCCTTACTGGCTTCAAGTACACACTCTAAACGGCGCAACAGCGTAAACGGTAAAATCACACGACCATATTGCGATTGTTTGAAGTCACCACGCAGGAGATCGGCAACCGACCAGATAAAAGCTGCTACTTGTGAAAAATTATTATTTGTCATTAAAAAATACCGCTAGCGCTCAGGCTATAAAAACTTGAAATTTATAGTTTCATTGTGCCTGATTTACAAAGGATTTTACTAGCATTAAAATGGGGCAAAAGATGATTATTTAGTATAACAATGGGCTTTCTCAGTATTATTGAAAATAAAGAAATCTACAGTTTCACGCTGAATGATGAGCAATGGATGAGACTGAAAGATAAATATAAAAACCTCAGCATGTTTATGCCATGTTGCCAGACACCCGCGATTCCTAAGAAAAATAAACTGGGAACACAATTTTTTGCGCATCATCCCTCCAGTAGTTGTGATTTTAGCTCGGGTGAAAGTCGCGAACATCAATTATGTAAATATCTCATCTTAAAATATCTTCACGAAAATGGCTGGACTGTAATTCCTGAATATCGTGGGCAAACGCCAAATGGTGAAATCTGGATCGCTGATATTTATGCTGAGAAAAATAAAGCCAAAATAGCCATAGAAATTCAGTGGTCTGCTCAAAGCATTGAGGAGACAAAGCGCCGTCAGGAAAAATATATTGCTTCAGGAATTCGAGCAGTTTGGTTTATGCGAACGACCCAGAAAAACAAATGGGATGTCTTAGACTACCAGAGTTATGAACTTCCTGTTTTTTCGATTTGGCTGAATAAAGAAACTTATCAACTGACTGCAAGTGGAGCATTTGAAGGTCGTGATTCATATAATTTGGTTGAAATAGAGTTCATTCAGTTCTTTGAATCTCTAATGAAGGGTGCCGTGCAATATTCTCTAAAACCTAATTCAATCAGATTTATGCAATTAGCCATGAATACCGTTGAATGCTGGAAATGCAAACGACCCACCAACCTCATTATGGACATTAATTATTTTATTCATCATGAAGAGAAACTGACAAAAATAGAAAGGTTAAGTATTGAACAGCTCTCTCAACCACATAGCGAATTGATTAACCACCCTGAACTATTACAACAATATCAGTATGGCTTTGTTATTAAACGGCTTAGTAAAACACGTGGAGAAGCATATTTATCTAACGGCTGTTTTCATTGTGATGCGATACAAGGAGCCCATTTTGCTCACTATGAACGTGATGAGGAAAACATGCTTTTTAGCAAAAAAATTGAAGTAAAAATAGATCATGAAACGAAAATTGATGGGCGTTGGTATTATTTGAAATAACTACCCATCAATAAAAAAACTTTTAAGCTACAGATAAAAACTCATTCGCAAAAGTAAAGAATTTCCATATTTAGCTATTCCACCTACTAGTCTGCATCATGCTCATCTGATTCCACTTCTTTCATACGCCGTTCCATTTCAGTATTTACCTCTTCTTCTAGTCCACCTGAATCAATATAACGTCTACGTGCTGCTATCTGTTCCTTCTCAGCTTCTAAATGCAACTTCTGTTCTTCATAGGCTTTATTATTATTTAGATCCTTCCCACGCTTCGTATCATTCATGTCTTTAAGGTCTTCTAACTGTGTACCGTACAAGGACAATTCAAACTTAATACTCTCACGCCTATTGAAAGAAAAATTGTTATAGACTTCTAAAATTTGGCACAAAGTATTCAATTGGTCTTTGAGTTGCTTCATCATTGGTTTGGTAAAAGTACACCTGACCTTATCCGACATAAGCAAGGTAGAAATCATTACCAGCTTATCGTATAAAAGATCTCCAAAATCGTTATTTAATGCCATTCTTTTTCGTGATTTTACAATCACTTCAGCCTGACTTTTAAGTCGTACTTGTGCATTTGTGAATAGATTTTTGATATTAACTTTTTCGCATTCTACGATTTCTTTAATGAAGTCAAAATCATCTACGTCAACAACTGTATCACTATGTCCAAGATTTTGATTTTCAAAATTTTCTTTATTATTTAAATCCTCCTTTAAAATATTTTTTGATTCTATTTTTTTGACGCTGCGGATCAATTTTTTTAAGGTAGCGTCACTTTTTTTTAATAAAGAGTCTGACCTTTCCCATCCCTCATGTTTAGCCTTATTCGCTATAGCCTGTTGCGAGGGAAAGTTATTGCACTTGAGTTCATTTTGGACTAATTCTTTTAGGCGCTTATAGGTGGTTTTAGGATTAGATTCATGAACGCTTCTAACACAAAGCCAAAATTCATCACTGTACTTATTAGGAGCGACTTTATTGATAATTTCATCTTCATACCTAATCCATCTTTCTTTTGCAGCATGGCGCTCTACAGTGCGTTGTGATGGAAAAGTATCAAGATTAAATTCAGCACACATCATACTTTTTATTTTTTCATAGTTAGGATGGGTTGCTGATTCATAAAACCTGCGAATTTCCGCCCATAACTTAGCATCATAACGTCTATTACTTATCTGATTTGAATCTGCTTTTTTAGTCATAAATTAAACTTTTGGTTAAATCATTTTGAAGGATAAGATTGTGATAAAAGGTTTATTAGATCAGATGATCCATCAAGCACATGCATACAATCTATAAATGAATCAATGGAAAAAACGAAAAAGATAATTGGCCATCTTGATAATCTTGTCCAGGTTAAGTGACACTTTAATTTTTCGGGTGAATTATTAAAGTGTCCCAGTGGAATAAGAACAAATGGGCAACTTACTCATTGATTTTGCAAACTTAATATCTATTCTAAATTTGCAAAATTTATATTCGTTTCAAACGAAAATCTTCAGTATCAATTTTTATGTCAGAATATAGACATGACAAAAATCGTGAACAAGTTCGGTTATCCATATATGCAAGCACCTGATTGGATTTTAGGTTAGAAGTGATAATTGTACTTTTTTGATTTTCATGCCTACGGTAAATAATCTTATTGATGATTTCAGCTTTTTTACCCATGTCGTCATAACCTAGATCATCAATAACTAAAAGATCAATTTCCGAATATTCCTTAAGAACATCTTCTTCATTCAAATCAGGATTTTTCCAAGTAGCAATAACTTTACTTGCCAATCCAAATGAAGTTGAGTAACAAACAGAATTCCTAAAATAATTTAGTTCATAGCAATACTTTAAAATACCCACAGCTATATGTGACTTTCCAACTCCAGTTGGCCCAGTAATCATAAGATTTGAATGAGTTTTCTTTTCTAATATTTGCTCCATATATCGTTTTGCAAGATCAACTATTTTTTCATCCTCTTCATCATTAATAATAAAATTATTTAAATCCTTATTTTTCAAATCTGGAGGTATTTGAGCATTTTTAATTTTCATACTTAGAAATTTCTTTCGTAAATCTTCCTTATATTGATTGCTTCCATTTTTCAAGCTTTCTGATATACATTTGTTACATACCCATCTGCATTCAAAAACTAATTCTTTATTGCACTCATGCTTATCGCAGTAATCAAATTTATTTGGCATATTCATCTTCCTAATTCTTTCTTTTGCTTTCTAAAATTTGAGAAGTCAGATCATTACGTTCCCACGAAGCATTGATGTCTTCTTTTTTATTTAATATTTTTTTAGTTTGATTATGTTTATTTATATTGGGATCGCCCCTCGATAAATTTACATAATTATCTATATGTTTATTAGCGCGAACTATTGCTTTTAAAACATGACTTTCTAAGGTTTTAGATGTTGGATTTAATATTTTTAAACATTGCAATGCTTCTTCTAAATCAGCTAATAACTCAGAACTATCGATTGATACATTCCAACGTTTTTCATTACCTTTATTTGCATCTAACGAAGCATTTAATTTTATTAACCATGCTTCCAAAGCTCTTTTTGCAACATATGGGTGATAATATCGCCCATCTGAAGCTAACACCCATCCAGAAAGAACGTTCTCTTTTATTTTTCCCCATTTTTGTCCTACACCTGAAAAATGTTTTAGAAGCACATCATCATTAGGAAGACTAGAACAAGGAATTTGATGCCAACTTTTGAGCAATAAATTAAAGAATGCAACTTTTTCGACATAATTAAATGAAATCCATTCAAGACTTGATAAGAAATTATTTACTTCAATTGCAAGAAAATGAAATGATGTTAGATCACATTTAGGTGGTACTAGAGGTGGTACTACTAGATTTGGCACTAGAGGCGGTACTATTAGAGGTGAGATATCTTTCATTATTCATCTCCCTCAGCGTTACAGAGTTTTTTTATATCTTTTAATTTCCACCTTAAACGATTACCAATTTTGATGGGCTGAATTGGCCCGCTACCATCCATTGCCCACTTACGTAATGTTTGAGGCTGTAACTCGAAAATCTGGGCTGTTTGATTAGTTGTGAGCAATGCTAAATCATTAATCTGATCAATATTCAAATCATTACTATTCATAAAAATTTACCAACAACGTAAAGAAGTTATAAATAGTTTTGATGAAAAATTAAGATAAGTAAAAAGATAAATATAAGAATAAAAATATTTATAATATTATTTATTATCAGTGATTTATTTAACTTTATTTAAAAAATAATAAAAATAAAAGATAATTATCCTTTTGCTTTAAATTAATTTTCTTTTTTCAATATTTTTCTTACAGCTTTCCATGAATTATCAAAATTATGGTCAATGTCTGCAAAGTGAAGAGTAAATTCTTCATCCGAAATACTTTTACGAACTTTATCTTTTATTCCGTGCTTACCTTGTGGTTTATCATCTAAAAAAGCCTGATCTTCTTTACTTAAATTTTTATAAATTTTAATTAGAAATTCCTGACGCGCTTGTGTAGAGGTCGAACTTTTTTGTGGTTGAATATTTTGATAACGATTAATTCTTAAAAGAAATTTTTTAATTTTTGTTATGGGAATAACAAAGTCCTCATATTTTTTAGAAAACCGCCGCCATAGCCCTAACTCATTTCCTTCCGGAAGACCTTCTTTTATAAGAATATCTAAGAAATCTTCTGTAATAGGATAAGAAAGCTTTTCTGTTTCAATAATAATAATTTTCTCAGATGACTTCATTGCACTTTTAAGGGTTAACAAAATAGATCGATAATATTGCACAATCTGAGCTTCAGAAAGTTGATCTACTTTACTCGACTCTCCTTCAATTTTTTTTAGTACAATTTGTAAAACCGTATATATAGGTACTTTTGATTTAGTCGAATTTAAATCTAAATAAAGAACTGATTCATTAATTTGTTGTTTTTCACTTTCCAATCGTTTCTGAATACCTAAGTTAATTTCATTCGACAATCTAAGTCCAAATGGATCATTCATATTGCTACCTATTTGCTACCTTTTTTGTTTTAATTAAAAAACCCCTTACGATTAATACACGTAAGGGGTTGTTTTATATGGTGGGCCCAGACAGACTTGAACTGTCGACCAACGGATTATGAGTCCGCTGCTCTAACCAACTGAGCTATAGGCCCTTATAAGCTGAATTTGTTATATATCAACAAGTTCAAGCGAGGCAATACTAACGAAGATTTTTTCAAAAAACAAGCATTTTTGCTTTCACTTGCACAGTAACACAACAATTATTTAGCACATTTTAAAAGGTTATTATTTTTTTATAGAACTTAGTCCCACCCTACCCTAAACGATCTACAAATTTACTGAGCATGTGTATCTATGACAAACGTTAGAAACTTTTATATGAGGATGCTATACCAATATTTCCCGCTAATAAATTGAGTACAACTCACAATTTTTAAGAGACGTTATTAATGAAGAAAATAGAATAATGATTGGGTTGCTTTAAACAATCACCTTTTAACAGATTGTAATTGAGTATTTAGTTTTAAAAATATCCAAACTAAATCAAGTCATTCCTATCATCACATTTTTGAAATGAAAATCATGAAAAAAAGATGAATAAATTATACTTAAAAACTATTACTTCAATTTTTATATAAATTTTAAATAACGATTTAAAAAATTAAAATAGTCGAATTTTTTAAGCTTTGTCTGGTGATCAAGACTCAAGACTGCGTTCTTTATGCTCTTCAATGCGAATTTCGATTAAAGACCACACAACCACGAGCATGAACAAACAAAACGCTAATAGAAAAGTCGAAACATACATCATTCTTTTCAATCCTCATTAAACAGTTGCCCGGTCGGGTCATATGTTTAAAAACTTTTATCTTCGACAAAAGTCTAATAGGTATTTTTTAATCTGGATAGTCACTATTCAGTCTTAATTTATATCTCATAATATCTTTTAAGTCTTTATTAGTACTGTTTTATATATAAAACAATTAATGGCTGTATTTTTAAAAGCTATGTAAAGTGTATTTATTTGATTATTTTTAACTCATCAGCACTTGACTATAAATACGAACAGGCAGAAATTAGCCCACTTTCGTATTACCAAATATCCCTCATATCCATGTTAAAAAAATTTATTGGTGAATCTGCATTTAAACTTGCAGGATGGAATTATCACGTTGAACCCGATGTACTCGAAAATAAGCAGGTCATTGTTGGTTTTGAACATACTTCCATGATGGATGCCGTGCTTTCCCTAGCGCTATTCCAGATTTATGATATGAAAATTCATACCCTGATTAAAAAAGAATTATTTAAAGGCCCGATGAAACCTTTATTAGAAGCCATTGGTGGGATTGCGGTCGATCGTAAATCCAATAAAGATATCGTGTCATTGATGGTTGAACATTTTCAACAAAATGAAAAATTCAATCTGGTGATTGCACCTGAAGCCACCCGGGCAAAAACAGGTGAAACAAGAAGACCGATTCGTACTGGTTTTTGGCATATTGCTAAAGCTGCAAATGTACCTATTGTTTTAATGTATGCCAATTCACAGACCAAACAAGGCGGAATTTTAGGAAAAATTTATCCTACCGAAATTAATCATGACCTGGCTTTGTTAAAACAGCTTTACAAAGAAAAAGTAGGCTTGGATATTATTATTCCCGAAGCTAAAAATATTCCTGAAACCAAAAACTAAGTAGCATTTGTTTAAAAACTCAAAAGCTAGCCCTTTCTAAGAAAAAAGGGCTTATGGTAGAATTTAACACATTCGATTAGGCATAAAGCCAATCTACAAGGAGCATAGTTCGCATGGCGGGTCATTCCAAGTGGGCCAATATCAAGCATCGTAAAGCAAAACAAGATGCTAGCCGTGGTAAAGTTTTTACCAAATACATTCGTGAGTTAACCACTGCTGCAAAACTTGGCGGTGGTGATGCAGCAAGCAACCCACGTTTACGTGCTGTAGTTGAAAAGGCACTCTCTGTAAACATGACACGTGACGTGATCAACCGTGCTATTCAGCGTGGTGCGGGTGGTGAAGACAACGACGACTTAAAAGAAGTCACTTACGAAGGTTATGGTGTTGGTGGTGTTGCCGTTATTGTTGAAACAATGACTGATAACTTAAACCGTACTGTTCCTGATGTACGTCACTGCTTCTCTAAAACTGATGGTAACTTGGGTACTAACGGTTCGGTTGCATTCTTGTTTACTAAACGTGGTGAGATTACTTTTGAAGATGTTTCTTTAGAAGATCAAATCATGGATGTCGCATTAGAAGCTGGTGCTGAAGACATCGAAGTAAATGAAGATGAAATTCTGGTCATTACTACTCCTGAAGCGTTCGGTGAAGTACAAGATGCTTTAGCTGCAGCAGGTTTAAAATCTGACAATGCTGAAGTGGTCATGAGCCCTTCTACTAAAGCTGAAATCACAGATATCGACCAAGCGAAAAAAATCATGAAAATGATTGATATGCTTGAAGATCTTGATGATGTTCAAAACGTTTACACCAACGTTGAATTCTCAGACGAAGTATTAGAACAGCTTGAAGGCTAATACTGACTGAATTTAAAAAACGCACCTGATGGTGCGTTTTTTATAATGGCCCACCCATCCAGATATGAAAACTAAATAAAATGGGAATCAGTAAAATCGTAAAACTAATCAGCATTAGAAATGAAATAAAAATTCTTAAATACCATGCTTTCAATACAGATTTATTCTTAAAACGATCTTTTAGAATATAAAGAAAAGTTAAATATTGAGCAATCCACAGCAATATATCGACTGTTCGACCACCCCAATACCCATGCATTTTCATGTTAAGCATATCAATCAGTAGCCATAACAACAGACTGACTAAACAAATGTAAATGATTTGGGCACATGGTAGTGCCTTTTTAAACATCAAATTTACTCTCAGACCCGATTGAGTAAGCCACTACAGTTCAACACCTTATATTCCTTAATCACAAAACTAGAATGCAATGCCACCACATGTTCAATTTTACCAATCCGCTTCAACAGAATTTCACTATAATTTTCCATATCTTTAGCCACCACTTCGACAATAAAGTCAGCGGATTGTCCGGTCACCAAAAAAGCATTAATCACTTCTGGAATACTTTCTAATTCTTCTAAAAATTTAGCAAAAGTATCGGTATCATGCTTATTTAAAGAAACCTGCAATAACACATGCAAACTAAAACCCAACTTGGCATAGTTAATATCACGCTTTAAATGCGTCATGATATTTGCTTCAATCAAATGCTTAATACGTCGATGCACAGAACTGACCGAAAGATTAATGCGCTCAGACAGTTCATTTAAGTTCACATCTTCATGACTCAATATTTCAAGAATCTGTTTGTCAAAACGGTCGAGCTCCATTTTATACTCTTTTCAATAATCAATAGATGTGCAAAATATTACGCTATCTCTGTTATACAATAATTATTTATTTTTCACAAAATTTTAATATCCTGAAAATATTTTCCAAAAGCCTAGTCAATTCATAAAGAAAATTTGATTGATGCTTAGATTACCACTCGTCATTTAAGTATAAAAAATGACCAATGGTAATTTTTATTAAATCTTTATTTTTAAATCATTTAAATTTAAGACGTCCTTTAAGAAAAGGTTAATCCGCTCGAGTATCCAGCATACGATGACCGCTCATCTTTTACATATGTATAGAAATAGTTTAAAAGAGAGGCGCTCTACCAAAATAAGAATAGCGCACTTTAAAAGAAACAATATATTACACAAGGAATGGTCATGGCTTCTACAATTTTAAGCTTAATAAAAACCAAAGTGAGTCCTGTCTTAACCGTCGAAACTCAAACCAAAAGCCTATTAAGTGGTTTATTCGGTGGAAGTACATCAGGCAGCCTCACCAATATTATTACTAATCTGACGGGATCTAGCACTCAACCTTCAGTTAGCTCATTATTAAATAACCTCCTCTCTGGAAGTAAGCTGAGCACAACAAACCTCAACACTGTGTTAAGTCAGTTTTCTGGTTCAAATGCCTCAAGTTTAAATATTCAAAGCCTGATCAGCAGTTTGACTCAATCGAATGGTGGGAGTTTAAATATTCCTCAAATTACCAATTTATTGAGTGGCCTATTGGGCAGTAATAATAGCAATCTTGATATTAAAGCTATTTCTCAACTGGTAGGCGGCTTGATAGGTGGCAATAGCAGCAATATCGACATCGCTAAAATTGCTCAACTGGTAGGTGGTTTAATCGGTGGTTCGAGCAAGATCGACATTGGTGCGATTGCGGGTCTGGTCGGTAACTTGATCGGTGGCAATAGCGGCAATATCGACATCGCTAAAATCGCTCAACTGGTAGGTGGTTTAATCGGTGGTTCGAGCAATATCGACATTGGTGCGATTGCGGGTCTGGTCGGTAGCCTGATCGGTGGCAATGGCGATATTGATATCGCCAAAATCGCTCAACTGGTGGGTGGTTTAATCGGTGGTTCAAGCAACATCGACGTTGGCGCGATTGCGAGTCTGGTCGGTAGCCTGATCGGTGGCAATAGCGGCAATATCGACATCGCCAAAATCGTACAACTGGTGGGTGGTTTAATCGGTGGTTCGAGCAACATCGACGTTGGCGCGATTGCGAGTCTGGTCGGTAGCCTGATCGGTGGCAATGGCGATATTGATATCGCCAAAATCGCTCAACTGGTGGGTGGCTTAATCGGCGGTTCGAGCAACATCGACGTTGGCGCGATTGCGAGTCTGGTCGGTAGCCTGATCGGTGGTAATGGCGATATTGATATCGCGAAAATCACACAACTGGTGGGTAGCTTAATCGGTGGTTCGAGCAACATCGATGTTGGCGAAATTGCAGATCTGATCGGCAAACTGATTGCTGGCAATGGAAATATTGTGATTGGCGATATTGCACATGACCTTACAGAAAATTTAATGCCGCTATTGGCATCAATTACTCCAGAGGGTTCATCTGTAGATATGGCGCAATTGTCACAAGCTTTACCTGCTGTTGTCGGTAGTGTGGCGACCTTAGTGGCAACCCTCACCGAAGCGAATCAAGGCAATATTCCTGAAACTATTTCAGGCGTCATTCAAGGTATTAATCCTTTACTGAAATTATTAGCGACTAGTGGCGCAATTGATGCAAGTCAAGCAGAAACTGTTGATGCGGTTTATGATGTCCTTAATGCGGTGAAAGTCATTATCGATACCATCAATGATCCTGACCTAGGCAATATTTCAGCTAGCCTAAATAATGTCATTGAAGCCCTGAAACCTGTGCTTGCACTGATTGATAGTAATGGCGAATTAGATGGATTATTTGCCAATGCCAACCTTCCTGATTTAAGTGACCTACTGGGTGGTGACTTTCATCTGGATACCGTACAAGATGGTCTTGGACAACTCGTTGGCGATACCCCAACTACCTTAGCCAACCTTGCTGATTTATTACAGGGCAATAGTAGTTTAGGTAATATTGATTTAGGCAATATTGCTCCGGGTATTACAGACTCAACTCAACAAATTCCGGGTAACAGTACACTACCAAGTTACGATGCAACATCTCTGCCGACATCAACACCAAGTTTAGAGCTTGATCACCCGATTGTATTTGGTTAAGTGATTCTTTAAGAAGTTATTAAGTGAAAAAAATACGCGCTATAAGGCGCGTATTTTTATGAATAACGTTTAAACACCACGCCAGTCCACCCGTGCATTGCGTTCAGTGTGATATATGCGCAGTACATATTGCCCTAACGGTAATGCCGTTAAATGCTCTTTATACTGTTTAAATTTATCAGACAGCGTTTCCCCATGCTCCTTTTCCCAAGGGGTACCCGGAATTTCAAGAATCGGTGCCAGCATGGAACATACCGCAATATCAGCCAGACCTAGACGTTCACCGACAAAATAACGCCCATGATTTTCAATCAATCTTTCATTTAAATTTTGGATGATATTATCCATTTGCTGTTTGGATTCAGCCACCTTGTCTGCATTCAGCTGGTAACCTTTAGAAAGCAAGGCTCTGATAATCGGTTTGGAATATTTTTCAAACTGACGCAAATAACCCTTTTCACCAATTAAAATGTCTAACGACTCTTCACTTTCTGACAAGGTATGGGCAAGTCCCCAACGGCGTACATGTCTGCCCAGTTCGGTGGCAAGACCATTGATTTCCAAAGCCAGTTGACGTTGGTGCGGATCGGCACGCAATAAAGAATGTTCCGGATATACTTCATCCAGATATAAGGCAATTTCAGTCGAATCCGCAATCCAGTATTCTTGATCACGTAATATAGGTAAACGGTTTTGTCCGGTTTTTAATTGGGCAAATGCACGATGCACACCTGGGATGAGATTATGGGCAACATAATCCAATTCTTTATAATCGAGCAACCAGCGCGCCTTTTCACAAAAATGAGATAAGGGAAACTGGTATAAAATTCGCATAAAAACTCCGCGTTTATTTTTTTAGTTCTGCCAAGTCAAAACCACCTAATTCAGTCCGATACTTTAGTCACCCTGCCTTGGAATTACAATGTACTTTTTATTCAAAATAAATGGCTAAATATCGAATCCCCTTTGCTAAATTTTTATATGTTTTTTTGTCTTTGTTATCTTTAAAGCAGATAACCCGCGCTTTTTCTCACTGGTAAAAATTCCATCAAAAACAATATTTTTTTTATTTTTAAACATTTAACTTATTCAAATTCAATCAAAATGTAGCACTTTTTATCCTAAATAACATTTCTTCTAAGCTTTGCAAAAGCAATTGCTTAGTTCCACAGCCAATTCCTTGTAGCTTTTTGACATCGATTTAAGGTGTCATTATGTCTCGTTTAATTTCTGAAAATGTTCATGTGATTGAAAACGATCTCGATGCGATTCATGCCGCTTATCATGTGGCTGATTTTGCACTCGAAGGTCGTAATCAACGTGATCAACAGCGCTTGCTGCCTTTTGCTGAAATTGATCTGTTCAGCCAGAAAGGCCTAGGCGGTCTTCGTATTCCTCAACAATACGGTGGTGCATTTGTTTCCAATAAAACCCTTGCGCATGTATTTCGCATCATCAACAAAGCAGATTCCAGTGTAGGGCAAATTCCACAGAATCAAATTGCGCTGTTGAATATGATCCAGATTATGGGGACAGAGCAGCAGAAACAGTTTATTTATCGTGAAATTTTACAAGGCAAACGTCTGGCCAACGGTGGTCCGGAGCGCAATACCAAAGATACTAAAACATTGGCAACGACTTTAAGCTTTGAAAATGGACGATATTTTGTCGATGGTGAAAAATTCTATTCTACTGGTAGCAGCTTTGCGCACTGGCTGGCGATTAAAGCCATTCATCCTGAAGGCCATGTGGTTTTAACCATTGTGAATCGTGAGGCTGCCGGTGTTGAAGTGGTTGATAACTGGGATGGTTTCGGTCAACGCACCACATCTAGTGGCACAGTCAGACTTCAACACGTTGAAGTTGATCCCCTGCTGATTTTTGATGAACGCCTGCTTTCCAGTCAGCCCAATTATCGCGGTGCTTATTCACAATTATTACAGGTTGCCATTGATGTCGGCATTGCCGAAGCTGCCTTTGCCGATACCGTAAGCGCTATACATAAAGCCCGTCCGATTGTCGATGCACAAGTCGAAAAAGCCAGTTTTGAACATTACACCTTACAGGAAGTGGGGAAATCTTCTGTTCTTTTAGACGCAGCCATTTTATTACTTGATGAAGCAGCTGAATATTTGGATAAGCTTGATCAACTGGAATCGGTGACAGATGAGCAGGCTGCAAAAGCCTCTATTTTAGTTGCTGAAGCAAAAGTCTATGCCAATGATGCAGCGCTGCATATCTCAGAAAAATTACTGGAACTCGGCGGTAGCCGTTCAAGTCTGAGTCAGCACAACCTGGATCAGCACTGGCGCAATGCCCGGGTACATACCCTGCATGATCCAGTGCGCTGGAAATTGCATGCGCTTGGGGATTATTACCTGAATCATAAACTCCCTGCCCGCCACGCCTGGATTTAAGGATACAGCTCATGACTTCATATCAAAATATTATTTCATTTAATTCCGAACAGCTGGCACATGCACACATTATTCAGTCCGATGCAGAAGCGCTAGAAATTGCACGTAATTTAGCTGAACAATTCAATGCTGGAGCCATTCAGCGCGATGCCGAGCGTATCCTTCCGTTTGAAGAAATTGAAGCTTATAGCCAGTCCGGACTCTGGGCCATTACCGTACCCAAACAGTATGGTGGTGCAGAGGTATCCAGTTATACCGTAGCTCAAGTGATTGCCCTGATGAGTGGTGTAGATGGTTCAATTGGTCAAATTCCACAAAACCATTTTTATGGACTGGAAATCCTGCGTAATAACGGTACGGAACAGCAAAAACAGAAACTCTATGCCGAAGTGTTAAAAGGTGCCCGTTTTGGCAATGCCTTGGCAGAATTCAAAACCAAAACTGCCGCACAACGCCAAACAGCTATCCGAAAAAATGCTGAAGGCTATGTAATTAACGGCGAAAAGTTCTATTGCACTGGCAGTTTATTTGCCCATCGAATTCCAACGCTGGTGGTCGATGAACAGGATCAGCAATTCCTGGCTTTTGTGCCGCGTGATAGCGAAGGTCTAACTTTGATTGATGACTGGAGCGGTTTTGGCCAACGCACCACAGGCAGTGGCACGGTGAAATTTAATAATGTGCAGGTATTAGAGGAAGATGTGGTTCGATTTGATACTGCTTATTCTCAGCCCACCATCTCGGGACCTTTTGCCCAGTTGATGCATGCCTCTATTGAAACCGGGATTGCCCGTGCGGCATTTGAAGAAACCTTGAACCGCGTGCGTCAAGCACGACCATGGATTGATTCAGGCGTAGACAAAGCAACTGATGATCCGCTTACCCTATTTGAACTGGGCCGAATTGTGACAGATGTTCGCGCCTCAGAAATATTACTAAAACAGGCAGCGCGTTCTATTGATGCCGCCAGACCTGCACCTACAGCAGAAAATGTCGCGAAAGCTTCTTTAGATGTGGCCAAGGTTCGGGCACATAGTAGCGAAACAGCATTAAAGGCATCTTCAACACTGATTGAACTGGCAGGCAGCCGTGGTAGCCAACGTGAAGACGGCCTAGATCGCTTCTGGCGCAATGCACGCGTACACACACTGCATGATGCGTCGCGCTGGAAATATTATTTCATTGCCAACCATATTTTAAATGGGGTATTGCCACCACGCCGGGGGACATTGTAATGACAAATCCATTACCTGCTTCGGCAAAAAAAATCTTGTTGAATGCTTTTGACATGAACTGTGTCGGTCATATCAATCATGGTTTGTGGACCCATCCGCGTGATCAGTCGCACCGTTTTAATGAACTGAGCTACTGGACTGATCTGGCTCAAACGCTGGAACAGGGCCTGTTTGATGGTCTGTTCATTGCCGACATCACCGGGGTTTATGATGTTTATCAAAACAATATTGACCTGACTTTAAAAGAGTCGATTCAGTTACCCAGTCATGACCCAAGCACTCTGGTTTCCGCCATGGCTGCGGTCACACAAAATTTAGGCTTTGGGATTACGGTGAATCTAAGCTATGAATCACCGTATCAATTTGCCCGCCGCTTTGCCAGTCTGGATCATCTGACCCAAGGCCGGATTGGCTGGAATATTGTCACCGGTTATCTGGACAGCGCCCAACGCCTGATTGGTGAAAAAGGCTTGAAAGATCATGACCTGCGTTATGAACAAGCCGAAGAATTTTTACAGCTCTGCTATAAATTTTGGGAAGGCTCCTGGGAAGATAATGCGGTTTTAAAAGACAAGCTGAATCGTATTTTTACCGATCCCGCTAAAGTGCATCCGATACAGCATCAAGGTCAGTTTTACCAAAGTCAGGGTGTATTTCAGATTTCACCTTCCATTCAACGTACCCCAGTATTATTCCAGGCCGGTGCCTCACCTCGTGGTTTAGCTTTTGCAACGCAACACGCAGAAGGCATGTTTATTGGTGGTGATCAACCCGAGAAAATCAAAAAACAGGTTGATCAAATTCGGAAGCAAGCCACCGAACAAGGGCGTGATCCTGAAGCGATTAAAATTTTTGTTGGCATTACCGTGGTGACGGCTGAAAGCGATGAATTGGCTCGGCAAAAACTGGATGAATATATTGCTTATGCCAGTCCTGAAGCATGTTTGGCACATTTTTCAAGTTCAGTCGGGATTGATCTGTCTAAATTTGCAGATGACGAAGCGATTCCTTACCAGAAGACCAACAGCATTGCTTCGGTCAACAATAAGTTTAAAGAACAGAAAATCACTAAAAATGACTTAAAAGCCCAGCATGTGCTGGGCGGACGTTATCCCCTGATTGTCGGTAGTGGTGCAACCGTGGCTGAAAAACTGATTCAACTCATTGATGAAACCGGGATTGATGGCTTCAACCTAACCCGTACTGTTGCTCCAGAATCGCATCAGGATTTTATCCGTCTGGTGATTCCCGAATTACAGCAGCGCGGACGCTATAAAACTGCATATGAACAAGGCAGTTTTAGACACAAGCTGTTCCAGCAAGGCGATCGCTTATCTAGCGCTCATCCTGTTCAACAATTTCGATGTCAAAGCTCCGCCTCAACTTCGAATTCCAACTTAAAGCAAAAACAATCAGCATAAATTTTGAGGTGCATCATGGCACAAAGCGCTAAAACTAAATTCACCATTATTGGGGTGATTATTGCGGTAGTGGTTATCGGACTGGTGGTCTGGAATCAACAAAAGAAATCCGGTTCAGATGAACTGGTGATTGGCATTAGTCCATCCTTTGCCAAGCCTTTACAGGTCGCAGCGGAAGAGGCAAATCAGCAAGGTCTGAACGTGAAACTGGTGGAATTTTCCGACTGGAATACACCGAATATCACACTGAATCACGGTGATATTGATGCCAATTTCTTCCAGCATCAACCCTTCCTGGACAATGCAAAAAAAGAAACTGACTTTAAAATCAAGGCATTCGCTAAAGGTGCAGCCACTCACGTTGGTCTATATTCCAAGAAAATTAACAGCCTGGATGAGCTAAAAGACGGCGCTAAAGTTGTGGTGCCTAACGATCCTGTAAACCAAGGCCGTGCCCTACTGTTATTGCAACAGGCAAAACTGATCACCCTGAAAGATCCTGAAAACTATTTATCTAGCCTGAAAGACATTGCAAGTAATCCTAAAAAATTACAGTTTGTTGAAGTCGAAGGTCCACAAACTGCACGTGCCATTGACGATGTAGATCTGGCTTTTGGCTATCCGCACTACCTGCGTCTGGCAAAAACAGCTGATCCTGAACAAGCTTTGTTATTTGACTCTAATACAGACAACCGTTATGCCATTTTGTTTGCCGTACGTGAGGACTATCAAGACCAGAATGACAAACTGAAGAAATTTGTCGACATCTACCAGAACTCACCGAAGGTAAAACAGGCTTTGGATGCAGATTTCGGTGCCAAACTCTGGTTCCCCGGCTGGAAATAAGGAGAACACTCATGGTGAGTTTTGGTTCACAGGTGGACTTCTCTGTCCCCCACATCAAAATCCGCAATCTGAACAAACATTACGATGTTCAGGGCAACTCGGTTCATGCCTTAAAAGACATTAATCTGGACATTCCTGAAGGTAAGGTTTTTGGCATTATCGGTAAAAGTGGTGCCGGAAAATCTTCACTGATACGCACCTTAAATGGTCTGGAACAGATCAGTGAGGGTCATATCCACATTCACCAGCAAGATCTGGCAGAACTGAAACATGCGGAACTGATCCAGCTCAGACAGCGTATTGGCATGATCTTTCAGCATTTTAATTTAATGTCTGCCAAGACCGTGTGGGAAAATGTTGCCTTACCACTGAAAGTGGCCAACTATCCAAAACATGAGATTGAAGCGCGGGTCAATGAAGTCTTGCAACTGGTTGGATTGAGTAATAAAGCAAACCATTACCCTTCGCAACTGTCGGGCGGCCAGAAACAACGTGTCGGCATTGCCCGTGCTTTGGTACATCATCCGGAAATATTACTCTGTGATGAAGCCACCTCGGCCTTAGACCCGGAAAGTACCTCGGTTGTGCTGTCTTTACTGAAAGAGATCAATCAGAAACTGGGTATTACTATTGTGCTGATCACGCATGAAATGCAGGTGATTCGCGAAATCTGCGATCAGGTGGTGGTGATTGAACACGGTGAAATTGTCGAATCTGGCGAAGTCTGGTCGGTCTTTTCCAATCCACAACAGCAGATTACCCAGGAATTGCTGAATCTGGAACAACTGGAATTGCCTTTTGCCATCAGCCCGAATGTGATTTCTGAAAGTTCGCATAGCATCTTAAAACTGCGCTATGCCTCCGATGTTCAACATTCGCCTGATCTGAAATTTATTTTTGAGCAGTTTGATACGCCAGTTCATTTGTATCAGAGCCACATCGACAGCATCCAGAAGCATCTGGTCGGTAGTTTCATTGTCGCCGTGCCTGATCTGAATATTGATAGCGGGCTACTTCAGCAAAAATTAAAACAACACATTGCACAGATTGAGGTCATAGGCTATGCACGACCAGCTCATTGATTTATTACTGACCGGAACAATTGATACTTTGCTGATGGTCGGTGTGTCCGCCATTGTTGCCTTTATCATTGGCTTGCCTATCGCTGTGATTTTAGTCAGTACTTCCGAACACGGCATTTATCCATCCAAAAGCATCAATCAAGGCTTGGGCTGGATCGTCAATATTACCCGTTCGGTTCCTTTTTTGATTTTAATGGTCGCGCTCATTCCACTCACCCGCTGGATTGTTGGCACCAGTTACGGCGTATGGGCAGCAGTGGTACCTTTAACCTTGGCGGCAACACCTTTCTTTGCCCGTATTGCCGAAGTCAGTTTACGTGAAGTGGATCAAGGGCTGATTGAAGCAGCTCAAGCCATTGGCTGTAACCGTAAACAGATTATCTGGCATGTGCTGTTACCTGAAGCACTACCGGGAATAGTGGCAGGTTTTACTGTAACCTTAGTCACCATGATCAACTCATCCGCCATTGCCGGTGCCATTGGTGCTGGCGGTTTGGGAGATATCGCCTACCGTTATGGATATCAGCGCTTTGATATGCAAATCATGCTCGCCGTGATTGTGGTGCTGGTGATTCTAGTGATGCTGGTTCAGGCAGCAGGCGATACCCTTTCCAGCCAGTTGGATAAACGTAAAATTTAAGCTGCCCGATTTTAGGAGTTTTCAACAAACCGTCTAGCCATGACCTGACTTTGTCATGGCTTTCATGTAAAATCATCGGCAATTTTTATATAACACGTTGTGAGTTATTTCATGGGTTTTAATTGCGGTATTGTCGGCTTGCCGAACGTTGGTAAATCTACACTTTTCAATGCATTGACTAAAGCTGCCATTGCTGCAGAAAACTTTCCCTTCTGTACCATCGAACCAAACACCGGTATCGTTCCTGTACCCGATCCACGTTTAGATAAATTGACTGCTATTGTTGGCCCTCAACGTGTCATTCCAACGACTATGGAATTCGTTGATATTGCCGGTCTTGTGGCTGGTGCCTCTAAAGGTGAAGGCTTGGGTAACCAGTTCCTTGCCAATATCCGTGAAACCGATGCCATTGCACACGTGGTGCGTTGTTTTGAAGATGAAAATGTTATTCACGTGAATGGTAAAATCGACCCGTTGGATGATATTGCAACCATCAATACCGAACTTGCCCTTGCTGACCTGGAAACTGTAACCAAAGCAGTAACACGTTTAGCAAAATCAGCTAAAGGTGGCGACAAAGAAGCCGTTGCCACTAAAGCTGTTTTAGACAAAATTTTACCTTTACTCGATGAAGGTAAACCTGCACGTGCAGCCGATCTTGATGATGATGAACGTAAACTGGTACGTGGTTTTGGTTTAATGACTTTAAAACCAACCATGTACATTGCCAACGTGGCTGAAGACGGTTTTGAAAACAACCCGCATCTAGAAGCTGTTAAAAAATTGGCTGCCGAAGAAAATGCGATTGTGGTTCCGCTTTGCAACCAGATTGAAGCTGAAATTTCATTACTTGAAGATGAAGACCGTGCTGAATTCCTTGAAGCCATGGGTATGGAAGAACCGGGTCTGAATATTGTAATCCGTGCCGGTTATAGCCTGCTTGGCTTACAAACTTACTTCACCGCAGGTGTACAGGAAGTGCGTGCCTGGACTGTGAAAGTAGGTGCAACCGCACCACAAGCAGCTGGTGTGATTCACACGGACTTTGAAAAAGGCTTTATCCGTGCTGAATGTATTGCCTATGATGACTTCGTTCAATACAACGGTGAAGCCGGTGCCAAAGAAGCTGGTAAATGGCGTCTGGAAGGTAAAACTTACGTGGTTCAGGACGGTGACGTTCTGCACTTCCGTTTTAACGTTTAAGCCATTCTGACATTTCAAAACAGCTTAAAAAGCCAGCTCTATGCTGGCTTTTTTATTTTTTAAGCGTGTTCAAAATGGATTTAAGGTAAATTTTAGTACCTATAACATGCAGCTTTAATTAGGATAATCAAGCGTATTCCCTTTCGTCACACAAATATCGCTAGGTTTAAAGTGCAGCAATCATCGGAAAAATTGTTTATAAGCAGAAGTGATTCCCGCGCGAACTTTCCCAATGCGATTGACTCAATTTGAGAGTCCACTAGATACCTTATAATTTTGCATTAAATGCAGTTTTCAATATGATTGGGTTTAATCCCCAATAGCTTAGGCTATTTTATATAACAACCATTCATTATTTTATGCTGATTTAATTTGATACAGCATCAGCTTAATTTTCGCTTAAAACTAAAAATATGCCGACAATTTCACCCTGAAATCTTGCTGTTCAACAACGATGTTACAACTTAATCGCGAATAAAATTTGCCTAATTTATATACAGGCACTGATGCCTGTTTTCAAAGAATAATAGCAATGAAAAAACTCAGCACAATTTTTACAGCAGCGATCTTCACAATGCTTAGTGCCACGGCATTTGCGTGCCCTAAAGGCATGACCATGACGGGTGGTACGGGTCCAAATCATAAGGGCGGCACATGTGTTACTACAAAAGAAGCCAAAAAACATGCTGCTACGCAGCATGAAAAAAGCAAAGCCCATGCCGCAAAAGAACATAGCAATATGATCAAACCGGCAGAAAAAGATATGCATAAAGCCAACACTGAAATGCACAAAGCAAAAATGGATATGCACAAAGCCAATACCGAGATGAACAAAGCAAAGCCATAATTGTTAAAAAAGCCGGTTCAACAAACCGGCTTTTTTATACTGAAGTTTTTTAAATTAGATCTTTTTGAATTAAGTGATATCGACGGTCTTGGCATCCATTGCAGTACGTTGTTTACGTGCCTCAACCAACATTCTTTGCTGTAAATCCTTTCGAAATCCCAGCAAGAATACGAACTCTGCCAAAACAAATAAAGGCCCTATTGCCAGACCAATCACGTCATCTAAAAATGCCGGCTTTTTCTTTTCATAGTAGTGACCAACAAATTGAAACAGCCAGCCCACCACGAAAATGCCGATACTCAAGCTGAACCAGCTCGCCATCTGCATTTGCGCAATCTGGTAGGCCACTGGATAAATAAACGCAAATATGACCAGCATGACAATCCCGAAAATGCGGTCCAGACTGAAATAATAGATGCAACTTGCAATCATTAATAATAAGGCAAGGGTCAATTCAAAGCCTGCAAGCGGTATACCTGCCCGTGCAGTCAGGCAAATAATGGAAAAAACAATCAACGGAATCCCAATAAAATGAGTAAAAATATTCTTTTGATCGAGGTGATAAGCTGCATACTGGCTTAACAGCTGTTCTAATTTGGTCATGTTATTCTTCCTTGCTCCACTTATTGTTCTACTATATAAAAAAACCCAGGGACAAGTTGTCAGTTAGCCGACAACTGAAATAAAAAAAGGAATTAACGTGCTCGAGTCCATTTATATCGATCATTTAGAACACAATGTCTGGTTTACCCAATTGCCTGTACTGTTTAAGGACTTTATTGTGAACAGTGCTGTGCAGCTGCATTTCGACAAGGAACAAACCATCTTTCATTCGGGGGATGTATTTAATGGCATCTATGCCGTTCTAGAAGGTGCAGTTCGCTTAGGCTATATTGATATTCATGGCAAAGCCGCAGTTGCTGCGATTGTTGAACCGATTATGTGGTTTGGTGAAATTTCACTGGTCGATGCCAAGCCCCGTTCTCATGATGCCATTGCCACGCAAAAAAGCCTGATCCTGCATATACCGAGTACCGCGCTACAATTGCTGCTGCAACAACATCCGGTGTTTTGGTATCACATTGCGCAACTTACCAGTCAAAAACTACGCTTTGCTTTTTTAGAACTCATTTCAATCCAAACCCAAAACATAAGCCAGCGTTTGGCACAACGCTTGCTGTTTATTTTAAATGGATATGGCAATCATTTAAGCATTGAAAAAAATGTCATTCATTTATCGCAAGAACAACTGGCGCAAATGCTGACCTGTTCCAGACAAACCATCAATCAGGAACTGCAAGCTTTAGAACAGCAAAATATTTTGCGTCTATCTTTTAAAAAAATTGAAATTTTAAACTTGGCGGAACTGCATCGCATTGCTCATGCTTTTCCAGAGTTTTGAAGGAAGAAATACAGGCTGATCTACAGATGAAGTACGAATGGATAAAGCTTTAAATATTGACGGCCAACCAGAACAAGTGAAGTGACTTGTCTGATCATTCGCAGGTTTAACAGATAAGATCTTATGAAAGTAACTGGCACACATTCACATCATCAAAACCATTGGTGCATGCTGCAACTTCATGTTCGCTCTCTGAAGAAGATTGAACAGCCTGTACTTGTGCTGATGCAGTCGCCACCTGACTAAAAGTGCAAATTGCAACAGCTAGACTTATTGAAAAAAACACTTTATTAAACATCTTTTTTACTCCTAATTAGCAACTAAGTAGAAATTATTTAGATTTTTATCAAAATAACTATGGATTATATCGTTATTATTATACACAAATTATCATTTAGCGATAATTTTATATATTTATCATATTATCGTTTTATTCTCTTATTCATCCTTGAAAACTATAAGTAAACATAAGTATTCATACATTTCAATGATAAAAAAACGAGGCCTTTGCCTCGTTTAGATTCATCACTATTGTTTTTATGCACCAATCTTTTTCGGATCAGTATTACCCAGCTGGGGTTGATCAATAGCACTTTTACATTGCTGTTTATCGCGTTCATAATCTGCCTGTTTCTGGGCCACTGAACTGGATTGATCCAGGGTTTCACGTGCCCAAATTTCCAGACTGGTCAATGCCTTACGACATAATGCATATTTCCCTTCTGTTACGGAATCCGTCATTTTGACATTAATGCGCCAATCTGTACTCAGCTTGCGTGCAGGCTTACGGACTTGTTCATCAATCACGTCCAGTTGTTTCTTATATACCAGACCATCTACCCGATTAATGAATTTCCACGCTTCATTGGCATAAGTGGTTGCATCATTGGTCAGTTTAGGTGCGGGTTTAATTTCAGCTTTTTCAGTTTTATTGCCATCATTTCCACAAGCCTGCAGCAAAACACTACTGCATAATAAAGAAACAATCAGCATTCCACGTGTCTTCAACATCAACATATCAGGCTCACCCAGATAAACAATTCGGCACTATGCTAGTGAATTCGAGTACAATACTCAATCATCATTTGACCCGTTGTTCAACTCTCCCGCAAAGGTGTGTCGTGTCTGAGCACAAAATTCCTCCAGTTCAAGCTGCTGGCTTTTGGCAAGGTGCTAAAGACAGTCAAGCCATTATTTTTACATATCTTCCTGTTTCATTTGCTTTCGGTGTTTCGGCCAGCCAATTTGGCTTTAGCTCTTGGGAAGCGCTGTTTTTATCCTGTTCCATGTATGCCGGCGCCAGTCAGTTTTTAGTGGTGGCTTTACTGGGCAGTGGCACATCCATCTGGATGACCGCCCTCACCGTGATTGCTTTAGATATTCGGCACGTGCTTTACGGGCCAGCTTTACAAAATCTGATCCAGGATAAACTGAATTTAAAGAAAACTGCTGTCTGGGCCTGGGGCTTGACCGATGAAGTTTTTGCTTCGGGGATGATTAAACTTTCGCAACGCCGTCAGGAATGGTCAGAATCCTGGATGCTGGGCTTAAGCCTGTTTAGCTGGATGTCCTGGGCCTTGGGTTCGTTTTTAGGGGGCTTATTTGCCGATCAGGTCAGTGACTTACCTCAATTTTTACAGGCCGCACTGGATTTCTTGTTGCCCGCGTTATTCCTGAGTTTCCTGCTTGCTGCCTTTGAGAAAAAGCATAGCTTTATTGTTACGGTATGTTTAGTGGTATCAGCGATTGCCTGCTATTTCATTAATTTGTCTGCGGCCATTTTTATCGGGATTTTCTCCGGTATTCTGGCAGGCTTATTTAAACACTATATTTTAAAACAATACGATGATGAATTTGGAGAAGCGCATGAATCTTGAAATTATTCTGGTCGGGATCATTGTCGGGATTGCCAATTTTGCCTCGCGTTTTGGACCATTTTATCTCATTCAAAAAAGCCGGAAGAATTCACAAAAACGCGGGGCTGTCTGGATCAAGATTGCTTTAGGCAGTATTGGTATTGCTGCGATCAGTTCCATGCTGGTGGTGGCCACCCTGCCGCCACTGATGGAAAGTCCGAATAAAAGTTTTGCCATGCTGGTTGGTTTTCTCACCCTGGCAGGTCTGTATTTTAAGTTTAAGAAAATTGTCCCGGCGACTTTAACCGCTGCGCTGGCCTATGGACTGATTTATACCTATCTACCTGTTTCCTTCTAAGTGTTTTAAAAATCTCCCCTTTTTAAAGGGGGAAATTTAGAGGGGATTAAAATTAAAAACTAAAAATCACTTTATAAATAAAATTGTTGGACAATATCATTAATTTATGTGAACGAAACCTTAACTCTTAAACCAGTTCTGCTATGCTAAAAGTCCATAAAATCAAGCATGGATGATTTACATGAGCGTGACCATTGGTACTCCACTTCAGCCTTCTGCGTTTAAAGTTTTATTATTAGGTTCAGGAGAATTAGGTAAAGAAGTGGTCATTTCTTTACAACGCCTCGGTGTAGAAGTTCATGCTGCGGATCGTTACGATCATGCCCCTGCCATGCAAGTGGCCCATTATTCTTATACTTTAAACATGGCAGATGCCGAAGAACTCAAACATCTGATTGAAAAAATTAAACCCCATCTGATTGTTCCTGAAATTGAAGCCATTGCGACTCAGGTTTTAGTCGATATCGAACAACAAAATATTGCCACCGTGATTCCTTCTGCCAAAGCAGTCAATCTCACCATGAACCGTGAAGGCATTCGCCGTCTGGCGGCTGAAGAACTGGGCTTACCGACTTCTGCCTACCGCTTTGCCGACTCGCTAGAATCTTTCCGTGCTGCCTGTGATGACATCGGTTATCCAAACTTTGTTAAACCGGTGATGTCTTCTTCCGGTAAGGGACAATCCCGTGTTAAGAACTTCGATGAAGTCGATGCTGCCTGGGAATATGCGCAAACCGGTGGCCGAGTTAATCAGGGTAAAGTCATTGTTGAATCGCAAATTGATTTCGACTTTGAAATTACTTTACTCACCGTTCGTGCCAAAAATGCCGAAACAGGTGAAATTGAAACCCAGTACTGCGACGCAATCGGACATCGTCAAGACTCTGGCGATTATGTAGAAAGCTGGCAACCGCAAGCCATGACTCCGGCGGCTTTAGAAGAAGCTAAACGCATTGCCCATAAAGTAACAACGGCTTTGGGCGGATGCGGTATTTTCGGTGTGGAACTGTTTGTCAAAGCAGATCAAGTATGGTTTAGTGAAGTATCTCCACGTCCGCATGACACAGGACTGGTCACACTGGCCTCACAATTCCAAAGTGAATTTGAATTGCATGCGCGTGCCATTTTAGGTCTGCCAGTGAATACTTCACGTCATAGTGTTGCGGCAAGTGCGGTCATTTATGCCGGTGTTGATGATACAAATTTATCTTTTTCTGGCTTAAATCTTGCTTTAGCAAATCCGAACACTGATTTACGCCTTTTTGGTAAACCTGAAGGTTTTAAACGTCGTCGCATGGGGGTTGCAACTGCACGTGCTGAAACCACAGCTCAGGCGCGGGAACTTGCACTAGAGACTGCATCTCAAGTCAGTGTTCAACAAAACTAAACTTGCTACCTTATTAACGGAATACTGTTCATGATCAATACTTCTCCACTGCTGAATTACGTTAAAAGTAACCATGACATACAGGCGATTAACCAATGGCGTGCCGATGTTGAAAATCAGCTACAGGAAGGTTTTGAAAATGGGCAGTCGATCCGGGAAATCATTTTAGCCCGTTCCAACCTGATTGATGAGGCATTAAAATTTCTCTGGAAACATGCCGAACTTGATCAGACCGATCTGGGTTTGTTTGCTGTGGGTGGTTATGGACGTCGGGAGATGCTGCCGTATTCCGATGTGGATATCATGATTTTATCGGAAGATGAAATTACTGCCGATCAGGAAAAACTGATTTCCACTTTTATCTCCTCGCTTTGGGATGTCGGTAATTTCAAACCCGGCATTAGCGTACGTACCATTTCCGAATGTGTTGAACAGGCCACCAATGATTTAACCGTTGCGACCGCGCTGATTGAGTCGCGTTTGATTACGGGCAACCCGAATTTGGCCAAATGGCCACGCCGTATTGTTTCCCAGACCTGGACCGATAAAACCTTTTTTGATGCCAAAATGGATGAGCAGGCAAAACGCTATGCTCAGCACAACAATACCGAAAGCAATCTGGAACCGGATATTAAAAACGCACCGGGCGGTCTGCGTGACATCAACCAGATTGGCTGGATTGCCAAACGGCATTTCAGGGTCAACCGTATTTATGACCTGGTGCATTTAGGCTTTATTTCAGATTTCGAACTGGGTGTATTAGAAGAGGCTGAAAGTTTTCTATGGGAAATTCGCCACCATTTACACCGTTTGACCAAACGTGATGAAAACCGTTTATTGTTCGATTATCAACGTGATATCGCTGCCCTATTTGGTTATACACGTGAAGAAAATAAATCACCGAATTATCCGATCGAACAGTTCATGAAGCGTTACTATCGTAGCGCGCAACAAGTATCCACCTTAAATGAAATGTTGCTGGCTTATTTTAACGAGTCTGTCATTACCCCGCGTTTGCCCAATTACGAACGCAAAATTGAAGAAATTAATGAAAACTTCAAACTGGTTGATGGCAAACTTGCAGTTCAGCACCATAAAATTTTCTCGGAACGCCCAAGTGCCATTCTGGAAATTTTCTATTTATTGGCCAACCGTCCTGAAATTGAAGGCATCCGCGCTCGTACCTTACGCCTTTTGACTCTTGCAGCAAAACGTATTGACCAGAACTACCGCAATAATCCTGAACACCAAGCCCTATTTATGGCCATCATGCGTTCACCGCATCGCCTGTATGACACCTTGGTTGCAATGAAACGTTATGGCGTATTGGGCAATTATATTCCGGCATTCGGTCAAATTTTGGGACTGATGCAGTATGACCTGTTCCATATTTATACGGTAGATGCACATACCTTATTGTTATTGCGTAATTTAAACCGTTTTAAAGAACCCGAGTTTGCCAAAGACTTCCCTGTGGTCAGTTCGGTGTTCCAGCGTCTTCGCCGTCGCGACATAGTTTATTTGGCTGCATTATTCCATGATATTGCCAAAGGTCGTGGTGGTGACCATAGTGAACTGGGTGCAGAAGATGCAATTGCATTCTGTCGTACCCATGGCTTTACCGAACGTGAATGTAATCTGGTGGCATGGCTGATTCAAAATCACTTGCTGATGTCGATGACGGCACAGAAAAAAGATATTTCCGATCCGGATGTGGTACAAGATTTTGCACAAAAGTTGGGTGATATGGAGCATTTGGATTATCTGTATGTGCTTACCGTTGCCGATATTAACGCGACCAATCCAAAACTATGGAATACCTGGCGCGCATCCTTGATGCGTCAGTTATATACCCATGCGCGTGATGTCATACGTACCGGTCTGGGTCATCCGGTGGATTACCAGATGCTGATTGAAGACACCAAATTCGCTGCCAGTGAATTGTTGGTCAATGACTTCTCTTTAGCGGATGTCGAAAAAGTCTGGCAAGAGCTGGGTGATGAATACTTCATTAAAGAATCAGCCGATGAGATTGCCTGGCATACCCGTGCCATTTTGCAACATGGCAATAATCCGGAACCTCTGGTATTGATGCGTGCCCATCGTCAGTCAGCACAAGATGCGGTACAGATCTTTATTTACACGCAAGATCAGCCTAATTTATTTGCCACTACCGTGGCGATTTTTGACCGGATGAATCTGGATGTGCAAGATGCACGGATTATTACTGCATCAACCGCCTTTAGTCTGGATACCTATGTGGTGCTTGACCGTTTTGGCACCTTGCTCACCGACCCGGAACGTGAAGAAACCGTGATTGAGGCTCTGGTTAAAGCTTTAAGCCAATCGGACAAATATCCTGGTCTGATGCAACGTCGTATTCCACGCCAATTACGCCATTTTGATATTGAAAATACCGTGGATATCACCCTGAATGCTGCACTTCAACAAAACATGGTTGAAATTTCAACGCTCGACCATCCGGGTTTACTTGCCAAAGTAGGTGGTTTATTTATGATGCAAGGTTTAGATATCCATTCTGCTAAAATTGCGACCTTGGGTGAGCGGGCAGAAGATATTTTCTTTGTCACTAAAAAAGATGGCATCCCAATGTCCGATTCAGAAGCTAAAACTTTTGCTGCTCAATTGAAGTTAGCACTGGATGAAGCCTCAAATCTTGTCTCTGGCCAACATTAACTTAAATTTACGCGGTACCGATTTCATGAACTCAAGTTTGTCATTATTGCATCCTTATCCTTTTGAAAAGTTAAATAAACTTTTTCAGGGTATTCAACCTGCAGATTTACCACTCATTCCATTATCGATTGGTGAGCCAAAGCATCCTGCACCCGAGTTTGTGAAACAGGCCATTATTGACAACTTCAAGCATTTATCGACTTACCCGAACAGCAAAGGCTTACCTGAACTACGTCAAAGCATTACCAACTGGTTAACCCGTCGCTTCAAGCTCAACAGCATTAGCGCTGAAAACCATGTTCTGCCTGTATCGGGAACACGTGAAGCGATTTTTTCTTTTGTTCAGGCTTTAGTCAACCGCGAAGATGCGCCTTATGTGGTGATGCCGAATCCCTTCTATCAAATTTATGAAGGAGCAACCTTGCTTGCAGGTGCCAAACCGTACTTCATTAACTGCACTGAAGAAAACAATTACCTCGGTGATTTTGATGCGGTTCCTGCAGAAGTGTGGGAAAAAACCGCATTATTGTTTGTCTGCACCCCGGGCAATCCTACCGGTGCCGTATTGTCAAAAGAGCAATTTAAAAAACTGATTGCACTTTCAGATCAATATAATTTTGTGATTGCTTCAGATGAGTGCTATTCAGAACTCTGGTTTGATCAAGCACCAGTGGGCTTACTTGAAGTTTGTGCTGAAATTGGCCGTGATGATTACAAAAACTGTGTGGTGTTCCACTCACTGTCGAAACGTTCAAACTTGCCGGGCATGCGTTCAGGTTTTGTCGCGGGTGATGCAGCCTTGCTGAAACCTTATTTGCAATATCGTACCTATCATGGTGCTGCCATGCCGGTTCAGCATCAACTGGCCTCTATTGCCGCTTGGGATGATGAAGCGCATGTGGAAGAAAACCGTAAGCTGTACCGTGCCAAATTTGAATTATTCCAGAATGAGCTGGGTCAGTTATTGCCACTGAAAAAACCGGATGCAGGTTTCTATTACTGGCTAAAAGTGGACAATGATGAAGCCTTTGCCAAAATGCTGATGGAAAAAGCCCATATTAAAGTTCTGCCGGGCCGTTATCTGTCTCGTGATACTGAACAAGGCAATCCGGGTGAAAATCATGTCCGTATGGCATTGGTTGCCGATATCGCGCAATGTGAACAAGCGATTCAGCGTCTTAAAGCCATTCTTTAAGCTTTGAAATAGCAATCAAATCAAAAATAATCCACTGTTTTTACAGTGGATTATTTAATTGTATTCTATGAATTAAACAACCTGGCCTATTTCACTTCAGTTGAGCAAGTTAAATAAATTTCCCAGCATATAAATGACGAAGGGCGATCCATGAATCGCCCTATGTATGCTTTTATTATAAAAATTACTGAGCTAAAGCCGCTTCAATATCAGCTTCCAGGTCTTCTGGTTTAGTTGTTGGCGCATAGCGGTTAATCACTTGACCTTTTTTATTAATTAAAAATTTAGTGAAATTCCATTTAATGCCATTACCCAATACCCCTTTACTATTATTAGTTAAATAGCGAAAAATGATGTGCGCCTCAGGTCCTTTGACATCCACTTTGGCAAACATCGGGAAATTCACGCCATAATTTTTTTGACAGAATGCACCAATCTGTTCGTTGGAACCCGGATCTTGCCCACCAAACTGATTACAAGGAAAACCCAAAACTTCTAATCCCTGATCTTTGTATTTTTCATACAACTTTTCAAGACCTGCGAACTGGGGAGTAAAACCGCATTTACTTGCAGTATTTACGATCAATAAAACTTTGCCCTCATAATCGGCCAATGATTTATTTTTTCCATCTAACAATTCAGCCTCAAACTGATAAATGTTGGTCATGGATATGTTTCCTCATCATTTTTTTCTTGTGTTTTTAATTCTAAAGAAGCTGAATTAACGCAATAGCGTAATCCTGTAGGTTGTGGGCCATCTTCAAAAACATGGCCTAAATGCGCGCCACAATGATGGCAAACAATTTCCGTTCTGACCATACCATGCGTCGAATCCTGATGCTCTTCAACAGCCGAGCTATTTACAGGACGATAAAAACTTGGCCAGCCACTGCCGCTGTCATATTTGGTTTCGGAAGAAAATAACTCTTCGCCACAACAACGGCAAAGATAGGTTCCTGTTTGCTTAGTATTCCAGTACTTACCGGTAAATGCTGGCTCCGTCCCCTTTTGACGTGTAATACGGAACTCTTCAGGTGATAACTCTCTTTGCCATTCTCTTTCTGTTTTATTGAGTTTTCCCATGATTACGCACCTTTCTATCTTGCTATTTAAAATAGGATAATCCTATATTTACGTGATTCATTTTAAAAATTCTAGTCTTTATTTAACATTTTACAAAAGACATATAATACCTAAAAAAGCAAAAAGTAAGCAAAAATAAAAAACAAAGTAAGCATTTTATTTATTAAATGCTTTTTTGTGAGCAAATTTAGTGGTAGGCTTAGTACCATTCTTGCTCAGGATTAAAAAATGTCGCAAAAAAAGAGCGTAATTTTTAAAAATCTACTACCTGTGATTAAACAGTATCAACAGCTAGGATTTACGCATGAAAAAATTGTTGCCCTACTAAGAGATGAACATAATCTCGATCTAGTCACAACTGAGACATTTAAAAGTTATTTATATCGTTATGCAAAAGTGACCTCCACTCTTTCCGAGAACATCAAAATGCCGAACACTATCCAAACCCCTCGCGAAATTAAAAAATCGTCTAAGCTCGAGCATGTATGCTACGACATTCGCGGACCTGTGTTACGAGCGGCCAATGAGATGGAAGAAGCCGGGCACAAAATTATTAAACTGAATATCGGTAACCCCGCCCCATTTGGTTTTGAAGCGCCGCAAGAAATTATTAATGATGTTGCTTTAAACCTGCCTAATGCTGTGGGTTATACCGACTCAAAAGGGATTTTCCCTGCGCGTAAAGCCATTTGCCAGTATTACCAGCAAAAAGGCATTCTGAACATGCATGTCAACGATGTGTATGTGGGGAACGGGGTATCTGAACTGATCGTGATGGCAATGCAAGGCTTGCTGGATGATGGCGATGAAATGCTGGTTCCAATGCCTGACTATCCATTATGGACAGCTGCCGTAAACCTGTCTGGCGGTACTGCGATTCACTATAAATGTGATGAAGAAAACTTCTGGTATCCAGACATTGCCGATATGGAAAGCAAAATCACGCCAAATACCCGCGGTATTGTGATTATCAATCCCAATAACCCGACCGGTGCAGTATATCCACGTCATGTGCTTGAGCAAATTGTTGCTTTAGCAAAGAAATATGACCTGATCTTATTTGCTGACGAAATTTACGACAAAATTGTGTACGATGGCATTGAACACGTATCCGTTGCTGCACTTGCCGGTGACCAGTTGTGTATTTCATTCAATGGTTTGTCTAAAGCCTACCGTATTGCAGGTTACCGTTCAGGCTGGATGGCGATTACCGGTGATAAATCACGTGCCATGGACTACATTGAAGGCTTAGACATGTTGGCATCTATGCGTTTATGTGCCAACCATCAGGCGCAATATGCCATTCAAACGGCTCTAGGCGGTTATCAGTCCATCAATGACCTGATTCGTCCGGGTGGTCGCTTATATGAACAACGTAATATTGCTTGGGAAATGTTAAATGAAATTCCTGGGGTAAGTTGCGTAAAACCTGAAGGTGCCATGTATTGCTTCCCGCGTCTTGATCCGGAAATTTATCCAATTCAAGATGATGAGAAATTTATGCTCGACTTCTTGCGTGCAGAAAAAGTGTTACTGGTACAAGGTACTGGTTTCAACTGGCCAACTCCAGATCATTTCCGTGTGGTGTTCTTGCCTGCCGAAAATGAACTTCGTGAAGCGATTGGCCGCTTAGGTCGTTTCCTTTCCAAAATGCGCTAATTTCCTAATTTCTGAAATATAAAAAACCGCGTTATAAAACGCGGTTTTTTTATGGCTTTTTTTTAATCTTTCAGCGGATTACCAAACTGTTTTAAATATGCAATGCCCAATTGCCGCGAGCCCTGATTATTAATATGGTTGGTGTCTTTATTTCGATATAAAGGCACATTATTGATCATAATTTTACACGCCTGCTGATTACAGATCGCCTTGGTTGGGTCAATGATTTTCAAGTTGGGGTATTTCAGTTTCGCTTCGGCAACAATTCGATTAAATTTCATCAGCTGTGCCTCATAATTTTTTCTAGACACAGTACATTGGGCATGGGTATTTAGAATTTCATTGCGCAAATTACAATCGGCAGGCACCCCGTTTTGATCTAAGCGAGGTACATCATTCAGCAAAATGACTTGATCACTGGACTGATAAGCAATTTTCAAAGCCTTCATAAAACCAGCTTTGAATATCTCCTCATTTGAATGATGAATACCATCTTCAAGTTTCACTTCATGACCAAAATACGGCACATATGAACCCGCTAAAATAATGGTTGGATAATGTGTTTTTGCAAGATGTGCGGTAATGGCATCATTTCTTAATTTAAACTCGCTCAGCTCTTCCCAAGCGTTGAAATTGGCATCCAGACGCTGTACCCCGGGTAGATAGAAGGTTGAACTTTGAGTGACATCATAGCCGCGCAAATTGGCATCTTTAGCCCATACATCCAGCATAGCGGTATAAGCATTGGCATGAGAATCACCGAGCAATAGAAAATCTATGTTGGCTTTGGCTTTGCCCAATACACATTCATCCTGGTTTGGTAAAGCTTCCGGATCCTCAATATCCATACATTTATTTCGAATGATATGCGCAAATGAATTGAGTGCCTGTTGCTTGATATAAATAGACTGCGGAAACCTGTCTGGAAATCCCTGATTCATATTGACGGCCTTGGCAATGGTAATAAAACTCAGGGCTGGCAGCAGAAAACCGATGATAATCACTTTGTAATTCGCTGCCATGACAAAACGTTTGCTTGGTTTTTCAATAAGCTGATAAGTTAAAAATGCCAACAGGATGGACAATAGGACAATCACCACCTGATTTTCTGCGTTTAATGGCTGCATATAGATGCCGAACAACACGATTATTGGCCAGTGCCATAAGTATAAAGGATAAGAAATTCTTCCAATCCAGGTACTGAAACGATTGCTGAGTAATACATTACTTGAGGGTGAACATTGGCCTAGATAAATGATCAATGCTGTCGCCAGACACGGAATGAGGGCCATTGCTCCAGGGAATGGCGTCTGTTTGTTAAAATACACAGCTGCCGTAAACAATGCGATTAAAGCTAGCCAAACCAGACTTTGCAGTATTTTTTTTGGCAGTTTGAGCTGTGGCAGAAAGCCAATCAATGCACCAATAAGCAACTCGAAGGCACGAACTGGCATACTGTAGTACGCCTTCTCTGCATTTTGGGTTAATTTGTGCTGGGCATAAAGCAATAAGGTTAGGATGAATGTCGTGATGATCGCCCACATATATTTACGGGGCGTCTTTCTCACAAACAGCAATAACAACAAGGGCCAGAAAATATAGAACTGCTCTTCCACCCCAAGCGACCATAAATGCAATAAAGGAATCCCTTCGGCAGTCTGGCTAAAGTAATCTCCCACTTCATTGCGCATATAGATATTTGCCATCAGCAAGGTGGCATACATGACACTATCAAAATATTGGGTCAGATCCCCAGGCAGCATGACCTGCCAGGCAATGATGCTTACAACGCTGAGTACGGTAAAATAAGCAGGTGCTAAACGTACTACACGCTTCTTGTAAAATCGTGCGATAGAAAATCGTTTGGATTGAATCTCGTGCGTTAAAATGATGGTAATTAAATAACCTGAAATCACGAAAAAGACATCAACACCAATATATCCTCCAGAAAAGAAAGACCATCCGATATGGTTAAAAATCACCAATAAAACGGCGATAGCCCTTAAGCCATCAATATCAGCGCGATATGAAAAATTCATAATTCCAACAAGTACAATAAAGTAGCGGCATTGTATGCCTTTATTGAAAAAATTCAATTTTCAAAATAAAGGGTTATATGTCACACAATGCTATAAAAGTAGTCTTAAATATTACTTAATAACGCGTGTAACCATGTTTTTATAGTGTTGATTCGTTTTGATCCTATTCATAGTTCGATACTCATGTTATTTATTGTGATGAATTAACACGAAATAGCTGCGAGTACATGGATGTCCTCAAACAATATCAAGCTCAGTATTTTTCTATGTTTAAGCATGTGCTTAGGGATTGGTATTTTGCGCTTCTCTTATACCGCGCTGTTACCCGGCACACGTGAAGCTTTCGGCTGGTCAGTGGGTTTTGCCAGTCTTTTAGGCAGTGCCAATTTATTGGGCTATTTAATGGGTGCTTTCGCAGCCATGCGATTGCCTCAAAACAAAAGCATGACCCTATACATTCAGATTGCCGCAATTGCAGGAATGTTCAGTTTAATGTGCTGTGCTTTCGCAGATTTTCCGCAGGCCTGGTATATCGTGTGGCGTGTGATTTCAGGAATCAGCGGCGGCTTGTTGATGATTCTATCCCCGAGTGTAGTGGCACAGTGCTGTGAGATTCAGGACCGTTTTAAAATCAATTTTATTGGCTTTAGCGGGATTGGTCTTGGGGTTTTATTGGCAACACTTTTCTTGCCTTATCTGGATCAGATTTCGATACAAACAGCCTGGCTTATTTTATGTGGCTTCGCGCTGATGATCTGTGTTGGCTTAAGTCTTTTACTGCAACAATTTAAGTATCATCTGTCTGTACAAACAGTTCAGACTCAATCTAAGACCCCACTGAATACGCTCTTTTATAGCTTGCTGATTGTGTATGCTTGCAGTGCATTTGCCTATATTCCCCATTCATTGTTCTGGATTGATTATCTCAGTCATGAAATGGAGCTGAATCTATTCTGGATTAACTTTAACTGGATTCTTTATGGCTTAGGCAGTGCTTTAGGCGCTTTTGCAGCTTACTCGCTGGCAAGAAAATTTGGCAATTTTACCGCCCTGAAAATTCTTTATAGTCTCTATATCCTGGCCATTTTCATCGCGACTTTAAATGCCAGCCCAGTCCTGACATTTGCCTCTTCCTTTTTTACCGGAATGCTGAATCCGGCTGTGGTCTTTCTAACTTCTTATACCATCCTGCAACTGTATGGGCTAGCGTATAAAAAGCTCTGGAGCATTGCTACACTCAGTTTTGCCTCTGTGCAGCTGATCGGTGGATTAAGTTTTAGTACCTTGCAACATTTCGGTGTGACTTATCATCAACAGTTTGTCTTGGCTGCAGTAGTTCTATTTTTGGGAACCTTGCAACTGGCCTGGCACACACGTTCTGCTAAATTCAAGATCAGTAAGCAAACATAACCATTTTTTATTCAGGAAGATGGCACTAAATACGGATAAGGATTGATAGCACCTTGTCCCTGCATATAGATTCCATAATGCAAATGTGGCAGGGTGTTTTTGGCATTGCCGCTATTGCCTACATAACCGATGACTTCGCCAGCTTCCACCCAATCGCCTGCCTGGATCTGGCCTGCATAATCCTCTAAATGAGCATAATAATGCCGGCTTAAGTCCGGTCCCATAATCCAGACCACTTTTCCGCCCAAATGATTCGTACCTACCTGCAAAACAATGCCTTGAGTGGTGCTTTGTACCGCTGTTCCCCGTTTGGCAAAAATATCAAGACCTTCATGCTTACGTCCTTCGCTACGCGCGGCTCCCCAGGTGTCTTGTATTTGTCGGGGTTTAATATTTTCCACTGGAATTGGCAGCTGTGTAGGCAAGTCCGTTTTTTGTAATTGCATATATAAAATGGGATAACGCATGCCCGCTGCATCACCGGATGCTGGCGGCTGACAGCCGGAAAGCAGCACAAAGGTTGCGATCAGGCTTATGCAGACTATCTTGCCAACCATGTTTCGATGCGGGAGCATAAAGTTTAAATATTCATCCTATTTTTCAGATTTCATCATAGGGTTTCACTCTTGGTTAATGAAATAAGTTTTCTGTAAGCATAAAAAAACCCGCGACATACGCAGGTTTTTTTCTAACACATTCTTAAGTCATATGACTTATTCCATGTTGTTAATGACCGCTTGACCAAATTCCGAACAACGTAACAAAGTCGCGTCAGGCATTAAGCGCTCAAAATCATAAGTCACTGTTTTGGCAGAAATTGCACCAGAAATACCTTTAATGATCAAGTCAGCAGCTTCAGCCCAGCCCATGTCACGAAGCATCATTTCCGCAGACAGGATGATTGATCCCGGGTTTACTTTGTCTTGACCCGCATATTTAGGCGCAGTCCCATGAGTCGCTTCATACATCTGGATTGCACCGCCAATGTTGGCACCCGGTGCAATACCAATACCACCCACTTCGGCTGCAAGCGCGTCAGAAATATAGTCGCCATTCAAGTTCAGCGTCGCGATAACTGAATAATCAGCAGGACGCATCAGGATTTGTTGCAAGAACGCATCAGCAATCACATCTTTAATAATGATGTCTTTACCATTTTTAGGATTTTTGATTTTAACCCATGGACCACCGTCCAGAAGTTCACCACCAAAACGCTCAAGCGCGATTTCATAACCCCATTCTTTGAAGGCACCTTCGGTATATTTCATGATGTTGCCTTTGTGAACCAAAGTCACACTTGGCTTGTCATTGTCGATCGCGAATTGAATCGCTTTACGAACCAGACGTTGCGTACCTTCTTTAGACACCGGTTTAATACCGATCCCACAGTTATCTTCAAAACGGATTTTGGTTACACCCATTTCTTCTTTCAGGAATTTGATAATTTTTTTAGCTTCGGGTGAATCTGCTTTCCATTCAATACCCGCATAGATATCTTCAGAGTTTTCACGGAAGATTGTCATGTCAGTCAATTCTGGGTGTTGAACTGGAGAAGGCACACCTTCAAACCAGCGCACTGGACGTACACATACGTAAAGATCCAATTCTTGACGCAATGCTACATTGAGAGAACGGATACCACCGCCAACGGGAGTAGTTAATGGACCTTTAATAGAGACAACGAACTCACGAAGTGCTTCAAAAGTTTCTTCCGGCATATAAGTGCCGTAGATTTTATCTGCTTTTTCGCCGCAATATACTTCCATCCACTCGATCGAACGTTTGCCACCGTAAGCTTTTTGAACCGCAGCATCAACAACTGCTTTCATTGCTGGGGTAATATCCACCCCAATACCATCGCCTTCAATAAAAGGAATAATAGGATTGTTTGGAACATTGAGTGACAAATCTGCATTTACGGTAATTTTACTACCATCTACAGGAACAACGATCTTCTTATAACCCATTGTATAGGTTCTCCCTTTGTAGCTCGCGCATATAAAAAATATTTGCCGATTAGGCAATACTTTCATCCTTTCTTAACGCATAATAGTTTAATTGAATTCCACTGTGTTTAAGATTTATACGGGAAATAACAACATTTCCCCATTGAATAAAACTTAACCTTTCCTAATTTTATGTAGTTATAGAAGTCATTTCCTATGAAAATCGTCATTCTAAATAAACCTTATGACGTCCTCTCCCAATTCCGTAAAGACGAAGCGCACATGACCATGGCGGACTTCGTAGACGATTCGACTTTGCGTTTGGCAGGTCGTCTTGATATGGACTCAGAAGGTTTAGTATTTTTAACCGACCACGGCGGTTTAAACCAATACATCACCAATCCGGCCAACAAGAAGTTTAAAACTTATCTTGTTCAAGTCGAAGGTGATGTCACTGAAGAAGCATTAGAACAACTTCGTAAAGGTGTTGAACTGAAAGATGGTATGACGCTTCCAGCCAAAGCCATTAAGGTTGAACAGCCAGAATGGTTATGGGATCGTGATCCACCAGTTCGTTTCCGTGCATCTGTGCCTACTTCTTGGGTTGAAATTTCAATCTGTGAGGGTCGTAACCGCCAGGTTCGTCGTATGACTGCGGCTGTAGGCTTTCCAACTTTACGTTTAATCCGTACCAAGATTGGCGCTATTGATTTAGTTCAGCTTGGTCTTCAGCCTGGTGAAACCAAAGAAATTGAACCACTTCTCTACCCTGATTTTCAGAATGTACCTGCCGAAGAGCCATACCGTTCACGCTCTTATGTGAAAAAACCGGGTGGTACAGGTGGCAAGCCAATGGTTCGCAAGAATAAAGACGGTTCAGTGAAAAAATCAGGGACTAAACGTATCTGGCAAATGGATGATAGCGAGAAGCCGAAACGCCGCACCAACGGTACGACACGCCCAAATACGAAAGCGCCACGTGGGCGTGGGCGTGGTCGCGGTTAATTATATTCTTTTACAAAAGGGTGCTCCATGCACCCTTTTTTTATAGCCAATCCAACAATAGAAGTGTTTTATATGATGTAGACCGATTTAAAATTGGAATTGAAGTCAGCATGATGAAAATAACTATTCTTTCTATTTTAATCGCCAGTTTTTCGACTTTGAGTTTTGCTCAAAATCCTTTAAGTGTTCATGTACTGAATCTAGATACAGGCTTGCCTGCTTCCAATGTATCCGTAGTACTGGAAGCACAGCAAGGTGATAAATGGACCAAACTCAATGAAGATAAAACAGATAAGGATGGTCGAATCAAAGAGCTATATCCTAAAGATACCACTCTTCAGAAAGGCATTTATAAAGTCACCTTTAAAACCGGTGACTGGTTTAAGGCAAAAAATCAGCGTTCGTTTTTTCCGGAAGTACCGGTGGTATTTGTGATTGATGGCAGTTTAGAGCATTACCATATTCCGCTTTTGCTCAGTCCTTATGGGTATTCAACTTATCGGGGGAACTAAGGACTTAAACTGATTAATGCTAAAAAATATTTATTCTGCAAAATTAACCAACTCAATCATGAGCAAATGGTACAATACGTCCAAATACCAAAGCCGCACGTGGTCACGTGCCGTAATGGGCATTAATACAGCTATATATTAAAAAAGGTGCTTTAAGCACCTTTTTTATCTTCATACATATTTATATTTCAATTATTTTTATAAGACTCCCAAATAGAAAGTTTCCCTCCCTTTGCACCGTCATCAAATTTTAATTGAAAGTTTTTTTCATATAAATTTTCATATAAGTCTTTATATTTTAAAGTAATTACTAAAAATTTATCATTTAATGTATTTAGTCCTTCACGTCGTTTCGTTGGAAAGGATATTTCCACATTCTCCTCAACCTTTATTGAAGCACCAGATAAAGGCGTAGGTATATCATTAATCCTTGAATAAATAACACTACCATTAGCTTTATTTATTACATGTAAATTACATGCCATGCCCTTCCCAATATTTTGAACAGATAATGTCATTATATATAGTAATTGATCCTCTTCTTGTTCAACTCTCCAATAACCTTTTATTGCTCTTAATTCTGGTTGTACGCTCTGATGTAAAGATTCTAATTGTTCTCTTTGAATTTTTGCTAATTCCGCCTGCTGTTTAACACTCTCCCTCATCTCATCAATTTGCAGTTGAAGAGCTCTTTCTTGTTGTTCTAATGCTTTGGTATTTTGATCTAACTGCTTACCCTGTTGAACATATCCCAAAATCAGCCATAGAAAAGCTACGGGTGCAAAAATACCTGCAAGAAAATCTCCGAGTTCATTTAATGATTTGGGTGATGTTAATCCTCCAAAAATCCAAAATGCAATAATTACAGATAGCCAAATAACTGTAATCCCAATTCCCCATTTCAAACTTTTTTGATTCATTTTCTAATCATAAAAACAAATATTTAAGCAATTGTTTAACATAGTTTTTATGAAATCATCAAATAATACTTAGGCTATTTTGAATTAGATTTATTTTTAAAATCGTATATAAATTTAACGATGACCACAGCAACGATGGTAAAAATACAAGCAAATAAAAGCGCTGCATCAAATGAATACTTCCCATCCAGAAAGTAGATATTGATCGGGTGAGCCAACACCATAGGCAATATTAATATCCAGATTGGAATATCGAAATTATTGCTCTTTTTCATTTTTATACTTTTTAAAATAAGGCTTAAATAAAGCATAGAACAAAAAAAGAGGATGTAAACATCCTCTTTTATACAAAGTATTTAAAGGTGGATTAAATTGCTATTAACCACTTATCAGCCTTAGCTTGATCTTCAACTTTGAGTTCCACTTCAGTCAATTCAGAACCACCGGCCTGAACTTCAAAAGACATCAATTCATCACGACGGAAAGCATGAACGGTGTAAGTACCTTCCTGCTTCGCATACTTTTCTACCAGTTTGCTAGTCGCTTTCAAGCCGTCAATCGCAATAATGACATCATTGGCAGACAATCCAGCTTGAGCAGCTGCACCATCACGACGTGCGGATTGAATAACAACGCCTTCAGGTTTATCGGCAAGCTTTAAACCAAATGGCAATGACTTGTCATTTTTAATGCCAAAACTTAGACCAAACTCAGGCAGTAACTGATCTAGCGGCAATTCATCTGTGGTATTGATCAAATGATTGATCTGTTCAAGCCAGTTATCGCCAGTCAATTCATTACACAATTCAAAGATGGTGCGCTCATTAACTTGAACACCATTTTGCGCATTTTTATACAATTTACGCATTAAGGCATCCAGGCTTGAACCGCGTAAACGCAAGCCTAAATCTAAGCAAAGCGCCACTAAACAACCTTTGTTATAGTAGCTGGTACCAGCATTATTCGAGTTTTCATCCTGGCGGTAGAATTTCACCCAGGCATCAAAACTTGAATCTGCCACGCTTTGAATTGCACGCCCCGGATTTTGTAAGTAGCGGTCTATCTGTGCTTTTAATAATTTCAGATAAGATTCTTGAGAAATCACACCACTACGTAGCAGTATCAAATCGTCATAATACGAAGTGAAACCTTCAAAAATCCAAAGCAGCGAAGTGTAGCCTTCTTTGTTTAAATTATAATTGACGAAATTTTCAGGACGAATAAATTTTACCAACCATGAATGGAAATATTCATGACTGCATAAGCCCAAGAAACGCTGATAATCTGCAGACGGTTCATCAGGTTCATCGGCCTTTGGCAAGTCATCACGCGGGGTGATTAAACTGGTACTGTTCGGATGCTCTAAGCCTCCATAACTGTTGCCTGTCGCCATGGTCATAAAGGTATAGTCGCTAAATGGCGCAGAACCAAACATTGAAATTTCAGTGCTACAGATTTTTTCAATATCTTGCTGCATGCGCGCGGTATTCATGGCATGTTTACCAGACAGCACAAATTCATGTGGAATACCCTTGGCTTCAAAGCTAAAGCGCGTTTGTTCTGCCAGCTCGAATGGTGAATCAATCAGCTGGGCATAGTTTTCTGCTTTAAGCGTAAACCGACCTTTCACTAAACTTTTAGAAGCTAAGCCTGTGGCCAACTGGAAATGTTTCAGCTCATCTGGCAAGAATACTTCCACTTCAACTGCTTTATCTTCCTGCCCTTCTAGTCCCAGGCAGGCACAGGCCGGATTCACATACAGTCGGGTTTGGTCGACATAGGCGCCACGTACCGATAAATCATAGGCATAGACATCGTATTCCACCGTAATCAGTTCATGATCGGTGTTAAACAAGCGCCATTTATTCTTTTCAAATTTCTGGATTTGTAAAATGCGGCCATCTTCATCATAAGCACGGACGGATTCAATATGCTTGGAAAATTCACGAATCAGATAGCTTCCCGGAATCCAGGTCGGCAATGACAATACTTGGGTTGGATCAGCGACAAAACGTAAAGTGACATGGAGCAGATGTTGACGATAATCGTCAAATTCGATTTGATAATGCAACATAATGGGCAATATAAAATTTTAAAAACCTAACTTAAGGTTAGCTTAGCATTTTTTTACATTACAATGCTGAACTGTCGCAATTGTCTACAGTTTGGACTAGTCAGCACCCCCAAAAAGGCATAGCATGCCTAAGATTTTTTTTGTATTTATGGCTAAGGGATTAGTCAATAAGGAACTTCATTGAAACACCTGATCTACTTCATCGCATCTTTAAGTTTATTGTGCTCCACGATAGTCAATGCTGCATTACTCAACCTTGTTCCTGAAAGTGTTGAAGCTCCAGCTTGGACTATTCTAGATACCCAATCTGGACAAGTCATTGCCGAGCACAATAGCCATGAGCAACGTGCACCGGCATCCATGACTAAAATGATGGTTGCTTATATCGCACTCAAAGAAATTGCAGCAGGTCATTTGAAAAAGGATGAAATCATCACGGCTACACCGGTGGTAAAAATGGTGCAGTGGGATGAATCACAAATGTATCTTAAAGAAGGTGAACAGATCTCTGTTGATCAGCTTTTGGCAGGTCTGGTGGTGATGTCAGCCAATGATGCGGCTGTGACTTTAGCAGAACGTATTTCAGGTACAGTTCCGGCTTTCATCGAACGCATGAATAAGGAAGCCAAAGCCTTGGGAATGAACGATACGCATTTTGCCAATGCGCCAGGCGTGACCATGCCGGATCATTACTCATCTGCACACGACATGGCGCTGCTTGGTCAAGCACTTACCATTCAGACTCCTGAATACTTGCATTATTCAGTGATGCCAAGTTTCAGTTATAACAAGCGTTTTCACCGTGCAACCAACCTGGCGCTGAAATTTGACCCAACAGTGGATGGTTTAAAAACAGGTTTTACCAAAGCGGCAGGTTATAACCTGGCACTCACTGCACACCGCCCTACCGGTAATCCTGCAATGCCAGAACGTCGTCTGATTGTGGTGGTCATGGGTACAAAAAATGCTTTAAAACGTGCTGAAGTTGCCCACACCCTGCTAGACATGGCCTATACCTATACCCGTAATGAAGTAGCAATTAAAGATAAACAGTTAATTGCTGAATTGCCGGTGATTAAATCTACTTTAAAAATGTTTAAGCTGGAAACCCAAAAACCGCAAATTGTGACCACGTCTTTATACGATCAGCCTTATGCTATTGACCTAAAAACCTATGACACGGTCAATCAGCGCATCATGTTGAATACGGGCAATGGAACAATTCAAACCATAGAACCTTTACAAGAAACTAAAACTCACTTAAATGTCGAAATTAAAGAAAAACTCCTGACTGCTCCTGTGGCCCAAGTTATGCAGCTGGCAACCGTGCATGTTTATCAAAATAATCAGCTGATTCGCACCATTGCCATTGAAGATGACGTGCAAATTGAAGAAGCCAATTTCTTCCAGAAAATTGCGATCTGGTTTAAACAGCTTTTCAGTTTTTTCTCAAGTGAAGAGATTGAAGTTAAAACCTATCCTCTAGGTTAATTACGTGAAATTTCTTTACGTTATGTAAGCTGTATAACAATCTAAACAAAAGCAATAAATTGAAGATGGCATATTAAGGCCATCTTTTTTTCGTCTTGAAAATAATAAATAGGTCCAAAAATGAGTAATCTACATAAAATTGTTATTGTGGGTGGTGGTGCAGGTGGTTTAGAACTTGCTACCCAGTTGGGTAATACTTTAGGTAAAAACCATAAAGCCAAAATCACGCTTGTGGATCAAAAACTGACCCATATCTGGAAACCGCTTTTACATGAAATTGCTGCCGGCAGCCTGAATCCGCATGCCGAAGAAACCAATTATTTTGCGCATGCCGCCAAACATCATTATGAGTTTGTTTTGGGCAGTTTGATGCAGGTCGACCCAGCTGCCAAACACATTATTCTTGAAACATCGCAGTTATCTAAACCCGCTCAGACTCAACCAGATCAAGAGCAAAAGAATATTCGGGTGGATTATGACACCCTGATTATTGCAGTGGGTTCCACCTCGAATGACTTTAATACTCAAGGCGTCAAACAGCACTGCCATTTTTTGGACAGTCGTAAACAAGCCGATATATTTCATCAAGATTTACTGCATTTATATCTTGAAGCCCAAAATCAAGAGACGACACGCGCATTAAATATTGCCATTATTGGCGCAGGTGCAACCGGTATAGAACTTGCTGCCGAACTGTATCAGGCCAAGCAAACTTTCTTTAAATATGGGCTAAATAAAATTGACCCGAAAAATGTCAATATTACCGTGATTGAAGCTGCCGACCGGATATTACCTGCACTTTCTGAAACGGTAGCAAAGCATACCCGTCATCAACTCGAACAATTTGGAATTAAGGTGTTGACCCAACATCGGGTAGCTAAAGTCGATCAGGACAAAGTCTATTTTGCCGATGGAAGTTCTATAGATGCAGAACTGAAAGTCTGGGCAGCAGGAATTAAAGCCCCTGTTGTGTTGGAAAAATTAACAGAATTTCAGAAGGATAATATTCACCGTTTAAAAGTGTATGCAACGCTGCAAACTTTATCTGACCCGAATGTTTTCGCATTTGGTGACTGCGCCCATTGCCAGCCAGTTGCAAATGAGCCGGTACTGGGTCCACGTGCTCAAGTGGCCAGCCAGCAAGCCAGTTTCCTGCTTGAGGCGATGAAAGCTCGCATTCAAGGCAAGCCACAACCGATGTTCAAATTTTCCGATAAAGGTTCACTGGTGTCATTAAGCCACAATAAAGCAGTGGGAGAATTACTGGGCCAAGTGAATGTCCAGGGCTTACTGGCAAAAACCATGTATATCTCTTTATATCGCCTGCATCAGGCAGCGATTCATGGTTATACCCATGCAGGACTTTTGACTGCTAAAGATTTTGTCACAAGAAAAACAGGTCCAAAGATAAAATTGCATTGAAATTTTTAAAATCGTCCCCAATATTAAAAAAACGCCATAAATGAGTGGGAAAAATGCAGATTTTTGCTAAATCTAGTCTACAAAACCCGCTTTTCACTTTATGATGTACTCTTAAAAAATTGAATGGATCAATAACATGACTGCTATTGCAAATGACCTCGTAGTTTCTTTCCACTACACGTTGACTAACGCAGAGGGCGAAACTCTCGACCAATCACAAGGTGAGCCACTTGCATATTTGCACGGTGCGGGCAACATCATCCCTGGTTTAGAAAACGCTTTAGTAGGCAAAACTGTTGGTGAAAAATTCACTGTAAACGTTCCTGCTGCTGAAGGTTATGGCGAATACAATCCTGACCTCGTACAAGAAGTTCCAGCTAAAATGTTCCAAGGTGTAGACAACATCCAACCTGGTATGCAGTTCCAAGCTCAAACTGACGATGGCGTTCAAATCGTTACTGTTAAAGCGGTTGAAGGCGAGAATATTGTTGTAGATGCAAACTTCCCACTTGCTGGTCAAGATTTAACTTTTGAAGTTGAAATCGTTGAAATTCGTGAAGCTTCTGCTGAAGAATTAGAACACGGTCACGTACACGGCGCTGGTGGTCACCACCACTAAGATCGGCACCGGTCAGAAAAGGCAAAGTGTTTACTTTGCCTTTTTTATTGCCTTGAATTTTTGAGTGCAAATGGATTGGGCAAAAAAATTCCGTTCATTACTTTTTTAAGTAACAGATTTATAACTGGCTGATGTGTTTTAAGCGCTGCATATCAAGAATTCTAATCTGGCTATAATTCCACTCGACAATGTGTTGTTGGATAAAATATTGCAGTTGCTTATTTAAAGTTTGACGCGACACATTCAGTAATTCGGCAAAATACTGTTGGCTCATTTTAAATTGAATAGTTGAATGCGTCTGACTTAGGGGCGTTGCCTGCTGCCCTAAGATGATTAAATGTCGCGCAATTTTTTGATTGATACTTGCGGTTTGCAGATAACGGTTTTTCTCCACCAAGCCATACATGCGTTCACTCAGTAATTGAATGATCTGCCACATGGCTGGTGGCTGCTGCTGTAATTGCTCCAGAAAAACCCGACCTGAAATCACCGCGACTTCAACTTGCTCTAGTGCATAAAAATCAAAATTCAGCGGTTTTTGCTGTAAAAATGACACCAGGTTAAACACTGAATACATTTTCACATAGTCACTGACCTTAAACTCGCCATCACTCAGCAACCAGCCAATCTGCATCCGTCCAGACAGCAACACATAAATATCATCCAGTTTTTGCTGATAACGCAAAATCTGCTGTTGCGGTAAAAAGCGTAGATATTTCACCTGTTGCAATAAAGTTTGCTGTGCCTGTGCTGTGAACCCGGAAAAGATCACATCCTCTTCAAAGATCTGCTGTAATTTGTCTGCGCGACTGAGCATGGGAATTTATCGATCTCATTCAAATAAAAAACCTAGTAAACAAATACTAGGTTTTTTATTTGCTTAGACCAACCAATTTTTAGCGCTATGTATATCTCGAATTCAGATCATTACGATTCTAGATAGCCAATTGGTTAATTTAGTCTTTAAGAGGCTTTTTCTAAAATCTGACCATTTTCGAAGGTGAAATTAGAAATATCCTGTTTTACCACTTTCTTCAAGTTCACGCTTGGACGGCCATCTACACCAAATGGGATATCGCCTTCAATGGTGACACGGCGTACCACACGCAGGTCGTCGCCATAATCGTTGATTGCACGGTGCTGGGTGGCACGGTTATCCCAGATTGCCACATCCCCTACGCTCCAGCGCCAACGCACGATATTCTCTAAATTTATTGCATAGTCCTGGAAGAGTTCAAATAAGCGACGTGAATCCTGACTGTTATAACCGACAAAGCGTTTGAAGAAGTGACCCAATAATAAGGTTTTCTCACCGCTTTCAGGATGTACCCGTACCAATGGATGCTCTGTTTCATATTCAGTTGAATTGAACAGTGCACGATATTTTTCAGCATCAATGCCTGAATTGGTCGTCACTTTAGAGGCATAGTCATAATCATTGCTATGCACCGCACGCAAGCTATCTGCCAAAATTTTCAGTTCTGCTGGTAAATCGTTATAAGCTGATGTTGTATTTGCCCAAACGGTATCACCACCTGCTGCTGGTGCAACGATGCTGCGTAAAATGGAAGCCTTTGGATAGTCTTCAATAAAGCTGATGTCAGTATGCCAGGTATCGGCACGTCCGCCACGTGAATCCAGCTCAAGTACATGTGCTGTTCCGCTTTTTACCGGAACGGTCGGATGGTTCAAAGGCGTTCCTAATAATGCAGCAAAACCCTCCTGCTCATCATCGGTTAAATGTTGCTGGTTTTTAAAAAAGATTGCCTTGTACCTGACCAAAGCGTGATTAATTTCATAAACCGTGTCTTGATCTAGCGTTGAGGAGAGTTTGATCCCTTCAATTTCCGCACCAATACGGCCAGTAATCGGTTTTACTTGAATATGCTGATACTGATAATTCGGATCGTATGATTTTGTCTGAGTTTGGCTCATGGCTATTCCTTATATTTCAATTGTTATTGCAAAGTTGTGTTGTTGAAATACAGTCTGCCCTGAATAGGCCATAAACACTGTCAAAGCTTTGACAGTGATCAGCACAATACCTACTGAAGTTTTGAAATTTTCTGATTTAGTCATCTTGATGAATCACCCAGACTCATCGCTCAAGGAAGAACTTAAACATTCAAATAAATCCAAACTATTAAAAAATATATAAAATTTCGAATTTTAAAATTGAATTATTTATGATCGAGTCAAAATATAAGGAATGTCACTTGATGAATGAATGGAACGTTTCTTTCACAATACCATGTATGCAGCACGCTGGATTTTAGCCCCGGTCTATTTTGGTCTTTCATTTGCACTGCTGCTGTTGGCGATTAAATTCTTTCAGGAAGTCTGGCATGTTTTGCCGCATATTTTGCAATATTCTGAAGCCGACTTAATTCTGGTGATTTTGTCTTTGGTCGATATGACCATGGTGGGAGGCCTGATTGTGATGGTGATGTTTTCCGGCTATGAAAACTTTGTTTCACAACTGAAAATTCAAAATGAAGATACCCGCCTGAACTGGCTTGGAAAAATGGATGCCAACTCGCTTAAACTCAAGGTTGCTGCTTCCATTGTCGCCATTTCATCCATTCATTTACTGCGCATTTTTATGGACGCTAAAAATATTCCGAATGACAAAATCATGTGGTACATCATTATGCATCTGACCTTTGTGTTCTCTGCATTTATGATGGGATATCTAGATAAGATCAGTAAACACTAATTGCCGCCCCATTCAAATATTCAAAGCCCCTAAATCGGGGCTTTTTCTCACCAAAACGTAAAGCTTGATTATAGATAATTACCTTCACGCTCGGGTTGATACAACACACGTTCTATTTTAACTTTCATAATGTGCCCATCTGGCTGTGGCCATTCTATTTCCTGACCTTCAGCCAAGCCTAAAATGGCAGCACCGACTGGTGCAAGTACATTGACCTGCCCTTTCTCACCGAGAAAATCATGCGGGTAAACCAGGGTAATGGTTGTCGGTTCACTTGCAGGCGCAATAATAATCGATACCCGTGCATTCATTGTCACCACATTTGCCGGCATATCTTTCGGAGCAACCACTTCAGCACGTGCAAGCTCATCTTCCAGATGTTGCATCGTTGGTGTCAGTTTAGATTGATGTTCAAGCATGGTTTCCAAACGTTCAAGATCCTGTTGTGAAATCACAATTGTGGGTCTTTGCATATTAAAATTCCTCTTTTTCCACTTTTTTTTCAATCAGTAATAATAAGGCTAACTATTTAGTTGATTTATAATTTATTTCAAGTATACATATGTATATAAATAATTACTCAACAAGAATAATACGATGTCGCTTACTGAACTTCATTCAGCAGTTGAGCCTGGCTCACACGATTTTATGCAGAATATTCGCAGCCATTTTCAAATTCCAGAACACCAACATGAATTTTATATTGCTTCTGCACTTAAAACCGTTAATTTTGATGGTACATTTGCCAGTTTTGAGCGACTGGATCAGTTATTCGCCGCCTTTAAAAAACAAATAGGTATACAAACTGCAGATTTTGTTGAAGATCCGATAAAACTGAATACAGTCTACCTGATCGCCAGTTATATAGGGCAATTTGTCAGCCAGAAATTGGGCTTTGATGAAAAATGGCAAAATTTTGAAGAATTACAAAGCAATTTTATAAAATTTCGCGATCGTCCCAATAACTTTGTACATAGCTATGCGCTGAATTGCAATAATCAAATTATTTTACCGCTGCACTATGTGGCAAAGCATTTTTGTGAAGATAATTTACCGCTCAGCATCAGCCAGGAAATTGAAGCAATTATTTTGAATTATCAAATTATATTTGCAGATGAACGCCATAAATTTACTGAACAAATGCACGATTTACAAAGCATGTATTTCAAAGCTTATCCACTCTTTTGCGGCTCCGCTTTTCAAAATCTGATCCAGATTTCCAGTCTTGACCATAGCCTTTCCAGTCTGGATCGTTTAGATGATCTGATGCGTGAAATTCGCCAGAATTATATGGTTTCAGTTGAAAAATTCCTGGAAGACGATGCCAATTTTTTCTTTATTTTGTTTCTATCTGCTTATGTTGGACAAGTCATTGCTGAGCAAGCTGAAACTTCGCTACGCTGGTTCCGTCCTGAACAAGTCAGCCAGATGCTGGGGCAACAAATCTCGGATGCTTTAACTACCTGTCGGATTGCCCAGATTAATGCCTCGATTTTTTTTGTGACCCAGCATATTTGCCAGTTTTTATTTGAACCGGTCATCTCTGAATCAAGCAAACAATATGTTTTAAATGCCCTGCAAACCATCAAAGCCACCAGAAATCCTATTTATTTGGCGGAAGATACACAAAAGACCAATAGCAATTTACACCAATCACCATTTTATGACGCTTTATATCGTGCAGGTCAGTTAAGCCATTTTTTGTTGCTGCATATTCATGGAATTATTCCGCGTACTTCTCCGGAGCAAAGCCTGACACCCACCAGTTTTCCACCGGGTCATACCTTTTTTAGCCATATGGAAGGACCGGATGGACCATTAAGACAGCTGGATAGCAACCCTGAAAAATATTCCTATAATGTATTGGGTTATGAGATGTATGCCTGCCTCCCGCATGTACGAACCGATGCCATTTCCCTGCATGTACGTAATTATGGCGAACAGCATATGAATATTCATTTGGTCATACCCTTTTTTCAGGTATTTGACTATCGTGGTTTTTGTATTTTGCAGCCTTATTTTCTGAGTAGCGATGCAATGACCAGCAAAAATTTAGCTGAGATTTATCATGCAATGGGCGCATTTTATCAAGGTATTCAAGATAGCGAACAAAAACGCCCAGCCGCTTCACAAATTTGGGCACAATATTACAAACCGGGTAAACTCCCTTATCCAAAAGCCATGCAACAAAACATTCCACAGCTGGTGTCATAAAAAAAAAGTTAAAAAAAAAGCCTCCCTAAAGGAGGCTTTTTTAAGTAAAAAACTTATTTTGCGTAAACAGGGAATTTAGCGCATACAGTTTCAACTTTCGCTTTAACAGCGTTAATTACAGCTTCGTCACCTTTAGCATCCAGGATGTCAGCAATCCAGCCAGCAAGGTCACGTACTTCAGCTTCACCGAAACCACGTGTTGTAACAGCTGGAGTACCAATACGGATACCAGAAGTCACGAACGGAGAACGTGGATCGTTAGGTACAGAGTTTTTGTTCACAGTGATGTGAGCAGCACCTAACCAGGCATCCGCTTCTTTACCAGTGATATCGCCTTGTTTGATTAAAGACAACAAGAACAAGTGGTTTTCAGTACCACCAGAAACAACGTCATAACCACGCGCGATTAATACTTCAGCCATTGCTTTCGCATTAACCACAACTTGTTTTTGGTATTCTTTGTATTCAGGAGCCATTGCTTCTTTAAAGCAGATTGCTTTAGCAGCTACAGCATGAACCAATGGACCACCTTGGTTACCCGGGAATACAGCTGATTGTAATTTTTTCTCGATTTCTTCGTTTGCTTTCGCAAGGATTAAACCAGAACGTGGACCACGCAGTGTTTTATGCGTAGTTGTTGTGGTTACGTCAGCAATTTGAACTGGGCTTGGGTAAACGCCAGCAGCAACCAAACCTGCTACGTGAGCCATATCTACAAATAGGTAAGCGCCAACTTTGTCCGCGATTTCACGGAAACGTTGCCAGTCTACAATTTGGCTGTATGCAGAGAAACCAGCAACGATCATGCGTGGTTTGTGCTCTACAGCTAAACGTTCAACTTCTTCGTAATCGATTTCACCAGTTTCCGGGTTTAAACCGTATTGAATCGCGTTATAAGTTTTACCAGAGAAGCTTACTTTTGCACCGTGAGTCAAGTGACCACCGTGAGCCAAGCTCATACCCAAAACTGTATCGCCTGGGTTAAGCAGCGCTAAGTAAACAGCTGAGTTAGCTTGTGAACCAGCATGTGGCTGAACGTTAGCGTAGTCAGCACCAAAGAGTTCTTTAGCACGGTCAATTGCCAATTGTTCGATTACGTCTACGTATTCGCAACCGCCGTAATAGCGTTTGCCTGGGTAGCCTTCTGCATATTTGTTAGTGAGTTTTGATCCTTGTGCTTCCATTACTGCTGGTGAGCAATAGTTTTCAGAAGCAATTAACTCGATGTGCGCTTCTTGGCGAGCATCTTCGTTAGCGATTGCCTGAGCGATTTCCGGATCAAATTCAGCAATAGAGATATTGGCAAACATTAGCGAGGTCCTATTAAATTAGGGCTTTTAAGCCGTGCTAAGATTGGCGCGTATTGTAGCATGAAGTTTATAAATATTGAGAATGAACTTTACTCAGTTTTAAATAAAAAATGCTCATGCCTTGAAAAAAGCATGAGCATTGATAGTCACATCAAGTTATTGAATTGGCATTAGAGATTTTACATCTGTGACAATATTAGGAATATTCGAAGTATAGGCAGTTGTATGATTCCATGCCGGGTCATATTTCAAATCTATTTGCGTCCCGAGTTTTGTTGCATTGGTAATCAGTTCAGTTGTCGCATTTGCTGGAACAGTCGGATCCGATCCACCTTGATATATCTTCACTGGCGTCGTAACTTTTACAGATAAGGGCTGAGAAGTGGTATTCAAAAATGTTGAAATTGCAGGTATTTGCATAAAATTACTTTGTGTTAAATAACCGGACAATGAATTAGTTGTCGCTGCGGCTGTCCCCATTTTGGTACCAAAATCCAGTCCTAATGGTTCTGAGCAGATGGTTTCTGCTTGGGCGGCTATTGTTGCTGCATTTGTTTCAAAGACTTGAGCATAGGTCGGTGGTGCGGATTGACCTTGCATTCCCGCAGTAATCAGTGCGGCATAAGTATTTAAAGACGCTAAGGTAGAGACTTGATCTTTGGCTGGTAAATTCGCTACAAGCTGTTGTGCTGTATTAAAAATCGTTTTTAAATTAGACGCAGGTGCAACTACAACAGCTCCTTTATAGTCAAGATTTGCACGTGAAGCATATTGAGCTGCACCTAATGCTGCATGTCCGCCTTGTGAGTGTCCTACGGCCATCCATTGATTAGATACTTTTACCCCCAAATAATTACGTGCAGCGACAACCGCATCAGTAATAGAATAAGCCTCGCTTTTTAAATTTAGGAAAGGATGAAACTCTTTACCAGTTGGCTCGCCCAAGCCTTCATAATCAGGAGCCACCACCACATAACCTGCACTTAAAAGTTGAGCAATCATTCCTTCAATCTCTACCTTCAGTTTACTTCGACTCGGTGCACATTGATCTGCCACACCAGTAGTACCATGCGCCCAGACCACAATTGGCCAACCTTTTGCAGGTGCCGCTGCTTTCGGTGTAATGACCAATGACGTCGCTTGAACTTCCTGACCATTCACCCCCAACATTTTATAAGTCATCACCACGCTTTCACCCGCTACGCTGGTCATATTTGTTGCAGTATAGACTTCGGTTCTTACCACAGGATCAGCAATATTATTCGGAGGAATAGGTGATTCAGGCTGAACAATGACGCCGCCATTATCCCCAGCTCCATTGCCAGATCCAGATGCATTCTCATCTCCATCATCCCCGCCACCGCAGGCGGTAAGTAAAAAGGCACTGCTGATTAACACCGTTAATAATGTTTTTTTCATTTTTGCATTTCCTTATATATTTTTATTTTGATGATTTAAGTAATCATGAATACAAACTATTACCTTTATTTAATATTTGAACAATGCGATTTAACATCAAATAAAAAATTCAAAAAGCGACTGAATTATTAGCAATATAAGTCATTAATTTACATAAATTTTTTTTATATACTTTTACAAATATCAAACACTATTAATTTAACAAAATATGTCTGCTTTTATTTGTCTGATTCCAGGCTTGCATGCGCTTAGGCTTTAGAAGTTTAAAAAGAAAAATAGTGAACAAAGTGCTCCCTTCTTATGCAGCATCGATGACCGACCAACAAAAATGCCCCCTCAAAAGCCGTTATTTAACTAGGGTCCAGATTTGTGAATTCACTAAACATACGTCAAAGTCTATGTTTACAATTTATCAAATAAACTTGATCTAGAAGATGGGCTACTCTGATATCCATGATAGTGCTTAGATTTCGCGTGATGCTTTCAAAGCAGCACATTTAAACAGCATCTCGGTGCGGAAATAATCATGAATGGGTAAAAGGCTGTATTTTCAGTTTGTCTCCGCATATTTGAAAATGTTAAATTGACTCAAACAATCGCTACGGTTATGGACCAGTCATGCAAGCAATTATTCTCGATACCGAAACCCATACTTTAAATGGACAGCCGATTGAAATTGCCTATGCCCCGATTGAAATCCATGACAGCAAACTTACACTGGATAAGACTAAAATTTTCGACCAGTTGTATAGTGTCGATGAACCGATCTCTTTTGCCGCCATGGCAGTGCATCATATTCTAGAATCCGAGCTGGTCGGCCAACCTCACTACAGCACTTTCAGCCTGCCACAGGAAACCACTTATATTATAGGCCACAATATTGATTATGATATTCGTGCTATTGAAAAATGCGGCGTAGATACCAGCAATATTAAAGCCATTTGTACCCTTGCACTGGCACGTTTGGTTTGGCCAGATGCCGAAGCACATAATATTTCTGCACTTATTTACATGATTAGCAAAGGCAGTGAAAAAGCCCGCGAGATGATTAAAAAAGCGCACCGTGCCGATATGGATATTATTTTAACTGCCAATATTTTAATGCATGAAATCCATCATCTAAATATTCAAAGCATTGAAGAACTTTATAATAAATCTGAAGATGCGCGCATTCCCCGTAGCATTAATTTTGGTAAACACCGTGGTACTGCCATCACCGATTTGCCTGCCGATTACATGCAGTGGCTACTTCGTCAGGAAGATTTAGACCCTTATTTGCGCAAAGCACTCGATAAGGCCCAAATCACAACTTTATAATCTTTTGATTTGTAATATTATTTAAATAATACTGTCATTATTCCCCCCTACAATCGGCCTTAATTTAGCGGGGGATAAATTAAGGCATGACTCAATATTATAAAACTGATTTAGGCATTGAAAGTTTAAAACAACGTTCACTCAATCTGAATGCACGTCAACGACGACTGTTATTACTGATAGGTACCGATGATTTTGACTTGCTTGCTGAACAATTCAAGCGTCGTATCGCACCACCGGAATTACTCGAACAATTACTCGAGATGGGTTTAATTAGCCGTCCCGCTCCACAGCAGATTCAGGCAACACTCGCACCCAAAAACCTGAATACAGAAATTGAAACCGGACTTCCCCACCAAGGTACTCAACTTAAAGATCACTCTGCCGAAGAGATCTTTGTTCCCAGCATTTCCCAATCTTCAATAACGGATTTTAGTGCACAGCAACCATCTCATGAAAATGAAATGCAACTTAGTGCAGAAATACTGGACTTTGAGCAAGTTAAACTGCTGATGGTGCAACTGTTACAACAGCACTGCGGTTTAATGGCCAAACAGCTGATTACGCGCATTCTTCAAACTACCGATTTACGCAGTTTAAAACTGTGCCAGATGCAATGGATTACCACATTACAGGAAAGTCGCATTGCACCACAGGAATTAAACCGATGCCTCAACCAGATCAATTTTTCTCTACAGAAACTGATGAGCTGAACAAGCTTAAGAGTTTTTTTATGTTTTATTATTTATTTAAGGTCTTAGCCATTTAGGGAATATTCATTTTTATACTTGTAAAACAATAAGATTGGATTTATTTCACTATCGCTAGATGAAACTACAATCAATTGCTTTATGCTAAATAAGACCTTAGCTGAATGGCATATATTCGCTAAAAGCCCCATATAGTAAATATTTCAGGGGAATTCATGATGACATCCTTACATTATTTAGAATTTCATCCAGCAGACAATCCCATGTACTTAAAAAAGGTAGGCAACTGGGTGCTTACATTTTTAAGTCCTCAAGAAGATTTGACCTATATTCAACTTGCCATTACCAGTGTATTGCCCCGCCAAGTTAGCGAAAACTTGCAACCGCTTCGGGTCATTATTGAACAAACAGAAGTTGAAAATCGTTGGTTAATCCAGCAAATCATCTGTTATAACAGTACACAAGGCCATGATGAAATTTTTAGTTGTGATGATATCATTGGAATCAAAGTGATTGAAAACGTTATGCAAGAATTTAATAAATATGATGTAGAGCTAAATTTAATTTAAGCATTGATCTTTAGCTCACGGCAATGAGCTTTTTTAATCGTATTAATTTCTTGAAAATATTTATGAAGCTTGGTTTTTCCCATTATAAAAACTCACCGTTACTTATTACTCTTAAATAAGAAATAAGTGAGTTTTTATCTTTCCTCAATTATATATGCGAAGCTGTTATAAAGTATTTTACTATTCAATCACACGATAAATACTGTCGGAAATACGGCTTTCAAAAAGCAACTCAATACTTGGACGAATAATTTCTCCATTCACAACGATATGTTCAATCTTTTGAAATAATGACAGTTTATGTAAGGCCGAATTTTCCGGAATCGCCCGTAATAATGCTTGGACTGCATAAATATTGCTAAATTGGTCTTTCACCTTCACCTCAATCAGTTGAGTCATATCAATCTCTGCCATCTTTATTTAATCAGTCTTTTTTATAACATACGTTTTATTTATCCATAATTTAGAGATGTTAGATTTCTTAGCAATGTAATTTTTTATAAACAAATAGATGATATCTACCTTAAATATGCTATGGAGAAAATACTTAACTTTTAGAATAAATCATGTCGATCAGCCTCAATGATCTAAAGTGAATGCTGCTATACCCGGGCTATTCGCAAAGCATTTTTGCTCATTAAAATAAGAAAGCCCGCATTTCTGCGGGCTTTTATGTTGGAAGGCTAGTGCTGATTTTTTGTTTCAACCCGAAGGTTGCAAACTCAACAAGCTGTCATTGATCCGTCCAACCACTTTGTAGCGTCTCTCGACCTACTGTATTTTTAATATAAAACTCGAGAATGAAATAGGCAACCCTGCTCAACATTTATACACAGCAATTCAATAAAACTATAATTGTATATTTTATAAATTCGTGCAAAATAGATGCTGTTTTAATATCAGCTGCTTAGATTTACATAAAACCTGAAAGTGGGTCTAATATTTGTTGCTTTATATCTGCCATTTTCAGAGCTAGTATGATTAATATTTCTATACTTAAAATAAATTAAATCAAAAATATAGGATGATTTTTTCTTTCTATAATTAATCATTTAATTAATGTTGAATTTTTTATTTCAACTTAAGCTGAGAAAGCTGTTTCATATTCCCCCCAAATTTTGAGCTAAAAAAATAAGGATCACTTGATCCTTATTTGCCATGGTTTAGGCTTAAATACCCATACACATATATTTAATTTGCAGATAGTCTTCAATACCGTATTTTGAACCTTCACGTCCTGTGCCAGATTCCTTAATCCCACCAAATGGTGCAACTTCAGTCGAAATCAGACCTTCGTTAATACCGACCATGCCGTATTCTAGTGCTTCCCCAACTTTCCAGGCACGGCTTAAGCTTTCGGTATAGATATAAGAGGCCAAGCCAAACTCGGTATCGTTTGCCATTTGGATCGCTTCTTCATCTGTACTGAATTTAAATACCGGTGCAAGCGGTGCAAAGGTTTCATTTTTAGCCACCAGCATGTCAGATGTCACATCTGACAATACAGTCGGCTCAAAGAAGGTTTGGCCTAATTCATGGCGTTTACCACCCACCATAACTTTTGCGCCTTTACCGACAGCATCGGCAATATGTTCTTCGATCTTTTCAACGGCTTTTTCATTAATCAAAGGACCTTGTTCCGCACCTGCTTCAAAGGCTGGGGCAACTTTTAACTTTTGCACGGCAGCAGCCAATTTTTCCAGGAACTGATCATGAATATTGGCATGTACCAAAATACGGTTACTACATACACAGGTTTGACCACTATTACGGAATTTCGATGCCATTGCACCTTTTACCGCCCTCTCTAGATCGGCATCTTCAAACACAATCAAGGGTGCATTACCACCCAATTCCATGCTGACTTTTTTCATGGTGGAAGCACACTGTTCCATTAGCAATTTGCCCACTTGAGTTGAACCTGTGAAAGATAATTTTTTCACAACCGGGTGCGTGGTCAGTACCCCACCAATTTCACGTGAACTACCTGTTACTACATTTATTACCCCTTTCGGAATTCCCGCTTGTTCAGCCAGTGCAACCAGAGCCAATGCTGACAATGGTGTTTCTGAAGCTGGCTTGATAATAATGGTACAGCCTGCAGCAAGTGCTGGCCCCGCCTTACGCGTGATCATGGCATTCGGGAAATTCCACGGCGTAATCGCTGCGACCACCCCCACCGGCTGTTTGATTACAACTAAACGGCGACCCTCTTTGTCATGTGGAATTACATCGCCATAGGTACGTTTTGCTTCTTCTGCAAACCACTCAATAAAGCTCGCACCATACAGAATTTCACCACGGCTTTCTGTTAATGGCTTACCTTGTTCAGTGCTTAAAATGACTGCCAGATCTTCCTGATTGGCCACAATCAGGTCAAACCATTTACGCAGTAATACTGAGCGCTCTTTCGCCGTGGTATTTTTCCAGGAATGCAGTGCAGTCTCGGCAGCCAGTACAGCTTGCTCCACTTGTGCAGTTGAGACACTTGGCACGTGGGCAATGGTTTCGCCTATTGCCGGGTTGGTCACCGCAAAGCTTTTGCCATCTGCCGCATCCATCCAAAGACCATCAATAAATACTTGTTGTTTCAGCAAGTCTGGATTATTCAGTTGCATCTATATCTCCTTAATAGTCGCTTGGCACGGCGCTTTAAGCAGCTGCTACGCCATTTTCTAAATTTAGACTGCAATTGTGTCACCGATTTAATCGGTAAACTACTATCTACACCAACAGCAACGAATTTTGTACCCAAAGCTAAATTTTGCTTTGCAGGCATTTCATCTACAGAAAAAGGATAGCTGATTTAACTGCAACATGATTTTTGAATACTTGAGACCATCATTTTTGCACTTCAGAATATCCAGAATTGCCTCAATGTCGAAGTACTGCAGAAAGATCTGCAAGGTCAATGAATATACCATCTACATCCTTCAACTTTTAAAATCGTATCTAAATTTTCTAAATCTTTTTTAGATTCGATTTGTAAGATGGCACAGATTTGTTCATCAGCTTCATGCAAATAATTGGTTAAATTATTCCAGCGTAACGCACATACCAATGCAGTCTAATATTTTGTGAAATTAGTATTTTGTATTCAGCACGCTTCTTTCATGCTTCAACAAGTAAAATTTCAGGATAGGTGCCAAATAAGAGACTATTCCGTTTTTTATTTATAAGACATGCATAGTCAAAGAGCCAAAAGGTAAAACTTTTTTATCGATAAAAAAACATCCATTGTCATCTGTGAGCTTTATTAAAGGCTTAATTGCTAAATTTTTATGTGTATAGTGAATAGCCACCAAAATTCTAGACACACTTAACCATCTTTTGATGGGCCTTTTCATAATCTAATGGAGAACGCTGACCATTGGAACCATGTCTGCGTTTTGAATTGTAGAACATCTCAATATATTCAAAGATATCAGACCTTGCTTCAGTTCTTGATGCATATATTTTCTTCTTGATCCTCTCTCGCTTTAACAGCTGAAAAAAGCTCTCAGCAACAGCATTATCATGACAGTTTCCTCGTCTGCTCATACTGCTTTCAAGATTATGATGTTTGAGAAATGCCTGCCATTCATGACTGGTGTATTGGCTGCCTTGGTCAGAATGAATCAGGACTTTGTTCTTTGGGTTTCTTCGCCACAAAGCCATTAATAACGCATCTAAAACCAGATCTGTCGTGATTCTGGATTTCATCGACCAGCCAACAACTAGACGTGAAAACAAGTCAATCACAACTGTAAGATACAGCCACCCTTCATGAGTACGGATATCTTGCGAAGCAGTGCTTCTCATATCAGTTACCCATAATTGGTTCGGCTGCGTTGGATTAAATTGGCGGTCTAAAGTGTTTGCGACAACAACAGCTGGAGTACCAGCATGAGCTCTAGGTTTACGATAGCCACGCTGTGATTTGAGACCATTCGCCTTCATGAGTCGATGTACCCGATTAATTCCGCAGCTTTCTCCAACATCTTTTAAATCACAGTGAATCTTGCGATAGCCGTAGACTCCGCCAGATTCCAGCCAGAACTGTTTAATCAGTCCTGAAAGCTGTTGCCGTTTCTTGGCAGTTTTACTGGTGGGTTGCTTTAACCACGCGTAATAACCACTGTGATGAACATCTAAAGTTGAACATAAACGACGGATAGGCCATATGTGCTGATTGTCCTGAATAAAGGCGTACCTCATTTGGACTGGCTTGCGAAGTACACCGCGGCCTTTTTTAAAATATCCCTTTCCTCAGTAACCCGTTGCAGCTCTTTTTTTAACTTTGCTAATTCCGCACTTGGATCATTAGATTCTATGATCTTGGGCTGTTGAGGATCATAACGTTTAATCCAGGCATACAGACTATGGGTGGTGGTTCCTAAACGTGCAGAAACTTCGGCCACACTATGACCTTTCTCAGTAACTTGCTTTACTGCTTCAATTTTGAATTCTTCAGGGTATCGTTTACTGCTCATAAGCACCTCGTTAATTAGCCATTTTATCTAACTAAAAGGTGTCTACAAAATCGGTGGCTATTCACATCTAAAATTTGAGACGGTGTAATATCAGTAATTGTCTTATCGCCTATCGCTGCATATAACTTATCCCAGACAAAATTATTTCGACGTTGAGTACTTGGCTCTAGTTCTTCGGTCTTGCGGTATTCATCTGCTATTAATTTAAAAGTATTATTTTGAAATTGCGTAAGTTCATCTTCACGTTGCTTCTGAATTGCTGGATCAATATTTTGAGCAAGCAACTCTCTACAATCAGCTCGTTTTGCACGTGCATTTGATAAAGATATTTCTGGATACGTCCCTAAAGATATACTGTTACGTTTTTTAGTTATTGGCCGAGTATAATCCCATGTCCAATATGCGTTCCCATTTTTATCAATGATAAAGAACAAACCTTTACCATCTGCAAGTTTGATTTGAACCTTAACTGATAATTTTTTGTGTGAACTTAAAGCCGATCGTATTTGTGTATCTGTAAGATTTAAAACTAATTTTGGCATTTTTACGGTAAGTCCCTGCAGTAAATGTTGGATTACCGCAAAAATTACCGTAAAAAACTTCGAAATCCTAAAACAGCGTCGGACACCGTCAAACAATAGATCAACATAAGTTACTTATTTTTAATAGATTTCAGATAAATTCGGAAGGGATAAAACAGGAAAATGGTGCGCTCAGCGAGGATGTAGTTTTTATATTAAATAATTGTTTTTATTAAATAATTTAAATTTAAAATTTAATTGTATCCTTATATGTATCCTCATTCAAAAATCCACTTTATTTTTACTTAATACTTTTAAAAACCTACTTTCCTCTCTGCTAGTCAAAAGGAAGATTCAAATTTCTATTGGTCTCTACTGTTATCTTCGCTATTGATCTCACTTCTTTATCAATATCATTTACCAAACCTAATGCACATTGATAATGTTCAGCACAAATTTTTCTAACTTCTGGATCTTCATCATTTATTAATTGAGTAGCACCCTCATAATATCGAGCACAAGCTTTGCGAATTTCTACCTCATGATCATTCACAAGTTCATCTACACAATCTATAGCCTCTAAACAAGCCAATCGAACACTCATATCATGATCAGTAACTAGCTCTTTGGCAAAATCTTCATCAACTGCAATACATGCCTTACGAACTTCTGGATCACGGTCTTGAATCAAGATAGCTGCAGTATGGTAATTATTTAATTCTTTTAAAGCATTTAACTTTAGCTCTGTGTTCTGACTTTCCAAAATCACGAATTGAGCATGCTCTGCTATGACATCTTCTTCATCCGTCATTAACTGAATAGCACAACTTTCATAAAGTTGAACACAAGCTGATTTCACCCACCAATCATCTGAATAATGATTTAAAATCTGAAGAGCCATTTGTTCATCTATATGACATAAATTTACTAATTCCTCTGACTCTATACAGTACCAATCATTATCTTCCAAAAGCCGCTGAATACTTATTTCAACAAGATCTTCATCTTCACTATGCACTAATTTTAAAGCACATAATCTCCAACTTTCAGCGCACTTTTGTTTGATCCATTTGTTCTCTAACTCTACACAAATATCAGCAAAATTATCATCAGTAGCAATTTCATTTTCTAAAATTTCTCTAGCCCTTTCTTTCTCTTCTAGTACATCTGAATCAATTCCCGTTAAGGAAACTGTTTGTAATATATCTGATTGCCACTCAGCATCATTCATCAATATCAGAGGATGACATAACTCCCAATCTAGACATGCTTGACGTACTTCATAGCTATCATCTGCAAATAAATACTTAGCACAAGACTCCCATTTTTCTGCACATGCCGCACGAACAGTAGCATCGCCATCTGCGATAAGTTTTAAGGCTAAAAACTCATAATGCACAGCACATAACTGTCTAATTTCAGCATCTTCATCATGAATTAAGGTTTGTGCAAAGAACTCACTTTTTTCAATACATCGTTTTTTAATATCTTTATCAAAGTACGAAAGGTATTTATTTGCTGTCACTGGATCAGTCAGTAAGGCATCTACTTGAGCATCAATATTCTGCATATCCATTATCTACTCAAAGGCCAGTATAAAAAGTCTGAATAAATTTTCTCGTCCTATCCCACAACTGATTAAATACACTCTCCCGCTCAAACAGCTTAACCTTATAGTTTGGTAAGTCTTTTAGTTCTTCCTTCCGTGGTAAACGCTTCGTGAATTCATAGTTATCTAAAACCGTTTTCATCGCTTCTGGTTTCAGGTTTTCTTCTTTACAAAGATGCTGATAGGCTTGTTCTTTTTCTGCATCCCAGAATGCAGCAAAAGCCGTTTGGACGCTCTGCCCATTGATCATCTTCGGCATGTTTTCTTCAATGAATTTTTGAATCAGGTCTTGCTTATCGTGCAAGCTAATATCGCTACTGATTAAATCGTAAATTTGCGCTTGGTACTTCTGACGCTTGTCCTCTGAATCTGTATCAATCACCAGTTGTAGGAGGTTGATAATATACCCCACATTAATGCGGTCACTGTGCAGTAAATCCAGTTGAAAATCGACATCATCCAGTACCGATACTTTGTCTTTCTTGGTGGTCTTTCTAACGGCACGACATAGGTCTGCATACTTAGAGGCAAAATTCGCAAAGTGCTGCTTATCGAGTTGTGTTTGGTCTTGATCGTATTCAATAAAAGTTTGTAATTGCGCGTTATAGCGCATCACTTCACGGAAGGCCTTAATAAATTCGAGTTGCTGTTCTTCAGTGACAAGGTCATCGACTGATTGGTAATTGGGCGTTAAGGCAAACAATTTGCTCACCGCTGCTTGGTAATCCTGTTCGATTTCCGCATAGCTGGGAACAAGTACAATCTTGGTTGTTTCTTTATTGGAAAATAGCGCCAGTGCTTCATCTGTGGCGCGTTTCAGATTGCGGAAACAGATGATATTGCCAAATGGTTTTTTATCGTTATAGACACGGTTAGTCCGTGAAAAAGCCTGTATTAGACCATGATATTTAAGGTTTTTATCTACATACAACGTATTCAGAGGTTTCGAATCAAAGCCCGTGAGGAACATATTGACCACGATTAGAATATCAATCTGCCTGTTTTTTACGCGCTGTGCGATATCGCGGTAGTACGCATAAAATTGATCACCAGAGTTGTAGTTAGTTTTGAACTGTCGATTGTAATTTGCAATGTAGCGATCCAGCTTATCCCGACTGGATGAATTGACCTGACTTGGAATATCTGCGGCTTCTTCATGAATTAAGCCATTTAAGTCATCAGTCGATACAGCCTCATTTGCCGCATAGGAAAAGATGGTGGCAATGGTCAACGGTTTAAATATCCGACCTTGTGCTTCATCTTCAATTTGTTTTTCAGCCTGCACCTTTTCAAAGAGGTCGTAATATTGGGTCAGTGTTTCGACCGAACTGACACAGAACATTGTGGTAAATTCACGATTACGGGTTTTGGTATCGTGGATATTGACAATGTAGCGGGCAATCATTTCTAGGCGTTGCGGGTTGTCATACAGTTCTTTGGTATCGATGCCTTCTACATCTTCCTCATAACTGTCATTAGTCGCCATGCCTTTGGCGGTGTATTTGCCACGATAATCAATCTGGAACTGCAAGACGTTACGATCACGGATCGCATCTACAATCACGTATTTATGCAAACACGCATTAAACAGGTAGTCTGTGGTCAGTTTTAAACCTGCTTTGCTTTGGCTGTTCTTTTCAAAAATGGGCGTACCGGTAAAACCAAACATTTGTGCATTGCTGAAAAACTTTTTGATGTTCTGATGGGTGTTACCAAATTGACTGCGATGACATTCATCAAAGATAAATACCACTTTTTTATTTTTGAGATAATCAATGGATTCTAAATAACGCTCGGTACTAATGGCCCGATTGAGTTTTTGGATGGTGGTCACAATCAGTTTGTCATGACGTTGATCCAGCTGTTTAACCAAGGTAGACGTGTTATCGGTACTGTCGACGCTGTCGGCTTTAAAAGCATTAAATTCTCTTGAGGTTTGCGTATCGAGGTCGTTACGATCCACCACAAACAAGACCTTTTCTACATCGGGCATTTGCATGATGATCTGACTGGCTTTAAATGAAGTCAAGGTTTTACCTGAACCTGTAGTGTGCCAGATATAGCCGTTCTGATTGGAGGTTTGCACATGCTCAACAATTTTCTGTACCGCATAAATCTGATAGGGACGTAGCACCATCAGGCTTTTGGTGGTTTCTAGCAGCACCATGTACTGAGTCAGCATTTGGGTCAGATGCTGCTGATTGAAAAAAGCTTCGGCAAAGTCGACAATTTCATTGATGTGTTTGTTATGGACATCCGCCCATGGAAAGGCAAACTCGATGCCTGTGGTGCCGTTGGAGTAATAACGGGTATTGGCACCATTACTAATCACAAACAACTGGATAAAGCCAAACAGCCCTTGCCCAGCCCAATACGCTTCACGAATATAGCGTTGCGTTTGATTAAAGGCTTCGGCGATTTCCATACCGCGCTTTTTCAGCTCAATCTGTACCAAAGGCAAACCATTGACCAGTAAGGTCACATCAAAACGGCTGGTTCTGCCATTATAGTCGCGGTGGTCGATGGTGATTTGATTGGTCACCTGATAGATGTTTTTGCTTGGATCATCGGACAGGAAAAAGATGTGCTTGCTGCTGCCGTCATCAAATTTGACTGGAAACAGATCACGTAGGTTCTTGGCCCGTTCAAAGACCGTTCCGGTATTCAAAAAACTAATGACCTGCTTCCATTCCGTTCCTGACAGTGGCGCTAGTCCATTGGCACGTTCAATCTGGGTTTTCAGGTTAGACAGTAGTTGGCTTTCGTCCTTGATGGTCACCACAGCATATCCCAATTGCTTGAGCTGGCTAATCAGTTCGTTTTCAAGTTGGTATTCGCTTTGTACTGTCATTTCCTTTCCCTCTAAAATCTTAAATTATTCACTTCAATGTTTGTTTAATTAAACTCAAGATATATTCTAAATTTTCACTATCTTTAACTTTCACAGCACAATAATTTCCATCAACCACATCCTTAAAAAAATTTCTAGGATCATCGATTAATTTCTTTTTTTGCTCACTAATATCAAAACGTATGAAATCTTTGAAAAAATGCACATATAAAAGATTGGAATTCTTACATTTAAAGGCAATATAGTTTTTTCGAATATTCATTTCTATGTCAGGTGCTAGATTTAAAATCGAATCCCTGAATTGCTCATATAGCTCTTTAATGTCATCAGACTTATCCGCCAAGTGATAAGCTTCATCATATGTCTGGATTTCTTTAGCAATTTTTTTAATGTCTTCAGACCCCATCTTTTGCACTTGCTTAATTGAAGGGGCTGATTTGGTTTTCTGCAATGGATTGACTGAAATAATTCCACCCTGATAGCGTTTGATTTCCCACAGCTCAATGCTGAAGTCTTTAAAATTAGTAGACTGCTTTTGAAAGTCAGTAAAGCTCGGTGAAACAAAGATGATTCGGCTCTGGGACCAGTCGACATCCTGACGTTTAAGCTGTTTGCTCTGGCTCTCATTGTACTCAACGATAAAATCGGCCTTATAGTCGAGCATCAGATTCAGATAAGAAACGCCTTGGTCAATCACGCTATAATTGCGTTCACGCTTGTATTCTATAATTACGAAAGCCTGACTTTCGGGATCGAAAGCCAGTGTATCTATACGATTATTCTTGATCGTGAACTCGGACTTGATGAATTCCAGACCTGTAAAACTGTAAAGATTGCTTTCAAACAGGCTTTGAATTTCTCTTTCCAAACGAAAAGGATCTTCGGTGAGTTCTAGTAATGTCTGTGCTTGGGTTTGATAAAGTTGCATTCGGTTCCCCCTACACAAACATCTGCTGTAACAAGCCTTTTTTCCACTGCTTGGCCTGTTCAATTTGCTGTGTAACGACTTCAATTTTTTGGTCAATGGCAAAGAGGAAGTTAGCGATTTTGGTTTGTTCTTCTAAACAAGGGTAACTGATTTCATAATCTTGAATTTGCTTACCACTTATATGAGGAATACCGGAGCTGGTTTTAACTTGATCTACATATCTATGAAATTCTTTTGATATGATCCATTGATAAACATATTGAATATTTGTATTTTCTTTTTCACGCAAAATACAAACACGCTGAACAAGTAAAGAGCCTGCATCTTTTACTGTGACAAAAGCAGAGTTGCGTCCTACTTTGGAACCATCCATGCTCAGGACAATGTCATTAACTCTGACAAAATACTTTTCTAATTTGGAAGTATCTTTGAGAAAAAACCGATCAAGTTCAAATGAATGCCTAATATGACATTCACCAATATTAATTCCTCGCATTAAAGGAATACCATTGTTGTCTTCAACCATTTCTTTACTATCAAAAGGATATCCAAAAATTGTTTCTGTAATATTGCCTACTTTTGCTTTTCGCCACTCCCCAAATTCCCTGCCATCATCCGCTTTAAAACGAATTTCCTGACTAAACAGCTTTTGCATCATGCCTTGTTTATATTGGCTCAGTAGCTCATGTTTTTGCGTGAGTTGGTTGATCTTTTCATCCACAGCGGAAAGAAAAGAAGCGATTTTGGTTTGTTCTTGAATTGAGGAATAAGTTATATCTAAATTGCCTACAATTTTAAAATTTAGAGCTGGCATAGCTCCGCCAGACATTTCTGCTTGAAAGTAGTTAAATGTTTTTTCTGTTTTTAAAACTAACTCTAAATATTTTTGATTAATTTTTTTGTTATCTACACTTACTTTAAAAAGATTATTAGCTATTACGCCTGTTTCACCTGAACAGATGAATCCAGCAGTTGCACCGTATCTAACAATAGCAATATCTTGCTCACCTAGAATCTTCTCTTGTGAACCTGTATATCTTATATATCTAAAATCTTTAGATTTTTGTGTGAAATTCTCAATTCTTAAAAATTTAATTAACCCATGAGCGTATTCACTACATTGATCATCTAGTGAAACTTGTTCTCCTTGGAAAAATTGTGCTTCACTACCTAATTTAGATTTTATCCAATCCCCATCAAACTCTTTAAAACGTAACTTTGGTGCAGCCATTACTTCACCTCCGCAAACGGTGAAACAATATCTAGCTCTTTGCAGAAATCTGCAATCACAACATCAGTTTTTTGGCTGTCTACTTCCAAAGCTTGAAGCTGTTTTGCAATCGCATCTAAATCAATCTCGGCTTCCGCTTCAAAGGTATCCACATAACGCGGAATATTCAGGTTGTAATCGTTATCTTTCACTTCTTGTAAAGTTGCGACATGCGCATATTTTTCAATATTTTCACGCTGTTCAAATGCCGCAACAATCTTATCCAAATGCTCAGGCAATAACTTGTTTTGGTTCTTCTGCTTTTCAAAATCATTGCTGGCATCAATAAACAAAATATTGCCGCTATGCTCACGGTTTTTCTTCAACACCAAAATACAGGTCGGAATTGAAGTGCCATAGAAAATATTGGCGGGTAAACCAATAATGGCATCCACCACGTTCATCTGCTCAATCAAATACTGGCGAATCACGCCCTCACTCGAACCACGGAACAATACCCCATGCGGTAACACCACTGCCATGGTGCCATTGTCATCCAGTTGATACAGCATGTGCTGTACAAAAGCCATATCGGCTTTAGAACTTGGTGCCAATTTGCCATAAGCGGCAAAGCGTTCATCTTGTAAAAATAACGGATCGGCAGACCATTTTGCGGAAAATGGCGGATTCGCCACCACCGCATCAAATTTTTTATCTAAATGCTGCGGACGGGTTAAAGTATTTTCCTGCTTGATGTCGAACTTGGCAAAATGCACATCATGCAGAATCATGTTCATGCGTGCCAAGTTGTAGGTAGTACGGTTCATTTCCTGACCGTAAATCATATCGACATCTTTGACTTCACGTTTGACCCGCAGCAGCAACGAACCCGAACCACAAGTCGGATCATAGACTGAACGTAAACGGTCTTTGCCTTGGGTGACAATCTTCGCCAGTAAAGTCGATACTGTTTGCGGGGTATAGAATTCCCCCGCTTTTTTGCCCGCGCCTGAGGCAAATTCGCCAATCAGGTATTCGTAGGCATCACCCAGTACATCGGCTTCGGTATTACTAATATCAAAATCAATGTCATCTAAATGACTCAGGACTTTCGCCACCAGTGCATTACGGTCACTAGCATTATTGCCAAGCTTGGTCGAGTTTAGATCCAAATCTTCAAACAGGTTGGCAAAGTCATCGGCAGAGTCGGTACCTAAAGTGCTTTGTTCAATCGATTTTAAGGTCGCAGTTAAATCATCTAGAATAAATTCGCCCTGACGACCACGCTCGGCTAAGGTATGGAATAGTTGTTTTGGTGTGAGCGCATAACCGACTTCGGCAATGGCATTCTTTTTAATTTCTTCGATGTACGGCACATGCTCAGGATTATTTTCATCTAATTCTAAAAAGCTGAGGTCTTCGCCATCGAGCAATTCGTTGGCAAAGTTCACCGACTTTTCCGATAAATATTTAAAGAAAATAAAACCCAGAATGTAATCACGGAATTCATCGGCGCCCATGGTGCCGCGCAAAGTATTGGCAATATTCCAAAGTTGTTTTTGTAATTGTTGCAGTTGTACTTGGGTCATATTAAAAATCAACCAAAAATCATTATTTTAAGATGACGCTACTTTGCCATATTTGTTCCTTTTTTTTAAGTTATATTACCTATAAATTGATTCAAAGTTCACATTGGTTCGCCCCTAAATATCTTGATTCAAGAGTACAAACCTTTTATAAAAACAAGACGTTTTGCGCCAAGTTCATTCATAGAATGAAGCGTGCGCAGACCGTACGCAGCTAGACATTTTTAGGTACAAGTGCGCACACTGATTATCATATTTTCAACAAGATTATCATTAAAACAAAAATAAGATTTATTATTAAAAATCAAATGTTTAATAAAATACAACCTTTTGAAAAACGACTATATCCGTTAAATTCCTACAGGCTTTACGAAGATATATCGTGCGCAAAACTGTGCGCAAAATGGTACGCACTCCAATATTTTTAGATGCTTGCGCACACTTACAAATCACTCGTTTTCATTCGTTCATATTTTCAACACCTAAAATAATTAAAAATTAATAATAAAAATCAATATCTTATTAAAATAAGAATACTTTAAGAAATCATTGTACATCTCATAAAAGCTCATCATCTTTTTGTAAAATACACCGTGCGCACGACTGTACGCACCCAAATGGCTATTTTTTTATTTTGCGCACGTTAAATCAAGACCGGTTAGACAACTAGTTCAATGTTCTTTATGAAGTATCTTTACCCTATATATCAATTCACTAATCATTTTTCGCACTAAAACAGTATGTTTTTTAACTATTGATTAATGTTTGATTTCATTGAAATCCGGGAATAAAAAAGCCCTTTTCACAGGGCTTTTTGACTTATTTATTTTGCTCTAACAAAACTTGCTTAATAACTTTCCAACCTGATTCTTCATCTAAGGCTAAAGTGTATTTAAATTTATTGGCAGGAAAATTATTCCCCCCGTCTTTACCGCCATAAATATCATCTGCATAGTTCCAACTAACGATCTCCAACAAACCGTCTTGTGTCTTCTTCATAGAGTTTATAAAACGGTAATTAGTAAAAGATGATCTAGTCGCCCATGCCTTCTCGTTATTATCACCTAAAGCATCATCAGTATTTACTAAAAATGGACGGCTTGTTGAGTATCTTGATACCTCAGAAATATATGCTGACATTGTACCTGAACCACCTTCACATCCTTTATCACCGCTCCAAAGAACATAATAGGTTGAACCTGTATAATCTTCTTTAGGAGGATGAATATTTACAATGTCCTTCAGTTCAACCTTACTTGTTGCACAAGCTACAGCATTAATATACTGATTCATCATTTTCATAATTGCTTGTTTATCTTGAAATTCAGTTGCGAAAGCAGCATTAGAAAAAATCCCTAAAGTTAAAGCAGCAACAATCGTTTTTTTCAGCATTAATTTCCCCTCTAGAATATAAATTATTGCCGCTCATATTAGTTTAATTTTCAATAAATAAGAAAAATATTGATAGATTTTATATGCAACATCAGCAACAAAGGCAACATCCCCACCATATAAGCCTTTGCGCCGTTACCTCTGTAAAACGGACTCGGGTAACAAAGGCAACAATCTATTCAATGCTGCCCTTGTTGCATCTCATTAAATCGAAAGGCAACACACTACAAGCTTCTATTTATAAGCCTGTTGCCCTAGTTGCCTGTGTTGCCTTATGCATTATCCATATCCCAACTAAAGATTGATTCTTTAATGGCATACACACGGATAGATTTACTTCTATTTGGTAATCGGACGGTTTTAGTTTTCTTCACCGTGTCATGCTCGAGTAGATCATGCTCCATCAGTACCTTTGCCACCTTGCGACTGTCATAACCTTTGCAGACTTCATTTTTAAATTGTTCAGGTAACACATAGAAAATCTTTTCATTCTTTTCGATCTTCCAATAACCGACACGATTCACAATACGCTCTTGGTTGTCTGCATCAGGTGTAATGGCTTCAAAACGACTAGATTCATTCGCCTCAAAAAACGCTTTCACATGAGCAATGATTTCTCTGTTCTCATAATCTCCCACATGCTCAAAACCACTTAACCAATGCTTAAACACTTTAGCAACGGCATTAAATGCTGTGCCTGATTGCCATCCTGTAATCTTGGCTTGTGTTGCCATTTCTCCTGCCGTTGCCACCATCGCAAAGTAGCTTGCCACTCGAGTGATATGCCCTTGTGTATGAACATCGACTAAACTTTCACGGTATTGGTTTAAAAGTTCTTTGGCTTGCTCCATACGCTCGGTTTTATCTTTGGTTAGATAATCCAACCATGCTTCACTCGCCACGCCGTAGCAGTCATTCATACGTTGGCTTAATTCAATCGCTTGCTTTGCACCATCCTCTGCAAAATCAATACAATCAAATACACCATATTGCGATTGATCTATATCGATATCGGCAAGTCTGATTTCCTGTCCTAGCTTAGTCTTTTGACCTTGCTCGAGCATGATTTCTTTCATGCTTTTTTCACCACTAGACAGAAATATAACTTTCCATTGGTACATGGTTTTGGCTGTAATTTGTTTGGTCATGCGACCTTTACCAATGCCATTGGCAAGCATATAAACAATATTTCCAAGCTCTTTTGGATTGGTAATTTCTCCAATTTCATCCAATACTAAAAAGCTGTCATTGTGCATAGAGGCTGTATGCTCAAGTGAATTGCCTGTTGCTCTCCATGTACGATAAAACTGTTCAGGATTGCCCCATACAGAACAGGCAAGATTTAAAGCTGTGCTTTTGCCTTTGGATGAGCTACCTTTAAAATGAAAACCGCATCCCTGTTGGTTCAATGGTCTAAGCAATTGCCCTGTAAAAGCAGTACATAAAGCAAAGACTAAAAAGCTGTGTTGCTCTACCAATTGCGCTACTTGGCTTCGCCATTGCTCCAGTGTGCCTTTGCTTTTATAACGATTGTCTAAGCCTGTCATCGCCTGATAAACAATGTGTTCATTCATCTGTCCATAGTGTTGGTGAGGTAATACAAATACATCACCATGCCAACCGACACGATCCACGCACAAGGCATATTGCTCGATGGGGTAATTCATCAAATAACACTGGAATAAGTTTCTGCCTCTTTGATCGGATGCAATTCTCACGCCCTGATTGGCTAAAGTGGTGCGAAGCTCTTTTCCATCCGTTTGGAAAAGTTCCATTGCCACCGCTTGAGTATGTTTGACCTGTTTGTCATCGTGCCACTCGAGCAACACCCCCCAATTGTTACTTGCGTCATCTCTCGTTTTAGCTTTGACCAAAATCGGACTACAGATAAAACGTGTCTGATCTTCATCCACAAAAAATATGCCGTCCTGTTTGATATGAAAGTATCCTTTCTCCCATTTCATCGGCTTGGCTAAATGTCCTTTCGGCAATGTGTATTGCTCAGGCAATAAAGCAATCGCATCCTTTAAAAATGCTTCGATTTCCAAAGCATCTTCATCCTGTGACAATTCCGTCAGATATTCATTTTCATCTATCACTTGAGATTGATTTAGCAGTCTAAGTTCTGTGTATTGTTCCAGCTTTTGAAATGGCTCAAGCTGTATATGTTCTGCTCTGACTGGCATGTATAAGCGTTTATATCCAGCTTTACATAATTGATTCACCACAGATTGAATCTGCTCAAAATCGAATGCCTTGAGTTCTTTTAATGACGGTCTGCACAAGCCAGACAATATCACCAAAACAACTGCGTAACTCGTTTGAGCGATTTTGAAAAATGCTTCCAAGTTATATGTAATGATTACAGGCCGATCTTTTTGCAATTCGCCGTAGTAAGCGAATCCTTTTTCCAGGCCATCAGGTATGACTTTGACAGGCTGTTTATTCTGTAATACTGCACATTGCACCAATTCAAACTGTGCATTCACTACAGGTAAAATCAAAGGTTGTTCATATTGAATACCGTTTAAATTCACGGTTATTTCATCTATATGAATACTCTGTTCCGGACTGCCAAAACGTTCAATCACGGGATGACGCAAATAAGCATCATCTTGTGGATTATATTTTCGACAATTTGCTAGAATGTCCAAAGGCTGTTCTAAGCTTGGGGTTTCATGAATTGCAGTCATGTTATCCCCTTAATGCTTAGATGAATAATTAACAAAAACTAGCGTCAACATTAAAATGACACCTAAAATAATTGTGTAAATAAGGTCTTTCCAAAATTCTTTCATGATTGCTTTCCTCGCAACTCATAACGTGCATGATTTCCATTACTCAATGTGTTTTTCTCATAATGAGTTTTAATGTCATAACCTCCACTGCGCAGACGATTAATAACCGCACTTAGGCGATAACACTTGAATAGTTTTATTGCTTCGGCTTGCGTGAGGGTGTTGCCATTATCTAAATGGTTTAAGACTTTAATTTGATGGTTGTGAATGATTAAACCTCCCCTTGAGTAGAAGACTTTTGAGCTTCATGCCATGCCATGAGTTCAGCATAATCAAAGTAGACTGGACTCTGTTTAGCTGTTCCCATTTTGATTGGTTTTGGAAAGCTTTCATCTGTGCGCATACGATGCCGTAAAGTTTCACGGCTAATATCTAACAGCTCACATGTTGTTTTGAATTGAATGCGGATTGGTTTGATAGTCATAAAAAACCCATACATGAAAGAGTATGGGTAAGTTTTATCTATGACGTAATTAACTTCATTGCAACTGCAAAAAATAAAAATAAAAATGCAAAATTATTATTTTTAAGTTATTGTTTTTTTAAGTTTAAATTTATTATTTCTTGCAATCATTAAAGGCTTTATTGGCTTTCGAGAAAATTTCATCTAATTTACGAGAACCTAGTTGTGCATCTGTATTTTTAAGTAGTTCAACAATCGTTGATACTATAGCACTTTGAATTCTATCAGAACGTCCTAGCTTATCTTTTTGATAAAGTCTTCTTTCTTCCAGCATTGCCCCAATAACTTCCAAATATTTTTTATGCAATGCTTCTTCAGCTTTCAAAGTCTCATTCGATTTTTTATTAACTTGAATCGCGCTATTACCTTTAGGTTGTAAATATTTTTTTTCACTATTAATATTTAAAAAATCTTTTTTATTTACGCCAATTTCATCTAGCCAAATCCTCAAAGGGTCAAAATCATAAAGCTGTGATAGCTGCCAAAAATAATCTTGGTATTTTTCTTTTGCATTAGTATCTATCTTTTTTATCCCGCACTTACTATCACTCACGACATTATCTTGAAAGTACCTTATGATTTCTGCTGTACCATGCTCCCAATGGCTATCCTTACCATCGTTTATGTCCTCAATAATTCCATCGCTATAGCAATAAAAGCACTTAATATTTTTTTCTATTTTATGGAAAATCAAAAAATCCAATACACTCTCTACAGACTCCCCCTGATCCAACTCCGCAATTTTTTCTATTGTATCTGCGATAGCCATATATTCTTTAGTAATGCGAATATGATCTAACAGTCCCATCTGTCCCCCTCAAACTCCGTAAGTACTTTTTTATTTGCACTAACACAGATTTTTTTATTTAAAACTATAAGTTTGTATATTTTGTCATCTAATTATCTAAATTGAAATCATGAGTATTCACTTAATATTAATAATTTTTTTAGACAATTTCTCAGTTCGTACCTTTTGTTATGATTATTAGTACGCATTACGCAACAAACTGCGTACTCTTTCATTAATTTTTTTAATGCTCATCATCTTAATAAACATTAAGAATGGTCTTAAAATCATTAAGTGTTAATTCTTCAACTTCGCATATTTGAAATTAATTACATCCTTACTCAATAATCTCTGTGTAAAGTCATAAGGACTTATAAAAGTTTCTTGGTTAGCATCCAAATAGTCACTCCACCAATTTAGCATTGCTTTACGTTCTTCCATATATTCCGCTTGATGGGTATAAGCCAAACGTACTTGATCACGCTCTTGATGACTCATTTGTTTTTCTACAGCTTCTTTTTGAAATAATGTACTTTGTACTAAGGCAGAACATGCCATCCCCCTAAAGCCATGTCCACATACATCTTTTTGTGTGTCATAGCCAATACGGCGCAAAGTGTCGTTTACAACCTTGTCACAGATAAAGCCTTGGGGGTCGCCATTCTTTGGAAAAACATTATTAGTCATTCCACTATAAATTTTAATTTCATTTAGAATTGAAAGAACTTTAGGTGACAACGGGATAAGATGCTCAGTTTTCATCTTTGCACCACGATCAGAGAAAAGCTGTCCTTTGACGAATTCACGTACTGCTGGAATCGTCCAAATTGCATTCTTAAAATTAAACTCTGTCCAACGTGCAAATCTTATTTCACTTGAACGAGCAAACACATGCAAAGTAAATGCCGTACATAGACGTGTTAAAGGATAGCCACTATCTGCTTTAAGCCTTTGCAGTAATTCAGGCAATTGCTCTAATGGTAATTGAGGATAATGTTTTGTCTTTTTGGTCAGTACAAAGACATCTTTTAAGAAATAAGCTGGGTTATCCTCAATCAAGCCTCTAGAAATTGCATAAGCAAAAATGGCATTAAAACGCTGGCGTGATTTCTTTAAGACTTCGGTTAAGCCTTTTTCTTCTATTGAACGTAAAACTGTGACTAAATCTTTTGACTTCACTTCATCAATCGGTTTATCACCAATTAAAGGAAAGACATAGGTTTCTAAAACGCGTAAAGCCTTAATAGATGTATGCTCAAGCCATCTGCCTGTATTGGTATATTCCTTATGCCAATCCCTAGCCACTGATTCAAAACTAAATGCATTACTCTTTTTAATTTTTTGAGTGGTTTCATATTCGATGGGGTCTATATCTTGAGCAAGTAGCTTTTCATATTCACGGCGTTTATCTCTCGCCTGTTTTAAAGTTAAAGATGGAAAGTTGCCTAATGTCATCAATCCATCTTTACCATTGGCTTTTTTATATTTATATCGCCATACCTTTGTACCGGTTTTGCGAACGAATAAAATTAAGCCATTCCCATCATATAAAGAATAGTCTTTATCTTTCGGTTTTGTGCTTGAACACTTCGAATCTGTCAGGGGGATAATGTGCTTAGCCATAGTAAATAAGGATACAAAAAATGATCGAATCCATTATATCCTCATTTATATCCTTATTCTTTGCAACTGTATCCTGATAAGTTAAGGTGTATTTTGGTATATAAATAAGATTAAGATACTAATTTTAAATAACTTTTAACTATATTTTGTTTTATTCTTTTAAGAAATTGGTGCGCTCAGCGGGACTCGAACCCACGCCACAGGCTTCGGAGACCTGTACTCTATCCAGTTGAGCTATGAGCGCGCGATGCACATCATAACAAAAAAAACCGTAACGTAAAGCAACTATATATAAGTCATCAATTTTTGTGCTTATACTTTGAGCAATGTTCCAGAATTGCAACACACAATTCCTGCTTATTTACTTGGTTTATTCAGCCAGATCACTCACAATACTCATACTATTCACCAGGTAAGAATTTCATGACTGATGCATTGACTTTGAAGGACGTATCTAAAACCTATCGCAACGGTTTTCAGGCACTCAAAGGTATTAATTTAACGGTACCCGATGGTGAGTTCTATGCCCTTCTTGGTCCTAATGGTGCAGGAAAATCCACCACCATCAGCATTATCAGCTCACTGACAAAAAAAACCTCCGGTACAGTGGAAATTTTTGGCCACAATCTGGATACCCATCCTTCAGCAGCAAAACAATGCCTAGGCGTGGTGCCGCAAGAATTTAACTTTGGCCAGTTTGAAAAAACCTTTGATATTTTGGTCACCCAAGCCGGCTATTACGGTATCCCTAAAAAAACTGCAGAAAGCCGTGCTGAAGAATATCTGGAAAAATTAGGCTTATGGGAAAAACGCGGTACACAGGGGCGTATGCTTTCTGGCGGGATGAAACGTCGTTTAATGATTGCCCGTGCCATGATGCACCAGCCTAAACTGCTTATTTTAGATGAGCCGACTGCCGGGGTCGATATTGAACTGCGTCGTTCCATGTGGGATTTCCTTACAGAAATGAATGAAAAAGGCACCTCTATCATTCTGACCACGCATTATCTAGAAGAAGCTGAAATGCTCTGCCGTCGCATCGCTATTATCGACCGCGGTGTAATTAAGGAAGATACCAGCATGAAATCTTTCCTCAATCAGCTGAGTGAAGAATCCTTTATTTTCGACTTGGTTGAACCGATTCAACCGATCCATCTGGAAATTATCGGCGTTCGTTTTAATTTAATTGATCCTGTCACCTTAGCAGTGACTATGGACAAGGCTCATACATTAAATGAACTGTTTCAACTTTTGGAAGCACAAGGCATTCAAGTCCGCAGCATGCGTAACAAGTCGAACCGCCTGGAAGAACTGTTCGTGAAAATGGTCGAAAAAAATCTTGATGGAGCTGCGCAATGAACTTTAATCAACTCAGCGTTGCGCTATATACCCTTGTGCATAAAGAAGTGCGCCGTTTTATGCGCATCTGGCCACAAACCTTATTGCCGCCTGCCATTACCATGAGTCTGTACTTTGTGATCTTTGGTAATCTGGTCGGTTCGCGAATTGGTCAAATGGGTGGCTTTAGCTATATGCAGTTTATTGTACCCGGCCTGATTATGATGGCGGTGATCACCAACAGCTATGCCAATGTCTCTTCCAGTTTCTTTAGTGCCAAATTCCAAAGAAGCATTGAAGAACTGATTATGAGCCCAGTACCTTTACACATGGTTCTTTGGGGCTATGTGATTGGTGGGGTGTGTCGTGGTGTACTGGTCGGCATTATTGTGACTGCCATGAGCATGTTCTTTACCGACTTATATATTACCAACTGGTTCGTAACTATATATACAGTACTTATTACCTCATTCTTATTTTCATTGGGTGGTTTTATTAATGCAGTTTATGCAAAATCATTTGATGATATTTCAATTATTCCCACTTTTGTACTGACTCCACTCACCTATTTAGGTGGTGTATTCTATGCCATTAGTGCTTTAAGTCCTTTTTGGCAAAATCTCTCTTTAATTAACCCGATCGTATATATGGTCAATGCCTTCCGTTTCGGCATTCTAGGTCATAGTGATGTCAATGTTTCCATTTCATTGACTGTTATTACCCTATGCTGTGTTGTGCTTTACGGTATAGCTTACTATTTACTTTCTCGTGGTTCAGGAATGCGTGAATAATGAGTGTAGAACATTCTCTATTAGGTAAAGACACCAATTATCCAACAGAATATCAACCCGATATTCTGTTTCCCATTGCACGTGCACAAGCGCGTGAAAAATATGCCCATGTTGAAGGCATTCAGCAAGGTAAAGACTGGTGGCATGTTTTTGAGATTTCCTGGCTCAATGCGGCCGGCATTCCTCAAGTTGCCATCGGTCGTATCACTTTGCCGGCCTCTTCTCCCAACCTGATCGAATCAAAATCATTAAAGCTCTACTTTAATAGTATGAACTTCACCCCATTCGATTCAAAAAACGCTTTTATTGCGACGGTTGAAAAAGATTTATCTGCGGCAGCAGGTGCTCCTATCACCCTGACTCTATTTCAGGCCGATGAGTTAACCATTGCTCAACCGGAAGGGATATGTATTGACGATTTAAGCCCTGAACGATTAGAAAGTCATCCAGATGCAACTTTATTAAAATTAGATACAGAAAATAGTGATGAAGTTGAAATTCAGCTGTATTCACATTTATTACGCAGTAACTGTCCAGTTACTGGCCAGCCGGACTGGGGTACAGTTTTTATTCGATATCAGGGTAAAAAACCTTGTTATCGCAGTATTTTAGCTTATATTATTTCTTACCGTCAGCATAATGGATTCCATGAACAATGTGTGGAACAGATGTTTGCCGACATCTGGCAGAACCTTGCTCCAGAAAAACTGATGGTATATGCAACTTATACACGTCGTGGCGGATTAGACATCAACCCTTGCCGTGTATCGGATGCGACATGGATGCCTCGCCCCATTCGTTTGGCGCGACAATAAAATGAAGAACATTGAGGTTTTTTAACATGCCATTTTTTGGTTTTATTCCGACTGCAGAATTATTAACCAGTATTCAAACAGCTCAGGAAAAGAGAAATTCCAGCGAACCGCTTTATCCTTTACGCGACAAAACAGCATTGCTAATTAATGAAGAAATCATTGATGCTATTTTGACTGAGCTTGTGCGTCGTTTTCCGGCCAGTGATAAACGTGATACAGCTGAAAAACTTGCGGGTTATATCAAATCAACCGTTGCTGTTTTATTGAAACAATTAATGAGTAAATCTTCAAATGATGTGGTCAAGCAATCGATTGAGTTTTCTGAAAAAAGCTTGTTTAAAGATGCTGAAGGCAACTTCCGCGTAGGTGAATCATTAGATGCAAGCCTGGTGACCAATCTTAAGCATAGTTATGCGGAAATTAAAGCCGGGAATGAAATCAACAAAGCAGCGCTCACGGAATCGTATAAGCAATTTGCTGAAGCGACCGTGCGTCATTTTATGAGCGACTTTAATAAGACCCTTGATTTAGGCATGATTAAACGTAAAGCTGCTGATTTAGGCTCAGCTGCAGTGATTAAAGCCGTACATATTGCAGTGGATAAAATCATTCCAAATCTGAATAAAGATGAGTTGAAGGCACTTGCTGAATATCACGATACTTTATTCCATGCTTAAGCATTTATAAAATTATCGAAAACCTAGCCATGGCTAGGTTTTTTATTGTCCAATTCCAGCTCAAATGCTGAAGAGTTCATACTTTTTATCAGCCTTTAACTTGATTCACTTCCTACTGCACGATTTTTGCTGTATTGATTTCAGAAACATCTTCTGCATTACTTTTTCCATTTATTTTTATATCCAGATTATTGCTATATAAAGTGATGATGAAAGTTAAATTCTGCCCGATTTTATTTTTTCTTAGAGTGTGCCTTATTCCTAAGTTTCTCCCATTTAACCTTTATAGCAAGTCGAATAAAGAATAAAGATTTCACTTCCGAACCTTGAGTTCATATGGATACTTAAGCGGGCTATTTCTAACTTTTTAAATAGTGATAAAGACTGATGGCTTTTCAACCAAACACCATTTAAAAATGTCCAATCGCGACTAAATTCCTTACTCGAAACCGAGATAGCTCGTATTATGACAAGTCATGTAAAGATTAAGTCTGATTGATGAAAATTGCTCAATCTTTTTATTGTTCTGCTCAGGAGAATAAAGCCCGGCTTAGAGTATCCGCCTGAGAGGTGGATTTACGCGCAGTCTCTCCATGTTTGTCTTTTTTTGTATGCATACTGGTTGATATAGCCTTGGTCAATGCTATCTTAGCCCCTTAGAAAAATTCCGTTATCTTTCATGAGATGGATTTTCGGCAATTATATTTGTAATGCTGTCTTTTAGCATCGTGATGTCGATTTACACACACTGATTATGTTTTTGGAACTTTGAGTAATATGTTAAGTATCAACTTTTATAACAAAATGAAACGTCTTCCTTTACTTCTCGGTGCACTTTCCATCACCAGTTTCTGTCAGGCCAATGATTTTTACAACGATCCTGCTTATAACAGCTTTAAGCAAAAAACCATGCAGACCTATGGCTTAAGCGCAGAGCAAGTCGATTGGGCCATGAACGGGTCAAAAAACCTGCCTAATATCATCAATATTATGAATCGTCCTGGGGAAAGTAAGCCCTGGTACGAATATAAAACCAATTTTATGGCCGAAAGCACCATTCAGCGTGGGGTGCGCTTTAAAAATCAGTATGCCGATACCTTAAACCGTGCCGAACAGCAGTTTGGTGTACCACAATCGGTCATTTTAGGCATTTTAGGGGTAGAAACCGGTTTTGGTGCCAATAAAGGCAATTTCATCACCCGAGATGCCTTGGCGACCTTAGGTTTTGGCTATGAACGTCGTGCGCAGTATTTTCAGGATGAACTCGCGGCATTGATTGCTTGGACCTATAAAGATGGGGTACCTGCCAGCTCGGTAGTAGGATCCTATGCCGGTGCTATTGGCTATCCGCAATTTATGCCGAGTAACATTACGAAATTGGGGGTGGACTATGATGCAAATGGACATATCGACCTAAGAAATTCTGCCGTGGATGCCATTGGTTCTATTGCCAACTATTTGGCTCAACATGGATGGCAACGTAACCAACCGATTGGCTTTGCTGCCCGCTATAGTGGAAATAATTCCACTGCTATTATTGCCAAAGATTTGGAACAACCTACTCCCTATGGTGCCTTAAAAAATCAAGGCATCACTGCAACCAATCCGATTGTGAAAATTGATGACCTGGATATGGTAAATATTATTCAACTTCAAGATAGTTATGGCCCTATTTACTATATTACTTATCCAAATTTTCAGGTGATTACGACATATAACAAGAGTCGAATGTATGCCACAGCGGTATGGCAATTAGGCACTGAAATCGCCAGCCGTTAAGGCTGGTTTTTACCAAAAAACAATAAAGTCAATAATTTTTTTCGTAAAATAGCTCACAAATTAGACCTTTTACATACATTGTTACAATATTGATCATATTTTGATCGAAAAATGATATATTTCTGTAGTTTTTGTAATTATTTTAATTAAAGAGTAGACAGCTTTAGCTTGGCATGAATATTATCCATCTCGTCGAATGTAGTTGCAAAAGAGAATTAACAGACTTGATAGCTTAATTTTCAATCGCTTAATTGAAATGAAAGCAACGGTCTTTAGGAGTTTAATAATGCAGTCTTCAATAAAATATATTTTAGCCTTATCGGCCACTTTTGCCCTGAGTCAGTCTCAAGCAGAACTGGTGCAGTCATCATTCAATACGGATCATGACAACTCACGTTTAGCCACACGTGTATTAAATAAAGATGCTCAAACCTTTAACTCGCACTTTTCAAATTTAAACAGCCTCTCAATCACTGAGCGTTCTGGTGATAAAATTCGTCGTCAAACTATTGCTGCGAAAATTGAAATCCCTAACGATGAGCCTTCAGTGATTGAAAAGCTAAACACTGTCGCTTCTAACACAGTACGTAAATTTAGCCAAACTGGTGCAGCCTCTTGGTACGGTCGCCAATTCCATGGCCGTAAAACTGCAAGTGGCGAAACATTCGATATGAATGGTTTGACTGCAGCTCACCGTAGCTTGCCATTGAACTGCTATATTCGCGTGACCAATAAAAACAATGGTAAAAGCGTAGTCGTAAAAGTAAACGATCGTGGTCCATTCCATGGTAACCGTGTTCTAGACTTGTCTTATGGCGCTGCAAAACAGTTAGGTATTACCAATGCAGGTACTGCAAAAGTGAATATCGAACGTGTGGATGGTCCAAATTCATAAAACCTTGCCAGACTCCTGATACATTTGACTTAAAAGCCACTTCTTGTGGCTTTTTTAATGCCTGGCCAAAATTGCAATCCCTCCGCCTTCTCATTACGATTCAACATCACCCTCACTTTGTGACCCAGCATCCAGCATTAGTCCTGCGCGCATCATATGAGTGATGAATTGCTGGTGCTGAATTTTGACCGGCACTACTTTCTCGTTTATATTTTATCTCAATAAAAAAAAACTTAGATTGATGGATATTCATCAATAAAAAACCGGAGTGAAAAATGAAAACAATAACAGAATGGTTGGATGAATATAGTGAGAGCCATCAGAACAAAACCAACAAAGCCATTCACTGGGTTTGTGTACCCGCAATCCTGTTTTCAATTATCGGCATACTGGCTCATTTCAGCGCGTTATTGACAGCCCTGCTTCTGGTTTTAACTTTGCTCTTTTATGCACGCCTAGACTTAGTCCTTGCTGTCGCAATGGCTGCCCTCATTATCGTTATGGCATGGCTGATTTTTATTTTGCCTGTAGGAACAGGATTTTATATTACGCTTTTCGTTTTAGCATGGATTGGGCAGTTTTATGGCCACAAAGTCGAAGGAAAAAAGCCTTCATTCTTCAAAGACCTCCAATTCCTCCTCATTGGCCCTGCATGGTGCATGAATACCTATCTAAACAAACTACTACCAAAATATAAAACACGTCAAAAATCGCAAATCAGCGCAATTTAAGGCCTATTATCGTTTTAGCCTTCTGAAGAACCTTTATTGATAGGTTCTTCCTTTATATTTCAACCAACCGTCCGTATGTCTTTGTTGTGGATCATGATGAGTCCAGTGAATTACTCCACCTTTTTCAGAGTATTCATATTCCCCATAGAACTCGAGTGCATCTCCCTTTTGCAAACCATCAATACGAGGACTTAAATCAATATTATGAGCCACCAAAACGGTTAAGCCATTCTGCAATTGCAGAATAAATTTTTGATGGCGTGAACCGTTGTTATCATCCGCTAAAACCGCTTTGACTATTCCGCTAGACCGAACCTGTATATCACTTTTTTGTGTTTGAAATGCCTGCTGAATTTTTGCATCATCATTATCAAGCGGTAAATTCTCAGACTTAGAATCTACATGAGTTTGAGAACGTTCTTTCTCTACCAGAATTTGGTTTTGCAGTTTTAAGTCTTGAACAGTTTGAGTAGAAGCAGGTTGTTTTTGTAAATCCACTCCAAAATAGGCAGCAATTAAAACAATAATAACTGCACCTATTCCCATCTGAGCTTTATTCGCCATCTTTGTCCTTCTCTCAAAATTTTAAACTATTCATAAAAAAAGCCCTCTAACGAGGGCTTTTTTTGCAAATAATCAGAGATTATTTTGCAGCAGCTTGAGCAGCAGCAACTTCTTCAGCGAAAGAAAGTTCAGCTTTTTTCTCAATACCTTCACCCACTTCGAAGCGAACGAATTCAACAACTGTAGTAGCAGTTGATTTAAGAACATCAGCAACTTTCTTGTCATTGTCGATTACGTACATTTGACGCTCAAGAACAACTTCATTCAAGTATTTTTCAACTGAACCAGTCACCATTTTTTCAACGATGTTAGCTGGTTTACCAGATTCTAATGCTTTCGCTTCAGCAATTTCTTTTTCTTTAGCGATAAGATCAGCAGAAACGCCTTCAGCATTTACAGCAACCGGGTTGAACGCAGCAACGTGCATTGCAATACCTTTACCAGTTTCAGCAGAACCTGTGTAAGCAACTACAACACCGATTTTTAAACCGTGTTTGTAAACTGCAAGGTTTTCGCCTTCAACAATTTTCGCACGACGTACTTGGATGTTTTCACCGATTTTTTGAACAAGAGCAATACGCGCTTCTTCAACAGTAGAACCATCTTCAAGTTTTAATTCAGCAATTTTAGCAGCGTCAGTTTCATTTGCAGCAAGAGCAGCAGCAGCAACTTTAGCAGAGAAACCAGCAAAGTTTTCGTCTTTAGCAACGAAGTCAGTTTGGCAGTTTACTTCTACAAGAATCGCTTTGTTGCCTTCTTGAACGATAGTGATTGCACCGTCAGCAGCAATGTTACCAGCTTTTTTAGCTGCTTTTGCTTGACCAGATTTACGAAGGTTATCAATCGCTAATTCGATATCACCGTCCGCTTCTGTTAATGCTTTTTTACATTCCATCATTGCTAGGCCAGTACGGTCACGCAATTCTTTTACCATGCTCGCAGTAACTGCAGTCATGTTATTCTCCTAAATACGGTAGAAAATGAATCTGTTCAACAAAAACGGCCCAAAGTGTTCTCTGGGCCGTTTTGCTTGCTTGACGCTTAATTTGCCACGATTACATGTCGCAAAAATGACAATTCTGCGTCAAAACGCATTAAGCCTCTGGAGCTTCTTTAGCAGCTTCGTCGCCTTTAGCTTGAGCATTTGCTTGTGATTGAGCGTACTCTTTACCAGCAAGGATAGCATCAGCCATAGCAGAAGCGTAAAGTGTAACCGCACGGATCGCATCATCGTTACCAGGAATAACGTAATCTACGTTGTCTGGGTTAGAGTTTGTATCAACGATACCGATTACAGGAATACCAAGGTTTTTAGCTTCTTTAATCGCGATTGATTCGTGGTCAACGTCAATTACGAATAATGCGTCAGGTAAACCACCCATGTTTTTAACGCCGCCTAAAGCACGTTCAAGTTTTTCCATTTCACGAGTACGTTCTAAAGCTTCACGTTTAGTAAGTTTAGCGAAAGTACCGTCAGTAGATTGAGTTTGAAGATCTTTTAAACGGTTGATAGATTGGCGAAGTGTTTTCCAGTTCGTCAACATACCACCTAACCAGCGGTGGTCTACATATGGTTGACCAGCGCGTTGAGCTTGTTCACGAATGATGTTAGAAGCAGCACGTTTAGTACCAACAAACAATACTTTGTTCTTTTTGCTTGCAAGATTGTTAACAAAGTTCAAAGCATCATTTAACGCAGGAACAGTGTGCTCAAGGTTGATGATGTGAATTTTGTTACGCGCACCAAAGATGTATTCGCGCATCTTTGGGTTCCAGAAACGAGTTTGGTGACCGAAGTGAGCGCCTGCTTGAAGAAGGTCGCGCATGCTTACGTTGTAATCTGCCATTTTCTTTACCTTAAAGTTTGGGTTAGGCCTCCATATATCCGCATTCTCCACCCTTGCAGGCACCCAGAGAAATGTGTCGATATATGTGCGGATTTTATTGCCCCATCGCACAAAGCCCGTGAAAATTTATTCACGAAAAAGCATTTGATAAAATGGGCGGCTATTTATACCATAGTCACACACAAATTTCCAAAAGTTTTTAAAGATCATGAACAGTACTTACGAAGCTCCCCGCCGTTTAATCAAAACACCTGAAGAAATTGAGAAAATGCGTGTGGCGGGTCGACTGGCGGCTGAAGTTTTGGATATGATCAAACCGCATATCAAACCGGGTGTATCTACCCTGGAATTGGATACGATTTGTCACGATTATATTGTGAATAAACAAGATGCCATTCCTGCTTGCCTCGGCTATGGCGCAGCACCTGGCCGTCCAGCTTTCCAACACGTGATTTGCACTTCAGTCAACCATGTGGTGTGTCACGGCATTCCATCTGAAAGTAAAATTTTGAAAAAAGGCGACATCCTCAATATTGATGTCACTGTGATTAAAGATGGTTATCACGGCGATACCAACATGATGTATATCGTGGGTGGTGAAACTTCAATTCTGGCCAATCGCTTATGTAAAGTGGCACAAGAAGCCATGTACCGCGGCATGGAAACGGTTAAACCAGGTTCGACCATTGGTGATATTGGTCATGCCATCCAGAAATATGTTGAATCCGAACGTTTTGGCGTAGTACGTGAATACTGTGGTCATGGTATTGGTACCGTATTCCATGATGAACCGCAAGTTTTACACTATGGCCAAGCGAATACTGGCATGGTGCTTGAAGAAGGAATGACTTTTACCATCGAGCCTATGGTCAATGGTGGTGACTGGAAAACTAAAATTTTAGGTGACAAATGGACGGTGGTGACCAAAGACCACAGTTTGTCAGCACAATATGAACACACCCTTTTAGTGACTAAAACCGGTGTTGAAGTATTGACTGCCCGTCCTGAAGAAGATCTGTCTCGTTTTAATGCTTAGTTCTTCTTGGCATCTTGGCTATAAATAAACACTCAAAAGGCTACATCTGATGTAGCCTTTTTTTATTTTGATTCTCTTTTTAATTCTTCTGTTTGTGCTTTTAAATTTAACCTTTAGATATTGTGTCCAAAATCCATACAGTTCTGAATTGATTTTTCAGTCATTTCCACCATACTGAACAGCTTCGTAATTCACCCCAGAGATGTTCATGTCCAATTTTAGCAATGTCACCGTCACCCAGAATGATGATGAATCTGTATCACTGTTAATTGACCAAAAACCCATCTCTGAACGCTATGGCATGAAATTTAGTGCTAGCATTGTGGATGAGCTCAAGGCTCTGGCAAATGGTCAAAGCATGAAATTATTCGATCAGTTTGTATTTTCACATACCGATTTAAACTTTGAGCATAGTTACCGTTATGTGACTTGCATCCTCAATGAAGAAGCAGCTTATAAAGTGACGCGTAATTTTGTTTATACCATTACCGCGCAAGGTCAGCAGCCTATTGAACATGTCATTAGCAAACAGGGTCAACCAATGACCACTGCTGATGTACATGAGTTTATCAATAGCCATTTGCAAAAATCACTTAATGATTACACCGATTTAAATTATGCTTATTAATGATTCAATTTGATTATTAAAGCCAGCAAAACACTGCAATCCATTCATATTATTCTCGGATTGCAGTGTGATCATGTGCTACATAATATTTATCCCATTCATTTAAAAAATATTATTTTTTATCCTCTGGCCGATAAGCCACTCAATTTTTTATCACCATTCAAATACCACTTAACCAAGCAACACACTTTTTTCAGATATCAGTGCATTCTCTCTCCCCTTTTTGGCGCAATTTAAGCTAAGATAGTGTGCTTTTTATTTTTTAATCCCTATAAGAAGGAATACTGCCGTGGACGTACGTCTCTCTGATCGTGTAAATGCCATCAAACCGTCCCCTACACTTGCTGTTACCAATAAAGCTGCTGAACTTAAAGCTGCTGGTAAAAACGTAATTGGTTTAGGCGCAGGTGAACCAGATTTTGACACCCCACAACACATCAAAGATGCAGCCATTACTGCTATTAACAACGGTTTTACTAAATATACCGCTGTTGACGGTACTCCAGGTCTTAAAAAAGCGATTATCGCGAAATTTAAACGCGACAATAACCTTGACTATGCAGCAAACCAAATCCTGGTTTCTTGCGGTGGTAAACAATCATTCTTTAACTTGGCACTTGCTTTGTTAAACAAAGGTGATGAAGTCATCATCCCTGCACCATACTGGGTAAGCTATCCAGACATGGTGATCATTGCTGAAGGTGTTCCTGTAGTTGTTAAATGTGGTGAAGAACAACGTTTCAAAATTACACCAGCTCAATTAGAAGCTGCGATCACTGACAAAACTCGTTTAGTGGTATTAAACAGCCCATCTAACCCGACTGGCATGATCTACACTAAAGCTGAATTAGAAGCTTTGGCTGAAGTGCTTCGTAAATACCCAGAAGTACTTGTTGCTTCTGATGACATGTATGAACCAATCCGTTGGGACGACGAATTCTATAACATCGCAACTGTTGCACCAGACCTTTACGATCGCGTAATCGTATTGAACGGTGTATCTAAAGCGTATGCAATGACTGGCTGGCGTATCGGCTATGCAGCGGGTCCTGCTAAACTGATTGGTGCAATGAAAAAAATCCAGTCTCAATCAACTTCAAACCCGACTTCAATTTCACAAGTTGCTGCTGAAGCTGCATTGAATGGTCCTCAAGACGTACTTGAGCCAATGATTGAAGCATTCAAACGTCGTCACGACTTAGTGATGGACGGCTTAAATGCAATCAACGGTATTTCTTGCCTTCCTGCTGACGGTGCATTCTATGCATACGCAAACATCAAACCATTGATTCGTGCCAAAGGTTTAAAATCTTGCACAGAATTCTCTGCATGGTTACTGGAAGAAACTGGTGTAGCGGTTGTTCCTGGCGATGCATTCGGTCTTGGCGGCTTCATGCGTATTTCTTATGCAACTGCTGACGAAGTACTTGTAGATGCGCTTGCTCGTATCAAAAAAGCTGCTGATTCAATCGAAGGCGTAGACGCTGCGATTGCTTCAATTGCTGCTGAAAAATAATCTGCTTTTTTAAAAGCAAGATTAAAAAAAACCCGCTCTTGAAGCGGGTTTTTTATATTTTCAGATGCAAAGAATTATATACAACACTAAAAATAGCTAAAATTTTTCAATTATGATTTCACTTTAAACGCTGAATTTGACCCAGACTTATCAAAAACAACCAGAGCAATTCCCACCAAAACAATCACCGCAGAAATAATAATTCTCCAGCTTAAAGTCTCACCAATAAACAGCACACCGCCTAAAATAGCTAAACACGGCACAGACAGCTGTACACTGCTAGCCGTCACACGGTCAATCTGCTTCACAATGCTATACCACAGCACATAAGCCCCACTGGAAGCTAAACCGCCAGATAAGAGCGCCAAAAGTATTCCTTGAATATGCACAAAACTCTGTGGGTAAAAAGCGATGTACGCCAGCAACACAAAAGGAATGGCTATCACAAAATTTGCCAATGTACTTGCCAATGGATTTTGCATATTTTTGCCCGCAATGCTGTACATGGCCCAGCCTATACCCGAAAGCACCATTATCGCGGCATAACCTAAATGAGGTGCCGAGGCGCCAGGAAGTAAAAGAATCAGAATGCCTAAAATCGCAATAGCTAATCCTAAGCTACGTCGCATATTGATTTTTTCACCATGACACAAGCCATAGCCAACCATGCTTAACTGGACTGTGCCGAATAAAAGCAATGCCCCTACACCCGCATCAATATGCAAATAAGCCAATGAAAAAGCAATGATATACAGCGCTAGAAAAAATCCGTTTTTAATATTCCATCTTATTTTGGTTTTATGCCCAGAAAGCATATAGAGCAGCAACAAAACAGCTGCACCGCTGCATACCCGAATCAGGCTAAAACTCATGGGATCAATCTGCTGTTCTGCCAGTGCCAGACGACATAAAACCGAATTGGCGGCAAAGGCCAGCATCGCAATGCTAATTTTCAGCAGCATGTTTGAGCGTCCTTATTCAACTGCATCGCTTAGATATAGCGAATTCCACTTATGAAATCCATAAGGCTTTTCTACTTATGCTTATTCAATTCATAGATTAGCCAGATGAAGAGCACACAACAACATCCAGCTTACTAAGCACTTAAAATCGACGCTTAAACTGCATGATTTCTTACTGTTCAAATCCAATAAAATACTTTTTTTGATACATTTAACTTTTTAATATCTTTGTAAAAAGTTTCATTTAAACTTTAAAATACGTTCAAATAATGCAGATAGACAATCGAGGGCAGCGTATGCGCTATAAAATTATTGATGTATATCAAAAAGAAAATATTAAACGCTATATTGCCAAGTGCTTAAAGCCCCGCTCCCCTCAGTTTATTATTATTGAAAGCCCGCAAACCCTCTGCCTGAATCTAGACATTATTGATGTTAACCCAAAAACATCAGTCACCACTTGGGCCACAGGCGAGGAAATCGCCATGAAAATTCTGCAGCAATTTGACAGCTTTGATAAAACTTATCTGTCTTATAGCCACTAAATGAATCAATCTATCTTATAAGCGCAAATTCAAATCCTCTGGAATGGACTGAGCGTTCCATTTACACGCGTTGACGTTCAGTCTGTTTTTTGATTAATTGGTTTTAAGTTCCAAAAAGGAACCTAATTCAAATTAAGGACGAACAGAATGAATCCTCAACAAATGTCTGGCTTAGAAATTATGCAGGCAATGTGTGCCGGAACACTTCCAGCACCTTCCATGAGCGAAACCATTCCCATGCTGACTGGAAAAGTCGAACTGGGTAAAGTGCATTTTAAAGTCAAAGCGGACCAGCGCCATTTGAACCCGCTTGGCGGCGTGCACGGCGGGTTTGCCGCCACAGTCTTAGACTCAGTTACCGGATGTGCAGTTTTTTCCATGCTGGAAGCAGGCATTGGCTACGGCACAATCGATTTAAATGTAAAAATGTGCCGTCCAATTCCGCAGAACAAAGAACTCCTCGCAATTGGCACAATCATTAATATTAGTAAGAACCTGGGTATTTCTGAGGGGAAAATTGTCGATGAAGATGGCAAACTTTATGCTCATGCTACTGCAACTTGCATGATTATCCGTGCATAGCACATCCTGATCATTCAATGAGTATTGAAAGATGGTGAGAGAGCTAAGTCATCTGCTAAGCTCTTGTGCTCATATACGATTATTGATGCATAATTAAACAGCTGATTTAAATGATTTTGTGAGTGCTGATAAAGACACTTCCGGACGAGAAGTTCCCTTATAGATACATAAATACTTAAATACGCTATCCAGAGAAACCGAGAGTTTTTTCTGTTCCGAAACCGACCACACTTTAGAATTGTTACGTCCCGATAAAGCACTACCATTCAATTGATACAAATATAGGTCATGCTCACGCTGCAAGGGCTGTTTACGTCCTTTGGAATAGCTGTCCAGGAGCAATTGACAGGGTGAATCGATTAACCATTTATTGCTGAACCACAACTGCAATAAATCGCCCAGATATAAAGCTTGAGTGTCCACAGGCCAGACCTGAATATAAGCATCCTCTACGGCTGTCTGGTAGCGCTCTGGATCTTGAATGATAGAAAGATAATTGTCTTGATAAAAAGATAAATTTGAAAAAATTTCGGCAATCGTCAGCGTATGCATTCGCTTTCTCCTGTTTAGCCATTTTAGTGCTGGCAAGTTGGTTTAAATCCACACTGTTTGAACTTTCATTCAAACGCTTTGTTATGCATTTAATCTAACAAGCCGATTTTGGCTGTGCAAGTTTTTTTAACGTTTTTGATTTATTTGTCTAAATAAAAAGCATACAGCACAAAAATTAAGGAATCATGACACTTTTAGCTTGACCCCCCACAAAATCTCCTTATAATCGCATGCAGATTCTCCAATAGCTCAGTCGGTAGAGCGACGGACTGTTAATCCGCAGGTCCCTGGTTCGAGCCCAGGTTGGAGAGCCAAATACGAAAAAGCCCGCAGCATTAAAGCGGGCTTTTTTTTGCCTAAATCATTCATAACGATTTAAATCATCATAAAAACAATGATCTTAATTTCCTGTTTTTAAATTAAATCTGTGAATGTCTATTCGATATCAAGTTACCCTATTCATAGCCATACATTTTTAGAGATATAGAAAAGTCATTTTGAAATAATAAACTTTTTTCATAAGTCATTTTTCAATTATGACAAGTCGTTTATAAAGCCAAAATTAAAAATAAATTTTAGCAGGTATTGGAATTATGAGAGTGGCATGGATGCCACATGTTTCCCATCACGACAAGGATGTTGTGTATGGGAAACAAAAGGTTTTTGTCTACTTTTGACCTTTCAAAAGTAGAGATATCGCCTACGCAAAGGTATAAAAATAAGATCAATTAAATATGAGGCAGTGCTGATTTAAAAAATCTAATATTAAATATTTTTTGATTTACGTAAGTTATCTAATGAGTAAGCAATAAAAGAAAAAGCGCATCGAAATGCGCTTTTTCTTTATTCACCCTATCTGAATATAGATGAATCTAAAGAATATTTTATTGCTGAGGTAAAGGAATATATTGTGAATTGTTATTCTGCGCTTTACGTTCAGTCACCACTACATTCAGGGTTAAAGGTTTCTCATCTCGAACCACTTCAACTTTAATGGTGCTATTTGGAGCTTGCAATGCAACATAATTAATCAAGTGAGAAGCAGAATTAATTGGTTCTCCATTGACTTGAATAATCTTGTCGCCTTTTTGAATTCCCGCTTTGGCTGCAGGCCCCTGAGGAAGTACATCCGCAACCACAACACCTGTTTGCTTAGGCTCAAGAATGTTTTCCTGTTGCACCGGCATCAGGCTGATTCCCAACCAGCCACGAACCACACGACCATCTTTCAAAATTGAATTCAGAATTTGCTGACATACTTTCGCAGGAATGGCAAAACCAATCCCGAGTGAACCACCAGATTGAGAGAAAATCGCCGTGTTGACCCCAATCAGATTACCAGCCACATCAATCAATGCACCACCAGAGTTACCCGGATTAATGGCCGCATCGGTCTGAATAAAGTCTTCATAGGTATTAATACCCAAATCCGAACGGTTGGTTGCAGAAATAATCCCTTGTGTTACGGTTTGTCCCACACCAAACGGGTTACCAATCGCAAGCACCACATCCCCGACTTCATTTCCACTCAATTTAAAAGGCAGTACCGGAAGTTTATCCAGCTCGATCTTAATCACAGCAAGATCTGAATCAGGGTCTGTACCAATCACTTTTGCAACTGCACGACGTCCATCATTCAACCCAACCACAATTTGTTCGGCCTGAGCAATCACATGATTATTGGTTAAGATATAACCATCCGCACGAACAATAACTCCTGAACCCAGGCTATTTTCGTTTGGTTCCTGACCAAATTGTTCTGGAACCTGATCACCAAAAAACTCACGAAATGCAGGGTCATTTAACAGCGGATGCTCAGCCTTATTCACTTTCTGAGTGGTAAAAATATTCACCACGGCAGGCGCTGCAACTTTAACTGCCGCACTATAAGAACTGACTCCACCTGTTCGGTTGGTATTCACTAATGGCTCTACTTTTTCTACAGGCATTTTTATACCATCAGCCGCAACAGGTGCTTTGGGCTTTTGATTTTGCTGCCATACTAGAAAACCGAGAGTAACCAAAATGAGTAAAACCCAAGGTAACCATGAAAAGGTGCGACGCACGTTAATTTCCTCTAACAATATTTTAATTCGTTGATGACTAAGTAATTTATGTGCCATTGTAAAATGAAATAGAGATGGAAACATAAAAATAATTCAAGAGTTTTGTGATGCTTTAGTTACAATTTAAAATATGGTTTGATGAGATTAAATATTTAGAGTCCCGGGACATTTATGGCAAAGCTCAACGAGATTATTCAGTGGTGTGATCAGACCCTGAAATCACACGAATTTAAAGACTATGCACCAAATGGTTTGCAAATTGAAGGCAAACCCGAGGTCAATAAAATTTTGTGTGCAGTAACTGCATCACAAGATGCGATTGACGCAGCCATTGCACAAGGTGCGGACTTGCTCTTGGTTCATCATGGTTATTTCTGGAAAGGTGAACCCTACCCGATTACCGGTATGCGTGGTAAACGCATTAAAAGCTTGATTCAGCATGATATCTCTTTGCTAGGCTATCACCTGCCCTTAGATTCGCATCCTGCTTTAGGCAATAACGCTGCCATTGCTGATATTTTAGAACTTGAACAGATTGAAGCTTTAGATCCTGGCGAACGTAACCCGATTGGCAATATTGGTTATTTAAAACAGCCCATGTCTGCCGAAGACTTTAAGCAGTATGTATCGGAACGTTTAGGTTTTAATGCCATTCATCTACCTGCAGATAAAAAATCAATCCAGAAAATCGGTTTCTGTACTGGTGGCGCACAAGATTTTATTGGCAAAGCGGCGGAGCAAAACTGTGATGCCTACATTTCCGGTGAAGTCAGTGAACGGACGTTTTATGAAGCCAAGGAATTGAATGTGCATTATTATGCCTGCGGACATCATGCAACCGAACGTTATGGTGTGCAACGACTGGCAAAAGCTATTTCAGAACAGTTTGATATTGAGTATAGTTACTTCGAATTAAACAATCCGATTTAATTCAACATGAGCGGTTTTACATTTTCTTTATACGTATAAATTCAGGCTTTATTCTGTATTGTTATTTATAAGCAATGCGCAATTTTCCTCAAGAATCTATTACAATAAAGCCACTTAATGTTAAAACCCAGCAAAATGCAAGGAATTGAAAACATGACAACCATTACTTTACCAGCACTTCCATACGGTTATGAAGATCTTGCTCCGCACATCAGCAAAGAAACTTTAGAATACCATCACGACAAGCACCACAACACTTACGTTGTAAACTTGAACAACCTGATCAAAGGCACAGACCTTGAAGGTAAAACTTTAGAAGAAATCATCACTGCAACTGCTGGCGATGCTGCTAAAGCTGGCGTATTCAACAATGCGGCTCAAGTTTGGAACCATACATTCTACTGGAACTGTATGGCTAAAAACGGTGGTGGTAAAGCGACTGGTGCTTTAGCTGCTAAAATTGATGAAGCTTTCGGTTCTTACGAAAAATTTGCTGAAGAATTTGCTGCTGCTGCAACAACTCAATTCGGTTCAGGTTGGGCTTGGTTGGTTGCTGACCAAGTAAATGGCAACCTTTCTATTCTTAAAACTTCAAATGCTGATACTCCACTTGCTCACGGTAAAGTTGCAGTATTAACGATTGACGTTTGGGAACACGCTTACTACATCGACTACCGTAATGCACGTCCTGCTTACATCAAAACTTTCCTAGAAAGCTTGGTAAACTGGGACTACGCTAACGCTAAACTTGCAGGTCAAGCTGCTGGCGTTGAAAAATAAGATTTAAAATTATTTTTCCGTTTAAAAAATCACCCTTTATGGGTGATTTTTTTGCTTTTGCATCCTAAACGAATATTAATGAAGCAAATGATTCATTTCTTTACATTATCTGGTTGACGACTTGAGTTTTCATCCCTAAAATGCGCTTCAGATTCTCCAATAGCTCAGTCGGTAGAGCGACGGACTGTTAATCCGCAGGTCCCTGGTTCGAGCCCAGGTTGGAGAGCCAT
>NZ_NEGE01000013.1 GCF_002135355.1 Acinetobacter sp. ANC 4169 | reverse complement strand
AATATTCAACTTAGATATACCTGTTAATGTATTCTATTTGGTACGAAGTAAGGCATACATCAAATGATGTAAATAAGACCCGAACAAGTCCATAAACAGTTGTGCTGGCGACAATAGCAAGAGTGAACCACCTGATCCCTTCCCGAACTCAGAAGTGAAACCTCTTAGCGCTGATGGTAGTGTGGGATTACCCATGTGAGAGTAAGTCATCGCCAGCTCATTATTCCTAAAGCACCCCTGACTCTAACGAGTCAGGGGTGCTTTTTATGTGCATTAGAAAGATTAAATTAGAAAAATATCATCAAAGTAATAAAAAGCCCTTTTTTAATGTGAATCAATTTTTCATTATTGGCTACTTTAATTGTCTTCTCGCATGTTTTAGTGCGCTTCTTAAACCTTCTTCTAATGTTGGATGATAGAAAGGTTTATCCAGAATTTCATCCACAGTTAAATTTTCAGAAATTATCCATGCCAGTAAATGAGCCATATGTTCTGCAGCTTCAACAAATAATTCTGCACCTAATACTTTGCCTGAAGATTTATCGACATATACTTCAACAGCACCAGTATTTTTAGCTAGTACTAAGGCACGTCCTTGTTTTTCATAAGAAACAGTTCCAGTGATAAATTCAATTTTTGTATCTGTAAGTTGTTTGAAACTTTGCCCTACAGTTGCCATTTCTGGTGCACTAAATACGATAGCTAGAGGTGTGAGTGTCTTTAAGTTTTTGATTGCAGGATAGTTTAAACAGTTGTGTACAGCCTGACGACCTTCATGTGCTGCTTCATGTTGAATAGGGGTATTGGTATGGGCATCACCTGCAATGAAAATGGGATAGTCTCCCAGCTGTTTGGTTTTACTATTAACAGGAAGTTTTTTAAGATCGGTATATGCGTGATCAATATTATTTAATAGCAACGTATCTAAATAACTTTTCCGGCCTGTTGCAACCAGGAGATATTCTACATTAAGTTGTTTCGGCTGATTATTTTCTTCGAAGTGAATAGTAACTCCGTCAGTACCACGCTGAACTGCAGTTGGTAATTTTCCAAATTTGATGTCTAAATTTTTACTGATTTCATCTTGGGCTAATTTTTGCAGAGCTGGGCTGCTGAGAGCTCCAACTTTACGACTACGTGCAAAAACGGTTGTTTTAACACCTAATTTTTGCATGGCTTGTGCTAGTTCAATAGCAATCACGCCACTACCAATGACTGCCAAAGACTGGGGTAATTTTTCTAATTCAAAAATTTGATCGGATGTGATGAGTCGATCACCGAGTTGCTCTTTCCATTGGGAATCGAAGGTTGGGGTAGAGCCTACAGCCAAGATAAAACTTTTAGACTGATATTTCTGACTGTTTACTGTTATCGTATTTTGATTAACGTATTGTACTTGTCCCGATATTTTATGTTCTGTTGGCCAATTATTTACATCTTTAAGTGTTGCATTGCTAAAATGGTCTCTAAGCGTTCGAACATGATGCATTACTTGTGAGGTATTAATTTCAGCTACAACATTTAGTCCGACTAAGTTGGCATTTTCGATTTCATGTATACGATTTGCAGCGGAAATAAGAACTTTACTTGGCATACAGCCGACACGGGCACAGGTGGTATCCCAAGGTCCATCATTAACAATAAGAATATTTTGAGTGTATTTAATGGCTTCTTGATAAGCAGCGATTCCGGCAGTGCCAGCACCGATAATAATTAGGTCATACATTGTGAAATGGCTCACTTTTTTATCATATTTTTAGGTTAACATGGTAAAACATTTATCATGCTTTTATTTACATAAAGTACTAACTATGCTTACATATCAAGCAATATTAATTAAGAACAAAGCTCTAAAATTTTTGAGGGTTTCGGGGATATTCATGAGTAAAAATATTAGTTTAAAATTATCTACAGTTGCTTTGGCTGTTTTACTTGCAAGTTGTGGTGGTGGAGGGAGTGAAGGTTATTTTAATAACGAAGGTTCTTCTTCTAATTCTGGAAATGGAAATACTAATACTGGTGGGAATACAGGAACATCGGCAACAGTTTCTGCATTAAAAATTGAATTAGATAAATTATCTATGGCTGCAACGAATGGACAGCTTACTGTGACTGTTCGGGCTTTAGATGAAAATAAAGGTGGTGTTGCTAATGCTGATATTACTTTAATGATTGTTGATCCAACAAATAATGTAAGTAATTCTAGTATTGCTAAACAAACGACTGATGCATCTGGAAATGCAGTTTATGTATTAACCACACCTAGTACTTCAACTACATTATCAGATCTAATAAAAAATGGCTTTAAAATTGTTGCTAAAACTAATAGTGGTCAATTAAGTCAAGAACAAACAGTTACTGTAACTGGTGCTGATACCAATAACGGTTCAGATACAACCAGTATTGTTTTATTTGATGCAACTAAAACTACATTGAATGTACGCGGTGATCAAACAACCGTAACTTTAACTGCTGTAGATGCAAATGGTGCAACTCTAGCAAACCAAGCTATTTCATTGAAAGTTAAAAATTCGGCTTTGAATGGCGTCAAATTTACTCCAAATGCAACTCAAACAGACGGTAATGGGCAAATTACTTATACTTTATCCTTTACTGAGGCACAGAGACTATCGGCATATAGTGCTGCACAATTTGTTTTGGATGATCTAGTGCTTGAAGCAAATTTTGGACAATCTACTCAGGTTTATACATATAAATTAGATGTTGTGAATTCAACAGTACCTCAGCCTGTTGGTGCAATTACTGTAGCTTATAATCCAACAAAAATTGAAGACTCATCAGATGGTGTTTATTATTATCAAAATATCTCAGTTCAAGTAACGGACGTAGATGGTAAACCTCTTCCAAACCAAGACGTTGTTATGGGAGTCAATGCGCTAAGTTATAATAAAGGGAATTTTGGTTTCTTTGATACCGATCTTCCACCAGATGGTAAAGTAGATAAATACCTTCCTGATGTGATTACACAATGTGTTTCGCCAATTATAAAAGTGAATAGCGGAGGAAAAGAAATAGATCAACTAGCGCCAGTTAAGCCGGGTAAAACTGTTCAAGTTGTATCTTTTATCAACAAAGAAAATGTGCCAGCTACGAATAATAAATATACTACCGATGCAAATGGCCGCTTTGATTTAAAAATTCAATATCCTAAAAATTATGCAGGCTATTTGAATATTCAAATTCTTGCCGATTCGATTGTAAGTGGTAAACAAATTAGTGGTTCTACTAGCCTTGGTTTGAGTTATTTAATCAGCGATGTGGATGTAGCAAATGGTATTGCTCCTAATTTAGTTAGTCCTTATGGTACTTCTCTCAATTGTAATGATGGCAATTAATTTCAATAAAAAACAGCGCTTCGGCGCTGTTTTTTATTGGGAACTTTAAATTGAAGTTCCCACACTTACCCCAACCGTAGGTCGAACATTCATTGAGCTACATCCCGCAATGACACATGAAATAAGAAATAGAACAATTATTTTATTCATAGAACAATCCTAATTTTGCTTCATTAAATAATAGGCAAGAGCAAGTGCCACTTCGATCTATCATTACTATAGGTTTTGTAAGCCCATAATCGTATTCGGCAAATTCCACCCCCGTCTGTTTTAAAAATTTTACTATCGGTAACCGGGGATTAAATAACGCTTATAAAGCAATTGTTCAACAATAGGTCTTAATTGAGAGAATGAAGCCAAATAGCCTTATCACTCATCAGACGGGTGTGAAGTGACATATATGATAGACTTAAAATCTTTAAAAAATTTAAATTGATCAGTTGTCATTTGACCTCCTAATACCGCCAGAAAAGCTTAACCTACAGATTGAATCAATAGGTTATATAAAAAACTCGGCATTAAAGGTCAAAATGAAACTAAAAAAGCACGGTCAACAACGTGCTTAGTCATCCAATAAATCCATTTGTTTCGCCAGTTGGAATAGATTATTTGAGCGGTTTCCGGTACGGCAGAACATGAGTACAGGTTTTGGAAGTTCATTGTAGTGATTAGCAAAAGTACGTACATCGACTTCAGTAATTTGACCCGCTACCACGGGTTGGAAAACGTAATCTAAGCCTGCATTGCGTGCAGCTTCTTCAATTTGTGCACTTGTTGGTTGTTCTGGACCACCTTCCATATCTGGGCGATTGTTGATAATCGATTTAAAACCTTTTTCAACAACTTGTGCTACGTGCTCCGGAGAAATTTGACCTGCAAAGCCAACATTTTCACTCATTTTGTCACTCCATAATTTGCTCAATAGATATATGCTTTATGATAGCATTAAGCTGAAACTTGAGCTTGATCTGTTGAAATTTTTATAAGCGATTACAATCATAAAATAACGCAATGGAGCGCGTATGCATTCCTATACAGTTGAACCACTGTATGTAAATAGTGGGCAAGAGGTTATTGCTGCGGATTTTTACCGTCCCAAAACAGAACATAAACCGGCTGTGATTATTATGGCCCACGGTTTGGCAGCTTTACGTCAATTTAAACTGGTTCAGTATGCCAAGCGTTTTGCTCAGGCCGGTTATGCTGTTGTGCTGTTTGATTATCGTTATTGGGGCGGAAGTACCGGTCGTCCACGTGAACTGGTATCGATTCAATCACAATTAGAAGATTGGCGAACCATGATTGCGCATGTATTAGAGCGGAAATCGATTGACCCGCGACGCATTGTGCTTTGGGGAACCTCCTTAAGCGGCGGCTATGCTTTAAATCTGGCGGCAGAGTTGAAAAATGTTCAAGCGGTTATGGTACAAGTGCCGTTTGTTGATGGCACAGAAAGCGCCAAGCTTTATCCTTTACAACAACTCCCGAAAGCATTAAAAATATCAAGTCAGGACTATATGGGCGCGAAAGTGGGAATGTCCCCAAAAACATTACCTGTTGTGGACAGAAAAGGCTTATGCTTTATGCCTACAGCAGATAGTTATGAGGGATATTTGTCTATAGTTAACCCGGATTATTTCTGGAGTGGTGAGATTCCAGCACGCGTTTTTTTCAACCTGATCCGTTATCGTCCTATTCAGGATGTCCGTAAAATTAGTGTGCCTGTTTTATTTATTGCTTCCAAACTAGATAGCCTGATTCCGATTGAGTCCAGTCGTGAAACGGCAACCAATATTGCACCTTATGTACAATACCATGAATGGGATATGCAGCATTTTGATGTCTATCATGGTCAATGGTTTGAAAAAGCCATATCAACCCAATTAGAATTTTTACATCAACATATTGGAGTGAGCTAAATGATTATTGTATGTCCTGCGTGTGGTGCTAGAAATCGAGTACCTGAAGATAAACTAGAAGCCAATCCAAACTGTGGTCAGTGTCATCAAGTGCTTCTTCCTCTTGCTCCCATTGAGTTGAATGAGCACAATTTTAGTAACTTTGTCACCCACAGTGAATTACCTGTACTCATTGATTTATGGGCAGAATGGTGCGGCCCCTGTAAGATGATGGCTCCTCATTTTGAACAGGTCGCAAAACAGAATCCCAAAGTGATTTTTGCAAAAATTAATACCGAGGAATCACCTCAGCTCAGTGGCGCTTTTGGTGTGCGCAGTATTCCCACTTTAGTTTTGATGAATAAAACCAATGAAATTGGTAGAATAAGTGGTGCGCTACGATCTACAGAGCTACAACAGTGGCTAGATCAACATTTAAATGCCAATACTGGGAGTTAACGTGTCAGATATTCATGTAAAACCGGAAGGAACGCTTTCCCTTCAAACCATTGCGATGCCAGCAGATACCAACTGGAGTGGTGATGTCTTTGGTGGGTGGATTGTTTCACAAATGGATTTGGCAGGTGCAATTCACGCAGAGCGTTTTAGTAAAGGACGTTGTGCAACCATTTCGATTAATCAGATGACTTTTCTGGTTCCAGTCAAAGTTGGTGATGTAATTAGTTGTTATACCAAGATTTTAAAAGTGGGTAATACTTCTATTCAAATGCAGATTGAAGTGTGGGACAGCCACGACGATTCACGTGAACCTATTCGCGTAACTGAAGGCGTATATACTTTTGTTGCAGTAGATGTAAAAGGTGCGAAGCGTCAAATTCCGGATGAGGTCAAACAAAAATATCAGGCATCACAACCCCTAAAATAATTTGAAATAAAAAGCCCAATCATGATTGGGCTTTTTATCATCTTAATGGTCTTGTATTTAGAAATACATTGATATGACTGAAAATTTTTAAGATTAAATTAGTTCTTTAAATGTGACTTGGATACCCAAGCCCAGAGCATTTCACACTGAATCGGTTGTTCACCGGATTCATCCGTCACCTGAACGCTCACCAGCGTTTCGCCTTTTTCAGTGCTTTGCATCAGTTTTTGCTGCTCATCCGTTAATGTGGCAGTTGCAACCATGGCACCTTTGGTTGGACGCTTAAAATCAACTTTTAAACTTTTGATCAGCACAATACAGGAGTCAGGAACATTCATTCCAGTAACAAAACCGGTGGCGGTTTCAGCAATCAGTGTCATGGCGCAAGCATGCACCTGACCAATATGATTTTGCATGGCACGATGGTTTTCAATCTTGACCACCACTTTGGAATGACTGACTTCCAGATAGCGGATATGCGCACTACCAACCATCGGCACGACCCGACCAAACACTTTGCTCCACAGTCTACTACGGATGCCCTGAGGTAATTTAGCAGTTGCTTTTACCAGTTTGGATAAGCGGTTGGTCGATGTCATGAAGTTCCTCGATGGCTATTGCATTACAGCATTAGTCTTTAAAGTTGTTAAACTGCAAAGGCACACCAAATTGCTGTTCTTTTAAAAATGCCATTACTTGTTGCAAAGTATCGCGCTTTTTATCAGTTACACGAATTTTGTCGCCTTGAATTGAAGATTGCACTTTAATGCCACTTTCTTTAATGGCTTTATTAATTTTTTTTGCAGTATCAGAGTCAAGACCATCTTTAAGCTTGATCACCTGAATCACATTTTTGCCAGAAGCGGTCATTTTTTGCGGATCAAGCGCCTGAATATCGATTTTACGTTTAAAGAAATGATTTTCCAGCATGCTATAGACTTGTTCACATTGGAAATCGCTTTCAGTACTGATTTTGATTTCCTTGTTTTTTTCATTTAATTCAATAGAAACGTCTTGTCCGCGGAAGTCAAAACGGGTTGCAATTTCTTTTTGCGTGTTTTGAACAGCATGATTTACTTCAAAAATTTCTAATTCAGATACAATATCGAAAGAAGGCATGGTTTAGACCTTTACAAAGGGAAAGAATATCTGAGATGCTAGGGATGTTTTCTTCATTTGCCAAGTGTTGTTTACATCAAAGGAGTGCACAATGATCCGTAAACAAGAAATTACAACATTTGAGTTCCCAGAAAATGCAGTTATCTGGGATGTTCGTGATACAAAAGCCTTTGCTGAAGGTCATGTTAAAGGTGCTGTAAATCAGCCCATTGATGGCTTGAGTGCAAACAGCTTAACTCAGGTGGAGTCGGATCAGCCTATTTACATTTTATGCGGTGGTGGTAGTAAAGCTCCACGTGCAGCTGAGAAGTTAGAGGGTCTGGATAGCTCACGTGAATATGTCATTCTGATGGGCGGTACTCGCGCTGCTCGTGATGCAGGCATGCCACTAGAACAAGGTTCATAATTATCTTGTGAAAAAAGCGCCGAAAGGCGCTTTTTTATTGGCAAATAGAAAATTTCCTCTTCTTAATCTTCTCCCTGTAGGAGAGATAATTTCTATCTTTTCAAAGCACAAGGAAGAATTAAAGATTAGGCTTAAAATAAGGCTTCTTTGCTTTCACTTTCTTATCAAAGCGTCTGGCACTGAGTTTTTTCAGTAAAGTCGATGAAATTGGGCAGGCTTCACCCAACACCTGAGCGGCCAAAACTTCACTGCATAGTGGCGCAAATAAAAATCCTTTCGAACCCAGACCCGTCAATGTATAGATCTGCTGATCATCTTTCACCTGACCTACGACAGGAAAGTAATCCTGAGTTTGTGCGCGTACAGAAGCCCGGCCTTGCCAGCTTTCCACGGGTGCTAAAGTTTTGCCATATTCAGGAAAGACACTGTGAATAAGCTCTTGGTTATGCACATGATCTTCTAGTAGCACTTCATCATCATCTCGGTTTGGAAAAAAAGAAGCACCTAAAATGAGATGATCTGTATCTAGCTGCATGCAATAGCCACCATAGCTATAGGCCTGCGTATGATCTAAGGGCTGTGCAGAATTGTTGACCCAACTGACCTGACCCCGAATGGGCTTTAGTACAGGAAAATGCTCAAAGAAATTTTGGCTTTGTCGTGCAGCACAGACGATCACATGATCAAATTTACCCAATAATTGCTGTGTAGCATTGAATAGATTCACCAAATTCGCCTGTTTGATTTCGGTGACTTCTGCCTGCTGATATTGGATTAAAGGATGTTTAAGAATTTGCTCAGCGAATTGATGCGGCGCAACAGCACCTGCCTGCAATAAATTGAGACTGGGCAATTCAGTCTTTAGACTACAGTTTATGGCGGATTCTGCCTGAAGAATACCTTCAGGATATTGCTGTGCAAGACCGAGCAATTCATCAGCATTTTTCAGTGCCAATTGGCTCACCTGAATCGGGCGGAAAGCTTTAAAGGTTGCATAATGATTTAAGGCATGCTGCCAGGCCAGAGTCATCAGATGATCGGCACTTTGTTCAATCGGACACAGTTTGGGATTCAGTAATGCCAGCGGATTGCCAGAGCCGCCGGAAAGAGGCGCTGTCTGGTCATAAATGGTGACGTGATGGCCACGTTGTGCAAATGCCCAGGCACAGCTTAAACCTGCGATTCCTGCACCAATAATCGCAATCTGACGCTGTTTAAAAACTGTAGCGCTTAATTCAGTTTTTTTTTGAGCGGAATCTAAATCTTCCGAGATTGCAGCAAGATCTTCGGGCGCATTCCAGATGGCTTTGAGCATTTCACGCTTATGCTTGAAACCGCGCGGACGTGCAATAGAAATACCGTGATTTTTCAGGCCGCGTTTCAGTACGCCGGCAACGCTGAATGAAGCGAAAGTGGTTCCGACATCTGATAAACGCACAATATTGTTGAGAACGTTTTCTTCCCAGATATCCGGGTTACAAGATGGGGCAAAGCCATCTAAAAACCATGCGTTGACTGCTGCCGTTTTTTCCATGACCGGAAAAACATCATGCGCATCACCCAGCCATAGATCCAGGCTAAAACGCTGTTCAGGGAAAGATAAACGGTGACAACCGGCAATCGGCAGGGGGTATTGCGCAATCAGCTGTTCAGCCAAGGGCTTAAGTTCCGGCCATGCATTGAGGGCACGTATCAGGTCATCTTTGCTTAGTGGAAATTTTTCCACAGAAATGGCATGCAGATGGCTGTGATTGTCTGGACGAACCTGTTGCCAAAGCTGCCACAAGGCCAGAATATTTAGGCCTGTACCAAAACCGGTTTCACCGACACAGAAATATTCGAAGTCATTCAGCTTTGCCAGACGGCTAGATAAATCATTGCCATTTAGAAACACATGCCGTGTTTCAAGCAAGCCATTATCTTTAGAGAAATAAACGTCTCCAAACTGTTTGGAAACGGGAACATCAATTCCATCAACCTGTTGCCAATCCAGATTGGCAGTTTGAATGCGGCTAGACAAAACCTAAATTACCTTTAAAAGAATCAGTAAGAACGCAATAAACTCAATACAGCAGTCAGTACCACAATTACCACTGACGACGACGTTTGGTGTACACATAACTGGCAATCAGGAAGCCCAGCAACACGCCGACCGCTATCGTGGCTGCACCGTATAAAAACATTTGTGCGCTACGTTCGCTTTGCAGTACCTGGACTTGAACACCCAAACTGTCATTTTTCAATTGCAGTTCCTGGTTCTGTGACAAGGCATCTAAATTGGCTTTTTCCAGTTGCTGTAAACGTGTGGCCTGATCTTTAACCAGCGCTTTTACTTTGGCATCTTGCACTGCTTTATTTTTTGCAAGTTGCTCTGCGGTTAGAGGTTTGGCTTCAAGGGGTAAACCATTGGCATCCAGATTGGCAGCAGGAACAGTACCCGGTTTATTGGCAGCTAAAGTTTGTGGCTTTTGGGTCTGTTGTGCAGATGGTGTTGCAGTCGTTGCTTGAGCAGCAGGGGCTACAGCAGGTGTTGGAGCAGGAGCAGGTTCTACCGCCCAAGCTGTTGAACAGATTAAAGAGAAACCCAATAAGCTTGAAACTACAACACGCATGATTTTATCCTTGAGGGAAAGCTTTATTAAAAGGTTTCACATCAATATGACCATATACGCCTTCTTTTAAGAAAGGCTCATCTTGTAGCCATGCATCGAGTGCTTCTCGGGTCTCAAAGTCAACAATAATCGTGCTGCCATAAAAACCTGCTTGTGGATTGCCTGGATCTTTAGGCATCGCACCTGCCACAATTAAACGACCCTCATCATTTAATTTTTGCAGACGTTGCAAATGTTGTGGACGTGTAGCTAGACGTTTTTCGACTGTACCTTCGTTATCAGTACAAGTTACCACGAATAAAGGCATATTCTTTCTCGATCAGTTGACCTGAATTAGGCTTCAGGCGACTTAAAATGTTTGCGCAAGACAATAAACTGAATAATGATAAAGGAAAACATCACAATCATGTCACCAAATGCGGTAAATTCGCCCCAATATTTTCCATGGGCAAATATAAATGCGAAGAAAACATGCAAGAACGACATGAATGCAAACATTCCAGCCCATGCGAAGTTTAAGTTTTTCCAGCCTTTAGCTGTTAAATTGAAAATAGGGCCAAATAAACGCTGAATCAGCGGATTTTTATCTTTGGTAAAATAAGGGGAAAGCAGGAAAGCACCGGCAAAGACCAGATTCAACAGTGCGGCTTTTAAACGGATATAAAAATCATCACTGAGCATTAAGGTGATACCACCAAAAATCACCGTCATAAACAGCACAATCCATTGCTGTTTTTCTAAACGGAATTTCTGGCTGATAAATAGAATGCCATACACCACCAGCATTGAGAGGATCAGACCCGCGGTAGCCACCAAAATGTTGTTATTATCAATACCTCCCGCGGAACCGATCAAATGTAATAGCGGATGCTCGGTATCCTTTGGATCAACAGTTTTATATAAATAAAAGAAAATAATGAGTGGCACAAAGTCTAAAAGTGCTTTCATGTTAGAGTATCTAAATCTGATCAAATAAATGACATAGTATAAGTTATGCAAGGCGTAGATTTACATACACATAGTAATATTTCTGATGGAACTTTGTCTCCAGAACAACTTGTGCATGCAGCCATAGAAAAAGGTATTCACACCCTTGCGCTGACGGACCACGATAGCATGGATGGCTTAAAATTAGCTGAAAAAGTTGCATTAGATTTACCGCTAAAGATTATTTCCGGTGTGGAAATTTCCAGCCAATGGTCACGTCCGGCAACCAAGAAAAACTATGCTGTACATGTGGTTGCGCTGAATATGCAAAATCCGAAGCCTTTGCTGGCCTTACTGGAACAACAAAAACAGATTCGGGCGATTCGCGCCAGACAGATCTGCGATTTGCTGATTCCGTTGATTGGTGAAGATATTTACGCCGATGTCATTGCCAAAGTGGAGGATGTTGCAGACCGGATTACCCGAACGCATATTGCCAAAACCCTGGTGGAAAAAGGTTATGTGAGCCGCCCTCAGCAGGCCTTTGATAAATATATTAAAGAGGGTAAAAAAGCCTATGTGAAATTTGATGGTTTAGGGTTGCAGGAAACCATTCAGGTGATTCATGAGAGTCAAGGTTTCGCCGTACTTGCGCACCCTACGCGTTATGACCTGTCTGCCACCAATATCCGCTATCTGATTGAAATTTTTGCCGAGTTTGGTGGTGATGCTGTTGAGCTTCCTCCTGCAATTGAACCCGCCTCTACACGTCAGATGGTGGATCGCATGATTGAGGAATTTGATTTAAAGGTTTCTGTGGGCAGTGATTTTCATGGCGATCATATGCCGTGGATTCGATTGGGCAATATTCCACGCCTTAAAGAAGGGCAGGTAGGGATTTGGGAGAGTTTTCGTTGATTAATATTTTAACCTCTCCCTAACCCTCTCCTGAAAGGAGAGGGAACCCCTTCCTTTGAAAAAGGGAGATTTTCTCCTCCCTGAATGAGTTTTAAGCACTGCTTTAAAAAGAAATGCAAGAAAGGGAGGTTGGGAGGGATTATAAAAGATTATGATCTTGCGCCTGAATCGGTGGCGGGGTCGGTTTACCTAAAGTTCCCAGCAGTTCAATTTCAATGGTGCGTACCATTGCATCGAGTGGCAAGTCATTGCTTTGAGTGCCAAAGGGTTCTTCAATTTCGGAACTGAGTGCATCCAGACCTAAAAAAGTATAGGCCAAAATCCCCACCATTAATGGTGTGGCCAAGCCCAAGGTCGCCCCCAGACTGAAAGGCAACATAAAACAGAAAAAATATACGGTACGGTTCAGCAGCACCGAGTAGGCAAAAGGCAAAGGCGTAGTGGCAATACGGTCACAACCGGTTTGAACCAGACTCAATTCAGTCACATGCTGGTTCATCTGGGTATAAATAATATCGGAAATTTCACCTTCTTTAAGTGCCTGCATGAGCTCCCACTGAATCAGGCTCAAGGTGTATTGCGGTGCGTTGGCCTGCTGATAAAGCTGGGTTAAAGCCTGTTGGCTCATGCCGCTGGTTTCCACCAGAGCCAGGGGATTGGCCGTTTGGTGACGTAAACGATCACGCAAGACATTGGCAAACACAATCACGTGCTGGATGATCCGTTCACGGCGTCCTTGACTGAACATACGACAGTCGCGGTCAAAATGCCGGGCATTGGCAATCAGCATGCCCCAAAGTTTACGTGCTTCCCACCAGCGGTCATAACAGGCGGTGTTTTTAAAACCGAGAAAAATGGACAGCACCACACCAATTAAGGTGAAGCCCACCAAGGGAAGTTCTGGAAAATGAAAGTAACCAATATAAGACAGTCCGCCAATTACTGAGGAGATCAGCATGACCACACCTAAAGGCGGCAAAACCTTGGGCAGAATGGTTCCACGCCAGGAAAAGAGCAGCTTGAATATGCTAGGTTGATCACGAACAATCATGTTATTAGTATCAGCAAAATTTTTGTTGATCTTCAATGTTAGCCGGGCTGTTGTCAATATTTGTTACAATTATTTGTGCAGCTTAAATCAGCCCCAGTTCAGCCAATGAACAAGTTCCTTCCGGCGATACAATACAATGATCTATCAGCTTGATTTCCAATAATTGACAGGCCGTTAAAATACGCTGGGTAAGTTCAATATCGGCATTGGACGGCTGTGGCATACCCAAAGGATGATTATGCGCAATCACGATGCTACAGGCATGTTGATTGATGGCATGGCGAAGCAGCTGATTTGTAGAAATTTCACACGAATTAACTGAACCATAGAACATTTTTTTAAAGCTTATTTTTCTTAAATGCGGATCGAGGCAAAGTACGGCAAAAACTTCCTGCTTTTCACCCAGCAATTCAAATTTCAAAAAATCCAGCAAGGTTCTTGAGTTATTCAGTTCAATTTTCTCTTGCTGCAAATGTGCTGAAATATAGCGCCGTCCCAACTCCTTAACCGCAATCAGTTGGGCATATTTGCTGGCACCGATGCCATGGAACTGGCTTAAATCCTGAAGATCGGCATCAAAAATAGGATTAAGCCCGCCAAAATGCTGCAATAACATTCGTGAAAGTTCTACGGCAGAATGTTGTTTAGAGCCGGAGCGTAAAAAGATGGCCAGCAGTTCTGCATCTGACAGGCTAGCTGCACCTTGTTGAATCAGCCTTTCGCGTGGACGTTCCTGTTCAGGCCAGTGTTTGATCGATAAATTCATTGTTTTTAGACTTTTTTATTATTAGTGAGGGCTATTACCCCGAGTCGCTGACTTGGGTATGAGTTTATTTAATGCTATTGTGAGCGCCACTGCAACAGAAAGGTAGCCTGTTCGTGAGCTTCGATTTGAGTGTGATTCCAAATAAAAACATTGTTTTAGCGGTAACTGGTGGTATTGCGGCATATAAAAGTGCCATTTTGGTTCGTCGTTTAAAAGATGCGGGCTTTAATGTCCGTGTGGTGATGACGCAGGGGGCACAGGCTTTTATTACTCCGTTGACGTTTCAGGCCCTGTCGGGAAATCCGGTTCACACTGAATTACTCAATCCAGAAGCTGAAGCAGGGATGGGGCATATTGAATTGGCACGCTGGGCGGATTTATTGCTGGTTGCACCTGCAAGTTGTGACACTCTGGCTAAATTCGCTAACGGTCTGGCCGATGACCTGTTAAGTACTTTATATCTGGCAACCAAGTCTCCGGTTTGGGTAGCACCCGCCATGAATCAGCAAATGTGGGCGGCCAAAGCGACGCAGCGCAATTTGAATATTTTGGTGGAAGATGGCGTGCATGTGATTATGCCGGATGCCGGTTCACAGGCCTGTGGCGATGTCGGTTTGGGGCGTATGCCCGAGCCGGAAGATTTAGCACGACAAGTGACTGAATATTTCCACAAGGCGCAGCGCGCGATTGCCGAAAAATTTGGCATGCTGGCGGGTAAACATGTGGTGATTACCGCAGGTCCCACCCGTGAAGCGATTGATCCGGTACGTTATATTTCAAATCACAGTACCGGAAAAATGGGCTTTGCCTTAGCTGCTGCCTGCTATGCAGCAGGCGCTAAAGTAACTCTGATTGCAGGCCCGGTAAGTCTGGATACGCCGAATGGTGTGCGCCGTATCAATGTGTCATCTGCGGTAAAAATGCTGGAAACCAGTATGCAGATGCTGGATGAAGGTTGCGATATCTTTATTGCAACGGCTGCAGTGGCAGATTATCGCGTAGCAGAAGTGGCCGAGCATAAAATCAAGAAAGCCGGTGATGAGCTGAATGTAGCTTTAATTAAAAATCCAGACATTGTCGCGACCATTGCCCAGCAACAAAAGCGTCCATTTATGGTTGGATTTGCAGCAGAAACCCGCAACGTTGAAGAATATGCCGCAGGCAAACTGGTGGCTAAAAAACTGGATATGATTGCCTGCAATGATGTATCACGGCCTGATATCGGTTTTGCCTCTGATGAAAATGCCATGATTGTGTTCTTTGCCGAGCAGTATCAAATGCAGAAGCGTGATCTGGAAAAAGCCTCAAAACAGGAAATTGCCCAGCAGCTGGTGGAAGCGATTCATGATGCCTTGCAACATGAAATAGAGCCGGTTTAAATAAAGCTGAAGTTATTCATTAAAATGCAACGAATCCGTTGCATTTTTTATGCAATTTACACTATGTTTAATGCTTAAAACATAAATGTTCAGAACAATTTAAACGCAATAATAACCACAATTTAAATGGATCTTTCAAAGGACATCATCAACATGATCAAAAAAACTTTATCCGCAGTAATATTTTCCATTGCTTTATCGTCCAGCAGCCTGAGTTTTGCACACGGTGCTCTTGAACATAATATGCAAACCCTCGCTAAAAACTTTAAAGCTTTTAATAAGGCCAAAAATCAGCAAGATGCGCTGCAAGCGCTGGATAATATGAAAACCGCAGCCTTAGACTCCAAAAAAGTGGACTTAAAAACCAATGATGCGAAAGCACCAAGCTCAGATGCTTTGTTTGATCAATTAGTGGCCGAGATTGATAAAACCAGAACATTGGTGCAGGCTGGTAAATTGGATCAAGCTAAACTGGAAGGCAAAAAGATTGCTGCGGTGAAAGATCAGGGCCATGCGATTTATAATCGTCAATGATTTTATCCATATTCACCATTCGGGCTGATCAATGCTGAAAATCTGGAATAAGCCAGTTTTTGTTTATTTTTCAGGGCTTGTTATATGAACTGTGTAAATCTTACTTCAGCAAGCAGCATGAAGAATTAAAATAAAAATGCCAGCCTATTTCTGAATAGACTGGCATTTTGTTTATAAGGATGCATACAATCAATTCGAAGTCAAAGAATTCTGATTTTCTTTCAAATATTCTTCAGTACGCTGCATCGCTTCCTGAATATTGATTAATGCCGTTTCCACATCTTTTAAAGTTTTGGCATTGCCACCGCTTAAGGCCTGGCGCCATTTACGCGCACCCGGCAAGTTCTGGAATAACCCTAAAATATGACGGGTAATAATGGAAAGTGGGGCACCTTCTTCCATACGTTTGGCAATATAGGGCATCATTTGCGCCATAATATCAAAGCGGTCAGGCGCTTGCAGATTCCATAATTGCCCCAGTTCAGCTAACAGATACGGGTTGTGATAAGCCTCGCGACCAATCATTACGCCATCGACATGTTTTAAATGTTCTTGGGTTTCAGCCAGGGTTTTAACCCCGCCGTTAATTTCAATCAGCAGGTTCGGACGTTCCTGTTTTAAACGGTAGACATCTTCATAACGCAAAGGCGGAACATCACGGTTTTCTTTAGGCGATAAGCCCTGAAGCAGGGCAATACGTGCATGCACGATAAAATTGTCACAACCGGTTTTGGCCACAGTATCGACAAAATGCAGCATTTCTTCATACGACTGCATGTCATCAATACCGATACGGTGTTTGACCGTCACAGGAATATCGACGGCATTGCGCATTTCAGCAATACATTCCGCCACTAGGTTGGGTTCTGCCATTAAGCATGCGCCAATTTTATTGTTCTGTACGCGGTCACTTGGGCAGCCCACATTCAGGTTGACTTCATCATAGCCCCAGTCTTGCGCCATTTTAGTACAGGTCGCAAGGTCTTTCGGATTCGAGCCACCGAGTTGCAGTACAATCGGGTGTTCTTCGTGGTTATAGTCCAAATGACGATTCGCACCACCAAACAGAATGGCGCCAGTCGTCACCATTTCGGTGTACATAATGATATTCGGATTAAATAGGCGGGCAAAAAAACGGTAGTCACGAGTGGTCCAATCCATCATCGGCGCGACCGAAATGCGAGGTTGTAAAGATTGGAGAGCAGTCATGGCGTAAACCTGAAATGATGAAAAACCGGAGCGCGGATTATACGTGCTTTCTGCTCAAAGCAACAACACAGGATCGGGAACTAAAAAATAAGGGATATTTTAGTATATTGATTATTCAGTAAAAAATGACCGTTTAATCAATTTGTTATATTGTAAATATTATAAAAGTGAGTATGTTTAATTAGAAGAATAATAAAGTACGAGAATTTAAAATGATGCTTTTGGAAGAAATCTTTAAAAGTAAAAAGGCCGAGCATTCTGATTATTTCAACCTGAGAATTCATCGTGGCTTAAGCTGGCTAAAAAAATCGCTAGAATTAGATAGCGACCTTGATCTTAAATTCATGAGTCTGTGGATTTCATTCAATGCCATTTATGCGCAGGATGCCACGCTGAATCAAGATAAACAAACATTACGACAGTTCCTATATTTAATTTGCCAGAAAGATCAGGAACATAAAATCTATCATATTCTTTGGGATAAATTTAGCCATCCCATTCGCCTGCTTTTAGAAAATCCTTATGTGTATCAGGGTTTCTGGGATTTTCAAAATCAAAAAATCAGCCAGCACAGCTGGAAAGAAGATTTTGAACAGGAAAAGAAGAAAGTCCATAAAGCCTTACAGGAAAAAGCTTCGGTAGATATTTTATTTGTTGTTTTTAATCGTCTTTATACCTTGCGTAATCAGATGATTCATGGCGGTGCCACCTATAATAGCTCGGTCAATCGTCGACAATTGCAGGATGCCTGTAATATTTTGGCGGCATTGTTACCTATGTTCATGCTTATACTTCTGGAAAATGCCAAAACGCTAGATTTAGGCAAACCATTTTACCCCGTGGTGCAAGTATCCTAAGACTAATGACTTGAAATAAGCCCCAAGATAAAAGGTCGTTTCAAGAGCAGCTTTTTATAAAAGAGAAGCTTTGCGAGCGTGATAGCGCATATCCAGAAATGCAAAAAATGCCGCGCAGAGCACCAAGCTTAATCCTGTAATACAGGTCATGTTCCAGCCACCATGATGCCATGAATAAACACCAAGTGCCGAACCACAAGCTCCACCAATAAAATAAGCGGTCATGTAGATGGAATTAATTCGGGATTTTGCCTCTGGATGCAAGCGGAAAATAATACTCTGATTGCTGGTATGCACCACGGTCAAACCCAGGCTGATAATGCCGTAACCCACAACATAGCCCCATAAAGCCTGTCCGCCAATATAGAAAAATAGCCAGCTGATCATCAGCAGTGACAGACCGATCCATGTCAGTGCCAAGGTATGGCCACGATCGGCAATCTTGCCAATTTTAGTGGTCGATAATGCCCCAAACACGCCAATTAAAGTCACTACACCGACCAATACATCGGATAAATGAAACGGCTCGGAACTGAGTAAAACGGCAATGGTCGAAAACAGGGTACTCATGGCAGCAAAAATAAAACCACCAATTAAAGCGCGCAATCCCAAACGTGGTTCCTGTTTTAGTAAAACCGCCATAGATTTAAAAATTTTGGCATAACTCATTTTTAAGGTCGGAATATGGGGAAGCCTGCTTTTAAGCAGGAAAGCCAAGAGCAGCATTAACAGGGCACTGACTACATAAATGAGTTTCCAGTGAAATAAATTCGAGAGCAAGCCGGCCAGACTGGTAGAGAGCAGCAGACCGACTAACAGCCCGCTCATTAAAAATCCGACCACTTCACCGGTTTTTTCCGGTTTGACGGCCATGGTGGCCAAGGGAATCAGAACCTGTGCAGCAACAGAAAACAAGCCTGCAATAATGGTTCCCAGCCAAAGCATCGGCAGGTTGACGGCAAAAGCACAGAGCAATAAACCAAGGGCGGCCAGAAACATCAACAGTGGAATAAATTTGGTTTTATTGACGATGTCACCGACCGGAACAATAAACAGCAGTCCAAGCGCATAAGACACCTGGGCAAAAGTCACGGTTAAAGCCACTTGTGATTCAGCCACATGGAAGTCTTGCTGAATGGAATGGATTAAAGGCTGGCAGTAATAGTTGGCTCCCGCACATAGACCACAGGCCATGGCCATCAGCCAGAGCAAAGATTTATCCTGGCTAATGTCGAGAGAAGTCTTCATAACAGTCCTTGTTTTATTTCAGGCAGGCAAAGCTTGCCGGTATTGCAATGTATATGCAGAGTATAACAAGCACATCGATCTGAAGGCACAAATCTTTGGAAAAGCAGTCTTTCGCTGGATTGTTTAGGGTTATTTTGCTAGCCGTAGTTTTAGGCCAGACTGGCTTAAATCTGGACGATAAAAATTAATGCGAGAATTTTTTCTTCGACAGGGTAATCATCATCACCCCAATAATATTGAGCCCACAGCCGAGCCACTGAATGGCATTTAAATGCTCACCCAGAAAAAGGGTAGCCAAAATAATAGTCAAAATCGGGCCAATAGAGGCAATCATGGCAGACTGTGCAGCACCCAGCCGGGCAATACTCTGTGCCATTAGAATGGTCGGTAACACGGTGACTAAAAAGCCGAGAGCAATTCCATAGCCGATCACACTGGCAGGCAGCTGAGTCAACAAATGCAGAGGCTGCGGCGTGGCAATCATATAATGGGTTAATGTGCCGATACAGGCTACAGTCAGAGTTAGGCCGGTGAAATTCCAGGAACCAAATTTTTCAATCAGGCGAGGGGTAAGCAGTAAATATGCGGCAAAACTGATGGCGCTGGCAAAGACTAAACTTGCCCCAAGCCAGAAATTACCTTCATGCGGGACATTACTTTGCTCCTGCAGCATCACAATCACCGTGCCGCCGTAACTCAAGGCGATGGCCAGCATGCTTTTCAGGCTCAGTTTCTGCTTATAGATGACACTGGAAGCCAAAACGGTCAGGGTGGGATAAAGAAATAAAATAATCCGTTCCAGTGATGCACTGATATACATCAGACCGACAAAATCCAGCCAGCTTGAAAAGTAATAACCGATCAGCCCTGCAACAACCAATAGCCCCCAGTCTTGCGCTGTCATCTCTTTATTATGATGACGGTTGAACCAGCACAGCAGCAAAAAAAACGGTAAGGCGCTGGCCATGCGCAAAGCCATCAGTACCGTGCCATCGACCAAGGGTGACAGGGCATAAGTTTGCTTAATAAAAATGGCTTTGGTACTAAACAGGAAAGCAGCACAGATCGCAAACAATGAACCTAATTGTGTTTTGCTTAGACTCAGTTTCATTTTATCTACTTAATTCAGGCTTCTGATCTGAATAATCAGGGGGAAACGTGAATTATAGAGTTTTTAGCCCTAGAGGTTAAATGCAAAAATATGATGACTATGATTCCAATATGGAATGATTGATAGCTGAAATCATGATGATTTTTATCGGATGTAAGGATTCTTTATGAATGTTAAAAATCAGGGGATGAATCTTGAATGAATTTTATCCAGACAATCGCTGTACACGGGATGTGTCGTGCAATAGATCAGGATTTTCACGAATACAAAGTCAGAAATCAGCTTAAATGTTGAGTAATTGCACTGATATGGTGCAAATATTCGCCAATTTGCCCAATAAAGATTAAAACATCATCATGCGAAATGGTAATGAAAAAAATATTGATCCATTTTTTTACCCTATTAGACTTAGGATCAATAAGCAGAAAATCACAAAAAAAATATAAAAATGAGGAAAATAAGCATTTTTTATAGCAGCATAAATCTCTATTTTCAGGAAAAATAGCAGTTTTCCTAATGATTATCTTTTAATCTGAAAAAGCAGTCTAAATCTGTCAAATCAGTCAATTGGGTACAAAAAAGTCTTTAAATTTATTAATTTTATAGATAAATCAGGCAACTTTGCCGCCTTATATAAAATCTAGTTCCCTAATTACGCTTGTCAGAAAGATCAATCCTGTATTTTGACCTGCCATACAATCCCAGTTTCCCTTATTTAAATTGCATAACGCTGTTGATTTGGAGACTGGCATATAAAGTCAGGCTGACCGCTACAAATGAAAGTCAAAGCAATAAATGAAGTATTGCACGATTATTTTTATGAATTGCCAGTTCAAAATATAGGTATTTATTAAATAAATATTGGGTGGTAATTTAAAAAAGTTCAATTAGAATCCAAAAATTCAACAAAAACGCATCCTGGGGGAAACATTGCTAACCGCAATGTTTACTTAAGAAAAATTAGCTTGAGGAACGCTCATGCAGATCGGAATCCCAACCGAAACTGTTGTCGGTGAAAGTCGTGTGGCTGCAACGCCAGAAACAGTAAAGAAGTTGATCAGTGCTGGTCACACTGTAGTCATTGAACGTAGAGCGGGTGTAAAAGCCGCTTATATTGACAGTGCATATGAACAGGTCGGCGCCAAAATTACGGATGATGCCTATACCGGCAGTCAGATTATTTTGAAAGTTCGTGCTCCTAAGGGTGACGAAATTCAAAAACTTGCCCCAAATACCGCAGTTATTGCGATGTTTGACCCGTATCGCAACACTGAACTTGATCAGTTTGCATCACAGCAGGTTTCTGCATTTGCATTAGAGCTTTTGCCTCGTACGCTTTCCCGTGCACAAAACATGGACGTGTTGTCTTCTCAAGCTAACTTGGCCGGTTATAAATCGGTACTTTTGGCAGCAGCAGAATATCAACGCATGTTCCCAATGCTGATGACCGCAGCCGGTACGGTAAAACCAGCCCGTGTTGTGATCATGGGGGTGGGTGTTGCAGGTCTACAAGCAATTGCAACGGCGAAACGTTTAGGTGCTGTGGTAGAAGCAACGGATTTACGTCCAACTGCACGTGACCAGGTAGAATCGCTTGGCGGTAAATGGCTAGACGTTCCGATGTCGGATGAAGAAAAGCAAAAAGCGGCGGATGCGGCTAAAAATGGTTATGGCTGGATGCCTGGTGAGCAATACATCAAAGACCAGGCTGCCATTGTCGACAAAGCTGTTTCTAATGCTGACATCGTGATCACCACTGCACTTTTACCAGGCCGTGATGCACCGCGTTTAATTCGTGCTGAAACTGTTGCCAAAATGAAACCGGGTTCAATCATTCTAGATATGGCAGTTGAGTCTGGCGGTAACGTGGAAGGCTCAAAATGTGGCGAAAATGTCGTGACGGATAATGGCGTAACCATTTTAGGTATTCCAAATATCCCGGCAACCGTTGCGACCGAAGCTTCGGCATTGTATGCGCGTAACGTCTTTAATTTCCTCGAGACACTGTTTGATGCAGAGAAAAACTTTGCCATCAATCCGGAAGAAGAAATTCAAAAAGCCCTTCTAGTAACTCATGGCGGTCAAGTGCTGCTGAAGCGTGGTTAAGGAGAGAGATCATGGTTGAAACGATTACAATTTTCGTCCTTGCCATCTTCGTAGGTTACTACGTGGTTTGGGGCGTTACCCCTGCATTACATACGCCATTGATGGCTGTAACCAATGCCTTGTCATCTATTATTGTGGTGGGTGCGATGTTGCAGACTGTTGGCATCCCGGGTTTGGTTGAAGCCAATGTGCAATTCCAAAGCGTAAACGTGGTCAGTATTTTGGGTGCAGTAGCAGTATTCCTGGCAAGTATCAATATTTTTGGTGGCTTCGCCGTGACTGCACGTATGCTTGAAATGTTCAAGCCAAAGCAAAAGAAAAAAGAGGGCTAAGACATGGAATTCATTCGAGAATATGCGGATTGGTTCTACCTGGTTGGTGCCGTTCTATTTATCTTAACTTTACGTGGTTTGTCTGGTCCTAAAACAGCGATTCAAGGTAACCGTTACGGCATGATCGCAATGGCAATTGCCGTGATCACCACCTTCTTCGTTGCAGATCATCCTGTGGTCTGGATGATTGGCGGTGCGATGGTACTGGGTGCGGTTGTAGGTATTGCCCGTGCACGTACCGTTCCGATGACCCAAATGCCAGAAACTGTTGCATTGATGCACTCACTGGTGGGTTTGGCTGCGGTACTGATTGCCATTGCTGCAATTTTGCATAACAACCAGCTCACTGCGCTATTTGCACAAAATGAAGCGGCATTAACGGCGGCTGGTGTACAGCATGCCCATATGAGCAGCGTGCATTTATTTGAATTGTTCGTGGGTTGCTTCGTGGGTGCAATCACATTCACTGCATCTGTATTTGCTTACGGTAAACTGGCTGCGAAGAAATGGGCAAAAACTATTTCGGGTGCATGGGTTAAACCGGTACAGGCGATTATCTTCCTGGCAATGCTCGGTTGTGGTATCAACTTCTTCTTAACCGGCGACATGACATCGTTCTGGGCAATGACCGCACTTGCACTTGCATTTGGCTGGGTATGGATTGCACCAGTCGGTGGTGGTGATATGCCAGTTGTGGTGTCACTGTTGAACTCATTCTCTGGCTGGGCAGCAGCAGGTATTGGTTTCACCTTAGAAAACAATATGTTGATTGTTGCAGGTTCACTGGTTGGTTCTTCAGGTGCGATTCTGTCTTACATCATGTGTAAAGCCATGAACCGTTCAATCATCAACGTATTGTTTGGTGGTGCAATGGGTGGTGCGGCAGTTGCTTCTGGTGACAAGGGCGAACAGGTTCAGCGTAACCACCGTTCTGGTTCGGCAGATGATGCAGGCTTCCTGATGTCAAATGCAGACAGCGTAGTGATTGTTCCGGGTTATGGTATGGCACAAGGCCGTGCACAAAATGCGGTAAAAGAACTGTGTGAAATTTTGAAAGAACAAGGCGTAAAAGTACGCTTTGCGATTCACCCTGTTGCAGGTCGTATGCCAGGTCATATGAACGTACTTTTGGCTGAAGCAGACGTGGCGTATGAAGACATCTTAGAGATGGATGAGATTAACTCTGACTTCCCTGCAACTGACGTGGTACTGGTGATTGGTGCAAACGACGTAGTGAACCCTGCGGCAAAAGATGACCCAACTTCACCAATTTATGGTATGCCGATTCTGGAAGCACATAAAGCACGTACCATTATGGTGATCAAGCGTTCTATGGCAACAGGTTATGCGGGTCTGGACAATGACTTGTTCTATAACGAAAAAACCATGATGATCTTCGGTGATGCCAAGAAAGTTGTTGAAGACATGACTAAAGCGATTAACGGCGGCGGTCACTAAATCCATGCTTCAAAAGTCCCTCTTTTATAAAGAGGGATTTAGGGAGATTAAAACCACCTTCGGGTGGTTTTTTATTGCAGAAAATTTTTCTTTAGCATCACGGTTAATTTAAACAAAGACTTCTATATTCAGCCCTTGTTAAGCTATTCTGCTTCAAGTTTTAAGTACTAGCCAATTCATAGCATGGATGAATCAGCCAATGGAACTCAGACAATTACAGTCATTTGTCACAATTGTGGAACAGGGCAGTATTGGTAAGGCAGCGCAAAAACTTGATGTGGGAACCTCCGCTTTAAGTCAGCAAATTTCAAAATTGGAATCTGAATTGTCGACCCGATTATTGCAGCGTTCCGCTTTGGGGGTGACACCGACTCCGGCAGGGTTGGCATTTTTAAAGCAGGCACAACTGGTTTTACGTCATGCCCAGCAAGCTGTTCAGGCAGCTCAGTCTTCCCGGTTGGTAGGATATGTCAGTGTCGGGTTTCCACCCAGTACGGCATCCATTCTAGCGGTTCCTTTTCTGAAAATTATGGCAGAACGCTATCCGGATATTAAGGTACATCTGGTGGAGAGCTTATCCGGGAATCTGGTACAGCTGATTAATTCCAGACAACTGGATGCTGCGATTATTTTTAGTCAGGACATTGACAAGAACTGGTCACTGCAACCGCTTGCATCCGAGTCGATGTTCCTGATCGGCAATGATGCCTTCTTTCAACATTATCAGCTGGAAGAATATCTAACCACCGGTTTATTGCCATTGCGCGCCGTCGAAGGATTGCCTTTGGCCTTGCCCAGCACCAATCATGGTTTGCGAAAACTGCTGGAACAACAGCATCATCAACTGAATGTGGCTTATGAAATTGATGGCTTGAGCCTGCTGATGAATGCGGTGGCAAATTTAGATGTCGCTACCCTGCAACCGGGCAGTGCTTTTATGAACTTGAGCCGTCAGCATTTAAATTTTTTAAAAATCACCGAACCTTCAATAGACCGGACCAATTATCTCATTAGCTTATCTGAGGATGAGCTATCTCCGGCAAGTCTGGCAGCTAAAACGGTCATTCGCTCATGTATAAATGAGCTTATTCAACAACATGCCTGGCCCAGTGCAAAACTGCTTTAGTCTTTAAAATAATTAAACACCCAATCGCTTTTAGCCTCTCACTCTGAAACCTGTTTATCTCATACAGTTGCCACAAATTGTATGGGATCTATCACATGTACGATGTTGTTGTAATCGGTGGTGGCAATGCAGCCTTATGTGCTGCAATCACTGCACGTGAAGCAGGCGCAACGGTTCTATTATTAGAAGCTGCACCAAAGGAATGGCGTGGAGGCAATTCTCAACATACGCGTAACCTACGTTGTATGCATAACCAGCCTCAAGATGTGCTGATTGATGCCTACCCAGAAGAAGAATATTGGCAAGACCTGTTAAAAGTGACCGGCGGCAAGACCAATGAACATTTGGCACGTCTGGTCATTCGCAGTACCGAAACCTGCCGTGAATGGATGAAAAAGCACGGGGTTAACTTTCAGCCACCATTGTCCGGTGCACTACATGTAGCCCGTACCAATGCCTTTTTTATGGGCGGTGGCAAGGCTTTGGTGAATGCCTATTTCCGCAGCGCCCAAGATTTGGGTGTGGTGGTGAAATATGAAACCAAAATTCAGGAAATTATTTTAGATCAAGGCAAATTTGTTGCAGCCATTGCCGAAGATGGCACACGTTTTGAGGCCAAAGCCTGTGTACTCGCTGCCGGTGGCTTTGAATCGAATCGTGAATGGCTCCGAGAAGCCTGGGGACAAAACGAAGCTGGGGAATGGCCGGCGGATAACTTTATTATCCGGGGTACGCGCTTCAATCAGGGCAATCTGCTGAAATTTATGATCGACCAGGGCGTAGATGTGATTGGTGATCCTTCACAGTCGCACTGTGTTGCAGTTGATGCCCGCGCTCCACTCTATGATGGCGGTATTTGTACCCGTATTGACTGTGTGTCACTGGGTATCGTCGTCAACAACAAAGCCAAACGTTTTTATGATGAAGGCGAAGATTTCTGGCCTAAACGCTATGCCATCTGGGGGCGCTTGGTCGCGAAACAGCCGCAGCAAATCGGCTATTCCATTATCGATTCAAAATCGGTCGGGCGTTTTATGCCGCCTGTGTTTGAAGGGGTAAAAGCCAATTCCATTCGTGAACTGGCACAAAAAATTCATCTTGATCCGGATCAGTTTGAACAGACTGTAAATGAGTTTAACCAGGCCTGTGTCAAAGGCGAGTTTAACCATACCGTTCTGGATAACTGTCATACCGAAAATCTCACACCCGCAAAAACCCACTGGGCTGTGCCTTTAGATACGCCGCCTTACTATTCCTATGCCTTGCGTCCTGGAATTACCTTCACCTATTTGGGTTTAAAAGTTGAAGATGACGCTGCGGTGCGTTTTAACAATGTGCCGAGTCCAAACCTGTACGTGGCTGGGGAAATGATGGCCGGAAATGTATTGGGACAGGGTTATACCGCAGGCGTGGGGATGTCGATTGGAACTACTTTTGGCCGGATTGCAGGAAAAAATGCAGCGGCTGCTGCCTTGAATAACAGAGCCTTAACCAAGGAGGCGGTTTAAATGAATGCTCCAGCTAAAAATTTAATTCCTGTGGTGCAGTTGACGGCCAATGAAGAGCAGGTCAAGCAGGCTTTACAGATTTGTAATGCATGCCGTTACTGCGAAAGCTTCTGTGCAGTATTTCCGGCCATGACCAAACGTCTGGAATTTAATGAAGCCGATATCCATTACTTAGCCAATCTTTGCCATAACTGCGGTGCCTGTTTACATGCCTGCCAATATGCTCCACCACATGAATTTGGCGTGAATATTCCACAGGCTATGGCACAGGTTCGTCTTGAAACCTATCAAAAGTTTGCCGTACCGCAAAGCTTTGGCAAGTTGTATCAGAAAGCCGGAATTACCCTAGTCAGCGCTTTGGTGGTGACTTTTATTTTCTTCATGCTTGTTGGCTCATTCATGCAAGGAAATGATTTATTCGGTTTATATCAGGGCAACTTCTACGCGATTTTTCCGCATAACTTTTTAGCCTTGCTTTTTGGTGTGGTCTTTAGCATGGCATTTATCCTGTTGGGACTCGGCATTCGTCAATTCTGGAAACAGACATCGGAAGTGGTTCTCGGTGGGGTGGAACAGCCGGATATTTTACAGGCTGCCAAAAACGTGCTGACCTTGAAATATTTAGATGGTGGTCATGGCAAAGGCTGTAATGAAGATGACGACCGCTATACCTTGATTCGCCGTCGTTTCCATCATTTCACCATGTATGGCTTCCTGCTTTGTTTCTTGGCCACCTGCGTAGCCACAGGCTATCACTACTTCCTCGATCTGCATGCGCCTTATCCAGTTTTAAGTGTGCCGGTTGTACTGGGAACTTTAGGTGGATTGGGGCTAGTTGTAGGGCCAATCGGTTTGCTTTATCTGAACCTGAAACGTGATCCCAAGCATGGCGATGCCAAGCAGAAACCTATGGATCGCGGTTTTATCTTTCTGCTGTTACTCATCAGCATTACAGGGCTGGCTCTGCTCGGTCTACGAGATTCTAGCTGGATGGGTCTTTTACTCATCGCACATCTGGCTACAGTCATGACTTTCTTCTTAACCATTCCATTTGGCAAGTTCGCACACGGATTTTACCGCAGCGCAGCTTTGATCAAATTTGAGATCGAAGAGCGCCGCAGTAAGAAGGCCAAATAATTGTTGCAAAAATAGGTTGTTTTTTACTCATTTGCTCATATAACCAGGGAGGTTCTATATGGCTGTAGCAGAAAATAAAAAGGGAATATTTAAGAAAATCTTAAATGTGACCAGTGGGAATTTTTTAGAACAATATGATTTCTTTCTGTTTGGATTTTACGCCTCATATATTGCGGCTAAATTCTTCCACTCAGAGAATGAATATGTTTCTTTGATGATGACATTTACCGTCTTTGCTGCCGGATTTTTAATGCGTCCTTTGGGTGCCATTTTTCTAGGCGCATATGTCGATAAAGTCGGGCGCCGTAAGGGACTCATTGTGACCTTAAGCTTGATGGCTTTGGGAACTATCTTAATTACCTTTGTTCCAGGTTATGATCAGATCGGGATTATTGCTCCGATCCTGGTTGTGTTGGGGCGTCTGTTACAAGGTTTCTCGGCTGGGGTGGAAATGGGCGGGGTTTCTATCTATCTCGCGGAAATTTCCACAGACAAGAACCGCGGTTTTATTACCAGTTTTCAGTCGGGTAGCCAGCAGATTGCGGTGGTATTCGCGGCAATTCTGGGTTATGGCATCAATTCCATGCTCCCTCCTGAACAGGTGGGTGACTGGGGCTGGCGTATTCCATTCCTCGTCGGCTGTTTAATCATTCCATTGATTTTCATCTTGCGTCGTACTTTGGAAGAAACTGAAGCCTTTAAAGCACAAAAAACCCATCCGACAGGAAAAGAAATTTTCCAGACCATGGTCAGTAACTGGAAACTGGTTGTTGCCGGAATGTTGATGAGTGCGATGACCACCACCACGTTCTACTTCATTACGGTTTACACGCCAACTTTTGCAAAACGGGAACTGGATTTATCGACTGCGGACAGTTTGCTTGCTGCTGTGATAGTAGGATTATCAAACTTTATCTGGTTGCCGATCGGGGGCTTGATCTCTGACAAAATCGGTCGTAAACCGGTATTGGTCGGTATTAGCCTCCTGGCGATCTTTACCGCTTACCCAACCTTGAATTGGCTGGTGAATGATATTTCCTTTAATCATCTGATTATGGCCTTGTTGTACTTTTCATTCTTCTTTGGCATGTATAACGGCAGTATGGTGGCGACACTGGCTGAATCTATGCCACTTCGCGTAAAAACAGTCGGTTTCTCATTGGCTTTTAGTCTGGCGACAGCCCTGTTTGGTGGGGTAACCCCAATGGTGAGTACCTTCATTATTGCGAAAACTGGAGATGCAAGTATGCCAGCGTTGTGGCTCATGTTTGCAGCGACCTGTAGCTTGTTGGCCAGTTTGTATTTATGTAAACGCTTGCCAAATAAAAAGGCGCTCTATCAACAAACTGAAGCCTAAAGCATGGATCATGAAAAAAACCACCTTCGGGTGGTTTTTTATTTTTATAATGTGTGATTTTTCACTTGCTAAACAGTGGGAGGATCATGAGACATATCGTCATAACAATCAGGGCTTCTATCTATTTGGTGCAATAGTGCAGAAATAATGAATAAAAATGCTTCATTAAATAGCAATTAACTATTTATTTTTTAATATTTATTTTAAATGGAGTTGTGGGGTTGGTTATTGTGAAAATAAAAAATGGTTAAAGGATAGGCGCAGCATCATTTAAAAATAAAAAAATATATCCCTAGAATTTGGCATTTGTTTTGCATTTTTGTGATCAAGTTTAAGGGGGACTGTTCATGAAAATAATAAAGTATCTATGGTTGTTGTTAACTGTATGTTCATTACCGGTATTTGCCAGTGAGGGGGCGGCAACTTCTGCCAATATTCAGGAAATACGCTTATCACTCGACAGCGTATGGGTGGTGATGGGCGGTATCTTGGTGTTCTTTATGCAGGCCGGTTTTGCACTGGTCGAAAGTGGTTCGGTACGCAGCAAGAATACAGTGAATGTACTGATGAAAAACTATATGGATGCTTGTCTGGGGGGATTGGTGTTCTGGTTGTTGGGTTTTGGCTTGATGTTTGGGGTCAATGCTTCAGGTTGGATCGGAACCAGTCATTTTGCCCCCAATGTCATGGATGGCTGGCATTGGAATCTATTGTTCTTTCAAATGATGTTTGCAGCAACTGCAACCACCATTGCCAGTGGTGCAATGGCTGAGCGCATTCACTTTGTCGCTTATGTGGTAAGTGCAGCAGTGGTCAGCGGCCTGATTTATCCTGTGTTTGGCAGCTGGGCTTGGGGCAGTATTTTTGATGGTTCAGGCTGGTTAAAAGCTTTGGGCTTTATCGACTTTGCCGGTTCTACTGTGGTGCATTCAATCGGTGGCTGGGTTGCGCTGGCCGGGATTATTGTACTGGGGCCGCGCTTGGGGCGTTTCGGGCGTAATGGACAAAGTCATTATCTGGCAGGACATAACATGCCTTTGGTGGCTTTGGGTGGCTTTGTGCTTTGGTTGGCATGGTTTGGTTTTAATGCAGCATCCACCATCAATGCCAATGTCAGTATTGGCCGCATTGCCTTAAATACCCATCTGGCGGCTTGTTCTGGTGCGGTTGCTTACATGCTTTATGCTCTGATTCGTGGCAAGGCGATTTTAATGAAAACCACCATTAATGCGTCATTGGGCGGTCTGGTCGGTATTACCGCAGGTTGTGCCACCATGTCACCAATATTTGCCGTAATTACCGGTCTTATTGCAGGTCTGCTGGTGAGTGTGCTGCCAAGTGTGATGGAAAAACTCAAACTGGACGATGTAGTGGATGCCGTGACGGTCCATGGTTTTTGCGGGGCATGGGGAACGATTGCAGCAGGGCTGTTTTTTGAAACAGATATGTTTAATTCACAAATTATTTCTATTCAGGTTCTGGGCGTATGTGCTGCATTTATGTGGGGCTTTGGAGTTGCACTGATCGTTTTTAAAATTCTGGACAAGTTGCTGGGCGGGTTGCGTGTGAGCAAACAGCATGAACAACGTGGCCTGGATTATACCGAACATGCCGAACTGTCTTATCCCGAATTTCAGCGTGATGTGACTTTTGAAACAGATGATATTACCAACCGCCACTAAGGAGTTTAGCTATGCCAAACGAATTACTCAGTGTAATGCAAAAGAAACAGGCGATTGAACGCGGTTTAAGTCATTATCTGCAAGGAACTGTACTGGAACGGGTATTGAATTATTGGGAACAGGAGTATGGAGACAAACCTTCATTTGTACTCAACCGTTTTATGAATGACATTTGCAATACCGATGAATTGCGTGTGCAGCGCAAAGAAATGCTGAGACAGGTATTATGTGAGATGTCGGCGGTTGAAAAACAGGTGCTACTGGATACCAAGCCGAAAGTCCAAACTGAAGTGCCGATTTCAGCCGATTTTGCCGATGCTTTTTTTGATTTGATCAATGGCGTGGTTGCTACAGTAGCTACAGCTGATCTGAATGATTTTAATGCGGAAGTAAAAAATCATGTGCAAGCCATGGGCATTGCGATTGAGAAATCTGCGAATCTGAATGATGCTGCTTTTGCGGAATCTTTACCCTTAACCAGTTATGCACAGGTGATTACCGCATCATATGAATGTTATTGTGAATTCTATGGCCCAAGCAAGGCAGATCAGGTTTATGCCCGGGTAAAAATGGATATTAAGAACAAATATCCAGAGGTAGATTTACATCAATTATTATAGTTTTGCTCTGTCTTGATCAGATGGTGGCTCAGCCTTAACCCAAGGCTAAGCCACCCGATAAAACCAGCGGCACAAAAAAAGCGACCTAAAGGTCGCTTTTTTAATTTAAATTTTTAAGCTACTGATTCTGGAGTCGCGCGCCATAAGCTTTCAAGGTCGTAAAATTTACGCGCTGTTGGAAGCATGACATGGACCACTACAAAACCAAGATCGATGAGGATCCATTCAGCATCACGTTCGCCTTCAACGCCGATAGGGCGGAAACCCGCTTTACGTGCTTCTTCAGCAACATTGTCTGCGAGGGCTTTAATGTGACGGGTTGATGTACCGCTAGCAATAACCATGGCATCTGCCACATTGCTGATCGCGCTTACATCAAGTTCTAAAATATCTTTTGCTTTTACATCTGATAGGGCTTCATGTACAACTTTTAAGCAAGCTTGTACATCTTTAGCATGAGCATTCATTGCGTGTTCGAGAGAATTAGAAGCGCTGGGCGATGGTTCTAAATTCATAAAGGGTTTAATTTCCGGACAATATCTCATCGTGTAATATAGCGGTTTTGGTGCCGAATTTCAAATCAGTTCATAATTTAACTTTGCGGATGTTTTGCAAAATATTTATCTTTCCATGCAAAAGAATGGTTTGAATGCGCCTGTGGACGGTATTCTGCCGCAGTAAAACCGTTATAAGTGCTTTGATTTAACCATTGAAAAATTTCTGCATATTGAATTTGTGCAGTATCGGGCTGATGTCGTCCCGGACAGTCTGCAAATTGGATATGGCCAATATCCTGAATATTTTCCTTTAAGCCTTGCAGTACATCTTCACCCATCATTGCCATGTGATAACAGTCATATTGCATTTTCAGCGCAGGGTGTTGTACAGCTTCCAGCATCTCCTGGGCCTGGGCAATATTTTGCACCAAAAAGCGTGGCATATCGGTGCTGTTAATCATTTCAAACACCGGTTGGATGTTATGTGCAGCAAGCATGCAACAGGCCAGTTTTAAATTATTTGCTAGAGTATTTAAGCAAGGCAACAAGTCTGCATCTAGCGGTTGCTTGCCGGCCAGAATATTCACACTGGGTACATTCAGTGCTGTGGCGTATTGAATTGCCTGTTCCAGGGCATGATGAAACTCGATTTCTTGACCCGGTACGCCAGCCAGCCCGTTACCACCTTGCATCAGGTCACCTGCAGGCACATTAATCAGGCACAGGCTAAGATCATGCAGGGTCAGTTGGGTCTGAATCTGTTCAATGCTGAGTTCATAGGGAAACTGAATTTCTACATGCTGAAATCCGTGTGCTTGCGCCAGAGCAAAGCGCTCAAGCAAAGGCACTTCAGTAAAAATCATCGATAAATTTACTGCTAGCTTAATCATGCTTTTACTCCTTGCCCGCTAAAAAATGCTCTGCTCAAGATTCAACCAGTTGAATGACCGTCGCCAGATCAGCTTCAGCATAGCCTTTATTTTGATGAGTTTTCAATTGTGAAAGTGCCTGTTTTGCTACAGGAATATTTAAATTGAACTGTTCAGCCAGTTGTACGGCATTATTTAAGTCTTTGGACAGGGTTTGCACTTTCCATTGCACCGGTTCAAAGGTATGCGTGGCCATACGCGGGGTTAAAATCTGGAACGGTTTCGAGTCGGCAAAACCGCCGGCAAGAGCCGGAGCCAGCAGGGTAGTATCCACACCTGCCTGCGCCGCCAAGGCAACGGCTTCAGCTATTAAGGTACTATTCGCTGCCACAATCAGCTGGTTACAAATTTTGGTCGCTTGTCCGGTAGCCGTTTCACCCATACGGGTCACGCGTTGCGAAAGCACATTATAAATCAGTGATAAATCCTGGATGGTTTGCCTGTCCCCACCGGCAAAGATCACCAGTGTGCCCTGTTCTGCACCTGCCGTGCCACCGGAAACAGGGGAGTCAATCCATTGCACTTGCTGGTTTTGTGCCTGCTGTGCCAAAACTTTGGTTTTATCTACAGACAGGCTGGAGAAATCCACAATCACTTGTCCGGCTTGTAAATTATTCTGAATCTGGTCATAAACCGCTTGTACGGCAGCATCATCGGCCAGACAGGTTAGAATCACCGGATAGTGTCCAATATTCTGCAAGTCCAGGGCAGTGGCGCCCATATCAATCAGCACGTCACAGGCGGATGCCGTTCTGTTCCATACAGCCACTTCAAAACCGGCCTGAATCAGCCGAGTCGCCATTCGGCTTCCCATGAGACCCATGCCTAAGAATGCAATTTTTGTATTACGATCAAAACTCATGTGTTTTTCTCTGGACAATGCTGTTATTTCACTATTTTACTTATATTGGCGCGGTAAAAATTGAACTTCAGGGTTCTTGTCTTTTTTACGGGCCAATTTACTGTTTTTACCTAACAGTAATTTCAGCTGCCAGATTTTCTCAAGACGTAACGATTTTTTCGGTTCATGTTCCATGGCATCCAGCACGCGTTTGGCTGCAGCAAGTGCATCTGGAGAACGTTGCAGCATTTCTTCTGCTATGGCTTGTGCTTTAGTTACAGGAGAGGCATCGAGATGAGTCACCAAACCAATTTCCTTGGCATAGCTGGCATCAAAAATACGACCGGTCAAGGTCAGCTCTTTGGCCAGATCAACACTGATAATGCCTTTAATGGAACGGGTCAGCCCCATGTCCGGCACCAATCCCCAGCGGCTTTCCATAATTGACATTTTGGTGTCTGGATGAGCAATACGAATATCAGCAGCCAGTGCCAACTGCATGCCGGCACCCAGGCAATAACCCTCAATCGCAGCAATGACCGGTACTGGAAGTTCCTGCCAGATTAAAAAGGCTTTCTGGAACAGGCTTTGTCCCGGTTTAATCAGTTCCCAAGCCGCGTAAGCGGTATTTTTCGGCGCGTTTAAATCGGCCAGATCAATGCCGGCACTAAACACATGCGCTTCGCCGGTTAAAATGACACAACGAATCGAGCGGTCTTTTTTGATCTGCTTGGCAGCATTGACTAGTTCGCGTAATAAAGCAAAGCTCATGGCATTGCGTTTTTCTGGACGGTTTAAAGAAACGGTTGCGATACCATTGTTTTTTTCTATGCGAAGTAACGCCATGGGGTAGACCTGTATTTTTATATGCTTCTGAGCATAACATGGGTATTTCTCTGATACATGCCGCGATACATGACAGCAGAGTCACATCTAAAGATGGACGCTACTGCCAAAATTTGGATAAGCCTCAGATATTCTGTTTGTTTAAAATTTGCTGTGAGGCCTGTTCAACCTGCTGAATCACGGACTGCAATTGGTCAAAGCGTTGCAGGGTTTCCTGAATAAAGGCTTCATCTGCTTTGCGTCGTTCTTTACGTAAGGAAGAAACAAACTGTTCAAATCCACCGGTGACTTCTTGCAGACTCGGTGCGCCGACATAGCGGGTTGCACCATATAAACGGTGCAGCACATGTTCCAGTTGCGGAAAATCTTCCATCTCGATTAACTGCTGCATTTCATCAAGTTCGGTCGGGAAACTGTCCGTCAGCATTTTCAGTAAATCGAGAGCCAGATCTTCTTTATTGGCTGCCAGTTGCAGGCTTTGTTGCCAATCCAGAATAGTCGGATCCAGCGCTTCAATCAGAATGGATTGCTCTACACTTTTAGCTTTTTTAAAGCTTTCCGAAGTCCAGTGCGTCAGAATCTGAGTAATCTGTTCCATCTGAATCGGTTTGGTGACGTAATCATCCATGCCCACCTGCAACAGTTTCTGCTTTTCATCCGCCAGTGCATGGGCAGTCAGGGCAATAATCGGCAAGCGTTTATGGTCTTCCAAGGTCGACTCTAGCGAGCGAATGGCGCGAGTGGTATCAATACCGGACATGACCGGCATTTGAATATCCATAAACACCACATCAAATGCAGGCAAACCTTGTCCTATACGCTGCTGGATAATATCAATGGCTTCCTGACCACTCAGGGCTTTGGTGGTGGTGACATTGAGTTCTGCGAGCAGCGCTTCCAGAACAATCAGATTCGGTAAATGGTCATCCACGGCCAGTACATGCAGACCTTGTCCATTAAACTCTTCATGTACATCTTGCTCGAAAATAGGCTGATTACTGAGGAGCTGGATCAAGGCACTGCGGCTTAGCGGTTGATACAGTGGACGGGCACGGTATTCGTTCAGCATGTTCGGATCGAGCGCCATCTGATAGCCATATACCGCAATATTGCCATGATAGCGATTGCGTATTTCTTTCAGCAGCGCTTCACCATCGCCACTATGATCGACAATCAGCCAGGTATTTTCATCGCTTTTCGAGAATTTATTCAGCTGACTGAACAAATCCAGAATCGAGGTGGTTTCGACATGATGAACATCATAATTTTCAAGATAATGGCGTAAAATATTGGCTGTTGCAGGATGGGCCAAATAAGACACCACCTGCATTTGATTAAAGTGCGGATGCACAATCTCAATATCTTCTTCCACGACAAACATGGCGGTGAACCAGAAAGTGGAACCTTTTTCAGTCGGTCCACGTTCCTGGTTATCTTCAAAGCCAATTTGCCCCTGCATTAAATGTACCAGCTGTTTGGAAATAGCCAGGCCGAGCCCTGTACCGCCAAATTGACGGGTCACGGACGCATCGCCTTGCGAGAAGGATTCAAACAGTTTTTTCCGGTCTGTACCGCTCAGGCCGATACCGCTGTCCTGCACGCTAAAGTGCAATAGGCATTGCCCGATATCATCATGTTCCATCCGGGCACGGACAATAATTTCACCATCCGGGGTAAATTTGATGGCATTGGAAATCAGGTTGGTCAGAATCTGCTTGAAGCGCAGGGCATCGCCAATCACTTGGGTTGGAACATTGTCGGCATAATAAAACGCCATATCGATATGCTTTTGTGCCGCCAATGGCGAGAGCATATCCATCACGTCAAAAATGGCTTCTTCCAGATCAAACGGTGCAGTTTCCAGTTCCAGCTTGCCGGCATCAATTTTGGAAAAATCCAGTACATCGTTAATTAGTGCCAATAGATGCGCAGATGATTTACGAATGGTTTGCAGATACAGGTTCTGCTCGTTGCTTAAGTTGCCTTGACGCAGCAATAAATGAATAAAACCGTCAATACTGTTCAGTGGCGTGCGTAATTCATGGCTGATATTGGCCAGGAATACCGATTTGGACTGGTTGGCTGAAATCGCCTGATCACGTGCCTGACGGTAAGTAATGTTCTGAACTTCCAGGGTATCTAAAGTACGGCGTAAATCATCTTCAGTCTGTTCGGTATGTTCTTTGAGTTCCAGAAAGCTGAAGTGCAGGCGTTTTACCACGTTGGCAATATCACGCTGTAACAACCGCAATTCGCCGGTACTGTTAATCACCATGTGCTGATCGAGGGTATCGGCATTCAGGCGCTGTAACTGCATCCGGATTTCGTACATCGGTGCAATCCAGCGCCGTGAATAGAAATTCAGGCACAGTAACAGCAGTAATAAAGTCAGTAAACCGGTCGCGATCAGAACAATCATGACCCGGTAATGGGCAATTTCCAGCGGCTGGTTATCCAGTTCAACCACCAGCCATTCAGGTACCGATGAATGCTCATTGATACGCAGTGCATAAACATTGTTGTTATTAAATAAAATGGGGCCAACAAAGGAGGTTTTGGCCTTAATGACAGGCCAGGTGTCCTGATCCTGAAAACCGATACTTAAACGGTTTCTGCCGTTTTGATCGATAATGGCAGCACGAATCAAATGCTTTTCATTCAGCATGACCTGCAAGGCGTTACGGGCCTGATCGTATTGCCATGGATAACGGTTTAAAAGATCAATCGCAGCTTCGGCGGTATGCTGATAGCGAGCCACAATGGCAATCGCCATTTGACGCTGCTGTGAACGTGATGCATTTGAGGTTTCGGATAAAACCAGCAATGCCCCCACACCTGCCAAAACCATAATGGGGACAAAAATCATGGCGATGAGTTGTCCATAAGCATGATTTAAGTGTAGACGCTTAAATAACTTTTTATTGATATTTGACATGGTTAAAGCAGTTTATTCCCTATGCAACGCAGTTTAGCATGCTTTATTTAAAACTGGCTGTGCTTTAATCACTTTCAATAAAAAGCCTGCTAAATGGGTGCAGGGAGAAGCATTTTTTCATACAATAGGCGCACCTCGATATAGGTGCAAATAATGAGTAATACCAACCCTGATTTTCAAGCTGACGATTTTTTACTGGACCACTATGTAGGAAATACTCCTTTGGTGCGTTTGCAACGTCTGGCAAGTCACACTCAAGCAACAGTATTGGCTAAACTTGAAGGAAACAATCCTGCAGGTTCGGTAAAAGACCGCCCAGCGTACAACATGATTATGCAAGCTGAAAAACGGGGTCAAATCAAGCCGGGTGATACCTTGATTGAAGCGACAAGTGGAAATACAGGGATTGCCTTGGCCATGGTTGCTGCAATGCGTGGCTATAAAATGAAACTCATTATGCCTGCCGGTTCCAGCCAGGAACGCAAAGATGCGATGCGTGCTTACGGTGCTGAGCTGATCGAGTCGGAAAATATGGAACAAGCGCGTGATATGGCGCTGCAAATGGAAAAAGACGGCATGGGTCTGGTATTAAACCAGTTTGGTAACCCGGACAATGTTGAAGCCCATTACCTCACCACGGGGCCGGAAATCTGGCAGCAAACCGGCGGTAAAATTACCCACTTCGTCAGTTCCATGGGAACAACCGGTACGATTATGGGAATTTCCAAATATTTAAAAGAACAAAATCCTGATATTCAAATTGTCGGTTTACAACCTTCGGAAGGTTCAAATATTGCTGGTATTCGTCGTTGGCCACAAGAATATCTGCCAACCATTTTTGATCCAAAACGCGTTGACCGTATTATGGACATTCCGCAAATTGAAGCGGAAAAAACCGCACGTCAATTGGCGCGCAAAGAAGGCATCAGTGCCGGAACCTCATCAGGCGGTGCTGTTTGGGCCTCCATTAAACTGGCGGAAGAAAATCCGGGTGCCGTGATTGTCTGCATCATCTGTGACCGTGGCGATCGCTATCTGTCTACCGGTTTATTCTCTGTAGTCGATCCTGAATAATTCAAAATTGTGAGATGAAATGCGCTTACCTGTCTTAATTTTCGATATCGAAACGCTGACCGATTTAAAGTCAGGAGCGCATTTATATCATCTGGATTTATCCGAGGCAGATCTGGAACAGGCGTTAATGAAATTGCGCCGTCAGGAATCGGGCATGGATTTTCAGCGTTTGCCGCTACATGAAATTGTCTGTATTTCGGGTCTGTGGATTGATGAAAATGGCGCGATGAAGCTGTTTTCATTTAGCCGCGAGCAATATGGAGAAGCGGAAATTTTAAAAAAATTCCTGTCCATTTTTGACAAGCGTCATCCAACCCTGGTGAGCTGGAATGGCTCGCAATTTGATTTGCCGGTGATTCTGTTCCGCGCCATGTATCATGGTCTTTCGGCACCCAGTTTGTTTGATCAGGGCGAAATTGATCAGCAAAAGCGCTATAATAATTACCAGAACCGTTACCATCAGCGTCATGTCGATTTAATGGATGTCATGGCCATGTTTAATGGTCGTCATTTCCAGAAGCTGGACGATGTTGCACACTTACTCGGTTTCCCTGGAAAACGTGGCGATGGTGCTTACCATGTTCCGGAATATGTCCGAGCGCAACAGTGGTCAAAACTGACCAGTTATTGTGAAGGCGATGTGCTGAATACCTGGCTGATCTATTTGCGCTGGTTATTGCTGAAAGGCCAGTTACTGACTGAAGATCATCGTTACTGGATTCAAGCCACTATTCAGTATTTACAGCATCAACCGCAACATGCGGATTTTCTTCAGGTATGGCGTGAAACCTCACAACATACCGAATTTACCACTGCAGATTTTATCTCTCCCACACTCTAGGTATTCATGAAACATAGAACCAAGCCACGTCCAGCTCAACATCCGATTTACACGTTTCAGGTTGAGTCTCTTTCACATGAAGGACGGGGGATCGCGCACTATGGATCACATCCCGATCATCCGAGTGACAAGCACGGTAAAAAAGTTTTTATTGCTTATGCCTTGCCGGGTGAGACGGTGAGAGCCCAAATTACCAATGTGGTGAAACGTTTAGAAGAAGCCGATTGTGTTGAAATTCTGAGTGAGCCTTCGCATTTGCGTGTTCAACCGCCATGTCCGCATTTCGGTATCTGTGGGGGCTGCAATATGCAGCACATCCAGCAAGATGAGCAAATTCGTTTAAAACAGGATGTCTTGAAATCTCATCTGGAACATTTTGCCGGCATTCAACCCGAACAATGGTTGGCACCATTACGTTCCAAGCGAGAAGATTACCGCCGTAAAGCGCGTATCGGTGTGCGCTATATTCCGGCTAAAGATCAGCTGGTGGTGGGTTTTCGTGAGCGTCAAAGCAATAAACTGACCCCGATTGACCGTTGTATGGTGCTAGACCGTGAATTTGGTTCCATTACCGAGTTAAAACAATTACTCCAAAGTCTAAAGGGCAAAGCAGCGATTGGTCATGTAGAATTGGCCATGGGCGATCAGGATATTGCTCTGCTGGTTCGTCATACTGAAAAATTGTCATCCGATGATGTCAACCAATTAAAACAGTTTACGTTAAACAGACAGTGGCAATTGTATTTGCAGCCTGCAGGTAGCGACAGTTTGCATCGAGTAGATGATCCGACCTCGGCCATGCGTTTGCATTATGCTTTGGATGAGTTTGATGTGAAATTTGGCTTTAATCCGCTGGATTTTACTCAGGTCAACTCCACTATTAACCCGCAGATGGTGAAGCTGGCATGTGATTTGCTTCAATTGCAGCAAGGTGAGCGCGTACTCGACCTGTTTTGTGGTTTAGGTAATTTTTCCTTGCCGCTTGCTCGCTGTGTCGGTGAAACCGGCCATGTGGTCGCGGTGGAGGGAAGTGAAGAAATGGTGCAACGTGGGATAGAAAATGCTAAACACAACGGCATGACTCAGGTACATTTTTATTCACAAGATTTAACAAAAGATTTTTCGCAGCATTCTTGGGCAAATCAAGGATTTGATGCATTATTGATTGATCCTCCACGTTCCGGTGCGGAAGAAATAATGTATTATGTGCCCAAGTTTGGTGCAAAAAGAATCGTTTATGTATCATGTAATCCTGCAACATTGGCGCGAGATGCGGGTGTACTGGTGAAACATGGTTATCGATTAAAAAAGGCTGGGGTAATGGACATGTTTACCCATACGGGACATGTGGAATCTATTGCCTTATTCGAAAAATATAAAGAAATAAACGATTTATAATATGAAGTGTAAAAAAGTAGGAGTAGGGTATGGTCACAGTACGTGAGCAGCTTCCTGGACGTCTTAATGAGTTGTCGGAGGAAGCGACTGTAGAACATGCCGAACAAGCTCGACATGATTTGGCCGAATGGTTAAATCGGGTTCGTGGCATATTAGATGATACAGCACTCAAGCAACTCGAAGAAGTTGCACATCTGACTTTATATAAAGAGCTACAAACGACAGTCGATCATCGCTCAAATACCTTTTATACCGGCATTGAAATGGCGGATATTTTGGCGCATCTGCATGTCGATGAAGCGACCTTGTCTGCCGCAATGCTGTACCGTAGTGTTCGTGAAGGCGTAATGACGCTGGAAGAGGTACAGGAACATTTTGGTGAGCAAGTCTATGGGCTGGTGCAAGGCACACTGGCGATGGGTAAGCTTTCCGAACTGATTGAAAAGAACAAGCGTCTGGAAGATCATTTTAATAATAACCAGCGTGAACATTTAAGCGGCATTTACAAGATGCTGATTTCAGTGACTGAAGATGTTCGTGTAGTACTGATCAAGCTGGCAGAACGTACCTATGCCCTACGTGAGCTGACCAAAGCTTCTAGAGAGCGTCAGGAACGTGTGGCGCGTGAAATTCTGACCATTTACTCGCCTTTGGCGCATCGTTTGGGAATAGCCCAACTGAAATGGGAGCTGGAAGATTTAGCTTTCCGTTATCTGGCACCAGAACGCTATAAAGAAATTGCCTCTTTACTGAATGAAAAACGGCTGGAGCGTGAACAATATATCCAGTTTGTGATTGATAAACTGAAGAATGAGCTGGCTCAGTACAATATTGAAGCCGAGATTAGCGGGCGGGTGAAACACATTTATTCGATTTATCGAAAAATGAAAAGCAAGAACCTGAGCTTTGACCAGCTGTATGATATTCGTGCGGTTCGGGTATTGGTCAAAACCGTCCCTGAGTGCTATCACTCTTTAGGCATTGTGCATCAAATCTGGCGTCATATTCCGCATCAGTTTGATGATTACATTACCAATCCAAAAGCCAATGGCTACCGTTCATTGCATACTGCGGTCATTGCCGAAAACAAATCGCTGGAAGTGCAAATCCGTACCAAGGATATGCATGAAGAGGCCGAGCTTGGGGTATGTTCGCACTTCAATTATAAGGAAGGTGCCAAAAATACCGATCATTCCTTCAATCACCGTTTGCATTCACTGCGTGCCGTACTTGAACATTATCAGGAACGTAACGATGCCAGTGCGCATAAAGCAGATGATGAAACTGAAAATTTTGAACAGATTCAAGATTTCGAAGGCTTTGAAAAAATTTACGTGTTTAGCCGTGATGGGGATATTAAAGAATTACCGCGTGGCTCGACCGTTTTAGACTTTGCTTATCACGTCCATACTGAAGTGGGCAACAAGTGCTATGCGGCACGTGTGAATCAGCGTTATGTACCTTTGACCTATACTCTAAAAACTGGTGAACAGGTCGAAATTTTAACCAAGAAAGATCGCGAGCCGAATCGCGACTGGCTGGTAAATTCGCTCGGCTACATTAAGACCGCACGCGCACGTGACAAACTGCGTCATTGGTTCAGACAGCAAGACCGCAGTAAGAACCTGGAAGTGGGCCGTGAAATTCTCAATAAAGAACTTTCACGTCTGGCGATTCATCCTAAAAGTATTGATTTAAATGATTATTGCAATCACTTCAATGTCAAACTGGGTGAAGATATCCTGATTGGACTGGTGAATGGTGATATTAGCCTGCATGCCATGATCAATCAGATCAATCGTCATATGCACATTGGCCAGGATGAACCTGAACTGGTGCTTAAACCGACCTTGAATCCACGTGCCAGTCATACCTTGTCTGCACATGGTATCTTAATTGACGGTTTGGATAACGTGGAACTGCATATTGCACAGTGCTGTCAGCCGGTGCATGGGGAATCGATTGGCGGTTATATCACCCTGAACCGTGGTGTCAGTATTCATAAGGTTGCCTGTCCGGATTATGTACGCATGATTTCTCAGGAACCTGAGCGTGCTGTCGAAGCCGATTGGGAAATGCAGCCGACCCGTGGTCAAAGCGTACAGATTGTGGTGGAAGCGTATGACCGCCGCGGTCTGCTTAAAGACCTGACTCAAGTGATTTTCTCGGATCAGATCAATATTCGTCAGGTGAATACCATTTCCGAATCCGACGGTATTGCCAACATGAAACTGCTGATTGAGGTCAAAGGCCTGGCACAGCTTTCACGTCTGTTGGCACGTCTGGAGCAGCAACCCGGGATCATTAGTGCTCGCCGATTGGTGCAGGGCAATTAATTGAATCCTTAAATTCAGAATTGAAAAAACCAGCATCGTGTTGCTGGTTTTTTTATGTATAAGCAGTTTTCAACTCAATTATTAATAAAATACGCAATTAAATCAAAACTATAAATTTAAGTAATTAATATTATACAAGATACTTTTTGTGTAATTTTTATTACAAATGCTATAATCCGGCCAATAAAATGGCCTTGAGCCAAACGATTAAAGGGTGTGGAAATTACGGCAATGCTTCAAATCAATGTGTCACAACTGTGCATGAGTCGTGCCGATGAAACAGCTCCAGCCCTCGAACAAATTCCGGCCATGCAGCGCAGACGACTGTCGGGGATTGCCAAATTGGCATTAAGCAGTGCCATTCATTCGCTGAATTCCGAAGCGGTGGATTATATCGTCTGGGCATCGCAGTATGGTGATGAACATAAGACGCTAAAAATTCTGGCCGATGTACTGCAAGATCAAACACCATCACCGACCCAGTTTTCAACTTCCGTACATAATGCCATTGCCGGCTTATATTCGATTTTATGTCAGGATGCGACACCATCAACCAGTTTGGCTGCATCGTGGAGTGAAGCCCTGATTGAAGCTTATGCCTGGTTAAAGACCAGCGGTCGGCCCAATGCACGTGTATTGGTGGTGTATTACGACGAGGCTTTACCGGCAATTTATCAGGAAGCTCCACTTTTCAATGCTTTTGCCATGTCGGCAATCATTGCGCTTGAAGCAGCAAACTTGCAACTGGACATGCATGCGTTAAGCAATCATCGTCATAAATATCTCGATGCTCAGAATTTTTATGATTTTTGGCAGCAATCTGAACAGGATCTAAAACATCCTCAAACTCAGGCATGGCAAAAATGTTAAAGCGTGATCAGATCAAACAAAAAGCCAACTACCTGTGGCGTGTTGGCGCGACCGGTTTTAGTTTTGCCAGTTTTGGCATTGGCGGTGTGGCCATTGGTGCTCTGGTGGCTCCTCTGGTGAATTTATCGACCCAGAACCCAAGTTTAAGACAGCAGCGTACCCAAAAAGTCATTCAGCACAGTTTCAAGGGCTTTACCGAAATGATGGTAAAACTTGGAATTATGACCTATGACATTGAAGGATTAGAAAAATTACAGCACAGTAAGCAGGAACTGGTGATTGCCAATCATCCTACCCTGGTAGATGTGGTGGTACTGATTGGTTTGATGGAGCAGGCCAACTGTGTCGTGAAACAGGCGCTGTGGTCGAATCCGTTTACCAAAGGTCCGGTGCAAAATGCCGGCTATATTTTAAATGCCGGTTCTGAAGAGTTTATTCATGACTGTGTGGAAAAATTACAGCAGGATCAGTCAGCGTCGTTGCTGATTTTTCCGGAAGGTACACGTACGGCAAAAGGGGAATTGCTGAATGAGTTTCAGCGTGGGGCTGCTAATATTGCGATTCGTGCCAACGTGCCGATTCGTCCGGTACTGATTACTTGTACGCCTTCAACCTTAACCAAGAATGAAAAGTGGTATCACGTTCCTTCACGTCCATTTCATATTCACGTGAAAGTACTGGATGCCATTCAAGTCGATGATCTTTTGGAGAATACCACCGTAAATCCAAAAAATGTGCGTCAGCTCAATCATCAATTACACCAAATTTTTAACCAAGAGTTATCTAAAAAATGAGCAATCTTGCTGATGAATTAAAGCAAATGATTATTGATGTTCTCGCTCTTGAGGACATCAGCATAGAAGATATTGAAACTGAAGCACCTTTATTTGGCGATGGCTTGGGTCTAGATTCTATTGATGCATTGGAACTCGGTTTGGCTTTGAAAAAGCGTTACAACATTCATTTGAATGCTGAATCGGCAGAAACCAAACAGCATTTTAAATCAATTCAAAGCCTGGTGGCTTTGGTTGAAGCACAGCAACAGGCATAAGAGGTTGGGATGTTAACTCAGGAACAAGTACTGGAAAAACTTAGAGAATGGATGGAAGATCTGTTTGAAATTACCCCTGAAGATGTTCAGCTGGATGCAAATTTAGCCACAGATCTGGATGTCGACAGTATTGATGCGATTGATCTGGTGGTTAAAATTAAGGAATTGACCGGTAAACAGGTCAATCCTGAAGATTTTAAAAGTGTACGCACAGTGCAGGATGTGGTGACTGTGATTCAGAACATGTCTGCTGCATGAAACTGATCTTGAAAGGGATAGTGGCAATCGGATTGATGCTCTATCCCTTTTTAGTGGGCTATAGTTTGGCACATGGACAATATGTCTGGGTCAGTAGCCTGCTGATTGTTTTGGGTCTAGTGCGCTTGTTCAGTAAGGGTAATGCCTTGCTGTGGCCTTTAACCGGATTTGCGATTTTGTGTGGCAGCTTGAGCCTGATTTTAAAAGATCATGCCTGGCTGAAACTGTATCCGGTGTTTATGAGTGTAGGGGCATGTATGATTTTTGCCTCCACTTTAATTCGACCACCGTCAATGATTGAACGTTTTGCCCGTCTGGCAGAACCGGATTTACCCGAAGCAGGCGTGATCTGGACCCGTAAAGTCACCATCGTTTGGTGTGGTTTTTTTGTATTGAATGCTCTGATTGCCTTGGCAACCGTGCTGTTTGCCTCTATGCAGACCTGGGTGCTGTATAACGGCTTTATTTCCTATGTGTTGATGGGACTATTACTACTGGGCGAATTTATCTTGCGTAAGCGACAGCAGCGCTTAAATCAAATTCAGGAATAAAAACAGAATATTATGTTGTGTCATTTTCAAAATCATCTCCATTCACTGAAACCGCTGTGTATTCAGCCCGATTTAAGCCAAGTCCGTTTTCAGGAATTCTGGCAGGATGTGATACAACAAAGCCATGCCATTGAGTCACTTTTACAGGACAGTTGGGCGCTTTGGGAACCCGACAGTTATCAATTTTTAGTGCTGCTGTTTGCGGCACTGCTGGCCAAAAAACAGGTGCTGCTGCCACCCAATCGGGTCAGTGATCTGGAAAAAGAACTGGCAGAACAGAACATTTATTTTTTACAGCGTCAGCCGGTCTCTGCTTCACAAAATCAAACGATTGAACTGAATCTGGATGATGCCTTTTTAAATCAGGCGCAGATCTATTTTTACACTTCCGGTTCTACCGGTCAGCCGAAAAAAATCCCGCGCAGCTTGCGTCAGTTACTCAATGAAGTGCAGGGACTGGATGCCAGTTTTCAGTTAGCTGAACAGGCGATTGCCATCGCGACAGTGAGTCATCAGCATATTTATGGTTTGCTGTTTAAGTTGCTATGGCCGCTGGCAAGCGGGCGCTGTTTTTATCAGGCACAGCTGGCTTTCCCGGAAGATGTCGCCGATATTCAGAAAAAATTAACTGCTTTAAATATTCAAAATTATGTGATTTCCAGTCCGGCATTGTTAAAACGCTGGACTCAGGATGTGCTGTTGCAAGATTGCTTAACCGTATATTCATCTGGTGGAAAACTGGAATCCGGTGTACGGCCGTATCTGAACCGGCCGATTACCGAAGTGTTTGGCAGTTCGGAAACCGGTGGGATTGCCCACCGGCAGCAGGATGATGCCTTGTGGACACCGTTTGCCAATGTCGATATACAGGCTGGTGAGCAGCAGGAACTCCAGGTCAGAACCAATCATGCTTTTAGTGCAGACTGGATTTTGACTGGCGATAAAGTTGAACTGCTTGAAGCAGGTAATTTAAAAAGTCCATTCCGCTTGCTGGGGCGCTTAGACCGTATTGTTAAACTGGAAGAAAAGCGCTTAAGCCTGGATTCGATTGAGCAGAAAATTGTCGAGCTGGATGACATGCTGCAGTGTCATGTGCTGATTCTGGAACGGGAACATCGTCAGATTTTAGCCTGCGTTGCGGTATTGTCAGAGCAGGCCAGACAGCAATTACAAAATAGCAGTAAAGCCCAATATGTCGCGGCCTTAAAAGCCCAGTTGAAAGCCAAACTGGAAAGCATCGCCATTCCAAGACAGTGGCGTTTTTTGACACAATTACCGCAAAATTCCCAATCTAAGCTGAATAAACAATACATGAAATCCTTATTTCAACCTATGTTATTGCCTATTGTATTGGAACAACAGAATGATGCGGATTCGGCGTCATATCGTTTAGAGTTTTCACCTGAACTGGAATGCTTTAAAGGGCATTTTCCGGACTATCCTATTTTCCCGGGTGTAGGTCAGATCGGGTTTATTCAGCATTTTTCCCGCCAGACTTGGGCCGATCTGGAATGGTGTAACGGTTTTGAGCAGTTGAAATTTCAGGATCTGATCAAGCCTTTCATGGTGCTGCAATTAAAATTAACCAGAAAATTGCACAAAGTCAGTTTTGAACTCAGCCATGCAGATCAGACCTTGGCCTCTGGACGATTGTTGTTTAAAACACCGAGCGATCAGATTTAAAGGTAAATGTATATGCAGCAATGTTTTGTGATTCCAGTTTATAACCATCCTCATTATATTGAGGCCCTGGTTGAGCATTTGGATCATTTTCAGAAGCCGATCATTCTGGTCAATGATGGCAGTGATGCTGCATGTACTACGCTTTTACATCACATTGCTGAACAGAATACAAGCGTGGAGCTGGTTGAACATAGCCATAACCAAGGCAAAGGACAGGCGGTCATCACCGGTTTGCGTCATGCCTATAAACTAGGTTTTAGCCATGCCTTGCAGCTTGATTCGGATGGTCAACATGACTGGCAGGATGTAGCCAAATTCCTTGAAATTTCAGCACAGCATCCCGAGGCGATGGTGATTGGTCAGCCGATTTTTGATGAGTCTGTACCGAAAAAACGACTTTATGGACGTTATGCCACGCATATCTGGGTGTGGATCAACAGCCTGTCTTTTGACATTAAGGACAGCATGTGCGGTTTCCGGGTTTATCCTTTAGCCGCTACTATTAAAGTACTGGATTCTGCAAAATTTCAGCCACGTATGGGTTTTGACAGTGAAATTCTGGTGCGTCTGAAATGGGCCAATGTGCCTTTTATCAATGTACCGACCAAAGTGATTTACCCTGAAGGCGGTATTTCTCATTACCATGTCTGGCGAGACAATCTGGGCATGAGTAAGGCTCATGCCAAATTGCTGGGCGGGATGCTGATTCGTTTGCCAAAATTGCTGGCACAGAAAGTAAAAGGTTGATTCTGTGGCCGAGCTAAATTCAAGCAAATGGAGTGACATTCAGGAACGTGGCGGCATGACCTCACTGAGTCTGGTACTGGCATTCTATCGTCTGGGTGGCCGATGGTTATGCCGGGCACTGATGTATTTTGTGATTCTATGGTACTGGTTGTTTTCGACCGTCGCGCGTCAGGCTTCGCTGCAATATTTAACCCGATTACATCATTTTGCCGGCAAAAATTCTCCATTTCCGCATACCCCGAGTCTGGCACATAGCTATCAGCATTTCATGCAGTTTGGTGAATGTATTCTGGATAAAATTGAGGGCTGGCTGGGTAAAATCCCGGAGCAGCAACTGGTTTTGCATGGACACGAACATTTCCGGGCACATTATCAAAAAGGCGCGGTGATTGTGGTATCGCATTTTGGCAATATTGAATTGCTGCGTGCCATCAAGTCGGAACATCCCCAGAAAATTAATGTCTTGGTCTATCAAAAACATGCCACCAAATTTAACCAATTCCTCAAAAAGCTCAATGATCATGCCGATGTCAATCTGGTTTCAGTAGATGAACTGGGTATTGAAACGGCCTTGGTATTGCAAGAAAAGCTCGATCGAGGGGAATGGGTCATAGTTGCAGCAGATCGTGTGCCGGTGCAGTCGGATCGGGTACAACCGATTTCGTTTTTAGGCGAACAGGCCAACTGGCCACAAGGCGCGTGGATTCTCGCCAGTCTGCTTAAAGTTCCGGTGTTGGCAGTGTTTTGTTATCGAGTTGAAAATCAATTTGAAGTGCATATTCATTCGATAGCCGAGCAATTGAATTTTCCGCGTAAAAGCCGTATTCAGGCCATGCAAAATACGACCCGTCAATATGTGACATTACTTGAGCAGCACTGTATTCGTGCGCCCTATCAATGGTTTAATTTTTATAATTTCTGGAACAAACAATAATGCAAGTGTTAGTTGTTGGGGAAAATCCACTTTCAATTGAAGATGTTGTCGCTGTAGCGCGTCAGGAAAAATCAGTGGCTTTGCCTGCCGGTGCTGAATGGAGCGAATTGATTCAGCGCGGCGCCGATTTTCTGGATCAGTTGCTGCAAGACGAAGGCGTGATTTATGGCGTCACCACCGGTTATGGGGATTCCTGTCTGGTCGAAATTCCCGCGCATCAGGTCAATGAACTGCCTTTGCATTTATCACGCTTTCATGGCTGCGGTTTGGGTCAAAATCTGGATTTAATCACTGCCCGTGCAGTGGTTGTAACACGCCTATGTTCGCTGGCACGCGGTTATTCCGGTGTTTCACATGCACTGCTGGAACGTCTGGTGTGGATGCTGAATGAAAATGTGATTCCGGTGATTCCCTCTGAAGGTTCGGTTGGCGCCAGTGGCGATTTAACCCCATTGTCCTATATCGCCGGAGCTTTGGTTGGTGAACGTGATGTTTACCATCAGGGACAGATTGTTCCGATCAGTCAGGTATATGCAGAAAAAGGCATGCAGCCCTTGGTGATGCGTCCTAAAGAAGGTCTGGCACTGATGAACGGCACCGCGGTGATGACTGCCATTGCCTGCCTGAACTATAAAAAAGCTGAGCAAATCAGTTTGGCCAGCACCTGTATTACTGCGCTGAATGTATTGGCCCTAGAAGGCAATCCGAGTCATTTTGATGAAGTGCTGTTTGCGCAAAAGCCGCATCCGGGCCAGCAAAATATTGCCGCACAACTGCGTGACTGGCTGAACAGCGAAGTGCAAACCGAACATCAAAGTTCACGTTTGCAAGACCGTTATTCGCTACGCTGTGCGCCGCATATTATTGGTGTGTTTGAAGACTCTAAACCCTGGTTACGCCAGTTTATTGAAAATGAACTGAACTCGAGCAATGACAATCCGCTGATTGATCCGGTGAATTTGCGTGTGTTGCATGGCGGTCATTTCTATGGCGGTCATATTGCCCAGGCCATGGATAGCCTGAAAATCATGATTGCCAATATTGCCGATTTAATGGATCGTCAATTTGCGCAACTGGTGGACTATAAAATGAATAATGGTTTGCCACGGAATTTGACCGGGGCAACCGATGAGCGTTTGCCGCTGAATCATGGCTTTAAAGCGGTACAGATTGGCGTGTCAGCATGGACGGCAGAGGCCCTAAAACAGACGCTTTCTGCTTCGATTTTCTCGCGCTCGACCGAATGTCATAACCAGGACAAGGTCAGTATGGGCACTATTGCGGCACGTGATGCCAGTCGGGTGATTGTCCTGACTGAACAGGTGATCGCGGCACTGTGCTGTGCCAGTGTGCAAGCGGTGAACTTAAAAGGTTTAGATGGCAAGTTAGCTGAAGTCTTGACTGCCTTTAAAGCGTGGGTCTTGCAGACATTTGACTATGTGGTAGAAGATCGACCATTGCAACAGGAGTTGCAACAGCTGGTGGATCGTCTGGAAAATTTAGAATTGTTAAGTAGTGAACTCGTTTGCTAAACGTGATGGGAAACAGACTATGCATGCCGATGTGATGATTGAAGTGCCATTTCATGATGTGGATACCATGGACGTGGTCTGGCATGGGCATTATTTGAAGTATTTTGAAATTGCACGCTGCAAATTGCTGGATCAGTTTGATTATAACTATAAGCAGATGCGTGATTCCGGCTATGCATGGCCTGTGATTGAAAGCCACGTGCGTTATGCGCATGGCATCCTGTTTGAACAGAAAATTCGCGTGCGTGCCATTTTAAAAGAATGGGAAAACCGCCTGAAAATTGAGTATCAAATTTTTGATGCCCAAAGCGGTAAAAGGCTGACCAAAGGTTATACCACGCAAGTGGCGGTACATATTGAAAGCCGTGAAATGTGTTTCCAGTCACCACAAATTTTATTGCAGCGTTTACACGCTTGGTCTGAGTTTAAACCGGAGTAAAGCAGATGACATCGATTAATCTACAACGTGCAGTATGGCTGGTTTTGGCTGCAATGCTGTCTCTGACCATGTTGCTGTCGCAAGCTGTACATGCACAAAATCCGCAGCTCAGACAAATTTTTAGCCAGCTCGCCGAAACTCCAACCGTGCGGGCCAATTTTGAACAGCAAAAAAAATTGGCGAGCATGAATAAAACTTTTGTATCCAAAGGCACGGTTTTGTTTTCCAAGTCGCAGGGCGTGATCTGGAAAATTCAAAATCCGGTCAAAGCCGACCTGATTGTGACCCCACGTAAACTGGTACAGAAAACCCAGCGCACCTATAGCCAGATTGAAATTGATAAATCGCCTTATGGTTCGGTAGCGACCATGTTCTTGCAGCTGATGTCGGGTAATGAGGCTGCAATCGCCAAAAACTTTAATGTTGTTTCGGCAAGTTATAGTCCTGCGCAGTGGAATGTGACTTTAACCCCGAAAAGCAGTCTGTTTAAAAAACTGTTTGTCCGTGTTGATGCACAAGGGCAGCGTTATGTTGACCGTATTGTGATTCGTGAGAAAGCCAATAACAGCACCACCATTCGCTTTAGCCAGCAAACCACTCAACCCCAAACTTTAACGGCTGAGGAAAATGCACTTTTCCAACTGGCAAAATAAATTTACTGCACTGTGGCTGATTGTACTCAGCGTGCTTGCGATCACGCTGGGTAGCGCGTGGCTGAAAAAAGAGATTCATCTTCAGACCAATATCTTTGCCTTATTGCCGGAAGCGAATCAAGACCCAAGACTGGAACGGGCGCAGCAGTATGTCAGTCAGCAATTGAATGACAAAGTCTTTGTGGTGCTGAATGCCAAAGATGATGCAGCCTTGGCCCAAGCCACCAACGCCTTTAAGCAAAGCGTGGCAGAAAGCGATTTATGGCAGCCCTTAAATGCACAGCTAGACAGTGACAAGTTTGCACAGGTGCTCTATCAGCATCGCGCTGGCTTGCTCACTGTTGATGATCAAAAGCTGCTGCAACAACAGGATTATGCCTCCCTGACAGATCAAGGTTTATTGCAAATCATGAGTCCGGGAATGCCTGTGACGGCAGAGCTATTACAACAAGATCCGCTGCTGTTGTTCCCGCGTTATGCCATGGGCTTATCCAGTTTACAGATCAATGCTGATATTGCGTTGGAAGATGGCTTTGCCACCATTCGAGATGATCAAGGGATTTCACGTTTGTTGGTTTTAGAGCTAAAAAACAGTCCGTACAATATTGATTATCAGCAAAAAACTGCCATCTGGATTGAAGAGTTAAATTCAAAGCTAAAACAGATGCAGGTGCAACCGCATTGGACTGGTACTTTGCTATTTGCCCAATTCGGTACCACTTCGGCTGAAAAGGAAATTTCTACTATTGGGGTAGGTTCGACCATCGGGATTTTCCTGTTAGTGCTGTTTGGCTTCCGCTCGGTTCGCCCGATGCTGACTGAAATGATTGCCGTGGGAACCGGATGTCTGGTGGCATTCGCCATCACGCATTGGGTATTTGGTGAAATTCACCTGATGACCTTGGTGTTTGGTGCCAGTCTGGTCGGGGTTTGTGTCGATTTCTCGTTTTACTTTATGGCCATGCAATCGCAGCATCGGCATATCAACGGCTTTGCAGTACTTAAACCGCTGTTGCCAAGCCTGTTTATGGGTCTGATGACCACCTTGGTCGCTTATATTTTCCTAAGTTTTACCCCCTTTCCAGGCTTTAGACAGATTGCGGTATTTTCGATGGTCGGGCTGGCTGCTGCATGGATCACCAGCGTTTTATTGTTGCCAAGATTGCCACCTTTAAATGCTGAACCGGCCATTCGCCGTTTAAGTTTTATTGGCAAGGCACGCTCCTGGCTACAGGCTCGAAAAGGCCTGCGTTATGGCATTATCTTCGTCATTGCTGTGGTCACAGGCAGCAGTTTGATGTTGCTGCAAAGCAATGATGATATCCGTAACTTGCAAAGTATGGATAAGAAGCTGCAGCAGGAAGACCAGTATGTACGTGAACGCTTTATGCAGCAGCAGAGCAGTGAATACTTTGTGGTGCATGGCAACACGGCTCAGGAACTGGAACAAAACGAACAGCATTTGCTACAAAAATTGCAAGTCTTACAGGCGCAAAACAAGCTTCCAGGCTTCCAGGCTTTAGGCCAATGGCTACCATCAAAAGCTATACAGCAACACAATATTGAGTTGTTGCAGGCCATTCCAGCCAGTGCCTTACAGGACTATGCCGCAGCCTTGCAACTGAATCCGGCAGAGGTATTGGCTTGGCAAAAACAACTGGCCCAGCAGCCTTTACTCAGTTCTGCTGAAATGAGCCAGCATCCTTTGGCCTTTTTACAAATGAGTCCAACCGAGCGTCTGGTGCTGTTGCAAAATGTGCATGATGTAACTGCCTTGCAGCAGCTAAATAGTCCGCAGGCCCAATTATTGCGTCCGGTGAACCAGCTGTCTGACTTGTTCCAGCAGCACCGTATTCAGGCGCAGTGGTTACTGGTTTCAGCCTTGATCTGCCTGATGATAGGTCTGGGCATCATTTATGGCATCAAGTCAGTTTTGCCTTTGGTGCTACCGGTGAGTCTGGCCTTAATGACCACCTTTGCCATTCAGGCCTGGCTGGGTGTGGAAATCAATCTGTTCAGCATCATGGGCACTTTCCTGATTATCGGGATTGGGGTGGACTATGCCATTTTCTACCGTCACGGACATGATCATCCCCAAGTGGTGGGCATGGCCCTATTCCTATGTATGATGTCGACCTTGCTCGGTTTCGGGTTATTATCCTTTAGCCAGACCTATGCCATTCACTGCTTTGGTCTGACCGTGTTACTTGGGGTTATTTTTTCATTTATCTATGCAACATTGTTTACATCATCGGATGCCAAACATGTTGTGCTTCAACAATATCAGCCAAAGAGCTGAGAAAATAAGGTACCGTGCAATGAGCACTATGCAACATACAGATGTATTAATTATCGGAGCAGGCCCATCGGGGAGTTCGGCAGCAGCATTACTGCGCCAAAAGGGCTATCAGGTCACGATCATCGAAAAACAACATTTTCCACGCTTTTCCATTGGCGAATCATTGCTGCCGCAATCGATGGTATTTCTGGAAGAAGCTGGCTTGCTGGATACAGTGCGTGAGCATGTCGAACAGTTTGCCTTCCAGTTTAAAAATGGCGCGGCTTTCTTAAAGGGTACGCAGCGCAGTTTTTATGATTTCCGCGAGAAATTTACCGACGGTCCAGGCACCACCTGGCAAGTACGCCGTGCCAATTTTGACCATGTACTGGCACAGCAGGCAGAAAAATACGGTGCAGATATCCGTTTCGGCCATGAAGTGATTGATGTGGATGTTGTTCCAGAACATCCGGTGTTAACCGTAAAAGATGAACAGCAAAATGTGTATCAGATTCAGGCTAAATTTTTACTGGATGCCAGTGGTTTTGGCCGAATTCTGCCGAAGTTTTTGAATCTGGAAAGTCCATCCGATTTTCCGGTACGTCGTGCCGTGTTTACCCATATTGAAGATGGTATTCTGGATGATCCGGAATTTGACCGTGAAAAAATCCTGATTACGGTACATGCTAAAGATCCGCGTGCCTGGTACTGGCTGATTCCATTTGCCGATGGCCGTTCATCTTTCGGTGTGGTGGCAGAACAGGATTTCTTTGAGCACTATGGCTTTGATGGCAGTGCCGATTATGATTTAGAAGCCCTGTTTAAACGTATTCTGGCGGATGAAGAAAGCCTGTCACATGTACTGCGCAATGCCAAATTTGACACGCCGGTGCGTACCTTGGTCGGCTATTCAGCCAATGTCAAACATCTGGCAGAACGTAACTATGCCTTGCTCGGCAATGCTGGTGAATTCCTCGATCCGGTATTCTCTTCAGGCGTGACCATTGCCCTGAAATCTTCCAGTCTGGCGATTCCTCTGGTCGATCAGGTGCTGCAAGGCCAGCCGGTGAACTGGATGGAGCAATATGAAAAACCGCTGCGTCAAGGCATTCAGGTGTTCCGTGCCTATGTGGAGTCGTGGTATAGCGGTGAATTTCAGGATGTGGTGTTCTCGAAAAATCAGGAGGATAAAATCCGCCGTATGGTGTCATCGCTACTGGCAGGATATGCTTGGGATACCACCAATCCGATTCATAAAAATGCCAAAAAGCGTTTAAATACTTTGGCAGAATATTGCCGTGATCCACAGCTACAGCAAACAGAACTGAATGGTGCTTAAGATGAAACTGAAATGGACGGCGATGTTAATCAGTGCAGTGCTACTGTGTGGCGGCTGCCAATCCATGTTGCCTAAAGCGCAGGGCTTGGCAACGGCTAGCTGGGCTGCGCAAAACTACCAGCGTCAGGATCAGTTAGAAATTCAGTGGAAAGACCAGAGTTTTAGCTTTTTGCTGTATCAGCAACAGCAGGGTTCAAAGCTGGAAATGCTGGCTTTGACCCTGACCGGACAGCAACTGTTTAAGCTGAGTTTTGATGGTCAGAGAGTGCATGTCGAACAGCGCATCGAGCAAATGAAACTGTTGCCGTTTGAATTTGTGGTGCGCGATATTCTCTATGCAACTTATCCGAATTTTGCTCAGCTAAAGCAGCAGAATGTCAGAATTGAAACTTCAGCTCAGACACAGAAAGTATTTATCAATCAGCAGCATGTGCTGAATATTCAGCAGCAGGATGATGCCATTGAGCTGAATAATGTACAGGTGCCGTATCAAATGGTCATCAGTCGCATCAATGATGGCTTGGAAAACTCAGATGTGGAAAGTACAAATCTGGAAAGCACTGAATAAGAGGGATGGGTATGGACGATAAAATCACGACACAACATCCTGCGGTGGGTATTCAGTGTAGCGTCGGCTTATCTGCACTTGGCAATAGCACTGAACAGATCAGGCAGGCGCTGACTACACCGCAAAATACCTTGAGCCTTCGTTCAGGATTTATTCCTGAAAAACAGGTTTGGGTGGGTGCTTATCAACAGTCCTTAATCGATAATATTCCAGCATTTTTGCAAGATGTAGATTCGCGTAATCTACGTTTTGCCTTAACCGCTTTAAGTTCAATTGAAACCGAAATCCGTGACTATACCGCGCAATTCGATCGTAAGCGTCTGGCGATTATTCTGGGCACTTCGACTTCAGGTATTGCCGATAATGAAAAGTTGCTGAAACAGCATTTCGTTAATCAGGCAGATGTAGAGGTTCAGCACTACAAACAGGAAATGGGCAGCCTGGCTAAAGGCTTGCAAACGTATCTGGGCTGGGAAGGTCCGGCATATACCATTTCCACCGCCTGTTCTTCCAGTGCCAAAGCCATGGCGGCAGGGCAGCGCCTGATTAATGCCGGTCTGGCCGATGCTGTACTGGTTGGGGGTGTCGATACCCTATGTAAACTGACATTGAATGGTTTTCATAGTCTGGAAAGTCTGTCTAATGATTTATGTCAGCCCTGTGGTGCGCAGCGTGACGGGATTAATATTGGCGAAGCAGCGGGATTGTTTTTATTGTCCAAAGAAACTGCACCGGTGATGCTGATGTCAGCCGGCGAGTCGATGGATGCCTGGCATATTTCCGCACCGCATCCGGAAGGCAAAGGCGCTGCCGAAGCCATGCAAAAAGCGCTGGATATGGCTGGGATTAGCGCAAACGATATTGGTTACCTGAATATGCACGGCACAGCGACCCCGCAAAATGATGCCATGGAAATTAAAGCGGTTCAGACAGTATTTCAGTCCTATGAGGTGCCGATCAGTAGCAGCAAACATAAAACCGGACATTGTCTGGGTGCAGCGGGTGCCATTGAAGCGGTGATTTGTCAGCAGGTATTAGCCGATCAATCCTGGTTACCACTGCATCACTCGGGTAGTATTGACCCGGAACTGGACGAAGCCAACTATGTGCTGGATGCAGCATTACAACAACCGATTCATTATGTGATGAGCAATTCATTCGCATTTGGCGGCAGCAATATTAGTTTGATTTTTGGAACAAAACTGAAATGATGGATGCAGTACAGTTTATCCCGCATGAACAGCCAATGGTGTTTGTCGATCATCTGATTGAAGCCAATGATGTGTTTGCCATTGCGGAATTGGTGATTCGGCCTGAACTGATGTTTTGTGAAGCTGAAGGTTTACCGACCTGGACCAGTATTGAGTTGATGGCGCAGACTATTAGCGTCTATGCGGGGCATAAAGGAAAAATGTCGGGCTTGCCACCGAAAATCGGGTTTTTATTGGGTACGCGTAAAATGCAGTTGCCCGTGCCTTATTTCGCTTTAGGGGAAACCCTACGGATTAAAGCCGAACAAGGCTATTTACATGAGGGGCTGGGGCAGTTTCACTGTGAAATTGAATACCGGGAACATCGCTTTAGTGCCATGTTGAGTGTATTTGAGCCGCCAGAAATGAAAGAAGAGATCAGGAAGTCAGTGTGAGTAGACGAATTTTAGTAACCGGCTCAAGCCGCGGAATTGGTAAAGCCATTGCCTTGCAACTGGCACAGGCAGGATTTGATGTCACCGTCCATGCACGCTCCAGACTACAAGAAGCCGAACAGGTCGTGCAGGAAATTCAGGCCTTGGGACAAGCCAGCCATGCACTCTTATTTGACGTAAATGAGCGCGAAAAAGTCATGCAATTGCTGGAGCAAGATGTTGCAGAACATGGCGCATTTTATGGTGTGGTATTGAATGCAGGCTTAACCCGTGATGCAGCATTTCCGGCTTTAACCGACAGTGACTGGGACGAAGTGGTTTCGACTTCTCTGGGCGGTTTTTATAATGTTTTAAAACCGCTGGTTATGCCAATGATTCGCCTGAAACAAGGCGGACGTATTGTGACCCTGTCTTCTGTGTCAGGCTTGATGGGCAATCGGGGACAAGTGAATTACAGCGCGGCAAAAGCGGGCTTAATTGGTGCGACCAAGGCTTTGGCATTGGAACTGGCGAAACGCAAAATTACCGTTAACTGTGTGGCACCCGGGCTAATTGAAACTGAAATGGTCACCGAAGAAGTCAAAGAACATGCCTTAAAAATGATTCCGTTACAACGCATGGGGCATGTCGACGAAGTGGCCAAAGTGGTGAAATTTTTATGCAGTGATGATGCCAGTTATATCACCCGACAGGTGATTTCAGTCAATGGGGGCTTGATTTGATGAAACGTGTTGTGGTCACGGGCATGGCCGGGATTACCTCTTTGGGTGAAACCGCGGAGCAGATTTTTAGTCAATTTGAACAGGGTAAAAGCGGTATTCGCTACATGCCTGACTGGGAAGTGTATACCGACTTGCGCAGCAAACTGGGCGGCCCGGTCGAATCCTATACCATCCCAAAGCATTTTAACCGTAAAGTGACCCGCGGCATGGGACGAGTGGCTCTAATGTCAACCGTATGTGCGGAAAAGGCTCTTGAAGATGCAGGCCTGTTAAATGACCCAATCTTAAGCAGTGGTCAAACCGGTGTGGCCTTCGGTTCATCCGCAGGCAGTGTCGATGCAATTGGCGAATTTGGCAGCATGTTGATTGATAACAACATGAACAAGCTGAATGCCACCACTTATATCCGCATGATGTCGCATACCAGTGCAGTCAACATGACCGTTTATTTTGGCTTGAAAGGCTTAACTCTGCCGACTTCAAGCGCCTGTACCTCGGGTTCTATGGCGATTGGTCAGGCTTATGAAGCGATTAAGTACGGCAAGCAAACCGTGATGCTGGCAGGTGGTGCCGAGGAACTCAGTGCTGCCGGTTCTGCGGTATTCGATGTATTGCTAGCTACCAGTAGCCAAAATGAACATCCGGAAAAAACACCGCGTCCATTCGATAGCAAGCGTGATGGCTTGGTGGTCGGTGAAGGTGCAGGCTGTTTAATTCTGGAAGAATATGAGCATGCCAAAGCACGTGGCGCCAAGATTTATGCAGAAATTATCGGTTATGGCAGCAATACCGACGGTCAGCACGTCACCCGTCCAGATTCCGAGATGATGGGGCGCTGTATGGAGCTGGCCCTGGCAGATGCGCAAATTGCGGCAGATCAAATTGATTATGTCAATGCGCATGGAACATCCACCGATCAAGGCGATATTGCAGAAACCCAAGCCACTGCTCGCGTACTGGGCAAGAAACCGATCAGCTCACTGAAAAGCTATTTTGGGCATACTCTGGGGGCTTGCGGTGCGATTGAGGCTTGGCTCAGTATTGAAATGATGCAGCGTAGCCAGTTTATACCGACTTTAAATCTGGATGAAATTGATGTGGCATGCGGTGATCTGGATTACATCGTCAAACAATCAAGAAATATGCATGCCGATATTATTATGAGCAACAATTTTGCTTTTGGAGGAATCAATACCTCCCTGATTTTTAAACGTGTCTAACAACAACTAGAGGGTACATTATGTTCATCAAAAAATTAGCACTTACAGCTGCATTGTGTTTGGGTGGGGTAGTTTCAGCTCAGGCCGCAGATCAAATGCATGACTTCAACTTTCAGGAAGCGGTCAGTCGTGCCGTTGCTGACGGTACGCTGGACGGTTCGGTTAAATTTTATTTGGCGGGTACGCGTGCTGGTGGCAAAGTCATTCAAAAAGGTTTGGTGACCAACAAAAAAACCAATGGCTTTGCCAAATCTGCTGAAACATCATGTGATCATGTATTGCGTTCAGCCTTGATCCAGTTCCAGAATACTGCCAAGGCAAAGGGGGCCAATGCCGTGACCAATATCGTGAGCTACTATAAGGCTAATGAGACTAAGAGTAGTACCACTTATCAATGTGCCAAAGGCATGGCGGTTGCAGGGGTAGCATTAAAAGGGGATATTGCAAAGCTATAAGCTTGAGCATTTCAATTTATAAAATGTCTAGTTAAAGGTACAGCGTTTTGTATTTTTGACCTGCATAAAAAAGCCCATATTGTGATGGGCTTTTTTATATCTATTCAAAGAAGGTTAGATAGAAACTACTTCGATCGCTTGGATCATTTAGGAATTTCTTCTTCTTCAAATTCAGGTTTAACCTGAACAATAAAGTCCTGACGGTTCAGACCACGCCATAAGGCAAATGCAGTACCAATATAAATTGAAGAATAAGTACCGACAAATACCCCAATAAACATGGCAACAGAGAACCAGTGCAAACCTTCACCGCCCAGGAACATCATCGCAACCACAACCAGCAATAAGGTCATAGAAGTGTGAATGGTACGACGTAAAGTTTCAGTCAAAGAAATATTGACCACTTCACGAGGCGTAGCACCGCGAATCTTACGGAAATTTTCACGGATACGGTCAGAAACAACGATGTTATCGTTTAGCGAGAAGCCTAAAAGCGCCAGAATGGCAGCCAGTACGGTTAAGTCAAACGGCCATTGCATCATGGCAAAAACACCAATGGTTACAATGACATCATGGAATAACGAAAGCACCGCACCTACCGCTAGCTTGAACTCAAAACGAATGGTCACGTAAACCAGCATTAATAGCAATGCCAAGGCTACAGCACCTGCCGAACGGACATAAAGTTCATTACCGACTTGTCCACCGACAGAATCTACCTTGTGGACTTCAGCCGGATTGTTAGGTAATTGTGCCGCTTTGGTGATGGCGTTATTCAGGTCTTCTACTTCAATGTCCTGAACAGGCATACGAACCAAAAGATCTTTGTTGCTACCGAGGGTTTGCACCACAGCATCTTTAAAACCGGCCTGATTCAAAGCCTGAATAACTTCGACCTGATTGGCAGGTTGCTTATAGTTCAGCTCGGCAGAAACACCGCCAGTAAAGTCCAAACCGAGGTTTAGACCTTTGGTGGCAATAAAGAAAATGCTGGCCAAGGTTAAAAGAATAGAGATGATTGCCGCAGGTTTGGCAATCTTCATAAAGTCTATGACGCGCTCATCATCCGGGCGACCGTATTTCTTTTGCGGTTGAGTCATATCAGTCATCTTCGATCTCCTAAATGCTCAACTTTTTCAAGTTACGTTTTTTGCCATAAATAATTTGCACAATCGCACGAGTCACAGTAATGGCTGTAAACATCGAGCAGACAATACCAATCATCAAGGTGACCGCGAAGCCCTTAATCGGGCCGGTACCGATGGCAAATAGAATAAACGCAACCAGGAAGGTGGTTAAGTTCGAGTCAAAAATGGTGTTATAGGCTCGATCATAACCCGCGACAATGGCCTGTTTGGGCGAGGCACCCCATTTCATTTCTTCCCGTATCCGTTCACAGATCAGTACGTTGGCATCGACCGCCATACCAATGGTGATCACGATACCGGCAATACCCGGAAGGGTGAGGGATGCACCAATCCATGACATCACTGTCAGGATCATTGCCAGGTTAGCCACCAGGGCGAAGTTGGCAATTAGACCGAATAGACGGAAGAATACCACCATCCAGATTGCGACCAGAATGAAACCGATTTGAGTCGATAACACACCTTTGTCAATGTTTTCCTGACCCAGGCTAGGACCAACCACTCGTTCTTCGACGAAGTACATCGGCGCAGCAAGGGCACCGGCACGAAGCATCAATGCAAGTTCAGCCGCTTCTTGTGGTGAATCCAGGCCGGTAATACGGAACTGAGAACCCAATACAGCCTGAATAGTTGCCGCATTAATGATCACAGATTCAGCATACGGGGTACGAACTTCAGTTTGCGCACCAGTCACAGGATCTGGAACATAACTGATCTTCTGCTTGTTCTCGATGAACAATACCGCCATGCGTTTACCAACTGCATTACGGGTTGCATCGGCCATCAGCTTACCGCCAGCACTGTCCAAAGTAATGTTTACTTCAGCACCACCGCTATCTTGGCTAAAGCCACTTGAAGCGTTTTGTACACGTTCACCCGTTAAAATACGGTTGCGGTTGAGCAGTAATTGACGACCGCTATCCAGCGATTCATAAGCAAAAGCTTCTGTACCTGGTGGAAGTGTGCCTTTTACCTGACCCGTATATGGATCGATATATTGGTCATTCAAATCGGAAACGATACGGAATTCCAGGTTCGCTGTACGACCCAAGACACGTTTCGCTTCAGCCGTGTCTTGCACCCCTGGCAGTTCAACCACAATACGGTTGCTACCTTGAGTTTGAACCAATGCTTCCGCTACGCCTAACTCGTTAATACGGTTACGTAAAGTAGTTAAGTTTTGATTCACCGCATACGACTGAATTTCTTGCTTGCGTACATCGGTATAGTTCAAGCGTAAAGTTGAACCCGAAGCAGAAGCAAGCGCCTGCTGGTTGAATTCATTACCATTACGGCGCAAGAAGTCCATCACCGCTTCACGGTCGCTGTTATTGGCAAACTGTACGGTAATGGTATTGTTATTCAAAGCCAGGCTGTTGAATTTTAACTTGTTGTCACGGAATTGACGGCGTAAATCGGTCGCCGAGGTTTCCATGCGCTGGCTGATGGCCTTGTCCATATCCACTTCCAGCAAGAAGTGCACACCACCACGTAAATCCAGACCCAATTTCATGGGTTTGGCACCAATTTTTTGTAGCCATTCCGGAGTGGTTGGAGCAAGGTTCAATGCAACCACATAATTATCACCAAGCCCACGACGTAACACTTCTTTGGCTTTTAATTGTGCTTCAGAAGAATCAAGACGTAAAAGGGCAGCATTATTGCTAAAGCTGTTGTCATGGCTGGTAATTTTTTCACTTTCTAATAATTGCTCTGCTTTTTGTACGATGCTTTGGTCAATCTGGGTACCAGCTTTGGCACCAGAAATTTGAACAGCAGGTTCATCGGGATACAAACTAGGCAGGGCATATAATGTACTGATCAGCAAAACCACGATGATCAGCAGATATTTCCATGCTGGGTAACGCATCTGTTTTCTTCTTAAAATGAAAAAGTCGTGCAAGGGCACGACTTATTTTTGATTAGAGATTATTTAATGTGCCTTCAGGCAGAACTGAAATCACACTTGCGCGCTGAATTTTTACTTCTACGCCACGGCTTAATTCAACCACTGCAAAATCACCCTCAATTTTAGTGATTTTACCCATCAGACCACCCGCAAATACCACTTCGCTTCCTACACCCAGGCTTTCAACCAAAGTGCGGTGTTCCTTGGCACGTTTCGCTTGAGGGCGCCAGATCAGGAAATAGAAGATTGCGACAAATACTGCAATCATCAAAAGGTTGGTTACCAAACTTGGTTGTTGTGCAGCTTCACCTGCTGCGTGAGCAGTAGAAATAAAAAGGCTCATTTCAATTTCCTAAACTAAAAAATGTATTAGGGTCTGTAGACACTTCGTCTATGTTTGCGACTGTGAGTATTTTTTAGGCAATACGAGGCGTGAAATACAAAATTTAGTTATTCTAAATGCGTAGTTCACAACGACGTAGTGCCAAAAAATACTCCAGTCCCCAGCTGCGCCTTGCGCTGCAAACAAAGCAGTGCTTTGTTTTTGCTCAGGTTGTGGCTAAAATTATCTCAGACTGCGTTATGAAATTTAAAAATGGAATTACCATTCTTTGCATTTCATTCCTTGCCTGCTCAATTTTAGCCTACAACGCAATTCATTTATGAAATGTCAACAGACCCTATCAACTACATGATAAATAAACTGACTTGTTCTGCAATTTACCTTGTCTTTTTCTTCAGCGCAAATGCTGAGAGATTAATCTTCAGGACAAGGCGGGACTTCTAGACCACGACGCGCATAAAAATCCTGAACATATTCATCAAAAGTACCATTATCTAACGCATCACGGATGTCTTGTGTAAATCTTTGGTAATAACGCAAGTTATGAATGGTACCCAGCATGGAACCTAGCATTTCACCGCATTTTTCCAGATGGAACAGGTAGGCACGGGTGAAGTTTTGACAGGTATAGCAGTCGCATTCAGAATCAAGCGGACTTTGGTCATGACGATATTTGGCATTACGGATACGCACCAGACCGTCTGTCACAAAATAATGACCGTTACGTGCATTACGGGTTGGCATCACGCAGTCAAACATGTCTACACCACGACGAATGCCTTCCACGATATCTTCCGGTTTACCCACGCCCATCAAGTAGCGTGGCTTGTCTTCCGGCATTTTCGGTGGCAGATGATCCAGGATCTTGATCATTTCTTCTTTCGGCTCACCGACAGAAAGACCGCCAATGGCAAAACCATCAAAATCAATTTCTTTTAAGCCCTTCAGTGATTCATCACGAAGATCTTCATACATACCGCCCTGGATAATACCGAACAGGGCATTTTTATTTTTTAACACATCATGATGATGGGTTTTACAACGTTTGGCCCAGCGTAGCGACAGCTGCAAAGATTTTTGCGCTTCTTCACGAGTGGCAGGGTAAGGCGTACATTCATCAAAAATCATCACGATATCTGAATTCAAGGTATGTTGAATATCCATTGAAATTTCAGGTGATAAAAAGACTTTTGAACCATCAATTGGCGAACGGAAGGTCACACCTTCTTCTTTAATTTTACGCATTGCACCGAGGCTGAACACCTGGAAGCCGCCTGAATCGGTTAAAATTGGTTTATTCCACTTCATGAACTCGTGCAAGCCGCCATGTTCACGAATCACATCCAGACCTGGACGTAAATAAAGATGGAAAGTATTACCTAAAATAATCTGAGCTTTAATATCTTCTACATCACGTGGGAGCATGCCCTTGACTGTACCGTAGGTACCGACCGGCATAAACACAGGGGTTTCCACCACGCCGTGTTCAAGTGTTAAACGACCACGACGGGCACGACCCGACTGACCTAATTTCTCAAACTTCATAAAATATCCTGAACAAGAGCAAAGCACTGCATGCAGTGCAAGAGCGAAAAAACAGTTCGCCGCTAAAAGTCCGCTATTTTCCTTGATTACGCACACAAACGCCAGTGTTGTCGAATTTTAACTCGATACTTTCTTTTTCACGGTATATCGGGAAAGTGATGGGGGGGGAGGTAAAGGCAGGCTATGGTTGGCATGATAGAACTGTTCAATGCGGTCTAGTATTTCCTGTTTTTCTAGGGCACAGCCATCATTTAATCCGGAATCCATTGCAGCAATAGTCTGAATCAGTTTCTGAATATAGGGATTAGTATCAATAAAAGTCGATTCTAAGGTCAGTAAATAGGCTTCCTGAGCCACTTGCAAATAATCATAAGGTTCAACTTCCACCATCTGGGCCACATCGACCAGCAAGTCTTTGTCTGCTTGGGATAATTTTTGTTTCGTCCTGGTTTTTGCAGGCAGATTTTGCGGGGCATGATGTTGAATCAGCTCGGCCAATAATAAACTGTCAACATTCAGGCTTTGCGCTGAATGCACTACTGCTTGAGGCCGATTGGGAATGCTGATAAAAAAAACGATGTTATTAATATCCAAACCATAAGAATGAGCAAGGGCTTGTTGAGCTTGCTTAAACGCAGTGATGAATAGATCTAAATTGTTTTGCCCATTGGCTTGTTCCTGTTCCAGCACAGGATTGCCAAAGATATGGGTGGTTTTTAAATAGTCCGCTAAAAGCGATTTAAATTGGGCAAAACGACTTTCTGTTGATGGAGGAGAACGATAGCGCCATTTTTTGACTGCCCACTTATCCTGCTCTGATAAATATTGAACCGTCTCTTCATGTTCGGCAAATAAACTGCGTGTTGTCGATATTGCCAGATAATCAACCAATAAATATTCATTAAAGACCAAGGCACAAGCATAAATATGATCTTCATTGTATTGATCATATAATGAGTAAAATTCTTCAATCAGCGCATCTTGCAGCAATTGTATATGTTCTAACATGGTTTTTATTCTTGTTGGTTAAGTTATATTTTTTCTAATTCTATCGGTTAACGGACTTCTTGCGCTGATATGTGAATAAGAAACGCAAAAAGTCCTGAATATTAAAAATTAGGCCGATAGTCAAAATTTTGCGTGGCAGCCAGATCGCGAAAAGGACGAATGGCTTTTTTACCCAGTGACATGGTATTGATGATGTTATTGGGAAAAACCTGAATATGGTTATTAAACAGCTCGACATTGCGGTTAAAAATGGTAATGGCAGCACCGACATTTTCATTCTGTTCTTCAATTTCATTCATCATTTTCAGATAAATTTCATCGGCTTTCAGTTCCGGATAGTTCTCCACCACGACATTTAAGCTGTGCATCACTTCCTTGTTCAAGCTTTCAATGCGCTGTAACTGGGCAACATCGGCATTGTTGAGGTTGAGATTCAAAATATTCTGGCGCAGTTCGGTCACTTTTTCTAAAGTGCCTTTTTCAAAGTTTGAATATTGTTCTACTAAGGGCTGCAAGCCATCTAGAATTTTAAGTTTCTGACGTTCATAACTGGCCACATCCGACCAGGCGCGAATAGAAGCATTGTGATGACGCACAATATTATTGCGGATCATGATACAGGCCACGACCACGGCAATAATTAAAAGAAAAAAAATCAACAGCCCCATGTATTAGTCCCCTAAAAATCAAAGATTTTTATTTTAAAAAATGTGTTAAATCACGCTGTAAGCTTTCTAGATAAGGTAATTTAAAAGTACGCAAGTGTCCACGTAATGCGGAAATATCTTGAATTTTTTTTGCCCGGCTTGAGATGCTAAATAAGTCGGCAGGCCCGAGAAAGCATAAGATCTGACTGTCGGGGTGGAAGATTAAATCGCCCTGACGCTGGGTAAAAAATTCATCCAGCTTCAGCACAAATGCGGGCGTGAGCTGTTTTGCCATTTGCATTTCATCGCTGCCAAAAATATTGAGTTTCTGATTGATTTGAATATCGCTGGTATGCCAGGGAAAATCATAAGGATAATAAAATTCTTTATTGGCCGTGGTGACAGCCAGTCCCTGTGTTTCGACATCAAAAACAAATACACCCCATAAATCTTTATGTACTTCTTTTACTTGTACTTCATTGCCGTCCTTATTGCGAACCCGGATTTCATTGACATAATGATATTGAAACACCATGACCTGATGCTGTTTATCTTCATCATCGGTCCATTGGGTGCTGGCGTAATAGGGAAAGTCATTGGCAATGCTGCCCTGATTAAAAACCGGAAACAGGCGCTTTAAATGGGCAATGAACAAGACTGGTTGCAGCGGAACGCCAATATGTTGCGGCTGTTGCTGGAAAGCAAGATTGTATTTTTTAGCAATGCTTTGCTGTTCCAGATATTCGATCACTTCATCAACGGGCTTACTTTCTTCGTAGCTGATATAAGCCCAGAAAATCATAAAAAAGCCACTGATCAGGCTGAGCTGAATCCAGATATTGCCGGGTTTAATAAAAATCAGCAGAATAAAAAAAAGTCCTACTGCTGCCAAAAGCAGCGGTAAGACATTTTCAAACTTGAGTACGATCGGGGCATTCCATGGATGCAGGGCATCTAAAATATCCTGATGCGATTGCGCCTTGCGGGCGATATCCCAAAGCCGCGCAACATTATTAAAAACCCGTTCATTTTTTTTACGTCGAATATGAATCGAATGTCTAACAGTATCGAGCGGCATGGTCTGCTTCTTTTAATGGATCAATATTAAGGCGTGATTTTATCAATCAGCATGGCATCACCATAACTGAAGAAACGGTATTTCGCTTCCACGGCATGATTATAGGCATTTAAAATATTATCACGATTTGACAACGCCGAAACCAGCATCAATAAAGTAGATTCAGGAAGATGGAAGTTGGTAATCAGACGATCGACCACTTTAAACTCGTAACCTGGATAAATGAAGATTTGGGTATCGCCAGTCCAGCCTTTCAATTCACCACCATTCGCCTGTGCAGCACTTTCGGTGGCACGGGTTGCAGTCGTGCCCACAGCAATCACTTTATTGCCACGGGCTTTGGTTTCTTTAATGAGCGCCATAGACTCGTCAGACACATCGCACCATTCACTGTGCATGATATGGTTTTCAATATCATTGGTCCGTACCGGCAGGAATGTTCCTGCACCGACATGCAAGGTCACAAAGGTTTTCTGGATGCCTTTTTGTTCCAGCTTTTTCAGCAAAGCTTCGTCAAAATGCAGGCTGGCAGTAGGAGCAGCGACACTGGCGAGTTTAGTTGGATCATTAAACACGGTTTGATAACGTACAGTATCAATGGCTTCTGCTTCACGGTTGAAATAAGGCGGAATTGGCAAAGCACCATATAGATCTAAAACATTTAAAATGGGCTGAGAAAACTCAACGATAAACAAGTTTTCATGACGACCTTTTACCGTCACTTTAACTTCATCTGGACCAATGAACAGTTCTGCACCTTCTTTCGGGGTATTGCTGGCTTTAATGTGGCAATGCGCAATGAACTTGTCCATCATGCGTTCCACCAAGACCTCAACCGCACCGCCAGTGGCACGTTTACCTTTAAGACGCGCTTTCATGACTTTGGTGTCATTTAAAACCAGTAAATCACCGGGTTCGAGTAAGTCTAGAATATCGGTAAAGTGATGGTCATGATATTGACCTGCGGCGTCGAGGTGTAATAAACGTGAAGCACTACGGGTTTCAAGAGGGTAACGGGCAATCAGCTCGTCAGGGAGATCAAAGTTAAAGTCGGAAAGTTGCATCGTCAATGTATAGAAATAAGAAAAACCTGTGCATTATAGGCCTGAAAAGGGTAAAACAGATGATATCTGATGCTTTTTAAGACAAAGTTTTTGATTTTGCTTTAAAAGTGAGCGATCGGCTAAATTAGATAATTGACAATTTCAAGTTTGATAGTAATATAGCCACCACAAGCTGATTAGCTTGCAACACCTTTCCCGAGGTGGTGAAATTGGTAGACGCGGCGGACTCAAAATCCGCTGTCAGAGATGACGTGTCGGTTCGAGTCCGACCCTCGGGACCAAAATTCTGAAGAACCCCAAGCATATTAAGTCTTGGGGTTTTTTATTGCCTGAAATAAATATTTGAATAATAAGTACTTCACATTATTAAAATCTAATGATAAATCATAGTTCTAGCTTAATAAATTGCGTAGTGATTAATAAATGGAAATGGATTGGAAGCTTGTTGCGCCGATAGCAGGGGTGGTGATAGCTATTATTACATTGTTTTTGAAAAGACATGAAATAACAAACCTTAAGCATAAAAAGATTTCAGATAGGCTTGTATCAAGTATTCAATATTTTGAGAAATATTATGAAAGTGGAAATGTTAATCAGTTAGTACTGGATAGAGCAGCGCAAGATCTTGCAAAAAGTCCGAATGTTGATCATAACTTGGTAAATAAACTAATTGAGTTTCATCAGAACTATTTAGTTAATTTTGATCATATGGTTTTTTTGTTTGATCAAGGGATTAATTATATTTCTTATACAAAAGGGCAAACATTAAATATCTCTAAAGATTTATCTGTTAAGCCATTTTTGTCTTTGAACGCCACCTTTCGGCGTTATGTATTAATAGGAGGTTATTTTGTTTTTGCTTCATTAGGCATGGTGCTTTTATTGGTGCTTGGTTATTCTAGCGGTATTCAAGTTTTTGTTAGTATTGGATTTATCTTTATTTCGGTGGTGTTTATTGCACTAGCATTACTATGCTTAGTACTTGAAGATCAACTTAAAGATGCAATTGATTTCATAAACGAAATTAATGAAGCTAACGTAAAATATAAAAATATTAAAAAACCTAAAACTATTATATTGCTAGAAAGAAATGGTAAGTCTACCTAATAAGCTTTTTTAAGATTTTTTTATTTGATATGAAATGGCAATAAATAAAAAAACCGGCGCCTAAGCACCGGTTTTTTACATCACTAACATCGTCAGTTTTGTATAAATTTAGATTGTTGCAAGAGCAGCATTCAATGTCGCACTTGGACGCATTACTGCGTTTACTTTCTCTTCATTAAGAGCGTAGTAACCACCGATATCAACTGCTTTACCTTGAACGGAAGCAAGCTCAGCAATGATTTTGTCTTCATTTTCAGCCAATGCTTTCGCAAGTGGAGCAAACTTGGCTTTCAATTCAGTATCTTCGTCTTGTGCAGTCAATGCTTCAGCCCAGTACTTAGCAAGGTAGAAGTGGCTGCCACGGTTATCTAGCTCGCCAGTACGACGTGATGGTGATTGGTCGTTGTCGAGCAATTTACCAGTCGCTTGGTCTAAAGTTTTAGCCAGCAATTTAGCGCGAGCATTGTCTTCTTTAATGCCCATTTCTTCAAGAGATACAGCCAGAGCCAAGAACTCACCTAAAGAATCCCAACGTAAGTGGTTTTCTTCTACAAGTTGTTGTACGTGTTTAGGAGCAGAACCGCCTGCACCAGTTTCGTACATGCCGCCACCAGCCATTAAAGGCACGATAGAAAGCATTTTCGCAGAAGTACCAAGCTCCATGATTGGGAACAAGTCAGTGAGGTAGTCACGTAAAATGTTACCAGTTACAGAAATAGTATCTAGACCGCGAGCAACACGTTCAAGTGTGTAACGCATCGCACGTACTTGAGACATGATTTGGATATCTAAACCGTCAGTGTCATGATCTTTAAGATATTCTTGTACCTTCTTGATCAATTCATTTTCGTGTGGACGGTATGGGTCAAGCCAGAAGATTGCAGGCATGCCAGAGTTACGTGCACGAGTTACTGCGAGTTTCACCCAGTCACGGATCGGAGCGTCTTTCACCTGACACATACGCCAGATATCGCCTTCTTCCACGTTTTGAGACATCAACACTTCACCTGTTTCAAGGTCGGTGATGTTTGCAATACCTGCTTCAGCAATTTCAAAAGTCTTGTCGTGTGAACCGTATTCTTCAGCTTTTTGCGCCATCAAACCAACGTTTGGCACAGTACCCATAGTGCGTGGGTCGAAGTTACCATTCCATTTGCAGAAATTGATCATTTCCTGGTAAATACGCGCGAAAGTAGATTCAGGCATTACTGCTTTACAGTCATAAGGTTTGCCGTCAGCACCCCACATTTTACCGCCGCCACGGATCATTGCAGGCATAGAAGCATCTACAATAACGTCGTTAGGCGAGTGGAAGTTAGTGATGCCTTTAGCAGAATCCACCATTGCAAGCGCAGGGCGGTGTTCTTGGCAAGCGTGTAAATCTTCGATGATTTCTTCACGTAAAGAAGTCGGAAGAGTTTCGATCTTCTCGTAAAGGCCAGCCATACCGTTGTTGATGTTAATGCCTAGCTCATCAAACAGTTTGCCGTGTTTTTCGAATGCGTCTTTGTAGTAAATTTTCACACAGTGACCGAATACGATCGGGTGTGAAACTTTCATCATGGTTGCTTTAACGTGCAGAGAGAACAAAATGCCTGCTTCTTTACAGTCTTCAAGTTCTTTTTCATAGAAATCGCAAAGCGCTTTCTTGCTCATGAACATTGAGTCAATGATTTCGCCGTCTAGAAGTGCTACTTTTGGCTTAAGAACGATTGTTTCACCGCTTTTAGTGATCAATTCCATTTTCACATTGCGCGCGCGGTCAAGCGTCATAGACTTTTCACCGTGGTAGAAGTCACCTTCTTCCATATGTGAAACGTGAGTTTGTGACCACTGTTTCCATTCACTCATAGAGTGCGGGTGTTTTTTCGCGTAGTTTTTAACTGCAGTGGGTGCACGACGGTCAGAGTTACCTTCACGAAGTACCGGGTTTACAGCAGAACCTAAACATTTGCTGTAACGTGCTTTGATTGCTTTTTCTTCCTCAGTCGCCGGGTTTTCCGGATAGTCAGGAAGAGCATAGCCTTTCGATTGAAGTTCCTTGATACAAGCTGTCAATTGGCCAACTGAAGCACTAATATTTGGGAGTTTAATGATATTAGTGTCTGGGTCTTGGGTAAGACGGCCAAGCTCTGCGAGGTTATTCGGTACCTTCTGCTCATCGCTTAGGAAGTCCGTAAATTCTGCAAGCACACGTACGGCCACAGAGATATCTTTTTTGACAATCTCAACGCCAGCCGGCTTGGTAAAGGTCTCAATGATCGGCAGCAGGGAGTAGGTCGCCAATAATGGCGCCTCATCGGTCAATGTGTAAATGATTTTTGACTTTCCACCAGCCATATATAGCCCCTTGCTTTGGATTGAGTTGGTTGAAACCGAGCTTTTGGCTCAGTCCAGCGAACCGGTTTGCTTAAATAAAACATTGAAAGTATCGGTGCTTATTGCACCCTAGCTAAACTGCGATATCTGTTCATATTGCTGTTTAGCTGAAAATTCGTATACATCGGTGTTGTTCACCAATACCTCTATTCTACGTGAAATTTAGCTTTTTTTCGAATTTGGGCAGGTTCATCGGCCTGGGTAAGGCTCGCATAGGCACTTCACTGCATAAAAGTTATTTTAAAGCTTTAATTTGATATTATTTATATTTATCAATATTTTAAATAATTAATGCTTTATAGGCTTGATAAAAAATAAATTGGCTCTTTCTACCGTTTTACAAACTAATTACTTAAAACATGTTGGGTATCATGGAAATAAATTATTGCTCAGTGAATACAGTGCAAATTTCTTGCTGTTCATTCGAAAAAAATTTTCATTGTCAACAGACCCTAATCTGCATTTTATTATTTTATCATCCTAAATTTAGAGGCTTTTTAGCAGCGATGGTGCCAGGACATAAAGTAACGTGAAGTGATCTTAATTTAAACCAAGCGGAGATAGCTCTGTACTTTAAGCCTATGCTAAGCGTATTGGCTCAAATAACAGCGCTATATAGAGGTAAGAGAATTAATTTTAAGTGTTAACTGACTTAATTTGTCACTTTTTATCTATTTGTGTCTTTCTTTATTGTATTAGATGTGAAAGTTTGTTAATAAAGTTGTATGTAATGGTTGGTTTTTAACGATAGGGGTAGGTACATTCTCTAGAGAGGCAAATATGGCATTGCAATTACTCGAAATAGGCACAACGACAGATCAGCTTAGTGCTTGCAGGTTATCATTATTGCTTGGCGTTTTTACCTCAAATAATCGTGTTGAAGGTTTTTTAAAGTTTGCGCGCGGCATTCTGCAGGCAGATTGCGGCATTCTGTGTTTTCATGATGAACCTTATATTTGGCATTCTTCAGCCGAAGGCTTTAAAGTATATCAAGCAAAGACCGAAGCCAATTTAGCCTCATTTTTTGCAGGCGATACTATCCTCTGTTCGCAACATCAAAACTACAGTGCTTTTTCCCAACATATTCATGATTTAGGCGTGGAGCATCGCCGTATTGTAGGTTTTGACTTAAAAATTAATAAAAAACAATCTATTGGTCAGGTTATTTTGTTTGATGACCAGCTTGATCCATTTAAAGGGAATAATCTGGAGCTGGTACATGAATTTGCCATGAGCCTGATTAGCATTATTGAGTTGCGTTCAGACTATGCTGAACTGAAAGAATTATATGAACAGCAATTGGCACTCAATTTTAGTAAAACCAAATTTTTTCAAATTATTGCCCATGATTTACGCGCTCCATTTCATGGCCTGATTGGCTTTTCGGAAGTGCTGGCACAGGAACGGGATACACTGAATGATGCAAATATTCAGGAGATTGCAGATTATTTACTGGATACTTCGCAATCGACCTATAGTCTATTGGAAAGTTTGCTGAACTGGGCGATGGCAGAAGGTGGACGCTTTGTTTACCACCCGATTAATTTTAATTTAAAACAGTCATCTACCATTGTTTATTCAGTCTTGAATAGCTTGGCAATCAAGAAAGATATTCAGCTGATTGATCAGGTGCCTGAAGATTTAAAAGTCCATGCCGATATCAATATGGTCACCTCGGTTTTGCAGAATCTGGTGTCCAATGCGTTGAAATTTACCCATATGGATGGCACTGGAAAAGTAACCATGTATGCTGAAAAATCAGCAGATTTTGTGGATATCTATATTCAGGATACCGGCTTGGGTATGACGCAAGCGCAGATTGATGAACTTTTTCAGCCTCGTTTGACTATCAGTTTTAAGGGAACGGCGGGTGAAAAAGGTACCGGGCTGGGGTTGGTGCTGTGTCAACGTTTTGTTGATTTGAATCAGGGTAAAATTTCGGTGCAATCGAAAGAAGGTGTAGGCACGATATTTAAGGTTTCTTTACCGATTGCTGACAATGATTATCAAGCCCTCTCTTTAGACCGGATGAAGCAGGCGATTACTGAATAAATCGGCACAGAACAATAAATTTCTTTTCCACTATCTCTTTTCAGCTGCTATAACTAGAAAAAAATCAGGCTGAAGGTTTTAAGATGAATGCGGAACAATTGCAGAACACATTGCGAGCGAGCCAATACGCAGAACAGGTATTGGGAAAACACAGCGCTTTATTAGAACAAGATTATGCAATTGATCAATTTCTCCTTCCTTTAACGACCACGCAAATCCAGAATTTTATTCATGACACGCTAGAGCAGATTGCAGATGAAAGTACATGGATGCATGCCATTCGTGTGCTTCGTGCGCGCTTGATGTTCCGCTGGATTTGGCAGGATGCCAATCGGCTGACCGATGTAGTCACACTGACACGTGAACTTTCCGATTTTGCCGATGCTGCTATTTGTGCAGCCAAAGATTTTGCCCGCGCTCCCTTGGTGGCCAAGCATGGTGAGCCGATCGGTTATGGCGGTGCTGTGCAGGACCTCATTGTGGTGGCCATGGGTAAACTGGGGGCGCAAGAACTTAATCTTTCAAGTGATATCGATCTTATTTTTGCCTTTGATGAACAGGGCGAAACCAATGGCCGTAAATGTATTGACGTACAGCAGTTTTGTATACTGTGGGGACAAAAACTGATTTATCTGCTCGATCATATTACTGCAGACGGTTTTGTATTCCGTGTTGATATGCGCCTGCGCCCTTGGGGAGATGGTTCTGCTCTGGCAATCAGCCACGCCGCTTTAGAAAAATATTTAAGCCAGCATGGCCGTGAATGGGAACGCTATGCCTGGATCAAGGCGCGCATTGTCACTGGCGGCAAAGAAGGGGCAGAATTGCTGGATATGACCCGGCCATTTGTTTTTCGTAAATACGTGGATTACACCGCATTTGAAGCGATGCGTGAAATGAAAGCCATGATTGAACGCGAAGTGCAACGCCGAAATATTGAAGATGATATTAAACTCGGTGCCGGCGGAATTCGGGAAGTTGAATTTATTGTTCAGGTCTTTCAGCTGATTTATGGCGGGGCAAAACTGGAGCTGCAAGATCGCCAGTGTCTGGTGAGTCTGCATCATTTGGGGGAAGTGGGACTTCTTGAGCAAAATGCCGTGCTTGAACTGGAAGATGCCTATCTGTTCCTGCGCCGTATCGAGCATGCCATTCAAGCCTTAAATGACCAGCAAACCCAGTCTTTACCGACTGAACCTGATTTACGCAACCGTATTATTGAAACCTTGGGCTTTGATAGCTGGAATCAATTTTTAGCGTTACTCAATCAAAAACGCGCCAAAGTCATTTATCAGTTTGAGCATTTAATTAAAGAAAAAGAGCCTGATCCACTGGTGGAAAGTTTTACCCAATTAGAGAAACAGTTGAATGAGGTGCTGGATGAAGATGCTAAAAAACTGGTGCATGAATTCTGGTATGGGCATGCGCTGAAAAAATTACCCGCTAAAGCGGTACAGCGTTTAAAGACGTTTTGGCCACATCTGATTGAAGCGATCTTGCAGTCGGATAAACCGCAAGTCGCACTGCTGCGCTTGATGCCTTTGGTCGAATCGGTAATGCGCCGTACCGTGTATCTGGTGATGCTGATTGAAAGCAAAGGCGCGTTACAGCGTCTGGTAAAAATGGCGACGGTGAGTCCATGGATTTGTGAGGAGCTGACGCATTATCCGGTATTGCTGGATGAATTCCTGTCGATGGATTTTGAACTGCCAAAACGTCAGGATCTGGAAGATTCACTGCGTCAACAATTGCTACGTATTGAAATTGATCAGGTTGAAGATCAAATGCGCGTGCTGCGTTTATTCAAGAAATCCAATGTTTTGGCTGTGGCTGCCAGTGATGTACTGGCGGAAAGTCCACTGATGAAAGTCTCCGATGCATTAACCGATATTGCCGAGGTATCGGTGAATGCTGCACTGAATCTCGCTTATCAAATTACCGCTAAAAAGCATGGCTATCCTTTAGATGCCGAAGGGCAACGTTGTTCACTCGATCATATGGCTTTTGCGGTTGCAGGTTATGGCAAATTAGGTGGTATTGAGCTGGGTTATGGCTCGGATCTGGATCTGGTATTTATCCATTATATGAGCGAGCAGGGCGATACTGACGGGATCAAGCAGATTAGCGGTTTTGAGTTTGCCATGCGCGTCGCACAAAAATTCATGTCGCTGATGACCACGCAAACCTTAGATGGGCGCGTTTATGAAATTGATACCCGCTTACGTCCATCGGGTGAGGCGGGACTTCTGGTGACAAGCCTCAAAGCCTTTGAACAATATCAATTAAAAAGTGCCTGGGTGTGGGAACATCAGGCGCTGGTTCGTGCCCGATCAATTGCAGGGGATACTTCACTGCGAGAAAAATTTGAAGATTTACGTTGCCGGATTTTGACTCAACCTCGGGATGAGGCGAATGTTCGTGCAGAAGTGCTAAAAATGCGCCAGAAGATGAAAGACCATCTTGGTTCTTCCAAAGAGCAGCAAAAAGATGGGATTTTTCATTTAAAACAGGATGCAGGTGGTATCGTTGATATCGAATTTATGGCACAGTATGCGGTATTAGCATGGAGTGGGTCGAATCCTGATCTCGCCCATTACTCCGACAACGTACGAATCCTTGAGGATGCCGCAAAAACGGATCGCTTATCCAGCGCCGATGCGACAGCATTGATTCAAGCTTATCTCCGTGAACGAGCCGAGAGCCATCGTTTAGCCCTTGCGAATCAATCCATGCAAGTTGCAGCTGACGACTGGCACGATACCCGAAAGGTCGTTTGCAAGTTATGGCAAAGATTAATTGATCCAACTGCAACTTTTGCGTTGGATAGAAATGACTGTGTATAAAAATTTGGAGTGTGTGCCATGAACTTGGCTGATCGTGATGGTTTTATTTGGCAAGATGGACAAATGGTTGACTGGCGTGAGGCGAAAATCCACGTCCTAACTCATACATTACATTACAGTATGGGTGTCTTTGAGGGTGTCCGTGCTTATGAAACACCAAATGGTACCGCGATTTTCCGTCTCCAAGATCATACAAAACGTTTGCTTAACTCTGCAAAAATTTATCAAATGAAGGTTCCATTTGATCAAGCGGCACTTGAGCAAGCTCAAATTGATGTAGTGCGTGAAAATAAATTAGCTTCATGCTATTTGCGTCCAATTATCTTTATCGGTTCGGAAAAACTCGGTATTGCTGCAACCAATAATACCATTCATGCCACTGTAGCGGCATGGGGCTGGGGTGCTTACCTAGGTGAAGAAGCAATGGCGAAAGGTATTCGCGTGAAAACTTCTTCATTCACTCACCACCATCCAAACGTGACCATGTGTAAGGCAAAAGCGTCTGGTAACTATACCTTGTCTATTCTTGCGCATCAGGAAGTGGCACATTCGGGTTATGACGAAGCGATGTTGATGGATCCGCAAGGCTATGTATGTCAAGGTTCTGGCGAAAACGTATTCTTGGTGAAAGATGGGGTATTACATACGCCTGATATCGCTGGCGGTGCTTTAGACGGTATTACCCGTCAAACCATCATTACCATTGCCAAAGACTTGGGGTATGAAGTGGTTGAACGCCGTATTACCCGTGACGAATTCTATATCGGTGATGAAGCATTCTTCACCGGTACTGCCGCTGAAGTGACGCCTATCCGTGAATATGATGACCGTATCATTGGTGAAGGCTGTCGTGGTCCAATTACGACAAAAATCCAGAAAGCATTCTTTGATGCAGTTCAGGGTAAAGATCCTAAATATGCACACTGGTTAACTTACGTAAAATAAGTTGATCGGTTAAGATGAGAAGGCGGAACGAAAGTTTCGCCTTTTTTTATTGCTTTAGGCTGTGAAAGGAAACAATACAACATGCATATTGTCTACGTCAGTGATGGTAAAGCCGGACACCGTTCGCAAGCAGTCGGTTTATATAAGGCGATGCAGCGCATAAGCAATAGCGAAGTGACTTTTCAGGAAATATCCATTCAGCAGTTGCCAATTTTCACGCTGTTAAAAGGCATGTTGAGTCATCAATTGGCGCTGTTTGAACAAAAGCCGGATTATATTTTTGGCGTAGGTAGCCATACCCAATCACGGGTTTTACTGCTGGGGAAAGTATATCCGCAGGCGAAAACGGTTATTTTAATGAAACCGAATTTTCCTTTCAGCTGGTTTGATTATGCAATTATTCCTGAGCATGATGGCGTAGCTGAATCCAGGCAGGTCATCACTACCCAAGGCGCTTTAAACCCGATTGTCAATGAACAGCGTCATCAAGCCAATCGGATATTGATTGCTTTAGGGGGTTCTTCTAAACGCCATCAGTGGAATGAAACTAAGGTGCTGGAGGCAATTCAAAATATTGTGCAGCATAATCCACAAGCTGAAATTATTTTAACCACTTCGCGCCGTACCCCGAAAGAATTTCTTGGACATTTATCCGCACAGTCTTATGCAAGTCAGCTACAGATTTTTCCAGTGGAAGACACGCCACAAGGCTGGATTTTTGAGGAAATGCAAAAGGCAGAAGCGGTGTGGGTCACAGAAGACAGTGTCTCGATGATTTTTGAGGCTTTAACAGCCGGTTGTAAGGTGGGGATAATTGCGATAGACCGTTTGAAATCTGATAGAATCACCACGTTGTTAGATCAGCTTTTATCGACATCGTCCGATAAAACCCATCATAATCTATTGAATTTAAAACTGAATGAAGCAACCCGAGTTGCTGATATATTATTGAAAACATAGAGTTGTTTCTTCATGAAAATTTTACATATTGCGAATTTTGGCTTTAATAAACAAGGCGCACATTTTTACTGTACAGACCGCAAAATTTCAGCGGGTTTAATTGAAAATGGTCATTTTGTTTATGATTTCAGTTTTCGCGATATGGCACGTATGGGGACGGTGTTTAAAACCAAAAAGCTTGGTGCGAACTGGGCCAATAAAGAAATTCTAAAAATTGTGGATAATATTGAGCCGGACCTGGTTTTAGTGGGGCATAGTGACTTGATGAGTCCGAATGTACTCAAAGAAATCAAGCAGCATTATCCACAAACAAAAATAGCTTTCTGGTACGTTGATCCCCTGTATCTGGAACAGAAACTCGGTTTTGTACGTGAATTTTCACCCTATCTGGATGCCATTTTCTGTACTACCGGAGGTGAGTATCTGAAAAAACTCAAGCAGCCGCATTTAAAAGTGGCGTACATGCCGAATGTGGGACATCGTAATGTTGAGCAGTTAAAACAGTTTGAATCAAGCAATATTGATAAGGAATTTATTTTCTGTGGCGTGGTGTATAAAGAGCCGGAGCGTGAAAAATTCCTGAAAGATTTGGCCGATACCTTAAAGAATAATCATATTCAATATCAGTATTATGGCTGTTTTGACCAACCGGGCGTGTACGGTAAAGGCTATTATAAAGTATTGTCTGAATCGCGTATGGGACTGAACTATTCACGTAAAAATGATGTCACGCTCTATAGTTCGGACCGGATTGTGCAGCTCACAGGCAATGGCTTGTTAACATTTAGTCCACGAATTCCGGGCTTCGATAAACTCTATACTGATCAAGAAATCGTTTACTTTGATGATCAGTTTGATTTGGCTGAAAAAATTAAATTTTATGCAGAACATCCATTTGAGGCGAAGCGTATAGCAGAAGCGGGTTGGCAAAAAACACGCAACAGTTTTAATGCTAAACGCATTAGCCAGTTTATGCTTGAAGTGACGTTTGATCAGCCATTGTCCGAAGCTTATGAATGGTCACATGAGGTATATGCATAATGTGGTTACTGTATGTGGTATTGGGTCTAGTCGTCTTTGCAGCAGTATTATATCTATTGGGAAATTATACCTTTTGGCTGCCATTTCGTAGTGCTAGTTTGCCAAGAATAGTCATGTTGCACCAGGTGGCACCCCATGCTGAAGCTTCAGGCATGAATATGCCACCGGCCAAGTTTGAGCAACTGCTGCAATATCTCACGAAAAAACAGCCTACCTTCTGTTTTGTTTCGGAACTGGATCAGTTTCAGGGACATAAAAATGTCGTGGCCTTATCCTTTGATGATGGTTTTTTAGATAATTATCAATATGCCTATCCTTTGCTGAAAAAATACCATGCCAAGGCGACCATTTTCCTGGCAACACAAATTGAAGGCATTGAAAAGCTCAGTCCAGAACAGATTCGTGAAATGTCTGATTCGGGCATGATCGAGTTTGGTGCGCATACACAGCATCATGTCAATTTGCTGAAACTGTCTGATGAACAAGCTTTTGCAGAAATGCAGGCTTCCAAACAGGATGTCGAAAAGCTGGTGGGACGCTGTCCAAGTTTTGCTTATCCCTTCGGCCGTTTTAATGAAAAGCATCAGCACATGGCCAAAGCAATCGGCTTTAAAAATGCTGTATCTACCCGCAAAAAAATCGAAGCCTATACCACAGATAATCAATTTAATATTCCTCGTGTCAGCACACACGGGGCCATGAATGCCTTGCAAATGCGAATTGCCTTAGCCAAAGGACGTTATAAATTATGAGTATTCCATGTAGTGTTTATATCGTCACTTTAAATTGCGGCGCATGGCTTGAAGACACTTTAAACAGCGTGCGTGATTTTGCTGAAGTGATTATTCTGGATTCTGGCAGCACCGATAATACCTATGCCATTGTCCAGTCATTTCCTAATGTGCGTATTTCACACCAAGACTGGCAGGGTTATGCCGGACAAAAAAGTCTGGCTTTGGCGCAGTGTCAACATGATTGGGTGCTGAATCTGGATGGCGATGAAGTGTTATCCCCCGAGTTGAAGAACGAAATTCAACAGACTATTCAAGCCAATCAGATTGATGCTTTAATCACGCCTATTAATGATGTTTTCCTGGGCGTACCAAACAGTAAACATACAAAAAAGCATGCCAAAGTACGCTTTTTTCGCAAAAATACAGGACATTACGACCTGGAAAATAAAGTCCATGAAAATGTGATTGTGGATGGTCAGAGTGTCCGTGCAGAAGGTGATATTTACCATTACGGTGAATCCAGCATTTTTGTCAAAGTTGAAAAAAACAATCAGTATTCCAATTTGAAAGCTGCCGAGAAATTTCAAAAAGGCAAAAAGCCCAGCTTGTTAAAATTGAGTTTGGTCATGCCGGTGACTTTCTTGAAATCATATTTCATCCGCCGTAGTTGTTTGAATGGCTGGCGTGGTTTTGTGAACAGTATGATTAATGCATTTTATGCTTTTTTAAAAGAAGCCAAGCTGTTTGAACAGTATCAAAATGCGGCCAAGAATAAACAGGACAAGCCATGAAGATTGTTCAGGTTTTGGCGACTAGTGGCGGTGTTGGAGGTTTAGAACAGCACACATTTAATTTGGTTAATGAAATGTCATTGCAGCATGAGGTGCATATGATTGCGCATCCATGTTATGCAGAAAAGTTTAATCAGCATGTACATTTTCATCCACTCGATTTTGCCCGTAGTCGCTGGAATATCTTTTTATTGTGGCAACTGAAATCGCTCATTCAGCAGATTCAGCCTGATATCGTGCATGCCCAGGCAGGCAAGGCGGCTGAACTTATTTCTAGGATTCGACCATTTTTAGCCAATCTCAAAGTGGTAACGACCGTTCACGGCACAAAAAAGAATAAGTCGGCTTATTTGGTGGGAGATGCTGTAATTGCAGTCAGCAAAGCACTGACACAGGGTATTCCTGCAGAAAAAGCCCATATTGTTTATAATGGCGTGCATACACAGCCCAGCCTGACAGATGCAGAAAAGCAGGTTTTGAAAGCAGATATTGATAAGAAGTTTCCTGCCTTGGATGCTGGCAAAAAAAATGTGATGTGTATTGGTCGTTTAGAGCCAGTCAAAAATATTGCATTATTGATTCAGGCCATGCAGAGCGTAGATGCCAATTTGTATATCGTTGGCGATGGTTCATTACGGCAGGCACTTGAACAGCAAGTGACTGCATTGAATATGCGAAACCGGGTTGCATTTTTAGGCTTTCGAACCGATGCGCGTAATTTGTTGCAGTTGGCCGATGTCGTGGTGCTTTCATCCGACCGGGAAGGTTTTCCATTGGTCATGGTAGAAGCCTTACAGGCAGACAAAGTCATGGCTGCAACGAAGGTTAATGGGGTGATTGAATGGCTGCCTGAAGCCTATTTGGCTGATATTGGCGATGTACAGGGATTACAACATGCCATTCAAAATGCGTTAAATGCACATGCCCAACAGGATTTTCAGCCCTTATTTGCTCAAGCCAAAGCAGAATTAACGGTGGCTGCAATGACCCAGCAAACGCTCAAGATTTATGAACATTTGCTCAAGGCTTAATTATTTTTTAGCGGATAGACGAATTGCATCCAGTACTACAAAATTATTTTCGGCATTAATGGTGTGGCAGCCATCGTCCTCGCTATTCCAGTCCGGCAATAGCACTTCTAAAAGCTGCTCTTGATAGACTGTCGGGCTAAGTTGAATAATTTCTTTGAGCTCAATATTGCCGCCATAGCGTTTAAGTGAATCTTGGCTTGGTCGAACCAGTTTTTCGTTGTAAATAAACGGTTTGCCTGCCATACGGAACTGTTGCTGACCTTTACATACCGGATTTTGCGGATGTTCTTGCCAGTTTGGATTGAGAATATCCTCAGTAAAGAATAGGTCTAAACGGTCACCAAATTTTTTACAGTTTCTGCGTGTCGAGGTAAACAGGTACCACATGCCTTCATGGTAAAAAGGTGTGCTATCAACTGCTTCAATACCTTCTAAAATATTGGAATGTTTTTTCCATTTTAGTGGAAATTCAACACATTTCCAAAGTTCAACGGTTTTATTGGCACTGGTTTCAGGAACCATATACCAGTCATTTTCGACCTTAAACACGCATGGATAAGACAGGTGATAATCCAGTTTTAAAATGGTTTGTGGTTCTGTATAAGTGCCATCTTTAAAAACTTCTAAAACAGATAAAAAACCTACGGGATGAACATCATCGACTTCTTCAAAGAAAATAAAGTGACGATCATTTTTCTGTACATAAAAGCAGTCTGCAAAGGTAAATTTTCCAGGCGAATGGATTTCAAATAAGTCATGTAATTGCTCTTGGCTTTTTAATGGTTGATCAAGCCAGCCAAAACGCATATACCAGTGGGAATCAAATTTTTTGGCATGCTGGTTTTGTTGAAATTTATACCACTTTTTTAACAAGATACGAGACAATGACATAACAAATTCTCAAAATAAATTAATCGGTGCTTGCTGAATTTAGAGAGCTTCAAAAGCTTTAACCATTTCTGCAATGCTGAGACGTTGCCTATCTTGCTCGCGAATTGCATAAGGTGTGTTTACAACAAGTTCAAGCTGTTTTGCCAAGGCAGAAAGGTCATTTAAAGGCACTAATCCTTGGAGTAGTTCACCTGATGACAGCTGAAATTCCACACCTTCACAACAATTATAGGCGACTACAGGTGTGCCCAATATTAATGCTTCTGGAATAATCAGCGGTGAACCTTCTGTTCTGGAAGATAAAATTAAACTACGGCTTTGTTGAATAAATTGATTGGGCTGGTTTTGCCAACCTAAAAAATCAACGCGATTTTCAAGCTTTAACGCTTGGACTAAAAGCTTTAATTCTTCCAGCATCGGGCCATCGCCCACAATCGCCATGCGGCCCTTCAGATTGGTTTGTGCAAATGCACGTAGCGCAACATCCGGTTGTTTCTCTTCAGACAAGCGCCCTACAAAAATGCTGTCCCATTTTTTTTCACTGGCAGTTTGTGAATCGATATTTTGAGTTAAACGTTCAACATCAATTCCATTATGAATTACTTTAACTGTGACATTTTTGACATGTTTATTCAGCAAATCGGCAATGTCCTGATTAACCACGACCAGTTGTTTGCCCTGAAAAAGAAAGTTACATGCACGCTTGCACTGGATAAATTTTTTCAGTGCTTCTAGATATTTAAAGAAACCTAGGTTTTTCTTCATGACTAAGCCTAAAGAATCACCATGGACCCAGTACCAAACATTGCCAGATAAAATAGGCGACAGCCAAAAGGCATGTGAATGCCCAGCAATAATCGTATCTGGATTCAGATCAGTTATGATCCGCTTTAGCTCATTTTGCTGATCTAGGCTGACACGTTTAAGCTTATTTTTTTTAATACTACCTTGTAAAAACTCAGGGGTGATGTTGAATTTAATAACATCAAGATCAGCGGGGTAGTGAGTGCGAATATGGGTTCCGTCTAACAGTAAAACCGTAACTTGATGACCATTATTTTTTAACCCCACCGCAGTATCAATACAAATCTGTTCTGCGCCACCGCCATACAGGTGATCCTGAATAAAAAGGTATTTTTTCATGATTTTAGTCCTGCTTATGCTGGGAATTTAATGTGTGCAAAACATTTTTATTTTCAGCGATAAATGCAGACAAGCGAATAATTTTCTTAAATAAGAGTAATGAGATAATGCGGGAAAAAACATCATTCTTAATTTTTCGGTAGTTCTTTTTAAAGCGGTTTGGCTTTTTCATGAAAATTTGCCGGTCTGGAGCAATGTTACTTTGCATATCATCATTATGTTCAAAACAATAATAAAATGGTGCCGTGGTTGAACCCTTGAGCAGGTAAGTCCAGTCATCTAAATAAGATAATTTTCTAATTTGCTTTTCAATGAATTTTTGCGCCGTTGCAGGTGTAATGGAATAAGCAAACGCGCCTGTATATAAGTCTTTGGGACCAGACATATTGAAATACAAACCATCTTCACTGCTATAGCCGCGGATTCTGCGACGTGAAGGTTCAGTATGACCACTTAAAAATGCAAATTCTGGATTGGTCTGAATAAGTGATTTCAACTTTTCATTAATGTGATTAAGGTTCACTATCACATCATCTTCAAGAATGATGACACGGTCATAGGCAGTATAATCGCCTTGAGAAAGTCTTTGCCAAATTTTCAGATGGCTTAAGTAGCATCCAAACTCACTTGGACCTAAAGCATGTTCACACTGACCTGCAAATTTGCGGCTTAAATCCAGAAAAACAATATATTCAGGCGGCAGTTTTTTACCATAGACTGCATCAAAAAACTGAAAATCTACTTGAATATCGGGAGTTGCTTGTTTTAAGGCCGTAATCTGTTGAGTAATATTTTGTTGTCTTTCAATGCTATCTTTAAGGGTGATGCATAAAATTAAGATTTTTGCCATATTGATATTCAAATATAAATTGTTGCTAGCGCTATTCTATATTTTTTAGTCGTTAAATTAAACCAATAATAAAATATATAACATCTTGATTTTATTTGTTGATTTTATTGAGTAAGTCTTGAGAAGAACAAGGTTTTATTTGGCGGAAGTATTTCGCTTGAGTAGAGTCAATAATGAAAATTAACAGGATTATTCGTATAAAAAAATTATAAAAAGTAATAAAATGACCAGCCAAACTTCACAAATTTATGATGATCATAAAGTGTCAGGATGAGAAACGAATGAAATATTTAATTACTGGCGGAGCAGGTTTTATTGGCTCAGCAGTTATTCGCTATATTATCAATCATACTCAAGATGAAGTTTTAAATATTGATAAACTCACTTATGCAGGCAATTTAGAGTCTTTAATAGAAGTAGAAAATAATACGCGCTATTCATTTCAACAAATCGACATTTGCGATACAGCCGCATTAGAACAAGCCGTTGCAGGCTTTCAGCCAGATATCGTCATGCATTTAGCGGCAGAATCACATGTAGACCGTTCAATTGATGGTCCCGCGGCATTTATTCAAACCAATATTTTCGGCACATATACATTACTTGAAGTCATGCGCAAATATTGGGCGGCTTTAGATGCGGACAAAAAAGCACATTTCCGTTTTCATCATATTTCAACAGATGAAGTGTATGGCGACTTAGACGGAACAAGCGATCTATTTACCGAAACCACACCCTATGCGCCAAGTTCTCCGTATTCTGCAAGTAAAGCAAGCTCAGACCATCTGGTCCGTGCCTGGTATCGAACGTATGGTTTCCCGACCATTGTGACCAATTGTTCGAATAATTATGGTCCGTATCATTTTCCGGAAAAGCTGATTCCACTGGTTATTTTAAATGCCCTGGAAGGTAAGGCATTACCTGTTTATGGCAATGGTCAACAAATTCGGGACTGGCTCTATGTGGAAGATCATGCCCGTGCTTTATATAAAGTCGCTTCAACAGGCAAGATTGGTGAAACTTATAACATTGGCGGTCATAACGAAAAGCAAAATATTGAAGTGGTGAAAACCATTTGTTCATTACTGGATGAATTAAGACCACGAGCAGATCAGACGACTTACGCATCTTTAATTACTTATGTGACAGATCGTCCTGGGCATGATTTGCGTTACGCGATTGATGCTGCAAAAATTGCCAATGAGCTTAATTGGAAGCCAGAGGAAACCTTTGAAACAGGTATCCGTAAAACAGTTGAATGGTATTTAAATAATTTACAGTGGTGCCGTCGAGTTCAAGATGGTAGCTATCAACGTGAAAGATTAGGTGTGCAATCATAATGTCTATAACTACAAAAGGGATTATTCTCGCCGGCGGTTCGGGTACGCGTTTATATCCTATTACCAAGGGTGTGTCGAAACAGCTTCTGCCAATTTATGATAAACCGATGATCTATTATCCGCTTTCTGTTCTTATGTTGGCGGGAATACAGGATGTATTAATCATTACCACACCAGAAGATAAAGACAGTTTTGAGCGTTTATTGGGCGATGGTTCACAATTTGGAACTCGTCTGCAATATGCAGTTCAGCCAAGCCCTGATGGTTTGGCACAAGCATTTATTATTGGTGAAGATTTTATTGGCGACAGCAATGTTTGCTTGGTGCTTGGCGATAATATTTTTTACGGTCAAGGCTTTACCCCAATGTTGAAACAAGCTGTTGCACGTGGTCAAGGAGCAACTGTATTCGGCTACCAAGTGAAAGATCCTGAGCGTTTTGGCGTGGTTGAGTTTGATGAACAGCGACGCGCCGTATCTTTGGAAGAGAAGCCAAAGCATCCTAAATCTAATTTTGCAGTCACAGGGCTGTATTTTTACGATAATGACGTGATTGAAATCGCCAAACAGGTTAAACCTTCAGACCGTGGTGAACTGGAAATTACCACAGTCAACCAAATGTATCTGGAGCGTGGCGATTTAAATGTTGAGCTGCTGGGGCGCGGTTTTGCCTGGCTAGATACCGGTACGCATAGCAGTCTATTGGAAGCCGCTCAGTTTGTGGAAACTTTGGAAAAACGCCAAGGCTATAAAGTGGCATGTTTAGAAGAAATTGCATTTAATCAAGGCTGGTTAAGCAAGGAACAGGTTTTAGCAATTGGCCAAAGCATGAGTAAAAATGATTATGGTCAGTATTTGATTTCCTTGGTACAACATGGAGCTGGCAATGAATTTAATTGAGTGGGTTGAATTGCCAGATTTGGGCGATCAGAGAGGTTCTCTGGTTGTGGCAGAGTCAAATAAAAATATCCCTTTTGAAGTGAAAAGGCTCTATTACATTTTCGACACTCAAACCGATGTTCCCCGTGGCTTTCATGCACATAAAGAGCTTCATCAAATTGCTTTTTGCTTAAAAGGAAAGTGCAAAATGGTGATGGATAGTGGTAAACACAAAGAGGAAGTCTGGCTGGAAGGTGCCAATAAAGGACTGCGAATTCCACCTCTGGTTTGGCATGAAATGCATGACTTTTCGGATGATTGTTTATTATTGGTTTTGGCCAGTGATCATTATGATGAGTCTGATTATATCCGTAGCTATGATGCTTTCTTAAAAGAAGTCCACAAGCCTTTTATTCATCCTTTAGCAGATGTACAGACACACAAAATCGGCACGGATACACGTGTTTGGCAATATAGTGTGATTCTGGCGCAAGCTCAGATCGGGGCAAACTGCAATATTTGTGCTCATACCCTGATTGAAAATGATGTCCTGATTGGTGATAACGTCACCGTGAAATCAGGGGTATTTATTTGGGATGGCATTACCATTGAAGATAATGCTTTTATTGGTCCATGCGTTGCTTTTACCAATGATAAGCATCCGCGCTCAAAGCAGTATCCGGAAGAGTTTTTAAGAACAGTGGTAGAAGCCGGTGCGAGCATTGGTGCCAATGCTACAATTTTACCTGGAATTAAAATAGGTAAAAATGCAATGGTTGGTGCGGGAGCAGTTGTCACCAAGGATGTACCTGAAAATGCAATTGTTGTCGGTAATCCTGCGACGATTAAGGGTTTTGTTGAAAAATGATAAAACCACTCACCTCATTAAGATTTTTTTTTGCATTATTTGTTTTATTGAGTCATCTTGCTCTTTTACAAGGTTATGAAAATTATCGGCATATATTTGAGAAAATATTTGCTGAAGGTTTTTTAGGGGTAAGTTTCTTTTTTATTTTGAGTGGTTTTATTCTAGCTTATAACTACGAACATAAGTTCGCAGAGAAAAAAATTACCCAAAAAGAATTTTTTATTGCGAGACTCGCAAAAATTTATCCGATGCATTTTGTGACCATACTGGCAGCCTTAATTTTAAGCAGCTTCATGGATGGAAGCGGCAAGTATGTAGCACAAAATGTATTGTTAATACAAAGCTTTTTCCCGAGCGAGAAAATTTTCTTTTCATTGAATGCGCCTTCATGGAGTATTTCAGATGAAATGTTTTTCTATTTATTGTTTCCTTTTATCCTGCTGCTAAGACAAAAAGCAAAACTCGCGATATTTGCAACGTTATTCGCAATCATATTGATGCTGAATGTTTTTTTATCCGAAGAGCAGAAGCATTACTGGCTTTATATTTCTCCGCTCATTAGATTTTCAGACTTTCTTTTGGGAATGATGCTGTTTAATGCGTATGTGAAGCTGAAAGAATGGCGCAATTTAAAAAACTGGTCATTGGCATATTTTGAAATTGTTGCATTGATGATCTTTACTGTATTTTTTGCACTGCATCAATTTGCAGATATGGGCTTAAGATATTCAGTGTATTATTGGATTCCTATGGTTTTGATCATCCTTTCCTTTGCACTATCCAGTGAGGAAAAACAGCCTACGTTCCTGAATCGGTTCCTCTCCAATAAACATATGGTTTGGTTAGGCGAAATCAGTTTCTGCTTTTATTTAATCCATTTGCTGGTGATTCGTTTGGCCGAACACACAGTAGCGCAGTATGCTCTAAAAATGGATGGTTTATTGCTGTCATTGATTATTTTATGTATCTCAATTGGGCTGAGTGCTTTAGCATTCAAATATATTGAAAAACCTTTAAATAGAAAGTTGAAAGAGCGGTTTTTATGATTCCTTTTTTAGATTTAAAAACGATAAATCAACAGTATAGAGCGGAGTTGATAGAGGCATGTACTCGTGTGCTTGATTCTGGCTGGTATATTGGTGGTCAAGAACTGGAAAAATTTGAACAGCATTTTGCTCAGTATTGCGGCACTGAATTTGCTATTGGCGTTGCCAATGGTTTAGATGCATTAATTTTAACTCTGCGTGCCTGGAAAGAGCTGGGTAAACTACAAGATGGCGACGAGGTGATTGTTCCCGCCAATACCTATATTGCAAGTATATTGGCAATTACTGCGAACAACTTAACTCCTGTGCTAGTTGAACCGGATGAGCAAAGCCTCAACATCTCTCCAGCTGCTATTCAGGCTGCAATTACAGCGAAAACCAAAGTCATCTTGCCTGTACATTTATATGGTCAATTGGCGGATATGCCAAAAATCATGCAAATTGCACAACATCATAATTTATTGGTGCTTGAAGACTCCGCGCAAGCACATGGTGCCGAAATTGATGGGAAGAAAGCAGGGAACTGGGGCGATGCTTCAGGATTCAGTTTTTATCCGGGGAAAAACCTGGGTGCATTGGGTGATGCCGGGGCGATTACCACCAATGATGCTGAACTTGCGCAGACTTTAAAAGCTTTGCGTAACTACGGCTCACACGAGAAATATAAAAATTTGTTTGCGGGCGTGAATAGCCGTTTAGATGAAATTCAAGCCGCCATGCTGGATGTAAAGCTGAAATATCTAGATGAGGAAGTAGTAAAACGTCGACAAATTGCTGCGTTGTATTTAAGCCAAATCCAAAACCCTTTTATGACTTTACCTTTAACGGGTGGAGATGCTCAGCAATATGAGCAGCATGTATGGCACTTGTTTGTGATTCAATCAGAGTATCGTAATGAGTTGCAAAACTATTTAAAAGAAAATGGCGTACAGACCTTAATTCATTATCCTATTCCGCCGCATAAGCAGCTGGCTTATAAAGAATGGAATGGTTTAAGTTTCCCTATAACTGAACGCATCCATACACAAGTTTTAAGTTTGCCTATGGGACCAACTCAAACTTTAGAAGAAACTCAAAAGGTGATTGAACTATGTAATGCTTTTGCACCTGTAGGGAGAGTTTAAATGCAGCCTTTAGTTTCAATAGTGATCCCTTGCTATAATCATGAAAATTATATTGAAGATAGCATTCAAAGCATTATTAATCAGACCTATCAGCGTATTGAATTAATTATTATTGATGATGGTTCTAAGGATCAATCTGTTGAAAAAATACGGGCAATGCTACCTGTCTGCGAACAGCGTTTTGAACATATCTATTTCAACACACGCCCAAATAAAGGCTTATGTGCGACGTTGAATGAAGCATTGACGCATTGTCAGGGAAAGTATGTCAGCATTATTGCTTCTGATGACATGATGCTGGCGCATAAAACGCAGCTGCAAGTCGATTATTTGAAACAGCATCCGGAAGTAACGGGTGTTTTTGCTGGGATTGAACTGATTGATTCTAATAACCGGGTTATAGATCAAAGAGTATCTGCTCGTACTGAATATAGCTTTGATGATATTTTATTAAATCTGCATGACTTACCCACTTTAACTCAAATGTTTCATTTAAAAGATATTATGGACGTTGGAGGATATGACGAAAGCATTAAAGTGGAAGATTGGTATATGTTGCTCAAGTTAACCCAGCAACAAAAAATCTTAAAATATATCCCCGAAGTGGTTTGTCAGTATCGAATTCATGATGAGAGTTTTTCACAGAATGGATTAAAAATGGCTGAGGAAATGATGAAAGTCATTCAGCCATATCGTCAAGAAAAAAGTTTTTTGGATGCTGAATTCAAGATTAACCGTTCAATCTTAAAGTATCATTATAAGAAAAAAGGTGCTTTTGTTTATTATCCGGTTAAATATGCAGTGTATTTAAAATACTGGTTCAACAGAATATTTGCTTAAATTGAAGGCTACCATAACAGGCATAGTCACACGAGTCCAATGATGTGTTTGTGGGGCTATGCCGTATGTCTTTGGGTTAGATGATTTGATTATTCCTTATCCGGATTACCCTTCAATACCATATAAATCAAGCCGACAAAAATAAGTAAGGCCCCACCTAAACTACTTACACAAAAATAAAGAATGCGTTCATTGGTATCCATGTTAAATAAGCCATTGGCCAAAATGTAACGCATGAAAAGCCATTGCGCGATAGAGAACACAATGATCATGATGCCACGATTACGAACAGCAGGACGCATAGCCATAGCTTGCTTAACTCAATAATGGAAAAACAGGGCTATTATGCCATTAGCAACCATCAATCTCAATTCATTCCATTTGAGTGTTCGGCTGACCTAATTCAAGATGTGAAGGGAAATACACGTTTAAACTCTATAGGGGTTAACGTTTCCATAACAATTTCTAAAACGTTTATAAGACCAGATATATTGCTCCGGCATTTTTGTAATCATGAGCTCCATTTCCTGATTTAAGCATTCCACACTTTTTTGCAGATCTTTTGATAAAATCTCAGTGGATAGGGGAACACATTGAACAGCAAAACTGGAGGTATCAGGATTTCTTATACAGCTTAAACCAATTACATTGCACTGAGTTTTATATGCCAATTTAGAAACAATGGTGGCGGATAAGGTATTTTGCTGAAAAAAATGAGCATAAATTCCTCCCGAAGGTTTAGGTAAATGATCGGGAAGAATGACGGTAAGGCCACCTTGCTTTAAGTGTTTGAAGATAGCACGTACACCAGTTTCATCGGCTGGCACTAATACTGCATTGGTCTTTTGACGCGATTCTAAAATATAGCGGTTAATGCCTTTTATCTTATTCGGCTTATACATAATCATTGGCTGAGTATGAGTGCAGAGCCAGGCATTCAAGAGTTCCCAGTTACCAAAATGAGGAACCACCACAATCACACCCTTTTTATTTGCTAGCGCCTCAGTTAAGACATCTTCACCATTGATATTTTTCAGTAAGTTTAAGCTATAACAGGGCGACATACCCCAGCATTTAATGCATTCTACATAGCTTAAGCATTGGCTTCGAATACTGTCATGGAGCAGTTTTGATCTTTGTGCCGCTGTCAATTCTGGATAAGCAAGCTTTAAATTAATACAAGTTATGCGTTTAAAGGATGAATTTCTTATACACAGTAACCATGCTACAAAGCAGGCCAGATTTTGCAAAATGGGTAAAGGTAGCAAGGCTAAAACTTTTAGAATGAAATACATGATTTGTTAGAATAGACTCTTAAGATATGAGGCTGGATTAGAATTTTGGCAAGAGTCTAAAAATCTAAGATAGAACTGATCAAAAAAGAAGAGAGTCTTAAGAACAAAATATAAGCAATTAAATCAATGTAATATTGTACACATGGGTTCAATTCTTAAACAGGATAGCATATAGCGTTTAAGAAACTATTATCAAAAATCATCAAAATTTTAATCATTGTTTATTCTATTTTTGAAGCAATAAAAAACCCTGCATAAAGCAGGGTTTTTTATTGCTCGCTAAAGAAGAATTAAGCTTCTGCTTTAGCGAGCAATAAAAAACCCTGCTTTATGCAGGGTTTTTTATTGCTCGCTAAAGAAGAATTAAGCTTCTGCTTTAGTTTCAGCTTTAGGTTTTTCGCGTAAACGAATACCAAGGTCACGCAATTGGTTCGCTTCAACTGGCGCAGGCGCTTGAGTTAAAGGACATTCCGCAGTTTTAGTTTTCGGGAATGCAATCACGTCACGGATTGAAGATGCACCAGTCATCAACATTACAAGACGATCAAGACCGAATGCTAAACCACCGTGAGGAGGCGCACCGAATTTCAACGCGTTAAGCAAGAAGCTGAATTTCTCTTCTGCTTCTTCTTCACCAATGCCAAGCGCTTCAAAGATCGCTTTTTGCATTTCAAGGTTGAAGATACGAAGTGAACCACCACCGATTTCAGTACCGTTCAATACCATATCGTAAGCAACAGACAATGCTGCACCTGGGTTGTTTTTCACTTCTTCAACGCTTGATTTTGGAAGCGTGAATGGGTGGTGAACAGAAGTCCATTTACCATCATCAGTTTCTTCGAACATAGGGAAGTCAACAACCCAAAGTGGAGCCCACTCGCAAGTCGCCAATTTCATGTCGTGACCGACTTTAATACGTAAAGCACCCATTGCATCATTTACAACTTTGGCTTTGTCCGCACCAAAGAAGACGATATCGCCATTTTCAGCACCAACACGTTTCAACAAATCAAGCACGATTGGCTCGATGAATTTAACGATTGGAGACTGAAGACCTTCGATACCTTTTTCAAGTTCGTTGACTTTAATGTAAGCCAAGCCTTTCGCACCGTAGATACCCACGAATTTAGTGTATTCGTCAATCTGGCTACGTGGAAGCGCGCCAGCACCTGGAACGCGAAGTGCAACAATACGGCCTTTAGGATCTTTAGCAGGGCCTGCAAATACTTTGAACTCAACGTCTTGCATCATGTCTGCAACGTCAACAAGTTTCAAAGGAATACGCATATCCGGTTTGTCAGATGCATAGTCGCGCATTGCATCTGCGTAAGTCATACGCGGGAATTTGTCGAATTCAACGTTTAGAAGTTCTTTGAACATCTTAACAGTTAAACGTTCCATTAAATCCATGATGTCATCGTCACTCATGAACGATGTTTCAACGTCGATTTGGGTGAATTCGGGCTGACGGTCAGCACGTAAGTCTTCATCACGGAAACATTTAGCAATTTGGTAGTAACGATCAATACCACCAACCATCAACAACTGTTTGAACAGCTGTGGAGATTGTGGAAGTGCGTAGAAGCTACCGTTAGAGACACGACTTGGCACTAAATAGTCACGTGCGCCTTCAGGTGTCGCACGGGTCAAGATCGGAGTTTCAACGTCTAAGAAACCATTTTCTTCGAAGTAGTTACGAATCAGGTTGGTTAATTTAGAACGGAAACGTAGGCGATCTAACATTTCTGGACGACGGATGTCCAGGAAACGGTATTTCAAACGTACTTCTTCAGAAATATTTGTGTTTTCGTCATTTAATGGGAATGGCGGAGTTTCTGACGCAGCAAGAACTTCGATTTCTTTACCAAGAACTTCGATTTGACCGCTAGTGATATTCGCGTTTTCAGTACCTGCATAACGACGACGTACACGGCCTGTAATTTTTAATACGAATTCTGAACGTGATTTGTCCGCAGTTGCGAATGCTTCAGGAGTATCTGGGTCAATAACCACTTGAACTAGACCGTCACGGTCGCGCATGTCAAGGAAGATTACACCACCGTGGTCACGGCGACGGTGTACCCAACCGCATAATGTTACGGTTTGGTCAATTTGGGCTTCAGTAAGAGAGCCGCAGTAATGAGTTCGCATCATAGCGTTAGAAATCCAACTATATGGGTTAAGGAAAGCACATACGTAAACAGCGTACTGCTTTTATTCGAATGGGAGATTATGCCTCTTTTTGGTTATTTTGTCACAAGGACTTCAGCTTAAAACAATAAAAAAGCATGCTGCAAAAGGGCAAAAACAGCTTAGGCCGATGATTTAGAGAAAATATCTGTGCTTGATTTTAAGATCAGGAAAATGAGGCTGCCCCCTGTAAATGTCGCTAATAATGCCCGAAAAAAATAATTAATCGCTTTGCCGACATAGCTATATAAATCATGAACAAAGGCTTCAGAATATATGCTTTCAGCAAAATAAACATAACTGGCAATGCCTGCCAGTAGTGAAAGTGCAGACCAAGCATAAACATAGCATTTGATATTTTGATTGACAGCATCAGCACTGCGGTATTGGCAGTGGTGGCGGTAAATCATCCAGCCTAAAACCGGTAGCGCTAGAGCAGATAGCCCAATTTGTAACACGCGGTGTAAAGGATAGCTGTGATCCAACAGATTTACAGGCTGCATCAAAAAATTTTTAAATGCAAAAGTCCGAAAATCGACATGGGTGAGTCCATCCCAAAGGATATGTGTTGTTGTTCCAATTAAAATAGCAGCCATCATACTGAGCATAAAACCGCAAAAACGATTAAGGCTTTGGATATTTAATGGTTTGTTTAAGCCGAAAAATGCGAACAGCATTGGGCGGTAAAGGCTATACCAAATCAGACAGAACAGCAGCCCCACTAATAAATCTGGAATAATCAAGCCAGACCATTGATGCGAGCCGTTGTAATCGGCATTGGTAAATAAACGAAATAAATCCGGCACCATGGTTCCTATCGCTAGGGCAGCTATGGGCAATCGATTTCCAGTAAGTTTGGAAATAGGTGGGGCAAGTACCGCGTGAGATAAGGTAAAAGGCATCTAAAATTATTTAAGGATTAATCATTATGGAATAGAACTTGAAATAGTTTAACTCAAGCATCAGAAATGAAATGTTTTTTATTGCAAAAAAAAATGAAATGTTATAATATAACATAATTCAAAAATCGCAGCCTTGAGTCCGTTCCATGCTTTTTCATAAGAATTTAATTACCCTGTCTATTTTTGCTGTTATTGCCCCGGCTGTTTTTGCTGATGAGGATTCTCAAACTCAACAACTCGCCACCCTTAAATTGCAGGCACATCCTTTAGTCCAGTCGGCTGCAGATTTTGCAGTAGCCGATCAAGTGATTGATCACAAAAAGCTTGCCGAAGGTGGCACGACCATTGGTGATGCTTTGACAGGTGAGCTTGGAGTATCTTCAAACCAGTATGGTTCAGGTTCAAGCCGTCCGGTAATTCGCGGACAGGATGGCGCACGCGTTAAAGTCTTGCAACATGCTTCTGAAACAGCAGATGTATCCACGCTTTCACCAGACCATGCAGTAACTGTTGATCCTATTTTGGCGAAACAGGTTGAAATCATTCGTGGACCCTCGACTTTGCTGTATAGCGCAGGAACAGTGGGTGGGCTAGTGAATGTCACAGATAATAAGATTCCCACCCAAATGCCTGAAAAGGGTTATGAAGGTCAGGTGGGCTTACGCTATAACTCGGGTAGTGATGAAAAACTGGCGAGCGCTGGTGCTACGGTTGCTTTAACTGATCAAGTGGCTTTACGTGTTGAAGGATCAAAACGGGATGCCAACAGTTATATTGCGCCAGATTATGTTCATGAGGGTGAAAAAGAACGTCGTGTAGACAATACTTTTGCAAAAGGCGAAACGGTAAATGTGGGTTTATCCTGGATTCACGACCGCGGTTTTAGCGGGATTTCATATAGCAACCGTCAGGACCAGTATGGTTTGCCGGGACATAGCCATGAATATGAAGATTGTCATCCGCATGATAACGAACTTTTTTGTGGCGACCATGCAGGCCATGTGCTGAACCATGATGGACATGATCATGATGAAGAACACGCTCATGCCGCTGGGCCATGGGTCGATTTAAAATCAGAACGTTATGATTTACGTACGGAATTGTCTGAACCATTTGCAGGATTTCAAAAGCTTCGCGCCCATGCCAGTTATACCGACTATAAACATGATGAAATTGAAGAAGATAATATTGCCACGACTTTCAAGAGCCAAGGCTATGATGCACGTTTAGAACTGCTGCATCATCCTATTGCCAACTGGGAAGGGGTTATCGGTGGGCAGTATAATCAGCAAAAGCTAAATATTACTGGCGAAGAATCTTTACTTGATCCGACCAAAACCCAAAAGTGGAGCCTGTTTGCCTTAGAGCATAAGCAGTTTAATGATGTTCATGTGGAACTGGGCGCACGTTTAGATCAGCAGAAAATTGCGATTGATTCGAACAAAAAAGATTTTGATGATTATGGTTTCTCTTATTCAGGCGCCGTGAACTGGGAATTTGCACCGAGTTATAAATTGTCGCTGGTTGGCTCTCATCAAGAACGTTTACCTTTGGCGCAAGAACTATATGCCAATGGCAAGCATTTCGCGACCAACACTTATGAACGTGGCAATGAAAATTTAGCTGCAGAAAAATCCAACAATCTGGAGCTTGGTCTGCATTATGAGCAGGATAAGTTTGATTACCATGTGCATGTCTATCACAACTGGTTTGATAACTATATTTATGCCCAGACCCTGGATAATTTTAAAGATTTTCGCCTGGTTGAATATACCCAGGACAAGGCCAAGTTCTATGGCGCTGAAGCAGAAGCTTCTTATGCCTTAAGCGATACTTATAAACTGGGTGTGTTTGGCGATTATGTCCGTGGCAAAATTGACAGTGAAAATGCACCGCGTGTTCCGGCAGGCCGCCTCGGTACAAAAGTGGATGCAAGTTTTGATGATCACTGGTCAGGTTTGGCTGAGTATTACCATGTGTTTAATCAGGGCAAGATTGCCAGTTATGAACAAGAAACCGATGGCTATAACATGCTGAATGTGGGGCTGTCTTATGCCGGTCAATTGAAAGATCGCAATGATTACCGCGTCTATTTCAAAGCCAATAACCTGCTGGATGAACAGGTCTATTCGCATGCATCATTCCTGCCCAATATTCCGCAAGTGGGGCGTAACTTTACTGTCGGTTTGGAATTCGGTTTTTAAGCTGAAGCTGGGCAGGATATGCCAGTTTCAACTGGCATCACAGAAATCCTCTTGATAAATCAAGCAATAAAACCTAGTCTGATGGCATTGGACTAGGTTTTTTGTTATGCGTATTTTTCAACGAATTCATCAGAAATTGAATTGGTCACGCCGTCGTTATGTCAGTGTGATTATCGGTTTGCTGGCTTTGGGATATCTCTCATCGGCCATTTATCATACCTATAAACCCTTGCCGGAAGGCCTGGATTTTAGTGGTAAGTTGCGGCATGCCGAGGTGAAGTTTATTGCAGACCAAACCTATCTGGACGCGAGTGGAAAACAGCAGCAAGACCATCATATTTTTAATGAAATGTTAAAAATGATTGATGAGGCACAAAGTACCATTGTGCTGGACATGTTTTTATTCAATAGTGAAGTCGGGGAGTCGACGCTGCCCCATCGAACACTGGCGCAACAACTCACCGATGCCCTGATTTTAAAACGTGGGGTGCAGCCAAATATTGAAATTAAGGTGATTACCGACCCGATTAATTCTGTTTATGGTGGTCTTGCACCCGAGCATTATCGTCAGTTGCGTAATGCAGGTATTGATGTGATTGAAACGGATTTAAGACCGTTACGCGCATCCAATCCATTATGGTCTGGCTTTTGGTATCTCTGTTGTCAGGATGCCGGCAATAATCCTGAAAAAGGCTGGTTAAACAATCCGTTTGGGAAGGAAAAAATTACCCTGCGCAGCTACTTTAACCTGTTTAATTTTAAGGCCAATCACCGTAAAACCCTGGTGGTCGATACGGCACAGGGCTGGAAAGCATTGGTGACTTCTGCCAATCCGCATGATGGCAGTTCCCGTCATTCCAACGTTGCCTTGCTGGTATCGGGGAATACAGCCATTGATGTCTTGAAGACCGAGCAGGCGGTGGGCCGGATGTCCAAAGGCGATATTCCGATGGTGATTGTGGGTGAATTTGAAGCTGAAAAATCTTTACCCCAGGTTCAGGTCCTGACAGAAAAAGCGATTTACGATGCAACACTCAAACTGATTGAGACCGCTAAACCTAAAGAGCAGATTGATCTGGCCATGTTCTACTTGTCTGAACGGCATATTGTGAAAGCCCTGATTGCAGCGCATGAACGTGGAGTTAAAGTCCGGGTTCTGCTGGATCCGAATAAGGATGCGTTTGGGCGTAAGAAAAATGGCATTCCCAACCGGCAAGTCGCCTCTGAATTGAATGATGCGGGTGTGCCTGTACGTTGGTGTAATACCCAAGGTGAACAATGCCATAGCAAGATGATCATTAAATCATATGCACAGCAGTCTGACTTGATTCTGGGTTCCGCCAATTTCACTGCACGGAACATTAAAAACTATAATCTGGAAACCAATTTACGCGTGGTCGGTTCATCACAAGCGCCAGTGTTTACCGATGCTCAAGCTTATTTTGATACCGCTTGGTCGAATCTGGATGGTAAAAATATGAGTGTCGATTACCGTCAATATGCAGATGAATCGAAACTGAAATATCTGATTTACCGTTTTATGGAGTGGAGCGGGTTGTCGACGTTTTAAGTCCCTCATTCCCTTGCGGAATATATTCCTCATCCCAGAGGGAGAAGGAGTTCCCTCTCCTTTTAGGAGAGGGCTAGGGAGAGGTGAAAAATAAATTGCAATTATTTTGAATCCCTCCTTGCGAAGCAGTGCTTCTCACCCTTTGATGAAGGGAGGAACTATTTTATTTAAATATTAATAAGATAGAAGGAAAGTCCCTCTTTGAAAAAGAGGGATTTAGGGAGATTACTAAGCGCATTACGCGCTTTTTTATTATTGCGGATTCGGTGGAACGAGTTTATCCAAATCGGCATCTTTCATTTTATCCAGTTCTTTTAAATCCGTTTTAATTTTCCATTGGCTTTCGTCTTCGATTGGCTGCGGTAAACGCGCTTCTAACCAGTCACAAACGACATCGGGTGAGAAATCTGGATGGTTGCATTGAATCACCCAAGCCAAAAAGTCTTTGGCTTCACCATTCATATAAGGTGGTGGAGATACGGGTAAAAACTGTGTCGGTAAACGTTCATTCTTGGAAATGTAATTCAATACATGACCCAGTTCCTGTACGGTTTGCCATGCCAGTGGATGTTCAATATTGATTTGAAATTTAAACCACCAGGCATGTTGACCATCTGAACCATAAGCATTAATTAAAGATTCTTGAATACTTGGAACCTTGCAAAAGAATTGATGTAGGCGGTCAAAACTTAAATCAGACACTTTGTTTGATCCCATAATAAAAAACAGTATTTTAACATATTCATGATTTGAGCCGAGATCTGTCTGAAGAGAAAATCAGCGAAATATTTAATTTACAAAACTTTGCATTTGCTGTTTTTTTATTCATTTTTTATCCTAAACTAGGGATTAAAATAAGTTTTATATCGTATGTTTGGTGGCTCTTATGAAATTAGCAGTTCTTTGTGCTTTGAGTGGCATGGTGCTCTTGGGAGCTTCTGCAACAACGCAGGCGGAAAATCGCTGGTCAAATTATCGGGGGGTAGATACCACCAAGTATCAACCTCGTCCCTACTATCCGCAAAATCATTATCCACAAAACAGTTATCCTCAAAATAACTATCCTCATCAGCAGCAACATTATCCACAGCACTATCCGAATTATCCGCAGCGTCCACCGCATCATCAGAATTATCCGACTATTCAGAATGGCGTTAGCATTCAATATCAGGCACCTACGACCATTACACAAAACTCTCAAAGCTATAGCTGGGTGAATGGAGATCCGAGAACGGCCCGCATTGAAAGTTCAAGCACCACCTTTATCAGTGATTGGCAACGTTTGGGTTTACCTGCACCGCCGACAGGCACTTATTGGATTTTTGAAAATGGGCGTTATATGTTGGTGCCGAATCGCTGATTTGAAACCTCTCCTTAACCCTCACTTGCGCTTCACTTTAAAAGCAGTGCTTTAAAGTGCGCTCAGGAGAGGGAATCATGCTAGTTCAAGCCAACTCGTCATCTTGTGGGCGTGGTGTTTTACCTTCAGGTAGGGGCTTTTCTGAATGTTTGTCACGAATCACGGAAGGAAAAGTCCAGGAAGCATAACGGACAACTAAAATCGCAAAAGCCAGAATCAGGATTGAACCGGTAATAATGATCAAGTCCATATCCGCCTTATGGTCGTGTTGGATATCTGAGATCAATAAGCGGGTGAGTGCTGTAATGGCGATATAAATCAGAAAGCGAACCGGCATGTGGTTGGTCTTAAAATAGATTCCGACCATCGCGCCCAGTTCTAGATAGATAAACAATAAAAGAATGTCATCAATCGTGGCGAATTGATTGACCGTCAAAATTTCAAATACGGTATGTCCGGCAGACCAGATCACCATACAGCCAATAATAAATAGCGCAATATAGTGAAAGCCTTCTACTGCGATATTACCAAAACGGTCGAGGAAGGCTTCTATCTTTTCTACTTTAGAATCACGGTTTGTCATCTCTACCTCCTATATTTATCAATTGATATTTCATTAAATAACAAGCAAATTTCATGCACATATCAACCGTCAAACAAAAAAACATAATTTTTTTTGTGTTTTTTTTATGCGAAATTCATGTAATGTAGAGAGTGTTGTTTTAAATCTTAGGGAAAAAGAAAATGATAGAAAAAATTCAAACAAAAATTAATGAATTGCAAGCTGGAAAAAAACTCATATTGGGTTCAGGGATTGAAATCAGCCATATGCAAAATATTGTCGATCTATGTGAATCATTGGCGGCTACAGGTGTGATTAAAATTGTAAAGATTAATCATCCAGAACAAAGTGGTAAAAAAACCGCAGATTCAATTATTATTGAAAAAGTTTAAGTCCTTCTGGGACCATAAAAAAACGCCTGCAATTGCAGGCGTTTTTTTATTGCTTATTTTTGTTCAGGATTAAGCCTGGCTAGTAAAGTAGTCTTCAGAGAAGTTCATGACCACTTCAGCACCTGCTTTTACTTTGGTAATGCGTAGTGCAAGTTCAGGCAAAACGCGTTGTACGAAGTAAAGTGCAAGTGAAACTTTATTACTGTAGAAGTCACCTTCTTTCGCACTTGCAGCTTTGGCAATTTTCGCAAACATATAAGAGAAGCTGAGTAAGCCGACTGCATGTAGATAGTCAACTGCCGCTGCATTCGGGAAGTCGATGTTTTCTTTTGCAGCTTCAATAATGTACTGCGTTACCGATTCAACTTCAGTTGCGGCATCCAATGTTGCATCTTTGATGAAGTTAAGATCTGCATCTAGACCATTGGCAAAGTCACGGATTTCTTGAATATATTCTGCAATGAATGCGCCGCCACATTTAATGGTTTTACGACCGATTAAATCTTGTGACTGAACACCATTGGTGCCTTCGTAAATTTGTGAGATACGCAAGTCACGGATACATTGTTCCATGCCCCATTCACGAATATAACCGTGACCACCAAACACCATTTGCGCATCTAAAGTTGCATTAAATGCAGTATCGGTTAAATATGCTTTTGCGATTGGCGTAAGTAGAGCAACACGGTCGTTGGCTTTCTTCACTGCTTCAGCATCATTCGAGAATTTAGTGATGTCGAGCTGTTGACCGACATACACCGCAAATGCACGCGATGCTTCGTTGTTGGCACGCGCGTTTAACAACATACGACGTACGTCACCGTGAACAAGAATGCTGTCTGCAGGTTTGTTTGGTGATTGAATGCCTGTTGCACTACGACCTTGTAGGCGGTCAGTCGCATATTGTGCAGCATTTTGGTATGCAAATTCAGATGCGCCTAGACCTTGAATACCCATTGATAAGCGTTCGTAGTTCATCATCACGAACATGGCTGCCAAGCCTTCATTTTCTTTACCAACCAGGTAACCTTTGGCGCCGTCAAAGTTCATCACACAGGTTGCAGAAGCTTTAATGCCCATTTTATGTTCAATCGAACCTGGGCCAGCAGGATTGCGTTCACCTAAAGAACCATCAGCATTCACAATGAATTTAGGTACGATGAACAGGGAAATACCGCGCGAACCGGCAGGTGCATCTGGGGTTTTTGCCAATACCAAGTGAATGATATTTTCAGCCAGGTCGTGGTCACCGCCAGTAATAAAGATTTTGGTACCGGTAATGTTGTAAGTACCGTCTTGGTTACGTTCAGCTTTGGTTTTGATGATGCCTAGGTCAGTCCCTGCGTGTGGCTCTGTCAAGCACATGGTGCCTGACCATTCGCCAGAATAGATTTTAGGAAGATAGGTTTCTTTTTGTTCTTGGGATGCATAGCTGTTCAATGCCATGCCAGCACCTACAGAAAGAAGCGGGTAGAGCATGAATGATGGGTTGGTAGCGAACAGCATTTCGTCAGACAGTACAGTCAGCATTTTAGGCATTTCCTGACCGCCCCATTCAGCATCAGCACCTAAACCAATCCAGCCACCTTCAGCATATTGCTTGAATGCTTCTTTAAAGCCTGCAGGGGTAGTCACATTGCCATTTTCAATTTTAGCGCCTTCTTCATCACCTGTACGGTTCAATGGAAGGGTCACGTTTTGTGCAAATTTCGCCATTTCTTCAAGAATAGCTTCTGCTGTTGCAGCATCAACATGAGCAAGGTTTTCATTGGCTTGCCAGAATTGTTCTGCATTAAAAACATCATTAAGGATGAATTTCATATCCGCAAGAGGCGCATTATAGATTGGCATAGTGAGTCACCTGTTTATTGTTTGATTCAGTTCGGTTTGATCAGTCTAATAGATGAAAATTCATGTTGTTAGACGACTAAAGGTTAATTTTTTGTTGATTTGATAAAGAAAAAGGACTGCCAAAACCATGACCGTCCTTTTTCTCACATCAGTTTAAAATGTCATGCACTTAGAATGCGAAGTGTTCAGCATCTAAAGACAACAATGGCTCTACACCACCTGCAATCACGTCAACGTGTGAGCGAACGCGTGGAAGAATTTTCTTGAAGTAGAAACGCGCTGTAGTGATTTTCGCGTTATAGAAATCTACATCGCTCGTACCTGCTGCAAGCGTTTCTTGAGCAACAAGTGCCATACGTGCCCATAAATAAGCAAGCGTTACGTAACCAGAGAAGTATAGGTAGTCAACCGCAGCTGCACCAACTTCATCCGGATTTTGCATTGCACGCATACCAATCTGCATGGTCAAATCACCCCACTCTTTGTTAAGAGCAGCAAGCGGTTCAACAAATTCTTTCATTGCAGCATTGTCTTTGTTTGCTTCAGCAAATTTGTGGATGATCTTGGTGAAGTCTTTCAACATTGCACCTTGAGTACCCAAAACTTTACGGCCTAACAAGTCTAGTGCCTGAATTTCAGTAGTACCTTCGTACAAGCAAGCAATACGGGTGTCACGAACAATCTGTTCCATGCCGTGTTCAGAGATGAAACCATGACCACCGAATACTTGAACGCCGTGTTTTGCAGATTCAGAACCAGTTTCAGTCAAGAAAGCTTTGGCAATTGGAGTCAATAAAGACAACATGTTGTCTGCAGCTTTACGTTCTTCTTCAGTTGTACCGTGTTCAACCACGTCAGCGTATTGAGCCAATAAGTACACCAGTGCACGACCAGCTTCTGCATATGACTTTTGAGTTAAAAGCATATTACGTACAGCAGGGTGAACAATAATCGGATCGGCTTCTTTTTCTGGCGCTTTAACACCTGAAAGTGAACGCATTGCCAAACGGTCTTTGGCATAGGCAAGTGCACCTTGGAAAGCCCCTTCAGAAGCTGAAAGACCTTGTACAGCAGTACCGATACGTGCAGTGTTCATGAATGTGAACATGCAGTTTAAGCCGCGGTTTTCAGGGCCAATTAAGAAACCTTTTGCGTTATCGAAGTTGATGACACAGGTTGAGTTACCGTGAATACCCATTTTGTGTTCGATTGAACCACAGCGTACAGCATTACGTTCGCCCACTGAGCCATCTTCGTTCAGGTTGAACTTAGGCACGATGAACAATGAAATACCTTTAGTACCTTTAGGTGCACCAGGCAGACGAGCAAGTACGATGTGAACAATGTTCTCAGCCATGTCGTGTTCACCAGCAGAGATAAAGATTTTCTCGCCAGAAATTGCATAGCTACCATCAGCATTTGGTTCAGCTTTGGTACGGATGATACCCAAGTCAGAACCTGCATGAGATTCAGTCAAGCACATGGTACCTGTCCAAACACCTGAAACCAGATTTGGCAGGTAAGCATCTTTTTGTTCTTGAGAACCGTGGTGTTCTAAAGTACGGACTGCACCGTGAGAAAGACCAGGGTACATACCCCACGCCCAGTTCGCAGTACCGACCATTTCAGAAATTGTGATACCTAAAGAGTTAGGCAAGCCTTGACCGCCGTATTGCTCTTCAGCAGAAAGAGAAGGGAAACCAAGTTCGATATATTTTTGATACGCTTCTTTAAAACCAGTCGGAGTTGTAACAACGCCGTCGTTCCAAGTACAACCTTCACGGTCGCCAACTTGGTTAAGAGGAGAAAGTTCGTTTTCACAGAAGTCTGCAGCAGCTTCCAGATATTGGTCAACCAACTCACGGCTTACGCTTTCCTGGAATGCAGGTAGTTTTCCGTAATGTTCTTCTGCATTTAAAAGTTCATGCAGAACGAATTGCATATCACGTAAGGGCGCTTTGTATTGTGGCATATCGTTTTCCTCAATACTGGTTTGTACCAGCGTTAATAATTCTAAATAAACATTGGAACGTATCTTCAATGACACGTATTTCTATGGCTTAATCGTGCAACATCTTCTTAGTTGGTACAAGCTTTAGGGACTTTTTCTTGGTGACTGTAAAGTCAAAGATTTCTGACTTGAAATTGCTAAGTATCTTGAGTGTAAATGCTTTTATAGTTTTATGAGTGGCATAAATAGTCAAATTGCTCACTTTTTGATAGGTAATAAAAAAGGCGCAGAGTTGCGCCTTTTTAATTTTGGGTAAATTTTATGATGCTGGTTTTGCTGTTGCCGGAGCCATTGGGGCTTTAGGTTGAAAGCGGACTTCACATTTACCATTGATGGTATGGGTGCCCATTTTGACTTGAACAGCCTTACCGTTGGGCTGACCTTGGCAAGCTTTTAGCATGGCTTGCTGATGTGCCTGATGTTGAGCCAGGCGCTGATCAAATTGTCTGGTCAGTTCTGCACGTTTGGCATCAGTAAGCGGTTCTGCCGATTGCATTGGCATGCCTTTCATGTGCATACCCTTCATTTCACCGCGCATAGGCTTATGGTCACCTTGCATATGCATACTTTCCATCTCACCATGCATGCCCATCATCTCTTTATGCATGCGTTTCATCTCTTGACGGTCCGCTTTAAAGCCCATGCTACAGGTACCATCAATGATTTTTTCACCGGCTTTAATTTGTACTGCAGTACCGACCGCTTTACCGTCACAGGCTTTGTGGATCTGCTGCATCATTTGTCGACGTTCAGCACGTGCCTGCTGGAACTGTTCACGCTGTTCGGGTGTCATTTTGCGATCGTGTTGGCCATGGTGCTGTTTCATCATTGGCTTGTGGTCGCTATCTGGAACCGTATTGGCTGATTGGCAAGCGCTCAAAGCCCCCACACTCAGCACGCTGGCAGTAATTAAAGCTATTTTTTTCATGGAATTCATTGTTGTTATCTCCAAGAGAAATACAGTAAATTTTATCAGTTAAAGATTAAATAATAATGATGAAGAAACAATGGAGAGTTTTTTGAGATCGGGTTGGTTACAATAACAAGTTGAGAACAAATATTGAGACTTCACTTTTGAAAATTCGCCGTGTTCCGATTGCCTTACGCCTGTTTTTGACGGTATTACTCACCACCTTGGTGATTACGACTGTCAGTCTTGGGGTATTGCACTGGACCATGCAAAAAAACTTTGCTCGATATGTGGCTGATGTCGAAATGCAGAAGCTGGATCACGTGATCAGCAATCTGGCGGGAGTCTACACAGTTTATCATGACTGGGGTAATGCCATTCAGGCGCAAATCCTGCAAATTGAAGGCACTGCGGCACCCGATGATTATGACCGGTTATCGCGTTGGTGGTTACGTCGTCAATATGATATTGCCTTGCAGCAGCGTTATTTTCAGGAAAATACTTTGCTCAGTGTTACTCCGAGCTTAAATCAGGCGGAACAAAGCAAACCGATGCTTGATGCGGAAGAACTCCGTATGATAAAACTCAATTTACCTTCTGAATATCAGCCCTTTGAAGGATTGAAATTTCCTTTAAGTGCCAATCAAAATGTATTCCGTCCAGACCGAAAAACTGAGACGCGACCAACAGATCCAGCATCTAATCCAAACAAGAAAAAGCAGTTTATTTCCATGCCTGACCGTTTGGGCTTAAGTTCTCGACTTTCACTGTATGATGCAAATAAACAGTTTGTGGTGGGTGAGCCTTCAGACAGTCCAGTGTCGTATCGTCCGATTATGGTGAACGACAAAGTGGTCGGTTATTTGGGATTGAAGCCAGTACTGGATCAGGATGATGCTATCAGTATCAATTTCTTTAGTAATCAAAAACGCTATTTACTATTGGTTTATGGCTTAACTTTCCTGACCAGTTTAATTGCGGCTTTATTGTTGGCTACTTATTTTAAAAAGCCGATTCAGCGTTTGCTGCAAGGTACCCGTGAACTGACCAAAGGCAATTTTCAGCATCAGGTGACCGTTAACCGCAATGATGAACTTGGTGATTTATCGACAGAATTGAACCATCTTGCGGTGATTCTGGATCAACATGAACAATCGCGTCGTCAATGGGTGGCAGATACTTCACATGAATTGAAAACACCTTTGGCGGTGCTGCAAGCACAAATTGAAGCCATGCAGGACGGGATTCGAAAACCGACACCGGAGCATTTTGAATCCATGCTGCGTCAGGTGACCAGTCTGAAAAAACTGACTCAGGATTTGGCTGATCTGGCTCAGGCCGAAGCCCAACAATTGAAATGCTATATGGCAGAAGTTAATCCATGGAATGTAGTGTTGCAGGAAGTTGAAAACTTCAAACCTAAATTTGCACAGGCTGATTTATCTGTTTCAGTGCAAGGTGAAGGTGCGAATTTACAATTAGATATAGATCGTTTTAAACAAATTATGGTCAACTTACTCGGCAACAGTATTCGTTATACCGAAGCAGGCGGAGAGGTTCGTGTGCATACTGAACAGTCTGAAACGGAGTGGAGCGTGATTGTCGATGACAGTCCGCTTGGGCTAAGTGATGAACAATTATCACGTCTAGGTGAGCGTTTCTATCGTGTAGATGATTCACGGACACGCAGTACCGGGGGAACAGGCTTAGGTCTGGCATTATCTGGTAAGATTGCCCAGGCGTTGGGCGGGAAATTGAGTTTTGAGCATTCTCCATTAGGTGGTTTGCGTTGCAAACTGACTTTTCCAAAACAGTTAAACAAATAAAGGGATAACATTCATGAAACATGTCATGCTGGTTGAAGATGAAGTTGAACTTGCACAGTTGGTGCGGGACTATTTGGAAGCTGCGGGTTTTGAAGTCAGCATGTTTCATGATGGTCAGGAGGCTTATGATAGCTTTCTGCAACGCAAACCCAGTTTGATGATTTTGGACCTGATGGTTCCACGTATGGATGGTTTGACCATTTGCCGTAAAGTACGTGAACAGTCTGATTTACCGATTATTATGGTGACAGCCCGTACTGAAGAAATTGACCGGGTATTGGGCTTGAACATGGGCGCAGATGACTACATTTGTAAGCCGTTTAGCCCGAAAGAGCTGGTTGCACGTGTACAAGCGGTATTACGTCGTCTAGACCGTCAAGTCGAGCCGGAACAAAACAGCCTGTTCCGTATGGATAAGGCACAGCAACGCATTTGGTATCAGCAAAAAACCTTAAACCTGACCCCAACCGAATTCCGTCTATTAGAATTGTTCCTGGAACATGTAGGACAGGTGTATTCACGTGCGCAATTGCTGGATCATATTAACCCGGACAGTTTTGATGTGGCGGACCGTGTGATTGACAGCCACATTAAAAACCTGCGCCGTAAAATTTCGGATGCTGCCGAAACAGGCAACCGTCATGAGTGGATTCAGGCTGTTTATGGGGTAGGCTATCGTTTTGAATATCCTGAGGACTGATTCAGAATAAAGTAAAAAAGCGAATAGGAGAGAGCCTATTCGCTTTTTTTATGGTTTTTGATTGTTTAAAATTTTTAATGAGTATTGTGAAACATTGATTAAGAAGTGGTCGTGGAACATGATAAGTGATTAAAAAAAATCAATTCTATATGATTGGATGTTTTTATTAAGTTATAAACGAATGATTTATATACGGATAAAAAATAATTTCGTATAACGTGTATTATGTTAATTTTAGGAAAATTAAAGAATCTATGAAAAATGAAATTGAAAATCTAGAATCGATAATTGAAAAGCTAATAGCATTATTTGAAGAATTTAATTTAAAAAAATGGGAAAAAGCATATAAAAATATGCTCCTATGTCTTCAAGAAGATCCAGAATATGCTAAGTATCAATTGCGTATTAGTTTTGGAGGAATGGGATCATTTAATGATCTTATCTTACATCGTGATGGAATTGCTCTTATTGAAGAAAATGATTATTTAAATGAATTAAGAGATAAATTGTATGCCCATTTAACATAATGGTGCTTATACGAAATTGGAATTTTTCTAACAGAAGGTGGCTATTGAATTGCTTTAAGCAGCTCAATCCGTTGCCGTTGCACTTTATTTAATTTAATCACCACCAAATCATAAGAATTCCTTATCAAATCCTGAACCAAAGATTGATCCAGGTTTTCATCCTCATACACAGTTACCCAGTGCTGTTTATTCATATGCCAGCCAGCACGAATATAAGGATAAAAGTCTCGCAGCATTGCCCCATGATCAGGTACAACTTTGAGGTTAATCGCAGCTTGGCCTTGCAAATGGAAACTCAGCATAAAGACTTTATCGAGCACTTTAAATACATCACAGCCATCGCCAAAAGGCTGGGTCACAGTCACTTCAGGAAGTTTTAAAGCCGTGGATGATGCAAGTTTGTGTAAAGTCATAAGCTGTGAATAAATCTAATAAAAACTGTGGATAATGCTTAAATTATCCACAGTTTTTGTATGTGTTGTGAATAAATTAAGACGAACAGCTTACCATCACTTCCGGAACATCACTCGGCAAGGGGCCTAAATCTTCAGGCTGTTCCAAATCCGGCTGCTTGGTAAATGGCTGACTTAATAATTTAAACAAACGCTCGACTTCTGAAAAGTCATCCCGTTCTGCCAGTTCAATGGCTTTCTGCGCCATGTGATTACGCAGAATATATTGTGGATTGGCTTTCACCATTTCGGCATCTAGTGCATCGGTATCCTGATTCGCTCGAATACTTTCATATTGAGCCAGGAAACTTTCAAATTGGCGTCGGTCCAGACAGTCATCTTTAATGGTTTCATATTGCTTATTTTGCAAACGAATAAAGCTTTCGATGTAGTCCAGTTGCTCCGTTTGTAAAATTCGTAAGAATGCCATACCACAATCAAAACTGTCTTTATGGAAACTTGGCAAGCCCATTTTTTGACAAAGCCCAACTGTATAATGTTCCAGGAAAGTAGGCTCAAAATGCTCTAAACATTTGGCTAAATCTTCTTTGAATTGTTCTTTTTCAGCAGGATCTTTTTTTAGCCGAATCAGGTTATTCAGCCACATCCATAAATTCCAGTGTCCAATACTCGGTTGTTGTTGATAGGTATAACGACCTTGATAATCCGAGTGGTTGTTAATCCAGTTCGGGCGGAAGCGTTCCATAAAACCATAAGGACCAAAATCGAGGGTGGAACCTGTAATATTGAGATTATCAGTATTCATCACCCCATGGGCAAAGCCCACCAGTTGCCATTTGGCAATCATCACCGCAGTACGTTGAATGACTTGAGTTGCGAAAGCCAAAACAGGCTGTTCAGCTTCCAGACATTCAGGATAATGCCACTCAATACATTTCTGTACAAAGTCTTCTAAAAGGTCGGGTTGATACTGGTTGATCCATTCAAAATGGCCGAAGCGGATATGACAGTCTGAAGTACGCAGCATCATTGCGCCAGGTTCCAGTTTTTCCCGTTGTATGCCTTGGGTCGAAGAAGTAAAACCAACTGCATTACTGGAAGCAATCCCTAAAGCATTCAGAGCATGACCGGCCAGATATTCGCGAATCACTGAACGTAATACGGCACGTCCATCACCCATACGCGAGTAGGGGGTAGAACCGGCACCTTTTAAATGCAAGTCGATGGTTTGATTGTTCTTATCCAGAATTTGCCCGATCAGCAAGCCGCGACCATCCCCTAGTTGTCCTGCCCATTGTCCAAACTGATGTCCGGCATAGACCATCGCCAATGGTTCAAATTCGGCAAAGGTTTTTTGTCCACTACAGATTTCCACCCATTGGACTTTATCTGCATCTGACCACTGTAATTCATCAGCTAGCGCAGCATTGAAATGACCGGCTTTTGCTCCTTTTAAGGGAACAGGAAGTTGATGGTGAAAAAGCTTGGGATTGAGCGAAGGGTAACGCGGATTAAATTGCATGGTAACAATCTATAAAAATCGGGGGAGACCAGATCACTATAGCAAATTTAAACGGCTAAAATGAATAAAGCCCCAATAATGGGGCTTTATATTGACTCCGGTCTTATTCAGACACAGGATTCTTTTTAATATTGCGCATTAAAATTTTCAGGGTATTGCGGTGATGTGAAAGACGCTGTTCCACCAACTGGAAATCGACTTTAAGTTTGCTGTCGATTTGGTGAATCTTTTCAGCAACAGAGGCTTTTTTCGCCTGAATTTCTTGCTCTTTCAGCTTGGCCCAGTCATTTAAAGTTTGGGTAAACGCTTCATATTCCTGAGCAATACGAAGTTTAGCCGTAGCCATATCTTCATTGACATTATGACCATAAACCGCCAAGTCTTGTTCAGCATATTTAAAACGCATCGCCAATTCTGCTTTTTTGATATTAAAGCTTGGAATACGGCGCAAGTTTTTAGCTAAGCCCAGTTTTGAGCATGACCAGATCAACCATTTTGTTGGATCATACTGCCACCATTTCACCCCGTTACGGTAATCATACTGGAAGATGTGATGGTAGTTATGATAGCCCTCACCCCAAGTGGCAATCGCTAAAACGAAATTGTCACGAGCAGTGTTTTCGTCGGTATAAGGACGTTTGCCCCACATATGACAAAGAGAGTTAATAAAGAAAGTCACGTGATGGCTCAAGATCAGACGAAGTAAACCGCCTAATAACATTACGCCCCACATATCACCCACAGCCCAGCCTACAGTAGTCAGAATGACGGCATGTACAGCAATCACGAGTGGAATATAGTATTTGTCCTGAAACATCACCACTTTGTCGTTTAACAAATCAGGTGCGTTTTTATAGTTTGCTTCTGCTGCCGGATAGTTGCGTAGCATCCATCCAATATGTGCATACCAAAAGCCGTTATTAATTGAATATGGGTCTTTCTCGACATCATCAACATGGCGGTGATGGGTACGGTGACCTGAAGCCCAAAACAAAATACTGTTCTGAACGGCAAAGGTACCCATAAGCATTAAAATAATTTTTAATGGCAAGGTTGCTTCATAAGCACGATGTGCCCATAAGCGATGATAACCCGCAGTAATCCCTAAACTACTCACACCGAGTAGTACAAATAAGCTGATCCATGCGCCTAAGCTAAAATCATGATGATAAGCATATAAAGGGATAGCGATTACAGCCACAATTGGTAAAAGTACCAGTGCGAATACTGCAATCCAGTTAATTGGGGCTTTGGGTAAGGGAGCATTCATCTCCAACAGCACTCCTAGAACCTGGTAAAGGTAAGGTATAAACGAATGACTTAATTCAATACAATTTATAGGGATTAAGACTTTCTCAATATTAGCATGAGCGAGCAAAGCTTCACTAGCATTATTCTACAGGTGTATTGTACTAAACAGTAACAGAATACCGGGTTGGGTTGATTGATTTTATCGAAGGTCAAAGCGGCTTCAGTCAACCGCAACGATTTGAATCATTTTGCAGTGAGCAAATAGGCAATTCCGTCACAAAAATAGGGCGAAAAATTTCTTTTAAAGTTGCTCGAGCATCATTTTTGGAAAATCGGTAATTAATCCATCTATCCCCAAATTTCGAAGATGTCTGGCGCGTTCAATATCATTCACCGTCCACACACTAATTTGTAAGTGGGCCTGTTGTGTGGCTTGAATCATCTCATCTGTCGCCAGTTGATTCATCCAGCCAATTTGGCAACAACCCAGTTCTAAAGCCTGTTCAATGGCTTGATGTTTGATGTCATCTTCAACTAGTAAGCCGCGTTTAAATATAGAGTACTGCTGTTTTAAGGCTTGATGGATTTTCAGATCGAAACTGGTGATTACCGCGCTTTGTTCAAAACCGTGTAATTGTTTTTGTAATTCTAAAACCAGTTTTTCTGCTTCCGCCATGGTTGTAACAGCTTTGACTTCAACTTCAATATGCTCAAAGTCATGAATAATGCTGAGGGTCTGGCGAAGTGTCGGGGTAAGCTGCTTTTCCCAGTCCATCCAGATATGGGCTTGGTTATAAGCTTCAAGCTGGTGACTGTTTAATTCATAAAGTTGTTGATCGGTGCCGGTGGTTCTTAAGAAGTTGTCATCATGCATGATGATGAGTTCACCATCTTTCAGCTGACGGACATCAAACTCAACTGCTCGAATGCCGAGGTTATGAATGTATTGAAAGCCACCCAAAGTGTTTTCAGGGGCTTCTCCTCGTGCACCACGATGTCCGATGATGATCATAATGAACTCTGTTTGATGTGATTTTTTATCTAATTCTAAAAGTATAAGATGATCATGACCTTATATTGTATTGAAAAGTTAAATTAATTTGCGTAAGTGATGCCTTACTTTTCAAGGATGAAAAGTAACAAAAATCCTTTGTTGGGCAAAGGGGATATCCATATCACCCTTGCCCAACGGTGACATCCTTGTCGCCTAACGCGATAGTACTATCACGGTTTAGTTTTACTTATGAAAAAGTGTGTAAGTGGTTCAGAGGGATTAAATAGTATCATTGATGTTTTTTTGCCAAAGCACTTCACTACCACCTTCAGCACGTTGCAAGGTACGAGATGCCACAAATAGCCAGTCGGAAAGGCGGTTGAGGAGTTGCAGTGAAGGTGCTTGAATATTCTGATCTCGAGTATGCACCGACATTAAGCTGCGTTCAGCACGGCGGCATACCGAACGTGCTTGATGTGCATAACTGCAAGCTAAAGTTCCGGCCGGTAAAATGAAGTCTTTCAGCATGGGTAGCGCTTCATTCATTTGGTCAATTTCTTTTTCCAGAAATTCAATTGCAAGCGGTAAAACCATATTGTAGTTGGGAATGCACACCTCACCGCCCAGATCGAATAACCAGTGTTGAATCAGGCTGAGTGATTTATCCCAAGGGGCTTTGTCTTCAATTGAACTGATGGCAATTTGCGCACGCAAAACTCCGATGCAAGAGTTGAGTTCATCCACATCACCTAAGGCCGCAATACGCAAGTCATCTTTGGCTACACGTGAACCATCACCAAGACCAGTTGTGCCTGAGTCGCCTGTACGGGTGTAAATTTTACTTAAACGGTGGCCCATGCTTTATTCCTTAAAAGTTTGAAATTCTATGTCTGTTTATGCAAAAGGATAATGCCACAGGCATGACATTATCCTCAAAGTTTTAGCAATTTTTTATGCTGAACTTAGTATTTGAATGTGACACCGGCAGAAGCTAAACGACCACCGTTAACATAGTAATAACCTTGGTCTTGATATGCCGTCTTGTACTCAACATCACCAATGTTTTGAATGTTGGTAAAGAGCTTAACATTTGGGTTTACATTCCAGAATGCATTTACATCCACAGTCGCATAACCCGGAGTTTTGTAGTTGGCATCCCATTCTTTGGCTTTCGATTTGGCCACTAAAGATGCACTGATACCATATACATCATTTTGAATACCGGTAGTTAACGTTAACCCTTGACGGGGACGACGACCTAAGTCTTCATGGGTTTCTTCATTTTCAGGTTTGACATAGCTATAGGTTACTTTAGCGAATAAATCATCTTGCTGCCAAGCTAAATAAAGTTCACCACCTTGATAACTTGCTTTATTGATATTGCCTAACTTGCCAAAATTGACTGATGAAATCAGATCTTTTACTTCGGCGTAATAGGCAGATAAACCGGTTTGGAAACCGTAAGCCAGATTTTGGTCAAGCCCAATTTCATAAGAGCGGCTTTCTTCAGGGTTTAGATCAGGGTTGCCGTTCCAAGAATTATAAAGTTCATTCAATGTTGGTGATTTAAATGCTGTACCCACATTTGCATATACACTCGTAGATGGAAGCAATTGATAGCGTGCAGCGATTTGACCTACCGTATGTGAACCATACTTTTCATTATCTTCGACACGCACACCCACCTGAGTATTGAGTTTAGTCCCGTTAAATTGGTGTTGAACATAATATCCAGTCGAGTCTACATCTTCATCATATGGTGTGCCGTAGGACAGAATATCACCATCCAGCTTGCGATGAGTAACACCTGCTAGCAAAGTCTGTTGAGGGAGAAAATTCCACTTGGTATAGAGTTCAGCTTCCTGCGTTTTGCTATGCACAAAATCGGTTGAATCTTTTTGTTCAACTTCATCATTAAACTGCGATAAACGACCATTTAGTTCAAGTTGTTCAGTTAAATTCACCCGACCACGAAGATTGATAATTTCATTTTCAAAGTCTTGTTTCAGTAAGGCACCATTAAATGTATAAGCGTCATACAGGTTAGTGCCTTGATTGCTGCTGTAGTCGACAGAAGCGGCAAAATTTTCTTTGTCGAAACCGAATTTGCTACTAAAGCCTTTTTGCGCAAAAGAAGCCGTTTCATTGGTATTGGTTTTTTGATTGGTCACTTGGGTTGCATCGGATTCTAGTCGTTGACCGCGAATTTGGGCATAGAAACCGTTTTCCGCTAAATCTGCACCGATAACAGATTTATAGGTTTTATGTTCTCCTATTTCACCTGTAACAAATGCACCTGTTTTTTCAGGTTTTTTTGAAATCAGCTGAACCACACCACCAATGGCATCAGTACCGTACAAAACCGAAGCAGGGCCTTTTAAAACTTCAATTTGCTTGATATCAGTCGTATCAATAAAAGCAAGACTTGCTGTACCTGAAGATGCATTATTCAGTCGAATGCCATCACGTAAAATTAAAGTATGGTCAGATTCAGTGCCACGCAAATAAATATCGGCAAGTTGCCCGATCCCGCCACTTTGTACCATATTGATGGCTGCATCATGTTTGAGCAGATCTGGAAAAGAGGCAATAGGCGACTGCTCTACAATTTGTGGTGCAATAATTGAAATACGCGCAGGAATATCCTTAATATTTTCTTCACTACGTGATGCAGTAACCACAATGGTATCTAAGCTGGCTTTAGCAGCGGGTTGATCTGCAGCTTGAGCTGTAGCCGAGAAACCCAAGGCAATAGCGATTGCACCCACTAAGGCTGTAGGCTGAAATTGACGTGACATGATTTAAGCTCCATACATTCACCCCCCGTGAATGATTGAGTTAAAGAACACAACAAGCAGGTATCCGGACTTAAATGTGCCATGAATTCATCAGCTACATATCCACCTTCCCACATCTATATGCAGTGGTGTAAATTTTTCAATTTATCTAGATATGCTTTTCATTTTACCGTTGCGGGGGCAGTGTCGGATTCGCACCAACTTCCCTAAGGCCTAAGCTTAACTCGTTGCAAGATGGGCGAAGTATAAAGTTTGTATGTCCTATAAACAACGTCACACAAGAATAATTCGGATGAACTTTACGCAAGCCAAAAAAATTGCATTACAATGATTCGCCCCAATATTTATAGAATGTCTATAAATTGGCAAAGTTTAGGTTAAAAATTAGAGCGAATTGTATGCGAACCCGTGCCAAAATTTGCGGAATCACACGAATAGAAGATATACATTCAGTTGTGCATGCAGGAGCAGATGCGATTGGTTTTGTCTTTTTTCCACCTAGCCCACGTAGCGTAACTGCAGAACAGGCCAAAGTATTGATACAGCAGGTTCCTGCCTATGTGCAAACTGTCGGTTTATTTGTGAATGCATCTGCGGATGACATTCAACACATTTTAAAAGATGTACCCTTAGATGTGCTGCAATTTCATGGCGATGAAACACCTGAACAATGTCGGGATATTGCCGAACAGGTCGGTCGTCGCTGGTATAAAGCCATCCAGATCAAGCCAGATTTAGATGTGGTTGCAACGATTCAAAGCTATCAGCAGGCAGGGGCAAGCGCGGTACTGTTGGATGCCTGGCATCCTGAACTTAAAGGCGGAACAGGGCACAGCTTTGACTGGTCACAGTTCCCCAAACTGGATATTCCTTTAATTTTGGCAGGCGGCTTAAAACCTGACAATGTTGAAGACGCTATAAAGACGACCAATGCTTATGCAGTAGATGTCAGCGGAGGCGTAGAGTCCGCAAAAGGTATTAAAGACCAACAACTCATTGAACAGTTTATGCAAGGAGTCCATCGTGGATCAGCAAAATACTAGCCAGAAAAGTCAGGCAATTGACTATACCCAATTCCCCGATGCACGTGGGCATTTCGGTATTCATGGCGGACGTTTTGTGTCAGAAACGCTCATGGCAGCATTAGAAGACCTGGAAAAACTTTATTTCCGAATGAAGGATGATCCTAAGTTTCTGGCAGAATTCGACCGTGATTTAGCCTACTATGTAGGTCGTCCTAGTCCTTTATATTATGCTGAGCGATGGTCTAAAGAGTTGGGTGGTGCGCAAATTTACTTAAAACGTGAAGACTTGAACCATACCGGCTCACATAAAATCAACAACACCATTGGTCAGGCACTGCTGGCAAAACTTTCTGGTAAAAAACGCATTATTGCCGAAACCGGTGCCGGCCAGCACGGTGTAGCCACTGCAACTATCGCAGCACGTTTGGGTCTTGAATGTGTGGTGTTCATGGGTGCAGAAGACGTGAAACGTCAAGCCATGAATGTGTACCGTATGCGTCTATTGGGTGCAACTGTTGTGCCAGTCGAAAGCGGTTCAAAAACATTGAAAGATGCCATGAACGAAGCAATGCGTGACTGGGTAACCAATGTTGACTCAACCTATTATGTGATTGGTACGGTTGCAGGTCCACATCCATATCCGCAATTGGTTCGTGACTTCCAGTCGATTATTGGCCGTGAAGCGCGCCGTCAGATTCAGGAACAGGCAGGCCGTCTTCCAGATGCACTTGTGGCATGTGTGGGTGGTGGTTCGAATGCCATGGGCTTGTTCTATCCATTCCTGAATGATTCAGATGTGAAAATGTACGGTGTTGAAGCCGCAGGTTACGGTATTGAAACCGGCAAGCACTCTGCACCACTCAATGCAGGTCATGTGGGTGTACTTCACGGCAACCGTACCTACTTGATGTCTGATGATCAAGGCCAGATTATTGAAACGCATTCGATTTCTGCCGGTCTGGATTATCCGGGTGTAGGGCCTGAACATAGTTTCTTGAAAGATATGCACCGTGTTGAATATGTGCCGATCAATGACCAGGAAGCGCTGCAAGGCTTCCGTGATTTAACCCAAATTGAAGGGATTATTCCTGCGCTTGAAAGCTCACATGCGATGGCGTATGTGACTAAACTTGCACCGACCATGGACAAGGATCAAATTATTATCGCGACGGTTTCTGGTCGTGGTGATAAAGACTTGATGACGGTTGCCCGTATTGATGGCGTGGAAATGGTTGAGATGTAAGAATCTCCCCCTAACCCCCTCTTTTTCAAAGAGGGGGAAAGCCCTCCTTTTTTAAAGGTGAGGACTTCGGAATATATTCTGAATCCGCAAGGGTGGATTACAAAAAATCGTGTTGAGAAAACTCAGCACGATTTTTTTATGTCATTAAACAACAGAAATTTGAATAAATGGAAAGGCGAGATGGATGTCGCCCGTATTTCTGATGATACAGGGAAGTATCATCAGAAATACAAAGGGCTTTTGTTACTTTTGGCCCGTCAAAAGTAAGGCCTCACTTACGAATGAAAAGAGAATTTTTAAGTAAAAATTGGAGTGCATGACAAATTAATTTAATAAAAAACGAGCAGTAAATGTTGATGTTACTTTGGAAAAGCCCAAAGTAACCAAAGGCTTTTTGTTGAGCAGACATTACTTCCCTGTAATGCTGCTCAACAGGCGACATCCCTGTCGCCAGCGCGTATCATATTGAAGATAAATATTTACCGTCCTGAGTTTCTATTTTTAAAGAGAAATTTCCCTCCTTAGAAAAAGGAGGGGCTAGGGGAGGATTCTATAAGGAGTAAGCAATGCCCAGCCTATTTATCGTCATGCTCGGTGGTCGTCATGCACGTGCCAATACAGAAGTCCATGATGTCGTGTTAGCGGTAGGTGATTCATTGCAAGAGGTTTATCCTCAACTGAAAAATTCCTGGTTTGGTGAACAAAAAGGACTGCATATCGATGCCTGGGCACAAATCAATGGCGTGGAATTTGAAGGTATTCAATATCAAATTCACTTTAGCAATGCTCAGCCGAATTCATCTGAACAAAAGCTGTTTTTAATTAATCTGGGTGGTTACGATGCCCGTGAGTTTGGCGAGTTACACCGTTATGTTCTGGTCGTGGCAGAAAATGCCATGCTGGCTAAGCAACGCGGTAAAGCCTACTTTGCACAGCATTGGCAAAAACAGCATACCGATCGCATATTAGATGTGGATGATTGTATTGCGATTGATCATATCCATGGGCGTTATGTACAGTTGATCGAGGGTGATTTTAGTGCGAATTGTTGGGAAAACACTTATTTAATATTGCCTGAAAGCTAATTTATATCTATTTGACTAATAAATTATATCCATCACATATCAAACTCAGTAAATAATATATATTTTTGTATTTTTTCAAGAAAATATGACTAAGGATATTTTTAACTTGGATTTATATAGGCATAATAAGATTAAGGAATTGTTATCTCTTGGCTAGATGGAATTTGATAAATGGATTTGATTCAATCAAATGGACAACCGAATTATGGACGTTTTAGTTCTCTCCCAAAAACCATCGACTTGAATCAATACCAGTATAAGACGCCTTATGGTGATGTCTTAACTGGTTGGCGCAAGCGACTAAAATATAAGAAGTTTAAATTCTGTTCAATTCAGCATCAACACTACACCATTGGTTTGGCCATTGCCGATATTGCCTGGGCAGGGCATGGTTTTTTCTATATTTATAATCATCAGAACCATGAAGTTTTAGAGTGGAATGCCATTAATCTGCTATCACGCAATACCGTTGTGGATGAACAGCCGCTTTATAACCAGAGTTTTTTTTCCAAGTCACCTTTTCAAATCGATATCCAGCATGCCAACGGTGTGCGCTATATTCATGTCACCAAATATGGGGAAATTAGGCTCAGTGCGCGAATCTTCTGTGCTGGTACCGACCCGCTCAGTATGTGCAGCCCGACCGGGATCAATGGCTGGACTTATACCCAGAAGCTGACCACCTTGGCGTGTGAAGGTTTTTTTATCAATAAACAGGGTGAAACCATACAGTTTAATGAAAGAACTTTTGCATCGCTGGATGATACCTGCGGTTTTCTGCGTCCGGAAACGGCATGGTTCTGGTTATCGAGTAATTTTTGGGGTTCAAATAATAACCGGATCGGCTTGAATCTGGCTTCTGGAGTCAATGAAAGTTTTGGCAATGAGAACTGCTTGTGGATCAATGGTGTGCTCTATCCGCTAAGCGATGTTTTATTCCAGCATCTGGATGAAGGACACTGGAAGATTCGCTCACTGGATAATAAGCTGAATCTGGAGGTCAAGACGGGTTGGCGCCGTTATGAAAATCTGAATTTAAGACTGGTCGGCAGTCAGTTTAGTCAGTGGCAGGCCAAAATCAGTGGCACCATTCAGCAGGATGATCAGGAAATTGTCTTGGTCAATGAATATGGTTTGCTCGAACAACACTATGCAAAGTGGTAAGCGCCAAGTGCTAAGCCTATAAAGATAAAAAAAGCCTGCAGGATGCAGGCTTTTCTTTTTCTTTTTCTTCTTCTTCTTATTCTTCTTCTTATTCTTTTGCAGCCTGCCAAAAGGCTTCACCAGCTAAAATCGGATCACCCGTTTGTTCCAGAGTTTTGACCCAGACGTCGTATTGGGCAATCACCGGATGCTGGCTGGGGTGAAAGTCCTTTTTAAACCAGTCCTTGTATTGCTTGCCCATTCTGGTGAGCACGCCTTGCTTGCCAAAAAACCAGGGCAGGCCACGAATATTCATTTGCAGTCGTTGTAACGGCGTAAACCCATCATGTTTCAACATCACATTGGCACGGTAAATGGTAAAACCGAACATCAATACGGTGGTCCATGCCAGTACAAGTTTTCGTGTACTTTCAGGGACATTACCGACCTGTTTCATCACATCAAAAGCGACATCACGGTGTTCCATTTCTTCAATCGCATGCCAGGCAAACAGTGCCCGCACATAAGGATGGGCACCGCGTAATGTCTCTTTATTGCCATAAAAAGTTTCGGCCATGAGAGCTGTCAAATGCTCAGCCGCAGCGGTCATGGCAATGTTGTATTGTGGTGAACGTTTTTCTAGTTCAAATTTAAAAATCTTATTTAAACGCTGAATAAATTGATCGACCGGCATACCTTGTTCTTTCATGACCTGATTCATCTTGTCATGCGCTATGCCGTGTTGTGCTTCCTGACGGATAAAGTCTGCCACACGCTGCTTTAAATCCGGATTGGTAATCTGGTCGCGGAACAGCCGTACAGATTGAATGAAATAGCGTTCACCATCGGGGAAAGTCAGGCTTAAGGCATCGAACATGCGGGTAATAAACGGATCACCTGAAAACCAGAAGCGAGGCACTTCATTCAGTTTGAAATCAAGATTGCTACGAACCACAGGAGTGGTTTGCGGTTGGACAATGGCATTCATGTTGTTTTACTTCAATTGCCTTGGATAATTGCAGTATGTCGTGCTTTTTCATTTTTGTTTTGACAGTACTTGCCATTTTTTATACATTTTACGCCAAAGTGAAAATATAATATGTCAAATTATAAGTGAGTCGCCATGCAAGAATTACAAATCCCAAATGGTTATTTTCAGCTCTGGAATATGTATCTGATAGAACAGGGGCTCGACTTTTACACGCTTGAATTTTTAGCACCTTATCGGGACGATCTGAAACATGTCCTGCAATTGCCCATAGATACCCAGTCCCCCTTTTCTTTTTTTTACAGCATTTTGCAATTAACCCGTGAGCAGCTGGATTGCCCGCAGTTGACTATTGAAATGGCCAAGCGAATTCGTCCTGAACATTTTGGCGTACTCGGTTATATGGCCACCCGAAGTAACAGTGTGGCTGAAGCATTGCAGTACATAGTACGTTTCAGCCGTCTGGTGATTGATGGTGCCGATGCAATCCCATTACAGATGTATCAGCAGGGCAATGAGATCTGGCTGAGCTGGCAGTTTTTAGATGAAAAATATGCCTTGTTACATGAAATGACCATGGCTGCCATGGTGCATTTGGCCAAGCAAATTTTTCCGGATCAACCGCAACTTCTAAATATCCAGATGGCACATAGACCGCAAATGGCACAGTATCATTATCAAAAATTTTATGGTTGTGAGGTGTTGTTTGATCAGCCACGTTATGCCTATGTGATGGGTGTGGATAGCTTAACCATGAAGTCGGTACTGGCTGATCCGTCACTGATGCAGTTATTGCTGAAACAGGCAGAGGAGGCTATTGCACTCAAGCCACATTATGAAAGTGTATTACAGCAAATTCATACTGCTGTGGCCGAGTATTTAAGACTGCACGCTGTAGCCCCAAAAATTGATCAGATTGCTGATGAATTGCATGTTTCTACACGAACGCTGCAACGCCAATTGCAGCAGCTTGAAAGCTCATTTAAGGCTGTGCTGGAATCGGAACGAATGAAACGCTGTGAACAGTTGTTGCAACACAATACCAGCCTGACTGAAATTGCCATGCGCCTGGGATATTCAGATCAGTCGGCTTTGGCGCGTGCTTATAAGGCCTATAGCGGTCAAACCTTATTACAGCGAAAACAGCAACTGAAAGACCAATCTGAACCATAAAAATGGCTTATTCAGGCTGTTTTTTAATTCAATGCAAGCGCGCAAGCAAGCACTTCAGCTTGCGGCTTTGGAATCTTATAAAATAAAACCTACTGACTAAAGTACAGGTTTTGCTATTGTATAAAACTTTAAATATAAAGGCTAACTTGATTATTTTTATCAATTTTTTATACATAAAAATAAGTTTATCTGAATGATGGATAATTGTTTACATAGCAAAATTAGGCATCTTTGATCATTGAGAAAAAAGCGTAAATATCAGTAAATGGTGTTCTCGGATTGTTCTGAAAAATGAGATGGTGAGTCGAATGTAGCGCGAAATGCTCAGGCTCTATTCAATGAGTAAAAAATAGCGTTACAATGCGTTGTCTTGTATTTCTACAAAGCCAACTCCTCAGTTTTTTAATAATTCAAGGAAAGTACAACCCTATGTCACGTTTAGCCACTCGTTTTGGACAGCTTAAATCTCAGCAGCGTAAAGCGCTCGTTTCTTATGTGATGGCTGGTGACCCTCATCCACAGGTAACCGTTCCATTGTTACATCAAATGGTTGAGGCTGGGGTAGATGTGATTGAACTTGGCCTACCATTTTCAGACCCTATGGCAGATGGTCCCGTGATTGCCCTTGCTGCAGAACGCGCATTGGCAGGCGGCACCAATACCCTGGATGCTTTGAACATGGTGAAAGAGTTCCGCCAAAAAGATACAGAAACACCGGTCGTACTGATGGGTTATTTAAACCCGGTAGAAGTGATCGGTTACGAAAAGTTTGTATCGTATGCGAATGAATGTGGTGTGGATGGTGTACTGCTGGTGGATTTACCGCCTGAAGAAGCTAAAGATTTGGATGATGTGTTGAAAAAATTCGACATGGATCAAATTTTCTTGCTGGCGCCTACATCGACCGATGAGCGTATTCAGCATGTGGCAAATCAGGCCAGTGGTTTTATCTACTATGTATCCTTGAAAGGGGTAACAGGTGCTGCAACTTTAGATGTTGCCGAAGCGGCAGCCCGTATCCAGAAAATTAAAGCTGTGACTGACGTTCCTGTGGGTGTCGGTTTTGGTATTAGCGATGCTGCCTCGGCAAAAGCCATGGGTGTAGCTGCTGATGCTGTGATTGTTGGTAGTGCTTTTGTGAAACAGTTTGCGAACTTAGCGCCAGAACAAGCCGTTGTCGAAACGGTCAATAAAGTCAAGGAGCTTCGAGCTGCGCTCGATGAGTTAGTATGAATCAAGAAGTGAAACCAGGAAAAATTCTTAGCCCAGCGACGCCGTGGACGGAACGCCATGTTCCGGGTATTCACACGCCTGATGAGCAAACCTCACTCAAAGCAACATTTACCGAGCCTACGATTGAGTGTCCTGAATGTCACGCATTGGTTACCCGTACCGCGATGTCATTTAACGCCTATGTTTGCCCGCAATGTGATGAACATTTGCGCATGAAAGCACGCGACCGTCTGAACTGGTTCTTCGATCAGATTCAAAACGAATTGGGTCAGGAATTTGTTGCGAAAGATCCGCTGAAATTTGTAGATAGCAAAGCATATCCAGATCGTATGTCTGAAGCGCAAAAGAAAACTGGTGAAACTGAAGCATTGGTTGTTATGCAAGGTTTGCTTAAAGGTGTTCCTTTAATCGCATGCGCATTTGAATTCGACTTTATGGGCGGTTCAATGGGTACAGTGGTTGGTGACCGTTTTGTGCAAGCGGCTGAACGTGCAATTAAAGAGAAACAGCCTTTAGTCTGTTTTGCTGCCTCAGGTGGTGCACGTATGCAGGAAGGCATGTTGTCATTGATGCAAATGGCACGTACTTCAGCTGCAATCCAACGCATGAAAGATGCAGGTTTACCGTATTTAGTGGTGCTGACTCATCCGGTTTATGGTGGTGTAACTGCGTCACTGGCAATGTTAGGTGATGTGCATATCGCTGAACCTAAAGCCATGATTGGTTTTGCGGGTAAACGTGTCATTGAGCAAACCGTACGTGAAAAACTGGAAGAACCGTTCCAGCGCGCAGAATATTTGCTTGATCATGGTGTAATCGATCAAATTGTTCACCGTCACGCATTACGTGATACTGTATATCGTATTATCGCGAAACTGATGAATTTGTCTTGAACACAGCTCCACTTGCAACAGACTCTTTAAATACATGGCTCGATTATTGGAGCCATGTTCACGTTACGGGTATTGATTTAGGTCTGGAACGGGTTATTCCTGTTGCTGAAAAGCTCGGGGTAATTCGTCCGCAGGCAAAAGTTCTGACCGTAGCGGGAACCAATGGTAAGGGCTCAACCACCACTACTTTGGCTGCTATTTTAAATGCGCAAGGCTATAAAGTAGGATTGTACCAGTCACCGCATATTTACCGTTTTAATGAACGGGTGAAACTGGCCGGGATTGAAGTGGATGACCAGACTTTGGTAGATGCGTTTGTGCAGGTGGATCAGGCACGTCGTGACTGTGATCTCTCGCTTTCCTTCTTTGAAGCTACCACACTGGCGGCTTTTGTTATTTTTAAAGCCCAGCAATGTGATGTCTGGGTATTGGAAGTCGGACTCGGTGGTCGCCTGGATGTTGTGAATGTGATTGACCCCGAAGTCGCAGTGATTACCAATATCGGGCTGGATCATACAGACTGGCTGGGCGATAGCATTGAAAAGATTGCCTTTGAAAAAGCCGGGATTATTCGCCCGAATATTCCCGTAATTTTTGCTGGTTTGCAAGAAGTTCCCCAAGCCATCCAAAACAAGGTTGAGGAATCTCAGGCGAAACTGTTTGCGCTCAACCGTGATTATTTTTATCAATATAGCGAAGATGGTCAGTCTTGGATGTTTGCCTCATCAGGCAGCACGTTAAAACTTCCGCTCGGTGCTCTGGCACTGGAAAATATTTCTACAGCCGTTGCCGCGATTTTGGTCAGTGGGCTAAAAGTGACTCAAGCTGCCATTGCACAAGGCATTCAAAATGCAAAATTGCCAGGCCGCTTTGAAATACGCCAGATTCAAGATAAAACCGTGATTTTTGATGCCGGACATAATCCACATGGCGTAGAATTTTTGTTAAATCAGTTGCGAAAATTTTTAGAATACAATAAACAGTACACAGAAGTGATCAGTGTTTTTTCCATGTTGGCGGATAAAGATATCAATTCTGTCGTAGATTTATTGAAAGATACTGTTTTAACATGGAAAATTGCGCCATTAACCGTTCCACGAGCCGCCGCAATAGCGCAGCTTGATGAAGCGTTACAGGGTGAAACAGTACAACACTTCAACAGTGTTCAATTGGCTTTTGAATCAGCGCTAAATGAAACAAAAAATAATCAGTTGATCTTGGTATGTGGTTCATTTCATACCTTAGAAGCGGTATGGGAGTATTTGGAAGAATGTCAATGAATAGCAAACAACGCTGGATGGGAGGCGTTGTTTTATTAGGTGGTGGTGTTTTATTGGCAGCATTGCTTCTCAAGGGTAAAGAAGAAATATATCAGAATGAATTGAGAACCCCGGATTTAGCCGCTCAAGTTGAGCAAAAAAAGCCGGCAGCAGAAGGGGAAATGGTTCAGCTGCAACCTTTAACGGTTGATGTGGAAACAGAAAAACGTTTACTTGAAGAACAACGCCGGGCACGTGAAAAAGCCGTGGCAGAACAAGAAGCGCGCGCAGCCGAATTTTTGGCGATGCAGCAACAGGCTGAAGCAGATGCAGCACGTAAAGCAGCTGAAGAATACGCCGCTTTAAATGCACGTCGTAGTGGAGCACAGCAGAGTTCGGACAATATTCCTCCTGAATTGGTGGAAGATGAAAAAGTCAAACAAAAGCGTCTGGAAGATGAAAAGCTGCTCGCTGCAAAAAAGTTACAACAGCAGACGGCTCAACAACAACGAACTGATGCTGATAGAAAAATAACTGAAGACAAACGTAAAGCCCAACTCGAAGCTGAAAAACAGTTGGCTGCAAAACAGGCAGCAGCGAAAAAAGCAGCTGCAGACAAGGCAAAGCATGAGGCTGAGTTAAAACGCAAAGCAGCTGAAGACGAAAAACAGTTGGCTGCAAAGAAAGCGTTAGAAGCCAAGAAAAAAGAACAGGCCCAACTTGAAGCAGAAGCGAAGAAAAAAGCTGAAGTCAAGAAAAAAGCAGAAGCGGAAAAAGCTCGTGACTTGTTGGAGCATGGCGATAAACAGTGGATGGTGCAAGTGGCCTTGGCTGCCAATGAGGCCAATGCCGATGCACTGGCCTCTAAGTTGCGTGCTAAAGGCTATAAGGTGACCAAGAGTCCAACTTCGAAAGGGGTTCGAATTATGGTTGGACCGGCTAAAGACCGTGATGTTGCTGATGCTGCCCGCAAGAAAATTACCAGTGATGCAAGCCTGGGAATGAAGTCGGCATGGGTGATTGACTGGGTTCCGCTGGATAAACGCTAAATCTGGCTTGAAGCGAAATAAATTAAGATGGATTCAACAGTTGCTGTTGAATCCATTTTACATTTTCAGGGCTAAATATTTTTTCAATATTTAGCCAGACCGGATGAAATCCATAACCGCCATGTTTCATTTCATTCATGGCATCCTCAATCGACCAGTTTTCAAAAATAATCCGATACATGGCAATACTTGCACCGGTGCGGTCTGAGCCATGATAGCAATGAATCAAAATCCGCTGGTTTGCGGCTTTGGCCTGCTGAATCTGTTGCATCACCTGCAATAAATCTTCCCGGTTTATTGCCCACGTGCGTATAGGCACATGCACCAGCTTAAAATCTGTAGCGGGCAGGACAGCGACATCCTTATTTCTGGATCTGAGATTAATCACTACATCAATATCATGTGCTTTTAATTGCGGAATCAGTTCAGCCGAGGGCTGTTCGCTACGAAATACATCATTACTGATTTGATAAAAATTATGCCCAGGATAGATGCTTTGGCCCCAAAGCTGTGACCGATGTTCCAGGGGTACAGCGGACGACGTCATACATCCTATTAGGCTTGAGCAACTCAGGATAAGGACGAAAGCAGTTCTTTTCATCATGTTTGATAACGCTCCAGCTCTACAGGATCATGCGCACAAATAATCTCGATATTTTTTTCCGTTTGTGCAAGTTGCTGAATTTTGTGCAAGTTGTCTACGCGCATGTAATTATCTTCAGCAAAAAATCGTTCCAGTTTATCCAGCGTAGGAAGTCGATTTTTAGGATCAAGTTGCAAGTGTGAATAGTAGGCATCGCCACAGAAAAACAGCCAACCATCATGCTGTTTAATGGCAATCCCGCAATGACCTTGGCTATGGCCTAGTAGTGGAATCATTAAAATTTCATCCTGAAATAAGCGAAACCCCTGCACTTGATGCAGGTTAAACCATGCTTCACCCTGATTGGGCTCTATAAAATTCCAATATCGATGCTGTTTAAATTGCTGGGTTTTATAACGCGCTTTATTTTTTAAGGGAAAAAAACTTTGGGTGGCATTATATTCACTGGACAGCACATGCACGGTGGCGTGAGGAAAATCGGAAATACCGCCTGCATGATCAAAATCCAGATGTGAGATCAGAATATGTTTTACATCTTTAGGATTAAAGCCCAGGCTTTGAATCTGGGCAATGGCGGTCAACTCTAAATTCTTTTCTATGCGGCCTAGCTTCGAAACCATATGGCCTAAGCGGGCTTGGGTATGAAGATAATCCTGAATGCCCAGACCGGTATCTACCAGTACTAGACCTTGATCAGTTTCCAGCAGCAGGCAATGGCAAATTACTTTGGCAAATAAGCCTTTTTGCCCAAATAGGGGACCACAAACGGGGCACATGGTGCCACAGTGCAAATGATGAATATTATAGATCACGATATTTATTCTTAAGATGATTAGGCGTATTTATAAACTGGCTGTGAAACAAACACCAACTTGATTTTGTAATTCAACTTCCTGGTCAAATAAAAAAGCCTGTCATCAGACAGGCTTGGGCAATATTGGAACTGGCTCGTCATTTGAGTTCCATATTTGCTGCATACTCGAAGCATAGCTTCTCGCCTTGTTTGCGCAAGGGCGAAGCAGTATTTTCTAAGTGAAACTATGCACTTCGCTTGTCTTGCGACAAAAATAAAAGCAGTGCTTTAATTTTAACTCGAAGCATAGCTTCTTATCTTCTTGCAGAATATATTCCTCAGAACAGTGTTCTAATTCTGAGACTACGCGCTTCGCTTGTCTTGCGAAAAACTAAAGCAGCGCTTTAGTTTTTTACTCGAAGCATAGCTTCTCGTCTTCTTGCGGAATATATTCCTCAGGGCAAGGCAGTGCCTTGCTGATCCTGTACTACGCGCTTCGCTTGTCTTGCGACAAAATAAGACAGCAGTTTTAGTACTGCGCACTTCGTTTGCCTTGCGCAAGGGCAGAGCAGTGCTTTTGATACTACGCACTTCGTTTGTCTTGCGAAAAACTAAAGCAGCGCTTTAGTTTTTCTCAGGCTGTGGCGTTAAACGTAAATAAGGGGTAACCGCTTTATAGCCTTGCGGGAAGCGTTGCTTGATTTCGTCTTCATCTTTAAGAGAAGGCACAATTACGACGTCTTCACCCTGTTGCCAGTTGGCTGGGGTTGCTACTTTATGGTTATCTGTCAGTTGCAGCGAATCGACCACACGTAAAATTTCATTGAAGTTACGGCCTGTAGAAGCTGGATAGGTAATAATCAAACGTACTTTTTTGTTCGGATCAATGATCACTAAAGAGCGAACAGTCAGGGTTTCACTGGCATTCGGGTGAATAAAGTCATAAAGGGTAGATACTTTACGGTCTTGATCCGCAATGATCGGGAAATTGACCGAAGTATTTTGGGTTTCGTTAATGTCGTTAATCCAGCCCTTGTGTGATTCGACATCATCGACTGACAAGGCAATGGCTTTAACACCGCGCTTGGTAAATTCGTCTTTCAGTTTTGCGGTATAGCCCAATTCAGTAGTACATACCGGAGTATAGTCCGCAGGGTGGGAAAACAAGATTACCCAGCTGTCACCCAGGAAGTCGTAGAAATTAATTAAGCCTTCACTGGATTCCTGTTCAAAATTGGGTGCGGTATCGCCTAAACGTAATGTCATTTTTATAGCCTCATATGCTTTGTTATGTATGTTGATGCGATCTAATATGACGCAATTTTCTTTGCAATGAAAATAGCGTTTTTGTATTTCTTTATGAGTAAATGGAATATATAGGCCGCAATTGATGAGTGAAATCCGGATAATGATGAATTTTATGACTATATTGGTTGTTTAAAATTTGTTACATTGTTTGACCTTAGCTGTCACGTGCTAGAACGAGTGAGCAGAATTTTTTTATTGGTTTTGTGCAAACCCCTTGTACTTCAAATTTCTAGCACCATAATAACGACTGAGAAAAAATTTATTCATTCGACAAGCAAGATTTAGAGAGTCTATTCATGTTGGCAAGTCTGATCGGAGGAATCTTCGGTACCAAAAATGAGCGCGAACTCAAACGCATGCGTAAAATCGTAGATAAGATTAATGCGCTCGAGCCGACGATATCTGCACTAAGCGATGCAGACTTATCTGCAAAAACTGAAGAATTCAAACAACGATATAACAAGGGCGAGAGCCTGGATAAATTATTACCCGAAGCATTTGCTGTTTGTCGTGAAGCGGCAAAGCGAATTATGGGAATGCGTCATTACGATGTTCAGTTGATTGGTGGTATTACCCTTCATGAAGGTAAAATTGCAGAAATGCGTACCGGTGAAGGTAAAACCCTGATGGGTACCTTGGCTTGCTATCTGAATGCCATTAGCGGACAGGGTGTACATGTCATCACTGTGAACGATTATTTGGCACAGCGTGATGCGGAATTAAACCGTCCCTTATTCGAATTCTTGGGTCTGAGCATTGGTATTATTTATTCCATGCAGGATCCAACAGAGAAAGCTGAAGCCTACCGTGCCGATATTACTTACGGTACCAACAACGAATTTGGTTTCGATTATCTGCGTGACAACATGGTGTTTTCGCAAGCCGAGAAAAAACAACGTGGCCTAACCTATGCCATTATCGATGAGGTCGATTCGATCCTGATTGATGAGGCGCGTACACCATTGATCATTTCTGGTCAAAGTGATGACTCTTCACAATTGTATGCTGCGATCAATAGCATCCCACCAAAACTTCGTGCGCAAAAAGAAGAAAAAGTGCCGGATGGCGGTCATTTCTGGATTGATGAAAAGCAACGTCAGGTTGAAATGACTGAAGTTGGTTATGAAACCGTAGAAGATCAATTGATTGAGATGGGTTTGCTCGCTGAAGGCGAGAGCTTGTATTCACCATCTAACTTGAACCTGGTTCATCATGTTTCGGCTGCTATTCGTGCACATTATCTTTATCAACGTAATGTTCAGTACATCATTCATGATGGCGAAGTGATTATCGTTGATGAAAACACCGGTCGTACCATGCCAGGTCGTCGCTGGTCTGAAGGTTTGCATCAAGCAGTTGAAGCGAAAGAAGGTCTGGAAATTCAGCCTGAAAACCAGACTTTGGCAACCACGACTTTCCAGAACTATTTCCGTCTTTACAAAAAGCTTTCTGGTATGACTGGTACAGCCGATACCGAAGCTGCGGAAATGAAAGAAATTTATGGTCTGGATGTGGTACTTATTCCAACCCACCGACCAATGATTCGTAAAGATGAAAACGATCTTATTTATTTAAACCGTAATGGTAAATATAACGCCATCATTCAAGAAATTCAGCGGGTGCATGAAGACGGTGTTGCACCGATCCTGATTGGTACGGCAACGATTGAAGCTTCTGAAATTCTTTCTGAAAAATTGAAAGAAGCGGGTATTGCGCATGAAGTATTGAATGCGAAGCAGCATGAGCGTGAAGCAGACATTATTGCTCAAGCAGGCTCACCGCGCGCTGTGACTATTGCAACCAACATGGCTGGTCGTGGTACCGATATTTTGCTGGGTGGTAACTGGAAAGCCAAACTGGCTCACATTGAAAATCCTACCCCTGAAGATGAAGCACGCTTAAAGGCTGAATGGGAACAAAACCATGAAATGGTATTGGCTTCTGGCGGCTTGCATATCATTGGTTCAGAGCGTCATGAGTCGCGCCGTATCGATAATCAGCTGCGTGGTCGTGCCGGTCGTCAGGGTGACCCGGGTGTTTCACGTTTCTACTTGTCACTTGAAGATGACTTGATGCGTATTTTTGCCGGCGACCGCGTTGTGGGCATGATGCGGGCAATGGGCTTGCAAGAAGATGAAGCCATTGAGCACAAAATGGTGTCGCGTTCGATTGAAAATGCACAACGTAAAGTAGAAGCACGTAACTTCGATATTCGTAAGAACTTGTTGAAATACGATGACGTGAATAACGAACAGCGTAAGATCATTTATTCACAACGTGATGAAGTGCTCGCTGAAAGTACGCTACAAGATTATATTGAAGAAATGCATCATGAAGTGATTAAAGGCGTGATTGAAAATTATATTCCGCCTGAATCCATTCATGATCAATGGGATATCGATGGTCTGGAACGTGCATTGCGTGAAGATCTAGGTGTTGATTTGCCGGTCAATCAATGGCTGGAAGAAGACCGTCGTTTAGACGAAGAAGCTTTGGTGGAACGTATTTCTGATGAAATCGTACAACGCTATCGCACTCGCCGTGAACAGATGGGTGATGAATCAGCAGCCATGTTGGAACGTCATTTCATGCTCAGTGCTTTGGATCGCCATTGGAAAGATCATTTGGCTGCCATGGATTACTTGCGTCAGGGCATTCACTTGCGTGGTTATGCACAAAAGAACCCTGAACAGGAATACAAGAAAGAAGCCTTTAATCTGTTTGTAAATATGCTGGCTGTGATCAAGTCAGATGTGATTACAGATCTTTCACGTGTTCATGTTCCTACAGCTGAAGAACTGGCTGAAATGGAAGCACAAAAGCAGGCTCAAGCTGAAGCCATGCAATTGAATCTTTCTCATGCAGAGTTTGATAATTTGTTAGCAGGCGATTTAAGCGGTACTGAAATTGTTGAAGTAGAGTCTGGCTTTAATTCAGCAGAGCAAACATTTGAGCCGCCTGCAAGCCGTAATGCACCTTGCCCATGTGGTTCAGGTTTAAAATACAAGCAATGTCACGGTAAAATTTAATTTTATCTAGGGTCTGTTGACATTTCATAAATGGCTTGCGTTGTAGGCTAAAATTGAGCAAACAAGGAATGAAATGCAAAGAATGGTGGTTCCATTTTTAAATTTCATGACGCAGTTTGAGATAATTTTAGCCACAACCCTTCGGGACTAGAGTATTTTTTGACGCTACGTCGTTATGAACTACGCATTTAGAATGACTAAATTTTGTAGTTCATGCCTAGTATCCTCTAAAAAATACTCGTCGTCGCAAACGTAGACGAATTGTCAACAGACCCTAAACATTTCGCCACTTTATATATTTCTTTTCCTTTGGATTTGAATAGATAAAGTGGTTTTTTTATTGCAGCAAAATATAGGGTTTATTTTTGCAAGATGTGAATATGTTTGCAGAGAGCTGAATTAAGTGGTATTTAGTGCATATTGATGAACATTGAGAAGCGGAAAAGACAATGAAAAAAGTATTACAACCATTGATGATTTTAGCTTTAGCTATTCCAGGTTTGGCTTTTGCAAATGAGCCCTCAAAAAACACAGCGGTGAATGCTGTTAAAGATGAAAACACTACGGTTATGAGTCCACGTACGGGAATTCGCTATACCTTTGCTAATCCGCAGCAGCGTCCAGTAGTGTTAAAAACTGCAGCGATCACACCGGCAAATGCAGCGAATGCAAACCGCATTGTGGCTTCAAATCCGGCTTTATCTGCTGCAAGTCAGGAAAAAGCCAAACAGGCGCTATTGTCGGAATCGACTCAGTTGGCATCCAACTAAATCGAATGTATTGCTAAAACCAGTCTACGGGCTGGTTTTTTTGTGCCTGAAAATATCAATCCAATAAAAAATAAATCAAACCCGGTGTTCTGCTCGATTTTTTGCTGAATTTCTACTAAGCTGTCTTTTTTATTACGAACTTATTTGGAAGTTTAAAAATGGCGGTGGGCGACTTAACAATGCCACAGATGCATGTGGTTAAAGGTATAAAGATTGGTTCAGCTGAAGCGTATGTGCGTTATCAGAACCGACGTGACCTCGTTATTTTTGAATTTGCTGAAGGTTCAAACGTTGCCGGTGTATTTACCCAAAATGCATTTTGTGCTGCACCCGTGCATGTCTGTAAAGCGCATCTTCAGGTGAGTAATCCGCGTTATTTAGTGATTAATACAGGTAATGCCAATGCCGGTACCGGCAAAATCGGTATGGCGAATGCGCAGGCGACGTGTGCAAAACTGGCTGAACTGGCTGGTGTTACTGAAAACGAAATTTTACCTTTTTCTACCGGGGTGATTGGCGAACAGTTGCCTATAGAACGCTTGGTCAATGGTTTGCAGCCTGCATTAGACTCTTTAAAAGAAGATGCCTGGCTGGATGCAGCAAAAGGTATCATGACGACAGATACACTGCCTAAAGGGGCATCAGAACAGTTTGAAATGGATGGTGTGACCTACACCATGACTGGTATTTCCAAAGGTGCCGGTATGATTCGTCCGAATATGGCGACCATGCTCAGCTATGTCGCAACCGATGCGCCGATCAGCCGTGAATTGGTACAGCAACTATTAAAAACCACTGTGAATGTTTCTTTCAACCGTATTACGGTAGATGGCGATACTTCAACCAATGATTCATGTATTTTTGTGGCGACAGGTCAAGCGGGCGGTATTGAAATCAGCTCAACTGACGATTCACGTTATGCCATTATTTTAGATGTGTTGACACGTGTCATGAAACGTTTGGCACAACTGATTGTACGTGATGGTGAAGGTGCAACCAAATTCATTACCGTTGCGGTTGAAGGTGGAGCAGATACCCAGGAATGTTGCGATATTGCCTATAGTATTGCTCATTCACCACTGGTGAAAACTGCAATTTTCGCCTCAGATCCGAACTGGGGGCGTATCCTTGCAGCAATTGGTTATGCGGGCGTTAAAAATTTAGACGTTGAAAAAATTCAGGTTTGGTTAGATGATGTACAGATCTGTAAAGATGGTGGTGCAGCAGCGGACTATACGGAAGAAGCTGGCGCGCGCGTGATGTCTCAGGCTGAATTGACCATTCGTGTCGATTTAGGCCGAGGACAGGCGAAAGATACCGTCTATACCTGTGATTTGTCTTATGACTATGTCAAGATTAATGCAGATTACCGTTCTTAAGTTAAGTTGAATAAAAAAAGCCTCCGTAGTGAGGCTTTTTTATAAGGTAAAGTTTTTAATGACTGGTCAAAAAAGCATGATGCCATTGTGACTGGTGAGTGGGTTAAATGACTTGTTAGAAGCAAGTTTTAAGGATAGAGAACACGTTTATGAGTAATGCGACCAATTTAATTGCCAATGAGGCTAAATCGATTGTGCAGGCGCATTTAGATCGATTGGGTGAACCTAAAGATATTCATTTAAGTGATGAGGTCAAACAGGAAAAATTTGCACAAATTCTGGCAGAACTCAAAAAACGTGATGCTGTCCTTGTAGCCCACTACTATTGCGATCCTGAAGTTCAGGAGATTGCAGAGCTTTCTGGCGGTTGTGTTTCTGACTCATTGGAAATGGCACGCTTTGGCCGTGATCATCCAGCGTCAACTTTGGTGGTTGCCGGAGTGAAATTTATGGGAGAAACAGCAAAAATACTTTCTCCTGAAAAAACCGTGCTCATGCCAACCCTGGAAGCGACCTGTTCTTTAGATTTGGGCTGTCCGGTAGATGAATTTACTGCATTTTGCGATGCGCATCCTGATCATACCGTGGTGGTCTATGCCAATACCTCGGCGGCAGTCAAAGCACGTGCAGACTGGGTAGTGACATCGAGCTGTGCAGTGGAAATTATTGAACATCTCGATAGCCTGGGTGAAAAGATTATTTGGGCACCCGACCAGCATCTGGGACGTTACATCCAAAAGAAAACAGGTGCGGATATGCTGTTATGGGATGGTGCCTGTATTGTGCATGAAGAATTCCGTGCACGCGGTATTGCCAATATGAAAGCCATCTATCCGGATGCAGCCGTGTTGGTTCATCCGGAATCGCCTGAGTCAGTGGTGGATATTGCTGATGCAGTAGGAAGTACCTCGCAACTGATTAAAGCGGCACAAACGCTTCCAAATGAGCGTTTAATTGTGGCAACTGACCGTGGCATTTTTTACAAGATGCAACAAGCCGTACCGAACAAGATTTTAATAGAAGCTCCGACGGCAGGTGAGGGGGCAACATGTCGTTCATGTGCTCATTGTCCATGGATGGCCATGAACGAATTAGATGGAATTTTAGAGGTTTTACAAAAGGGTGATCAAGAAATACACGTTGATCCAGCCCTTGCAGAACGTGCTAAATTGCCACTTGATCGTATGTTAAGCTTTAGTGCTAATTTAAAACGTTAATTTTGATCAAAAAATACCTAAAATGCTTGATAAATAAGCGGTTGAAGTGATTTTTTGAGTTTTTTTGAATATAGGTGTTGACGTCACTAGGCGTCACGCCTAAAATGCACCCCGTACCGCACGATGTGCGATACACTAAAAGCTGAGATGAATCGGAGTATGGCGCAGCTTGGTAGCGCATCTGGTTTGGGACCAGAGGGTCGTAGGTTCGAATCCTACTGCTCCGACCAATTCTTCAAGGCGAGTATCGCATGATATTTTTATCATCGGTCATGCGCCTGTAGCTCAGTTGGATAGAGCATCCGCCTTCTAAGCGGATGGTCACAGGTTCGAATCCTGTCAGGCGCACCATTTGGTAGTCTGGTGTTATAGAACCAAAATGTTGTAACGGTGGATGTAGCTCAGTTGGTAGAGCCCCGGATTGTGATTCCGGTTGTCGTGGGTTCGAATCCCATCATTCACCCCAATTCGGAGTATGGCGCAGCTTGGTAGCGCATCTGGTTTGGGACCAGAGGGTCGTAGGTTCGAATCCTACTGCTCCGACCATTTTAAGTTTAAACTTAAAAATAAATGATCCGCTTAAATGCGGTTTTTTTATGCCTGAAATTTAATAATAACATTCAACATTCAACATTCAACATTCAACATTCAACATTCAACATTCAACATTCAACATTCAACATTCAACATTCAACATGGCTTGAATCGTATGTATTGATCCTGCTCTCGATGTTCAAATAATTTAATCAGCTCTAGTGGAATATAAAATTTGAACATAAGCCAAAGGATGAAAGTTTTGCTTAAACGTAATATTAAAAATTAGCAAATCGCATTTAGGGTATTTCTTTTATTTAATTACTTACTAGAAAGAGAGATTTCCAGCTTGGTTTTTTATTACGACTATTTTTTGTTTATACCTTATAATTTTTTAAGTCGATAGAAGTGTTGATTATTTTAATAACTTCAGTGCGGTTTAGATGAGCAAATAAAAAAGATAAAAAATTAGAAGAAGTAAAATGGATTGAAATGACGTTATTTATAAATTTAAATCAAAATTGTTGTTAATTTAAACTTAAAAATAATAAAACCCCTCTATTTTGAAGAATAAATAAACAGTTGGGAGATAATTTGAAAAATAAAGCGGAATAGGGGTTGTGTTGGTTCTGAAATGCTGTAGAATGCACATCCATCGGCGGTGATGAAGATTAAAACTTCTGATAAAACAGCAACTTAGTTAAAATTGATTGGGTTGGGTTTTAGAAAGAAAGTTTAAAAATAATTTGAATTACCGGTT
>NZ_NEGE01000012.1 GCF_002135355.1 Acinetobacter sp. ANC 4169 | reverse complement strand
ACCAAGATGATGGCGATTGGAGCTGCGATGAGGAAGTTAGTTCATCTTTGTTATGGTGTACTCAAACACCAACGGCCTTATCAAGTAGATTATTGAGCATGAATTCTCAATAATTTGCTTGACGTTTCAGACGGTATCTCTTTCATAATTATTAACACCCTCTTTATTTTTCTCCCATAGGGAGAAATAAAAGGAATTTATGAAAGAAGGCCCATCATAAAGTGATATAGATAAACAAAATATTCAACATTGAGTTGAAAAACTGGCTTTATTTATTCAGCCCAGTAAGATGAAACTTTACCTTTAGGTAAATTCACTTATTGGGTTTTTTATTATCTAAAACTACAGGATGTCCCCATGTTAAAACTATTGGCATTGGATCGCTTTACTATTTTGCTGGTTGTCATGGTAATTTTGGCCAGCATTGTTCCGGTATCCGGTTTGGCTGCCGATGTCTTTGGAATTATTACCAGCATTGCGATTGCAATTCTATTTTTTTTGCACGGTGCAAAGCTTTCTAGAGAAGCTGTAGTGCAAGGCATGCTGCACTGGAAATTTCATGTGGTGGTCTTTGCATTTACTTTTGCATTATTTCCGGTACTGGGGCTGCTGGCTCAACCTGTTTTATTACCGTTATTAGGTAAGGAGCTGTACTGGGGCTTTTTGTTTATGTGTTTCTTGCCCTCCACAGTACAATCCTCGATTGCATTTACCTCGGTGGCTAAAGGCAATGTAGCCAGTGCAGTGTGTAGTGCTTCATTTTCCAATATCGTCGGCATGTTTATTACCCCCGTATTGGTCAGTGTGTTTATTTTAGGTCAGTCACAACACGGCTTTAATCCAACGTCCTCGATTATCCAAATTACTTTGTTATTACTGGTGCCGTTTGTTTTGGGACAAATGCTCAGACCTTATGTTTATCCCTTGATGCTGAAAAAGCCGGGAATAGTCAAAGCATTTGATCAGGGGACCATTCTTATGGTGGTCTATGCTGCTTTTAGTGGGGCAGTGGTGGCAGGATTGTGGCAAGAAGTGAGCTGGCAAACGCTACTGGTTTTGACTGTAGCTTGCTCGATATTTTTGACTATGATCATGCTGCTGGCTTTGTACATTCCAAAATGGTTGGGTTTTAACCGTGCAGATCAAATCGCGATGTTTTTTTGTAGTTCCAAAAAGACATTGGCTAGTGGGGTACCGATGGCACAAATCTTATTTATTGGCCAGCCCTTGGGCATGATTGTTCTGCCGATTATGATTTTTCATCAAATTCAGCTCATGGTCTGTGGGATCATTGCCAATTATTGGTCAAAACATCCTGTAGATGAGTTTAAGGCGATAGAAGAGTGTGAAGAATAATTCGCTATCTGATATTTTTTCACGTATAATTGCGCCCACTTGTTGTGCTTAGCTCTGACGGTATCCGTCTCGGTGGGCCAAAAGAATGGTCTGTTGTGGTGTTGGTCTAGCTTTTTCCTGGATTAAGCTTATTCCTCATGAATCATGAGAGTGATCAATTTGCGATGACAGCATAAGCCTTTCTTAACTTAGGAGTAATCGACGATGCGCGCCGATATTCACCCAAAATATGAAAAATTAGTTGCTACTTGTTCATGTGGTAACGTAATCGAAACTCGTTCAGCGCTTGGTAAAGAAACTATTTACCTAGACGTATGTTCAGCATGCCACCCATTCTATACTGGTAAACAAAAGAATGTGGACACTGGCGGCCGTATCGACAAATTCAAACAACGTTTTGCTGGTATGTCACGTTCTATCAAACGTTAATACCCAAAATGAAAAAAACGGGCTTCTTGCCCGTTTTTTTTATGTCTGTCATTTCATCCATGATGCTATGACAGACCTTGTACAAGGCCTATTGGTCTTGTACATCAATCAAATGATCCAGTTTTTTCTGGAAATAATCACCCTGAATAAAACGTGCATCCACATTCCATGCATTTGCAAACAGAGTCATGTCATTGAGGTCACGCAGCATGATTTCGCCAGGTTTGATTTCCTGGAAAGAGCTTAGTTTTTCCTGTAATTCCTGCGTGGTTTTTTCTGCCTGCAACATTTTGGTCAAATTCTGATGTAAAGTTAAACAATTCACATCAAGTTGACGTAACATCGATTCGCTATAAATGGTATTCCCAAAGTCTCGAAGGGAAACTTCAGCACCAAATTGACGCAATTGGGCAATATGCTTTTGGGCATCTGAAATATTTTGACTAATATCTTCTTCCGAGAATTGTAAAATTAACGGATGCTTCAATTTACTGCGAACAATAGTAATGAGTTTGGAAATAAATTCAGGGAAGGTTCGGTCGTGTAAGAGCACTGCTTTATTTAAATTCACGATCAATTTTGCTTCAGGATATTGAGTAATGAAATTATGGAGTTGTTTACATGACTCCACTAATATCCAGCGATCGAGTTTAATGGATAATTCAGGATCTTCTGCGAGTTCTCTTAAGCCGGCTAAATCTTTCCAGGCATTTTCATAAATAAAGCCGCTGGTCACTTCATAAGTATATAAATTGGTGTCTTGCTTGTCATAAAGTTGCTGATATTTAAGGTGGATTTCACCGCGATCCAAACTTTGTTGCAAGGCTCTGAGTAGGGTCGCTTCAGGTGAGCTAGCGGCTGCCTTAACTTCGGGATGCTGAAGTTCAATGCTTGGAATATCTAATGGTGCATCCAATACAAGTGATGGAGTCGGTTGATTTTCCGGTAAGGCAGTTTTATAAGCTGAAGCAATAAATTGTTCAAAATGTTTTTCATCGCGTATTTCAGAATCTAGCAGTGTATAACCAATTCTGAGATTAAGCGGATAGGATGTCTGATTAATTGACAATAATTGCGGTTTTTTTAGCGAGCTTAAACCTATAAGTTTGGATTCGAGTTTTGCTTTGGACTCGGCTTGGAACAAACCCACATAAATTCCGGAACTCATTTTAAATAAGGGAACATGAGTTTGTTCTTTTAAAAACTCTTTAATCGTGCCGAAATAATTTTTGAAAGTATCCCAGTCACCTTCAAAAATGCTGTCAGGGCATGAGGTTAAGGAGAACAGAACCAGTGCATTAATATCAGAAGGCTGTTGAGTAATCGTGCGATTAATCAACTGATAGCTATTAGGGTTTTGAGCATCGGCTGTTGCAGATGTGGTCTGAGCTGATGTTGAAGTTTCAGTATCAATGGTAATTTGTAAAGCATCTTCTTCATCTGTAGAGGGTAAAAACTCAATTTTCAGCGGATTTGGAATAGATACTTGATTATTCAGGCTATTGATTTCAAAACGCCCTAAATCAAACTGACCTTGGGAAATTTTTTTAAAGCGCAGTTTGAAGTCATTTAAATCTTTAGGCTGAAGCAGATCCAGTAAAGGAAGGCCAACAATTTCATCTTCATCTTTCAGGCCAAAAAGTGCTAAATATTCAGGGTTTGCCTGAACATGAATACCTTCCTGGATCACGGCAAAGGCCTTGTTGCTTTCTTGTACCAAAGATTGGGCATGGGTTTGAGCCGTTTCTAGCTCTTCCATGAGATGTTGTTGGGTAAGGACTAAGCGACTTAATGAAAGCGCACGTAAAAGACCAAGGTAAAAACGATCTGGATATTCCAGATTCAGAATGTCATAGATCCCTTTACGCACATAAGCTGCGTATTGATCGGCTTGATAATCCTCAGGCTTAAGCAGGATCATAGGTAAGTTGGGTTGGTTTGATAATCGAATCAGACTTAAAGCCTGTTCATATTTTAAGTCGTAAGCACGGCCAAAAATAACCAGATCCCAGGTGTGGTGTAATTGTTTTTCGAAATTTTGTAAATCATCAAGCAGGGTAGCATGTACAACATGTTCACTCGATGTTAAAAGATCACGGATTTGGTTAAAACGTATTTGATTATCATCGATAATGAGTAAACGTGTTTCAGTACGTTTTAACTTTTTAGATAATAATGGATTTCTCACTTCAATGCTTCCCATAAATCGTGATTCTTAATTTCATTCGTTTGCTTATTAATAAAGTTTTTGATCAGACTTTCTTGTTGCTCATTCAGCAACTCGAATTCAAAACGAATAAAACTTTGTGTAATGATTTGAGCTTTAGTTAAATAAATTTTTATTTCTTCTTGCCCTAAACGTAGATGAATGGTTTGTTTTTCTCTAAACAGGTGTGAACCAGACACCACCAGGCTGGTTGATACATCATCAAGTTGGTTGGACTGAACAATCAGGGCGGGTTGGTAATTATTGCTATGACGATCTGTTTTGACCATAACAGCACAAGGGAATAAATCTTGTGCCAGTACTTCTAGTCCCAGTTCCAGGCTCTTGGCAGTTGACTGCTTGATCCAGCGAACCACACCGCCACGCCACGGACTATGGGTGTTTTCCTGAATTAAAATAAATTCGCCGGTTTTTAAATTCGAAGGTGCAGCACCATTCCATTTAATTCTGTAACCATTAACACTGATGTCCAAAACTTCTGCAGGATAAATTTGTTTGGCTTCACGGTCTAAAGTTTTGGCTGTGGTGATTTCAGCAGGAATATTCGAATTCATCGAATTGATAAAGCTGCTTTCATTGTGGAACTGATAATTTGTATCTAGATCCAGAGTCTCATGAAAGTTTTTACCTTTAGACAGGTAGAAATGTGCCACCGAAAGACTAAAACAGATTTGTAACTGTGCAGAATATTCATAACGTTCATGACGACGCTCAGTATTGGTCGTAAGCAGGTTGTGAATATGAAAATGCAGTGCCGGTGTTAAGAACAGCTTTTCATTACGCGATAGATAACCTGACTTTTTGGTTTGAGTTTCAGAGAGGTGATCTAATAAATTTTGTGTCGAAATGTAGATGGTCGGTTTATAAAGGCTGGATTGATTGGTATTAAAAACCGGCGGATAGTCTTTATTGGTATCGACAATATAGCGAGAAAGCGTGGTTTCTTTAGGTAACACATGCACCAGTTTTGCCCAGTCAAAACTGCATAAATACAAGCCCTGCATTTCCGAAGGCCGGATTTGATGGGTATTCAGGATTTCCAGCAATATCAGTTGTGAATAAGCCTGAGTAATGGTCTGTAAAGGATGTTGCGTATCCAGTATCTGGTTAATATTGGTTTGATAAAAATTATTTTTCATTGCACATTCAATCAGTTGATGTGCAATTAACCATTGTCCAAATAAAGGTGTGCTGTATAACAGATGTTGTTGGTAAAGTAATAAAGACAGTTGCTGCAAGGCATAATAGGTAGAAACGATTCTGGCAGTTTGCAAACTTTTCTTTTGATTGAATGCAAATAGAGAAAACTTTTGGATGCTGAGTTGCGTGTTGCAGCGTTTTGAAATATCGATATAAATTTTGGCAAAATGACTACGTAGCAGTATCGCCAATTCAATGATCTGGTCACTACGATCGTTGGTAATGAGTCCCTGATTGAAAAAATGCTTTTCCAGACTGCCTAAAACATTATCCAGGGTAGGATGCAGGATTTGAATCAAGTCAAAACGCAACATTTCAGGACATTTAAGTTCTGATATTTCCAGCAATGCATTGAAAAGTTCTTTGGAAGAATTGCCCAATTGAAGAATGGATAAATTAGATACCCAGTCTTGCAACCCTTTAGCATTGGTTGGGCAGAAGCTTAATTTTTCCAACTTTAACTCTGTTGGTGTTTGGAAGATATCTGAATTACTCATAAGCATCGTTATTATTAACTCAAAAAGTTGAAACTCCAAAAAGCGGTGTCTTATTTTTTTCGCCCGCTATTTCCCTAACGAGTTTAGGAACCAAATATCCTGGCAGGTTCTCTAAAACCTCTTTATATATACGATTAATGTCTTCAGGACTTAAATCAAAATGATGGGCACCTTTTACTTTATCTAATACATGTAAATAGTATGGCATCACACCCGCCTCAAACAGACGGTAACTTAAATCCACTAAAATCTGCGCAGAATTATTAACCCCATTTAATAAAACCGCTTGATTGAGCACGGTAATTTGATGTTGAACCAATATGGACAGTTTGGCGCAAGTAAAATCATCAAGCTCAGCAGCATGATTTGAGTGTACCACTAGAATAATGCGCAGCCTACTGTTTTTTAATAGGGAAATCAGCTCTTCATCGACACGGTTGGGGATTACAATAGGAACCCGTGAATGAATTCTCAAAAATTTAATTTGCGGCATTGACTCAAGACGTTCAATCCACAGGGCAAGTTTCCGGTTAGACAAGGTAAGTGGATCACCACCGCTCAAAATCACTTCGTTTATATCTGGTTGATTTTCAATATATTGCTTAATATTTAACCAGTCTTCGTTTTTAGGCAGGTTTTCCTGATAAGGAAAATGACGGCGGAAACAATAGCGGCAGTGAACGGCACAAGCACCCGTTAACGTGAGTAAAAAGCGCGATTTATATTTATGCAGTACACCGGGTTGTTGATTGGCCTGTTCTTCCCCTAAAGGATCAGTTACAAAACCGGGATGATCTTCAAGTTCCAGATGATGGGGCAATACTTGTAATAGCAGGGGATCAAGCGGGTTGCCAATGCTCATTTTTCCGACGAATGCACGCGGAACACGTAATTTAAACTGTTCAGAAGCCAGAATAGCCCCTGATAATAATTGATCAGACGAGAGCTGAAGCGCATCTAGCAACTCTAAAGGATCCGTAATTAGGTCACTCAGTTGAGATTGCCAGTTTTGCTCTTGATACAAATAGTTTATCATGCTACGTGTTAAAAATAATGCTAGTCTAGCATTAATAGATTTAAGTTAGTAAGTTTGGAGCGAGCCTTTCATGGCCAATTATTCTACAAATGACTTTAAGCAAGGCCTTAAAGTGATGCTTGACGGCAACCCATGTTCAATCATGGAAAATGAATACGTAAAACCTGGTAAGGGTCAAGCATTCAACCGCGTAAAACTTCGTAACCTTAAAACAGGTAAAGTTTTAGAAAAAACCTTCAAATCGAATGAAACACTTGAAGGTGCTGACATCGTAGAAGTAGAAATGAACTACTTGTATAACGATGGTGAAATGTGGAACTTCATGGATCCTGAAACTTTTGAACAGATCACTGCAGACAAAACTGCAATGGGTGATGCTGCAAAATGGTTAAAAGACGATTCTAACGAACTTTGCACAATTATGTTGTTCAATGGCGTGCCATTGTCAGTAAGTGCGCCAAACTTCGTGGTATTGAAAATCGTTGAAACTGATCCAGGCGTACGTGGTGATACTTCTGGGGGCGGCGGTAAACCAGCTAAACTCGAAACTGGTGCGGTTGTTCGTGTACCATTATTCGTGCAGCAAGAAGAAAGCGTTCGTGTAGACACTCGTACTGGTGACTATTTAGAACGTGCATAATGGTTTTAAAATAGACTATTATCGAAAGGGATGATGAAAATCATCCCTTTTTTTATGCCAAAGTATTACATGAAAAGTAAAGTATGAGGAGTACAGTCGCAAGGGAAGCAACAGCAGTTATACCGAACAATAAAAATGAACGCTGATTTATGCATTAGATATGAGGGCTTTACATGGAAACGATTCAACCGAAGTTATCAATAACTTCCAAAATAGTGTGGCTTCTGGTGGCAATTCTAGGTGCGGTGTCATTTGGGATACTTGCAATCAGCAGAGGTGAGCATGTCAATGCAGTTTGGCTGGTTTTAGCTGCCATCTGTGTCTATAGCATCGCTTATCGCTTCTATAGCTTATTTATTGCCAATAAAGTTTTTGAACTCAATGCAAGACGTTTAACTCCCGCTCACCGTCTGGCAGATGGTCTGGATTATGTGCCGACCAATAAATATGTTTTGTTTGGACACCACTTTGCTGCGATTGCTGGAGCTGGACCTTTAGTGGGGCCAATTCTTGCTGCGCAAATGGGCTACTTGCCTGGAACGATCTGGCTATTAGTGGGTGTTGTGCTTGCAGGTGCGGTTCAGGATTTCTTGGTGCTGTTTATTTCGACCCGCCGTGATGGACGATCACTGGGTGAAATGGCAAAGCAGGAACTGGGTTCCTTTGCCGGTGTGATTGTGATGCTGGGTGCATTAGGCGTCATGATCATTATTCTTGCTGTGCTTGCCTTGGTGGTGGTAAAAGCCTTGACCAACAGCCCATGGGGCGTGTTCAGTATTGCTGCAACCATTCCAATCGCCTTGTTCATGGGCGTATATATGCGTTATATCCGTCCGGGTAAAATTGCCGAAGTTTCAATTATCGGTTTTGTACTGATGATGATGGCGATTGTCTATGGCGGTAATGTTGCAGCTGATCCTTACTGGGGACCATTGTTTACCCTTTCAGGCACGCAATTGACCTGGTGTTTGATTGTTTATGGTTTTATTGCTTCTGCATTACCTGTCTGGTTGCTGCTTGCGCCACGCGACTACCTTTCTACCTTCTTGAAGATTGGCGTGATTGCCGGTCTGGCTGTGGGCATTATGGTGGCATTGCCTGAAATGAAAATGCCGGCTGTTACGCATTTCATTGATGGTACAGGACCTGTTTTTGCCGGTTCTATGTTCCCGTTCCTGTTCATTACCATCGCTTGTGGCGCCATTTCAGGTTTCCATGCTTTAGTGTCTTCAGGTACTACACCGAAGCTGGTCAATAACGAAGTGGATATTCGTGTGATCGGTTATGGTGGCATGCTGATGGAATCTTTCGTTGCCGTGATGGCGATGATTTGCGCCACTATTCTTGAACCCGGTGTATATTTCGCAATCAATGCACCCGCCGCCGTATTAGGCACCACGGTTGAAAGTGCTGCGGAAGCGGTGCGTACTTTAGGCTTTGTGGTAACGCCCGAAGCATTGACTTTACTGGCGCAGGAAGTGGGTGAAAGCTCAATTCTTTCACGTACCGGTGGTGCCCCAACATTTGCGATTGGTATGGCGCACATTATTACGGAAATTTTCAATAACCGTTCCATGATGGCGTTCTGGTATCACTTTGCGATTCTGTTTGAAGCACTGTTTATTTTAACTGCAGTAGATGCCGGTACGCGTGCTTGCCGTTTCATGGTTCAGGATACTGTCGGTATCGTGATTCCTGCGGTGAAAAAATCGCACAATTTCTTTGGTAACTTGTTGGGTACCGCAGTTGCTGTGGCAGGCTGGGGCTTCTTCGTTTACCAAGGTGTGGTTGATCCGCTCGGCGGGATTAATAGCTTATGGCCACTGTTTGGTATTGGTAACCAGATGCTGGCTGCTATGGCATTGATTTTAGGTACGGTCATTCTGTTCAAAATGAAGAAAGAAAAATATGTGTGGATCACCATTGTTCCAACCATTTTTCTGTTCATTACCTGTATGACTGCGGGCTGGCAAAAAATCTTCCATGAAAATCCTAAAATTGGTTTCCTGGCACAGGCAAACCGTTTCTCCGATGCGATTGCCCGGGGTGAAATTTTAAAACCGGCCAAAGACATTGCTGAAATGCAAACGATTGTATTCTCCAATCAGATTAATGCAGTACTGTGCGGTTTCTTCATGATTGTGGCTATTGTCATGCTATTTGCTGCGATTGGTGTCATTCGTCGTGCATTGGCAGACCCTAATCCAAGCGTGCAAGAATCTGAAGCTATTTACAGTGATGAGATTAGCCCAAATGAAGTGACAGGAGGGGTGAAATGAGTCTAAAAGATCAAATTCGTCAGAAACTGGCTCTGGGTAAAATCATTAAATTCACTGTGCTGGCGCAGCCGAAAAAATTTTTGATGCTGAATGGGATTAAAACCATTCAGATCATTTGGCAACGTCTACAGCAAAGCTTTCGCCTGATGGTGGGTGTGCCGGATTATCAGACCTATTTGGCGCATATGGCAAAACATCATGCTGATTTAACGCCTATGGATGCGAAGACATTTTACCGATACTGTGTGGATGCGCGTTATCCAAGTGCATCGGGTGGAATGAAAAAATGTCCTTGCTAGTATGATGAATTATTTGTCAGAAATCTTTTGATTTGTTTGGAAAAACTACAAAACGGTGTATGTTAATCATGCACCGTTTTTTTATTGAGGAAAGAGTGTGATTTGGGGTACGAATAAAGTTCAAAAACAAGAACTCACGCCAGCGCAGCAAGAGCTGAATTTTCAGGTGGAATCTTATGCTGCAAAAATTCAGACATTTCTGGCCCAAATCAATAGCATTATTCTGGATAAACAACAGCAAACCAAACTGGCTTTAAGCTGTTTGCTTGCCGGTGGACATGTGCTGTTTGAAGATTTGCCCGGGCTGGGTAAAACCACATTATCCAGTGCCTTGTCGCATATTGCCGGATTGAAGTTTCAGCGTATTCAGTTTACCAATGACATGCTGGCCAGTGATGTGATTGGGGTGAATATGTTTAATCAAAAACAACATCAGTTTGAGTTTAAGCGTGGCCCCATTTTTACCCAAATCTTGTTGGCCGATGAAATTAACCGTTGCAGTCCCAAAACTCAGAGTGCTTTGCTGGAAGCGATGGAAGAAGGGCTGGTGACGGTCGATGGGGTACGCTATGACTTGCCGCAACCTTTTTGGGTGATTGCTACACAAAACCCCTTGTTCCAGAGTGGTACTTATAGCTTGCCCGAATCCCAGCTTGACCGTTTTTTGATGCGCTTATCACTGGGCTATCCATCGCGTTCAGCAGAAAAACTGTTATTACAGCAAGATTCCCGTTATGCCTTAATCGCCACATTGCAACACGTCTTTAATGAACAGGAAATTTTAGCCATTCAACAACTGGTGACGCAGATTTACATTGCCGATGTGGTGCTGGAATATTTGCTGGATCTGGCGACTGAAACCCGCAAAAGCCCGCATGGTTTATCGACCCGTGGATTACTGGCATTGAAAAAAGCAGCGCAAGCGCATGCCTTTATCGAACAGCGTAGTTATGTAACGCCAGATGACGTACAGGCGGTGTTTGCTGCTGTAGTGTCGCATCGTATTGGCTTAAGTGAAGCAGAAACCTTGCAGCTGATGCAGCAAGTCAATGTCAGCTAAAGGGTGATTCACTTGACTAAAATTTTGACCCAGCCGTGGCAAAAATGGTTAGCGAAACGCTTTCAGTTTAAAAAAATCAAACAGCTCTCGCAAAAAGATATTCTGATTTTTATCTATCAGCAGGGCTATCTGTATTTGGTGTTGATCTTGCTGACCTTTATTGCCGGGATCAATTATGCCAATAACCTGATTTTGGGTTTTTGCTTTCTGGTGAGTGCCATTTTATGTATCAGCTTTTATTTGACCTTCAGGCAGTTGCATGGGCTCAAGGTTGAAGTTTCTGTCAATGAAGTGGGGCAGGCAGGCCAGCAACTGGATTTGCAATTACATTTTCAGCAAGCACAAAAGCAGCCGCGTTATTTGTGGGTTAAAACCAGTCAGCACCTGGAAAGAATCTTCATTTCAGAATTGAAGCAAAATATGACCTTGTCTTTTTTTACTGAAAAAAGAGGGCAATTTGATTATCCAACCCTGCAGGTATATTCGGTCTATCCCTTTGGACTGGTGCGTGCCTGGACCTATTTTTATTTAAAAGAATATTCATGGGTGGCACCCAAAGCGGCCTTGTACAATGCGGAAAATAAGCAGCATCAGCAAAATTTCGAACCGGATATGGACGAATTTCGTGAACTGCGCAATTTCAAGGCTGGAGATAGCCTGCAAGCTGTGTCATGGAAACAGGCAGCACGCGGACAAGGTTTATATATCAAGGTATTTGAACAGCACAATGAGCAGCTGAATATCGAAATTCATTATAGCAATATGCCAAGTACTCAACATGAAGAAAAATTAAGTCTCATGATGGGCTTAATTGAACAATGCGAGCAAATACAGTGTGCATATGCGGTCTTTTTACCACAGGCTGAATTGGCTGTAGGCCTCGGTGAAAATCAGTTATTGCAGGCCAAAAAACTTTTGGCGCAGGCTTAAATTATGATTCATGCACAAATCAGAACCTCAATGCTGATGACCCTGTCATTGATACTGATGGCACAGGTTCTTTTTAATCCTCCAGTATTGAGCCTGATTTTTGCTCTGATGATCCTGGGTTTATTTTATAGTTTAAAAGATCAGTCCAAGGCTTTATCCAGAATTTGGACCTTTGTGCTGACTTTATTTGCTCTGGCGACCATTTATTTTAACTATCAAACTTTTATTGGCATAGACGCGGGCGTTGCAATTTTATCGACTTTCTTATTTGCCAAAGCCTTGGAAAGCAAGAATAAACGCGATGTGATTATCCTGTTTAATTTTGCCATGTTTGTCAGTGCCAGTTCATTTTTGTTTAGCCAGTCCATCTGGATGGCACTGATGGTGGTGTTATGTTTACTCAGTTGCCTGATCGGCCTGTATCGATTGCAGACTCATGAATTTAAACAACTGCAAAATCAGTCCAGCGCATGGCAAAGCGATGCCAAACATGTAGCTAAGTTGCTGATTCTGGCTTTGCCTTTTTTTATCTTATTGTTTGTGTTTTTTCCGCGTTTGCCGCCACTTTGGGCGATTCCGATTCCCGTACAAAAAAATGTTACCGGTATGAGTGACAGTATGTCACCGGGTGATATTGCCGAGCTGTCACAGTCGACCAGTCTGGCATTTCGAATTATTGGTGATGTGAAGCAATTGCCAAGCCGCAATGAACTGTATTGGCGAGCCATGGTTTTAGATCAGTATGATGGCAGAACTTGGACCAGTAGTTTTGTGAATGAACAGTTGGTCGTAAATCACGATGTTCAGAAAAGTAAATACAGTTTTGATTATCATTATTTAGCGGCTGATCCTCATGTCATGTGGGTGATGGGTTTGGAGAAATCACGACCATTACAGCAGAACTATCAATTAAAACAGGATGGCAGTATTACGCCGGTGCGAGAAATTTTGCAGAATCAGCCGATTGCATTGCAGTGGCTGGGGAATGCTCATGCGCAACAGGAGGCTTTGTACACAATAAGGTTATTGCAACAAATCAATACCAAAATACCAGAGCGCTTAGATGAGCAATCACGCCAGTTTGCATTAGAGATGTTTAGGCAGAGTGGACAGCAACCTGAACGTTATATAAGCAATATTTTGCAGTGGTACAAAAGTCATGAATTCGCCTATACCTTAAATCCCGGATTGTTGGGGGAAAACCGGATTGATGAATTCCTGTTTCAATCGCGTCGTGGTTTTTGCGAGCATTATGCCTCGAGTTTTGCTCTGTTAATGCGTTATGTCGGAATTCCTGCACGAGTTGTGATTGGCTATCAGGGTGGCCAGCTTGCCCCGGATCGTGCCAGTTGGGAAGTACGTCAGCTCGATGCGCATGCATGGACAGAGGTACTGTTAAATGGCAAATGGCAAAGAATTGACCCTACTGCGATTATTGCACCGCAGCGGATAGATGGCGGAATGCAAAATTATATTGAAAGTGATCGCAGTGTTTTGGGCAATAAAGAGCAAAAGTGGAGATACCGCCAATTTGCAGTGATGAAAAACATGCGAATCTGGAGTGATTATGCGAGTTATCAATGGCAAAGCAAGGTTGTGGGTTATGATGCCGAAAAGCAGCAAGGCTGGTTGTCAAAGTTAGGTATTAAAAGCGCTTATGCCAGCAGCATCATCATGCTATTGAGCATTCTGCTGGTGGTAGTGGTTTATTTCATCTGGATTTTTTATCGAAATAGCCAGTCGGTTTCTGCCTATGAGCGTGCCATTCAACAATTTTCCAAACAATTGGAACTCAGCTTGCGCAAGCAGCCTGCAGAAACTTTTTATAGCTGGATGTTTCGTTTAGCCGAACAGGCAGAGCAAGATCAGCAACAGATATTTGCGCAAACGGCACAGCATTATCAGCAACAACAATATTCATTCATGCAAAATCATCTGCAAATAAAACAATTTAGAGACATGCTTAAAACTTGTGCAGATACTTTAAAAAAGAATAGAAAGCACTTGTCTTAAAAAATAAAAATGAATATTATTCACAGCACTTAGGTGTATAGCTCAGTTGGTTAGAGCGCTACGTTGACATCGTAGAGGTCAGCAGTTCGAGTCTGCTTATACCTACCAGATACAAATCAAAGACTTATAGGCTAATCAAATGCTTATAAGTCTTTTTTTTGCTTATTTGTCGCATTTTACCTAGTGTCAGACTTGGCTAAATTGGTGAAAAATGGCAGTATTTCTAAGCCATCTGCGACAAGTTTGCGACAAAATGAAAATACCAACTCCCAGGAAAAGAGGCGAGACTTTTACAATTACTGTCTCATATCGAAGTAAAAGATATTACTGCACTCGTGACACTGCAAAAGAATGTGAACAGTGGGCAGCACTTAAATTATTAGAATTAAGATCACAAACTAAAATTGAGAATGGTGAGAGTAAACCTAAATTTACGTTTAGAGATTTGAATAATCAATATTACCAAAACGTTGGCCAATGGAAGGATTCAAAGTCATCACGCGCTTGGATCAAAGGCCAATACAATAATTTTGAAAATAAATTTGGGGCATTAGCACAGAAATCCATTTATGACATTAGTCCAAAAGATTTGACGAATTGGAGAAATAAAAGATTACAAGAAGTTGGAGAAAACACGGTACTTAAAGAAATTTCACATTACAGTGCAATATTTACTTATGCCCAAAAGGAACTTTTTATTTTAAATGAAAATCCTTGGATGCAAATGACAAAACCCAAAAAACCTAAAGCTCGATCGCGTCGTATTCATGAATCTGAAATTGAACTTATATTAAAAACATTAAATTATGAAATAGGTAAGGAACCTGTTTTGCCACAACACTATGTTGCTTGGGGATTTCTCTTTGCTATTGAAACTGCAATGAGACGTGGTGAAATTATTGCAATGCAAAAGAAAGATATTTTTGATGGGTATGTTCATTTACCCAAAACCAAAAATGGAGATCCACGGATCGTTCCGCTTTCTGAAGAAGCAAAAGAATTATTAAAACTGATTAAGCATGAAGGTCGCAAAATCATACCGCAGTCAGAAAATGCTTTTCGTTTGATGTGGGAAAAAAGAAAAAATGCTGTGGGTCTGAATAACCTACATTTTCACGATACAAGACATGAAGCTATTACAAGAATGGTTCGGGTTAGGAAATTACCAGTTGAAGTTCTGGCTAAAATTACTGGCCATAAAAAAATTGATGTTCTGGTAAATACTTATTACAACCCGAATGCAAATGATTTGGTTGCAGCTTTTAATGGATAAAAATAAGCTCGCATATAGCGCAATGCTGTTCACTTAAGCATTTGAGGCGTTGCTAAATTTATTAGAAAATCCGATGTCAGATTTGGCATCGGATTTTTTATGATTTTTTAAAAATAGGATATTCTAGACTTTTATAATCAGCCCATAAAATATTGACACAAAACATAGACTCAAAGTATTGATTTAAAATAGCATTTTTGAATGATTTGTTTAATTCATTATCTACAGAAAGGTGTTTGAGGCCTAAAATGCCTCGAACAGTAAAGATATCAAAAAAAACGTTATCAGGTAGACCACAATGCTGAACCTCTTAAGTGAACAGCATTGCGCATATAGCGGGCATTTTATTAGTTTTTCCGCCTTGCTCCACGTCGAAATTTAGAGTTTTTGAGAAGGGCATCAGCAGCATCAGGATCATACATATGCTTGCCATTGCTCCCTTGGTTAATCGAGATACATTTGGTTCTGATTGTCTCGTCAGAAAGCCCGTATTGCTTAACAAGTTCGGAAACTGATACCAATTTACGCTTTTCAAGTTTAAGAGCTGTCACAGTACCGCCAAGAAGAATTTGACCAAGAACGACTTGAGGGGCAGAGTCAGCTTCAATTGTTACGATGAACTCAGGCATTAAGTTTAGCTCCTCTAAATTTAGTCGTCGGCCGTTGTAGTTCTACGTTAGAATCATTTCGCATTGTTTCGTCTCCTGACTTTATGATGTAGCACATATAGAAGCTGTCACTTCTATATGTGCGCTTAAAACTTATTTGGGTTTTTTTGTGGATTGTTGATTGAAGTATGGATTGGTGAAAAGCCAACATTTAACGACACGCTCCCGCATATCTGAAGTGGCATTCTTGACGTCATCTGCTGGGAAGTTTTTAGACTTCACAGGTTTATTCATATCAATAAATTTATAGCGACGACTTGAGCGAAGCAGGGTTCGCATTTCATTGATATCTGGTAAAGATTGATAGTTCCGAGCAGCAACTTTGTAGACTTCATTTAGATTGATTGCGATGCTCTGTGCATCCTGGTCATGATGATTCAAACTGAAGGAAGCATTACGACTGACATTCATATATTCGAATGCATCCCAGAATTGCTGTACCTGGGGATGATCACTGCCAAGCTGCTCGACACGTTCACGCGCCATCGTTTCTAGAATACGTTTAGCATCACAGATTTCATCGAGATCTATCACACCTTTTAAAACGTGTTCTGAAAGTGCATCAATCATTGCCGATACTTGTGCATGACAAAGGGCAATACGAGTATGAGTAATCCCTTTTTGATGAAATTCTTCTTCAAGACCTTGGATATTGTCTGAATAAGTTTTCAGAATTTTTGCTTCATTTTTCAGGCAATGCGTCATATAGGTACATGCTTCTTCAAGCTCTATACGAGACAGACGGTCAGCAATTCTTTTTTTATCTAAATTATGACCTTTGGTCGTCACTGTAATATGTAATGTACGCGATAGAATCGCTTCAGAGGCTTGAATAGGCGTGTTCTGGCTAATCATGATCGCACCACGGAATGGTGGCTCATAGGTTTCATTGCCTGCAGTTTTTAAGCCTTTAGAACGAATAGCACGACCATTGAATGCATCTTTAAGTTCATCCCAACTGAACTTTGCTTTTTGAGTCCCACCATTTTGATCGTTACGATCCCCCTCGATAAGGACGATAGGCATATTGGATGCTTGAGCAAAATTTCGATAAATCGCCACACTGGTTGATTTGTTTGGGTCAAAGCCTTCATACGCTTCACGACCACTAAACTTCCACAATAATTCCAGTAAGGTAGATTTACCAGCACCTGCTTGACCCACAAATTCGAAGAAAGGATAAGAAGAATTTAATGCACGGATTTGTTCAGCAAAATAAGTTCCTGTCCACCACGCTAATACGATTAAGCCATTTGCCCCATTTAAGGTGTAAAAGTCTTTCCACCATGTAGGCGAAAATTCCTTTTTAGGATTAAGGCTGATAACAGGAGAATTTGCGAGACTCTTCAATTCCTTTTTTCCTGTTCTAAAGAAATCATGTTCATTTTTGGGGATAACTTGTCCGTTATGCACAGCATATTGATCAAAGACATAAGCTTGATAATCTTTGCTATAACCAATGAAATCGATTGTTTTTACTTCACGTAATTTTTCAGTTTTACGTTTAATAAAGGTTTCAAGTTGTTGATCGCTACCTGTCCACATAGCACCTGAAAGTACTGACATGACACGTGGTTTAAATTTACTGCGTGATGCCATATGTTCTGCAGTAAATGTAGTTTTGGTTTCACCCCAAGGGCTTTGTAAGTGAAAGTAATACCAGGACTCATCTGTAATTTCATTGCGTTGGAAATATAGAGGTTCAAGTTGTGCATTGCAGATTTCTTTAGCTGAAGAACAGGTTTTTAATGCCTGAATACGGATTTCTTCTTCGGATAACATCTGATTTTGTTGTGATTCCTCAACATACTGGACAGCTTTGTTGAATTTTTCATAATCCAGTTCCCACCAGTAGGTTCGAAATTTATGATTAAAAAAGAATTTACTGAGATTACTTCCATAAAAATTATAGATGAGTAGTCCTGCTTCTTCAGGCGTATCTACAATTTGTAGTTTGCCAAAATGGAGATATTTCTCTCGATCCTTTTCTGTGAGTTGTTCACGTTGGAAAAGGTCGTTCCAGTCTAAAGATTTTCCATTTATAGGTGCTGGAGGTAGAGCAGCAGTGGAGATCCAACCTTCATCAATCGCATGTTTATGATGTTTTGGTAAAAACTTTTTGCCTGCTTGATCATTGTCTAATGCCCAAACTAAACGCGGCTTATCCTTATTGAGTTCATGACAGCGTTTTTTTATGGCGTTCAATATTTGGGTTGGATAATTGCCACTGTTCATATTGCTGATGCTGATAATTGCAGACTGTGAAAGGGCGATGCTGTTAAAGATGCCTTCAGTGATCCAAATACTACCTGCATGACAGAGTTCATCTAACTCATGCATCGTCCAGGCTAAGCCGGTCCATTTGCCGATGAAATTGGCTTTCTGACGACCAAAACGATCTGGTCGGTCGATGATGCGTTCCCAGTAAATACCTTCAGCCAATTTAAAACGGACTGTAGCACTGACGAGGCTTTTATTTTTTGGGGATTGATAAAGCTCTTGGCTATAGCGACCTTTTAAATTTTTAAGATCAAAACCACGAGCTTCTTTTAAATATGCATCTGCTGCTGCATTTGGATTTTCAGGCGTTTTGGGATGGTATTCAGACCAGTCTTTAAATAGTTCTTCACAGATATCTTTGACATGTTCTTCATAGCCACATTTGTTGATACGGCCACATTTCACCATACGTGGCGTTACTGCATGGGTATAAAGTTCCTTTTCATTACAACTCGGGCAGCGCCCTTGACGATACCATTCCCCGACTTTCTTGAAGTTAAAAAGTTGATTCAGTCTGTCATCAATACGACGTTGAAGATCCATTTAAAAAACCTATAAAAGTTTAATTTGTTGAAGCCGATTGCGGTAAGAAGATGCCCGAGTCAAGTCAATAGTTGATGAGTGAAATAGGGCAGAGATAAAGCCTTCAACATAATTCTTTTGATGTTCATCAATTTCGGGTTGCACTTCCAAACTTGCTAGATGATGTTCCAGTTCAGTTTCCCATTGACGTTTATGTTGTGGGAGTCCCGTCTGAACTTCTGGATTTGGATTAATACTGTTTTGTACCGGTCTCACCATTTCTAGGCTTGCTGCGAAACTGGCAAGGCATTGGTCATTACGGCAAGACACGATTAATTCATGTAAAAGAGGAGATGGCTTTTTACGACTAGATACATGCATACGTGTGCCACAGTGGGGGCAATAAAAACCAATTGATTTACTCATGGAGTACCTCTAGATATTCAATCAAGTAATTGTGGCTCCCGACGACACTTACTTAATTTCTTTTTCTCATTTACAAAATTTTTCAAATATTTGAAAAATCTGTATTGGTTTTCTGTGATTGGTTGAAAGACCATGCCTTATGATGATTTGGAGTTTTGAGAAGAAGCCTCTACCAGTTTTGATTCAACAAGATGTTTAATCCATTCATTTAGACTCATGTCTTGTTTTGCTGCTTCTACACGGGCAAGTCGTTTGATTTCTAATGTGGTGCGAAAGCTGATTTGAACTTCTTTTTGGGATTCTTGAGTAGCCATAGCTGTTTCCTTTGGAAGCCACAATTATTAAACTGTGGTGAATAAAGAACTTTGTTAAAATGGTAAATAAGCAAAGCAATATTATCCCAAATGGGATAATTAATATATGGATTTATCCCAAATGGTAAATGAAAATAACGATCAAAGAGGCGAACGCCTTCGTCAGGAACGATTACGCTTAGACCTGTCGCAGAAGGATTTTGCTGCTTTATTTGGTAAGAAAACGATGGCTGCCTTTCGTTATGAGAAAGGTGAACGTGTTATGGGGCAGGATGATTTAGAAGCTTTGCATGCAGCAGGTGTAGACGTTTACTATCTAATTACTGGTGAGCGTACCCAGCCAGATTTACTTTCTGATGATGCAAAAGAACTACTTAAACTGTGGGATGTTGTAGAGCCAAGTCAGAGAGAAACTTTAATGACTTTAGTGCGGAATTTTGCTGAGAGTTTTTCTAAAGAGTAAATATATATTTACTCATTTTTCAGAAAATTTAATACTAAAAATATAGTAATAAGAGCAATTTAACTTTGTTGAGTTGATTGAAAAATGATATATCATACGTAATATTATTAACACTTAATAAAATTATTATGAGTATAGAAATTATTGGAGAGGACGGTTTTCTAGATACCTTAAGAGTTATAGGTGGAACTAGTGGGGGAATTTCTGCAAATACTCGCTTAGCTACAGTACGATGGCCAGATGGAGATGAAGCAGATACCTTTATTAAAATTTTTCCTATAGGAACAAGGTCTTTAGAAATTATTAATGAAAGCTTTGGTTTTTTAATGGCTCAAGAAATCAATTTGCGTCAATCACCTAGAGTTGCTCTGATAAAAATTTCTGTTGATGATATTCCAAGTGTGGCTGATGATATCTTTGCTCAAGAAAATGGTTATTACTACGCTTGGGCATGTAGAAGTATAGGTGGGGAGAATATGAAAAAAATGTATTTTAAACCTCCTTATCAGAATGGAACACCTCAGGAATTTTCTAAATATTTTGATGCCCTGAATGAATGGGATCATTTTGCTAACTTGATTGCATTTGATGATTGCATTGGCAATAGTGATAGAAATCCAGGAAATATCATTTTTTTAGGAAAAAATAATTTAGCTGTAATTGATCATGGTCGAATATTTGGTGGCGTTAATTGGCCTGTGGATGGTTTAAGAGGTTCTGAAAATTTTGATAATTGGATGTTAAATCATTTTATTCAACATCATGGTAACGCGCCATCTCATATTGCTTGGCAACCAGTTATATATTGTGCAACAGATAATGCTACAAAATATTCAACATATTGGGGTGATTTATTAAATAAAATCCTTCCTGTATTTGAAGCTCTTATTCCAAATGTAGAGACTGTAAGTGTCGCTGCAGCATTACTGATTGAATATTTCAAAAATCGGTCTCTATGCTCAGTTAATTATTTTAAAAATCTTTCAACTCATTATTCCAGCCTTGGAGCCACTGCACCATGAGCAATTTATATATAGTAGAAAATAATCATAATCAAAGAATACTTAGAGGCGAATGGTCTCTAATTCAATGGAATCCAGATATAGCGACTGAAGAGTTATTAAATATCGGAGTTGCTTTAAATGTTGGAGGAGAATTGCAATTTAAGATGCTTGATTATTTTGAGCGTCTTACCTGTTTATTCGATGAAAGTGTGATTCAGCATTTACAGGGTGTTATTGAGTTATCAGAGCATGCCTTAAAAAATAATTGTACTAATTTTTCTGATCAAATTGTTTGGAAAACTAAAGGTAATACTAAAGGTTCAAGTGAAAGTGAAATTTTAGATAGGTTGTACAAACGTGTTATTACTTTGGGTAAACCGTGTCAAAATAAAAATCAAGTTAGAACAGATTTTAAAGTAGTGCGTAGCGATGCATTAATTACACGTATTACCAAAAATTTAAGAGATGAATTTAAAGATGATCAAAATCTATTAAGATTTTTGCCAACTGAAAAATATATACAATACCAAGATGATAGTTTCTTAGTGCCATTACGAAGTGAGGAGGCCTTTGGAAGTATAGTTTCTGTAGTGTCGCCGAATGCAGAAAAAATAACTGCAAACTATTTAACTAATGTAAATGATTTAAAAGCGGCATCAGTTATTAGTGGAAAAGAGCCAACATTTTTTGTATTAACACCCTCAGATGATGAATTAAATAAATTGGATAATGACAAAGCAGTTAGAATTGATTCGTTGATTGAAAGCCTAAACAGAAAGCAAAAACAACAAGGTATACATATCGAAAGTGAGCATTCAGAAGATGTATTAAGAGATAAAATGGCTTTATGGGCAAAAAAACAAGCTGCATAATTATATGAGAATAAAAAAGCCCTCCTAAGAGGGCTTTTTTATTATTCCTTATTCACTGCCTTCTGAATCTGGCGTACCTGTTCCTGAATAATAAATAATGTTGCAGCCACTGACTCTCCAGTTAAAGACTCACAATTTTCTGTTGACTCAACGAGTAAAGATAAATGTTGATCTAGTACTGATAATCTTGTTTGAAGATCCATAATATTCCCCTAGGAACGGTTAAAACCGTTATTTATCAGGTCAGTCAGTTCATTGAAGAATTGCCAGCTTTTTTCTGTGTTTTCTAAAATCAAAATTACCTGTACAGCACAGATTGAAAGATTATAGGTGTCATGCTGTTCATTGAAATGATAGTCAATGTTTTCACGTAGTCGTGACCAGACAATATTGGTTTCTACAAAGGTTTTATAGGAAATATCTGTTTGTAGCAAACGGTATAAATGCTTCGAGCTGATAAAGAACTTACGCTTTTTAGAATGTGGTTCTTGAACTCGAATAATGTGTTTTTCAATTCCCATTTTTTAAGTCCTCAAAAGTTCTTCAGGCAATATTTGTTCTGGTGTATGCCATTGCCATTTATTGATATTGAACCGGTTTGGAGCTGAAGCTGCATAGGCAATCACGGATCGGGCTTTTTTCTCCCAAAAGAAGAGCCATGGATCATCATAAGAAATGTCCAGTTTGTACTGGCGAAGCTGTCGGTACAAAGCACGGTGTTCACTTGGTATCGTTGCCAGATTTTCTACCGTTGCTTCTGCTTGAGTTGGGGCATCAGTCCCCACAATTTTTTCAGGACTCGATTTAGGTACAGATGATGGTTTGCTTTGGGATGTAGTTATACCAAACAGTTCTTTAAGCTTTTGATAGTTAATGGTGTAGTAATTCACACGGATAGATTTAATTTTCGAAAGCTTATTGATTTCAATTAAACCAAGTTCTTTTAGCTTAGCCACAGCACGTTTAATAGTTGAAACACTAAACATGCCAAGGGTTGTTTGCCATTCTTCAAAGGTATGAAACCACCATTTACGGTTTAGATAAGTTGTTAGGTTTTTCTTCTGTTTAAATTTTCTATTTTCACTTAATAAAAAATGCAATTTTTGCAGGAATGTTGCTGCTGCAGTTCCTAACTCTTTAGCGAGTTGAGGCGATGCAATGAGGGGATATTCTTGGTTTGTGAGGAGAATATTTTTCATTATTTATCTCCCCGGTACGTTTCAATAAAGCAGGCTTTGCAGTGTGCAGTCCACTGTGCTTTACCACGCCAGGTACCATTTTTATAAAAAAAGTCTGTGTCGAGAGGGTAGTAGTCGCCACAACAAGTACAGCGTTTTTCTGTACCGAGTTCAGTGTTGATATAAATTTTAGACATGCGATTCCCCTTAACGTGTGAAACGTAGGCGAATGAAATTTAAAATTTGTTTATGAATTTGGGGTTGAGCAAAGTTAGATGCTTGTAAGCGTTGTAGACAGAGAGTGTCGAGGCATACAGGTGCTTGATGCACACTTTTGTTTTGAGTGTTCATGGTCGTTTTCTCTTTGATAAGTTTTAAAACCCATCAACATCCTTCCTACGGGATGGTGACAGACTAAACAGGGTGTAGGAATACCGCTCAAAGAGTAACGGCCAGCACGAAGCTGCCCTGCCTAGCCTGCCATAACGACTGCTAAACAGTAGACAAAAAAAATGCCGCATAAGCGACTTTGTTTTGCGCTCTTTGATAATAAAACAGGTTCCTACGCCTGATCACAGATTTTGCTGTGATATGGACAATATAATTTAAATATTTTTTAAGTCAACTGTTTTTGTTTTCTATCATTCTTTTATAACTCTATTCTTTATTCTATTTATATATAGAAGAAAAGGTCTTTTTGATACAATGCTTTGGCTCATTGTGAGCTAATGGATCGGGTCATTTTGAGTCGATGCATAGGGGCGGACATCGAAAAAACTGGAGATTTTGAATGGATCAAAATCAAATGGATCAGAGTAAATATCTAGAACAAATTAATGACTTATTTCGTGTAATAAAATCTGGTCTTGAAAGTTATCTACAATCAATTCAAGACATTAATGATCCGCAAATAAAAAATTTAGTAAATGAAAATAACTTTAAAATTGTTATGGCATTTTCTTTTTCTAAGTTTCCAGAATATTTTGAATTAGTTAATGATAATGCTGAGTTATTTGCTAATGAAGATCTGAGTATAATCTTAATAAATGCATTACATGCTTTGAAAGTTAGTGTACTTAATATAGATGCTCAATCACCTTACGCTTTAGCTAAACTAAATGATTCTATTGATTTTTTTATATCTACATTTGCTACGATAAAAGTCTCTTTAATTGCACTGAATAATACAAATAGGATCATGAAATATGACTTAGATCCAAAAATTAAAGAGGTTGAAGAAAAGATAAAAGATCTGGAATCTGTACGTTTGGCACTGGAAATGAGGGAGACAGATCAAATATATTTAGATTTATATAATAAATACAATGATGAATATAGATTAAATAATTTGTACTTTACTTCAGTATTTGGTTTAAGTGTATTTTTTACTATATTTTCTATTTTATTTTTTGCTAATTTTAAACCAATAGATTGGATTATTTTTATATCAATAAAAGTATTGATATTAGCGGTGGGAATAACTTTATGTACACTATTTTTAAGAAGATCTTCCCATGCTAAAAAATTAAAAGAACAAGCATATCAGACACATGTAGAAATTAATGCATTTCCAATTCATGTTCGATCCTTAAAAGATGAAGATAAGCATGAGTTAATTAAAGAGTTGGCATTGAAGTACTTTGGTAAAGAGCTGGATCACACACAAAATGATAAAATTGGGGATTTGATGAAAGATCAGCTCACAGCAGGTACAGAGTTGATTAAAGCAAGTGCTGAGATGGTGAAAGCGAAGGGTAGTTCTACACCATCACCGTAATATCAAAATTAAGTATGTTCAGAGCTCTCCTATGGAGGGCTTTTCTATTATGTGTCCACATATTTCTTTAGTCGAATCATCAACATTGTTAAGTTGCATTTTTATGGTGTTCTTATAATATATTTAAATTAATAATTTTTATGAGAAAAATCATGCCAACTATAAAATTCAAAGATCTTATTGAGGGTGAGCTACAGAACAAAGTACGAAAAGTAAAGGATCTGGTTGATTATGTCGGTAAAATAGCACCGTCACATCCTAATTATAGTATTTTTTTAGGTGCTGGGGCATCAGTTGCATCAGGTATAAAAACTGGTGGAAATCTTGTAAATGAATGGCGGAGGGAAACATATGAGAAAGATGGTTTGGACTATTATGATGATTTAGATAAATATAGTTTAGTAGAGCGTGAAGAATTTGCTAAAGAGCGAGCAATTGACTATTTAATTAAAAAGCATGGTGTTTGGTACAACCCACAAAATGAGTATTCATCTCTTTTTGAAAGAAAATTTGATTTACCTGTACAGCGTCGTCGTTTCGTAGAGGATTTGGTCGATAATCATTTACCATCGATAGGATATTTATTTTTAATTACTTTAATAAATAATAATTATTTTAATACAATTTTTACTACAAATTTTGATGATCTAATTAATGAGGCATTTTATCAATTTTCAAATACTCGACCAATTCTCTGTGCTCATGATTCAGCAGTAAGTAGTATTTCAGTAGTTGCTAAAAGACCAAAGATCATTAAGTTGCATGGTGACTACCTTTTCGATGACATCAAAAATACTATAAAGGAAACTGAATCCCTTGAACAAAACATCAAACAGAAGTTTATTGAGTTTACGAAGGATAATGGATTAATTGTTGTTGGTTACTCTGGTCAAGATAGATCGATTTTAGATGTCTTAAATTACCTACTTCAGCAAGAGGACTATTTGAAAAATGGTTTATATTGGTGTTTTAGGGCAGAAGATGAAATTAGTCATGAGGTTAGAAAGATATTATGGAAAGATAAAGTATACTGCGTTCAAATAGATGGTTTTGATGAGTTGTTCACAGAGTTTTGTAGTGTTGCAAATGTTAAGCCAAACCTGATTGATAATCTTTCTGAAAATAAAAGAGAAAGTTGTATTAAGAAATTCGTTAAAGATTATAATGAAGCTTCAATAAAAAACCCATGGATATCTGATTTTATTGAAGAAATTTCTACAGCTAAAAATAATCAAGATATATCAGATCTAATTCGCCAACTTAATGAAAATAATACACAAAATTTATCATCTGATCAACTCAGAACATTACTATCAATAGAAGCATTGATTAAGAAGAATGATTCGAATGGTGCATTATCTTTAGTAAATGAAAAAATAAAAGATGAAACAGATGAAGAGTTGGTTGAAAACTATCATAAGCTTAAAGTAAGAATTTATAAAATTCAAAATAATAAAGATAAAGCTTTTAAAATGATTGATGAACTTATTGAGAATGATGAGTTTAATATGAAGTACTATTTGTGGAAACTAATGTTTTTAACTGATATTAAAGATAAGGTTTCATATTTATGTGAAGTCAATCAAAAAGTTGATTATAGTCCAGGTATAAAAAATGCTATAATTCAAATGTTTTTAAAATATCATAAAGACCATGATGGTGATTTAACAATTAACTTTGATGATTGTGAAAATTTAATAAATGAGAGTTTAAAGCTAGATCCAAGTAGCGATAATGATGCTTATAATTTGAAGTTTGACTTTTTGAAAATTAAAAAGAATAAAATATTAAAGTTAGAGAGAGTTGTAAAAACAAGAACTGAAAAGTTAGAGAGAAATGAGAGTGATCTTACAAAGCTGATTGATTGTATTAGTAATATAAATAAATTTAATCCAGAATTTATTAAGATTAAAAGAGATTATGTTCTTTATAAGAAGGACTTAATGTTGGTGAAAAACTTTATTTCAGAAGTTGATGATATAAAGAAAAGACTATCAAAAGAAAAATCTAAAGAGGTAGTTGGTTTAATTGCACATATGTTTAATGATATATGTGTCTATACTAAAGATGAGATTAAGGATGTAAATAATTGGAGGGTTTTAAGTGAATTAGAGGTTGATGATTATTTTAGCTCATATTCTAATAGTGATATTAAATCTAAGAATTTAATATTTATGCTTGAACTAGCTAAATATATAGTTTCTAAGAAAAACGATATGAATTTACTAAATGAAGTTCTAGATAAGACTTTATCAATATCTGAAAGTTTTGCATATATTAATAGAATATGCGATAGATTTACGTGGGCTAAAGATAAGGATATTAGTCGAAAGTTAGAATCATTTGTAATGAAAAATAAGAGCAGATTAAGTGATTCTGATTTTTTATATTCTATGTATTCAATTGAAAGATCAAAATCAAATTATATTGAAGCATTAAAATATTTGAAAAAATATAATAATTTGATTGATCTTGAAAGCGAAGACTACGTAAGCCTGATATACTTGCATTTATTATCAGGTAATTATGAAGATGTTCTTGAATTTATTTCAAAGAATAAACTAAAAATTGAAAAATTTTCAAATGGAGATAAGGGAATTGTTCTAATTAATGAATTTACTGCAAAGAAATTAAAGAATAATAAACTGGATATTTCAGATAGACAAGAATTGGAAAAAATTATTGCTAAGCATAGTGAAAATAAAAGAATTTTGATCTGTGCAAATTCTTTATTAGAGAAAAATTCAGAAGCCCTGCATCATATCAAAGAGTTAATTTTTGCTAGTTTTACATTCTTTCATGAAGTTAAAGAATGGCCTGCAATTAATGAAAATTTAAAGGATGAAGCAACTCGCTATTTTAATAGCCTGATAAATAGTAACTCAAAAATACAAATTGCATAATTTTTTAAGTGAAATATAAAAAAGCTCTCATTTTGAGAGCTTTTTTATATTCCTGAGTAAACTATTCTTGGACGCATTGTAGGTAGACACTTACACGCACGTTGGTATTAATATTATGAGCATTACATCCTGAAAGGATGAACATGATAGAGATGCAAATTAATAGTTTATACATTAAATATTTGCCTCTAAATCCAATTGAGTCGTTAATCCTCCATTTTTTGAATAATTGTGAGTCGCTTTTTCAACAATCCATTTCAGTTTATCCACTTCCGCTTTAAAACCCATTAGCTTCATTGGAGACTCGGTACTAATTTTAGGTATGCCATCAGCCGTGGTGATACTGAACTTTGCCATTTGCCGCTTAATTTCAGCCATTTTTGCTTTGCTTGCACGTTCAGCTTCTTCTTTATTGGCAAATGTTCCCTTCAGATGTTTCACTTTGCCTTTTTCCCCTGCGACAGCTTTTTCACGTTTAGCTTTACCTGTGTCCTGGTAACTGGCTGATACACCGGTATGGTCAGATTCACGATCCTGTTCACTGTAACGAAATTGATCACCATCGTTCCTAGTCAAAATCATGGCAGGTAAATCCTTGCCTGAAGCGCTCTTTGCAGAACCGGCTTTGAAGATAAGTAAGCGATCTTTTTTCACCGCCATTTCAGCACCATTCTGTTTGGCCAGGCGTTGTAACAGGTTCAGATCCGATTCATTGGTCTGGTCCACATGGGATAAATTTATGCTTTTTAAATCATTGGCCATGACTAGTGTTAATTCATGATTCTTGGCAATTTCAGAGGCAATTTCACCAAATGTTTTGCGATGATAAGACTTCGACTTTGCTTCCTTGATTTTACTTTTAAAATTGGCACTGGAGGCTTTCACCGTAATGAGATCCGGTGTACCTGACCATTCTGTTTCATCGACAACAAAATCACCTTTATCATGAATATCTTCACCTAGAAAGCCCATTTTGCAATTTAGCTTTACCCCACGTCTGGGCAATTCTAAAGCACCATCAGAATCGTCTAAAACAATACTCAGCTCATCCGCTTCATTGGCGCGGTTATCTGTCACGGTGACACTGATAATTCGGCTTGAAATCAGCGCGTTTAACGGCTTGTTGTTGGCAGTGATAATGCAAACTGGCGTTTTAATCATACCGAATCATCCCTGCGTTCAGGCGCAGCCTGATTTTCAATACGATCATCATCGGCACGGGAAAGTTTCAGGGTGTAATCCACTTTGCGTGGTACACCGTTATCCACTAGAAATGATTTGGTCTCATCGATATTGTCTATGACATAGACCCCATACAAATATCCTGAACCATCCATCAGCACGAAGCCTTGTCCTGTATCGGCCATGCTGGCCAATTCGTCCAAGGCAAAACGGCTACCGAAACCATATTCTTCATAGATGAGACCAGGAAGAGAAATGCTATCTTGTCCTGAACCCATAAACTGTTTTTTGGCCCGGCCAAATGCCACCGCATTGTCTGCATAATTCCACGAACGTTGTCGCTGGATTTCCTTAAAAGCTACGTTAGTAGTGTTAAAAATAAATTGGCCTAAACTCATCAACATGGCTTATCTTCCTAATCTAAATCACTGTAGCTACGAACATTTCCAGATGCCTGCGGACGTTGTGCTTTGGCCACTTCAATCGCGACCATTTGAGCCAGAGCTTTTTCATCCATACCCGGTGAGGCATAAATATTGAAAGTTTGTTGAATGGGCATTGATGCTGTTGCGGAGTTGTTATTGCTTGAAGCAATCGGTGGGCGAGAATCAAATTGAATTGCACCAGGATCAAAATAGCCCAACATATCCTTACTGGCCGTGGTCACAGCAGTGTTGGCCAGATAACTATTATTTGAGATCCCATTGGCTAAACCCTGCATGTTGTATGCCCCCAGTTGAGCAAAAACCCGGCTAGGGGAGTGGATGCCAAAAGCTCCTTTCACATTTGTAATAACAGCAGCTGCAGCAGCTTTGGCTTTGGCAATGACCGCACCGACACTATTCCCAATACCGTTGGCCAGTCCCTGCATCAGCATCTGGCCAAAGCCTGTAAATGTGCTCGGTAATTGAATGCCGAAGTAACTCATGACCGATGCAAATACGCGATAGAACAATCCCAAGGGTGACCAGTTGATAATGGTTGCACTGATATTGGCGATACCACTACTAAAAAATGATTTAAGATTGAGCCATAAGGTTGATGCACCTGTAGAAATACTGCCCCAGAGTGAAATAAAGAATTGCTTGATTGGCCCCCAGTTGCGGTAAATCATGTAAGCCGCAATCGCCAATAAGCCGATGGCCAGGAATAAAGGATTGGTCATCATTAAACGACCGACCATAAATAGCCCTTTACCCAACCATAAAAATGCACCCCCAATCAGCCGGATCACGTTAATCAGGCTGAAGCCTTTGACTCCTAAAACACCGAAGGTCAAACGAAGCAATGCCATTGGCCCGAGTAAGGTAACCAGTGCCAGTGATATTGCACTGAATGCTGCTAATAAAATAACGATCACTGCAAGGGTCTTCATGATGGCATTAGAGAGTTCAGGATGGGCTTTAGACCAGTTGCCTATGCTTTCTGAAACATCGGTCAGACCTGTCATGACCTGTTTGAGTTCTGGTGCGATTGCAGCACCGAAGTTAGTCATTGCACTGGTAAATGTTCCTGAAGCGGCATCCCAAAGATTTTTTAAGGTACCGAGCTGCTCATTGACACGTTTTTGCAGATCCGCCTGGGCATTCATTTTTGCTAGGGTTTCGTTATAACCGGCTTGACCTTTATCGATCAACAGATTCAGGGCTTGAATGGTTTCTGCATCATTACCAAACATATCAGACAATATCGGCAAACGGGTTTCTGTCGATAAGCCTTTAAGTTTACTTAACTGTTTAAACATGTTGTCCAGACCACCGAACTCACCTTTGCCATTGGTAAAATTCATCGACAGTTTTGAACCCTTTAAGGCGGATTGAATGCCTTTGGTGTCCATCATCGATGAGAAAATTTTGCTGTAGGCATTACCTGCCGATTCACCTGCCATCGCAGCCTGGTCTGCCATGACCAAAAGGGGAGCCATTGCCTGGGCACCTTTTAAACCTTCGGCTTTAATGGTTTTCATCCCGGCAGATAATTTAGAAAAACCCTGCAGCATATTGGTGGAGTCGACCCCTAAATAGTACGACCTTTGAATCGTATCCATCAGGCTCAACATGTCTTTTTCAGAGGTCTTGGTCGCATCCTGCATTTTGGCTGCAAATTCGGCTGCCTCTTCAAAAGGCATTTTTAACTGCACCGCAAGATAACCGGACGCTTGGCCGACACCGCCTAAAATGGCTTTATAACTGATCCCTTGCTGAACCAGTTTAGCCATCATCAGCTGGAAGCCGGCAGTCGTACCCGGGAGTTTGGTGCCGAGTTGATTGGCCAGTTGATTGATGTCGTTAAATTCTTTTGCCACTTGGCCATTCGATTGCATCATGGAGACTTTGAGGGTGGTGGCAGCATCTTCAGCATCAGCAAAAGCTTTAATTGGTACTGCTAAGGCACCTGCACCTACCGCAGCACCTGCACCGGCTCTGACTCCGGTATCTGAAACTTTCCCCATCATTTCTTGGGTACTTTTATGCTGTTTGACTAGATCATTCATACGTTTCTGGCTTGCGACCTGTTTATCTAGCTGCTGCTTTTTTCGTTGTAAGGCTTGGCTTGATGCATCAATACGTGACTTTAAATCACGCTCATCTTTGCTGAGTGACTTGGTACTAATCCCGGCCTGATTTAATCCGTTACGCAGCATTTGTAACTGGCGAAGTTGATCCTGTTCCGCTTGTTTTAAGGATTTAACGCTCAGTTTGGCCTTTTCAAACTCCTTGATCATCGAACGGGTAGGCTTTTGCACACTGGCATGTTCTTGGGCAAGTCTGGCCACGGTTTGCTGTGCTGCTTCAAGATCCTTTCGGGTTCCCTTTAATGCAGAGGATAAACGTCGAAATGACGTAATATCCGACTGCGATTTGCTCAGTTTTTTTAACTCTTCACGTTGGACACGTAAAGCATCACTGGTCTTTTCACTTGAACCCATAATGTCCTTGAGTGGGGCAGTGGCTTTGTCCACCAGTTCCAACATGGCTTTTAAGCTAATTTGACTCATCTGCTATCTGTTTCCCATCGTGCTCGAGCACGTTCATGCCAAGCCATTAATTCATCAATTTCATAATCATCACAGTCAGCCGGCGTCCAATGGAATACCACGGCCAGATCTGCGATGACATCATCAGTGCTTACTGGAAGTCGTCTTCCTCGGTTTTCACGAAAAAACCAATCACTTCCTTACTGAGTTTGGTCAGGTCAGAAGGACTGAGGTCATAAACATCATTTTCAGACATCGTTGGTGTGGTAATACGTGGGGCAAGTTTGGCCAAGGTGTCCACATCAAGTTGTAATACGTTGACGAGCGTTAAACCACGAAGGGCACGGGTTTTGGGTTTGCGAATGACAATTTCGGTAATGGTCTGTTCACCACGTTTAAAACCATCGTCAAAATTGATCGTGATCATGTTCGGGTCTTGAATCGCTTCTTGGTTTTGCTGTTGTGTTTCAGTGGTCATGTAAATTACTCATTAGAAATGGGAGGGGAAAATACCTGGTCTTATAGACCAAGCAATTTTTTGATTTCTTCAGCGACATTGGTTGAACCAAAAATCTCGGTACCATTGACAAAATCCAGTTCGACTTCAACGACTCCATCTACTTCCATACGGTAGTAGGTGTAGTTGTAAGACATTTTGATTTCTGTCTTTTCACCATTTTTGGATTCACCAGGATCAAGTTCGATGGCTTGGCCACGGGTATAGATTTCTACTGTTTGGGTGGTGCAATTGTCTTGACGCTCATAGACTCCGACATAACGAACTGGCAAATCTGAAGTACCGCAGACACCGAGCTGACGGTACTGTTTGACATCAAAGCCGGCATAGACAACTTCACCTTCAAGCTTTTCATAGCCCATTGACAAGGCAATATCACCAATCATGCCTGCGCCACGATAGTCTTCCGTTTTCTTGGTAATTTTGGGAATGGTGACGCTTTCAGCGACCCCAGCCCATGAGTGTGTATCTACAAATACATTAAAGTTTTTGAGCGTACGTGGAAGCATGGCTTAGATTCCTTCAGTGGTATTTGCGCCATTAATCATTTGAGCAAAGTCAACTAAATAACGGTCGGTAATACGTTGGTTTAATCCCAGGTTTTCAAGCGTAGGGACAGGGGTGTAGTCGTAGTCAATCCACATCAGTCCTTGCGATAACTGCTCGACTGAATTTTCAGCTGGGTCGTACCAGACCGATGCACCAATCAAATGCTTGGCATCGACATGTTCACGCAACTTGGCATTAATCGAGTCAATAATATCTTTGGCCAGAAAAGGGGTCAGCGGTTGGTCTACGAAAGGAAAACAGCCATTAATAATGGTGTCCAATAAGAACTGGGCTGTACGTGTCGCCACTTCAAAGGAAAAGCGAATGTCATCTGAACAGTTACGGTTGCCCCAAAAGCGAAAACCTTGATGCTGAATCATGGTGGTGATGTCGTGGCTATTTAAATAGCCGGCATCGGTGTCAGGATCTTCTAAATCCCAGGTAATGGGTTGACTGATCCCCGTTGGACCAGCTACCGGAATATTGGATAGAGATTTATGCCATCCTACTTTTTGGTCAGTTTCGGCACGTAATGCTGCAGCTGCTACAGCAGCAGTGAAAATGCCTTTTCCATAGTTATAAGTCATCAGGCTTAGACTCCTTCATACATGGTTTTGCCCAAAGTGATAAGCTCTATAGGACTCGTAAAAGGCAGTCCGCTATAGCGATCTCTAAGCAGAGGGAACAGGTCATTTTCTTGGGATGGATTCTGTTTCAATACTAAACGGATCGTATCTTTTTCTAAGTCACCCTTATTACCGCGAATGGTATTGGAATCAGGGGTGAAGAAATGGGCAATACCTCCACCACCGCCAGAGACGCTAATATCAGGATAGGAAGATAAAATATCTCTGACAGAATTAATGAAAGCATCTGTGGTATTGCCCGGTTCTGGAACCGTAATGGTTTCATTAGTTTCTAACTTCTCACCATTACGATAAAGATCATAAGTCAGTGAAGTATGAAGCAGATCAACGGCCATTGATTGAAGTGAAATTTCAGTAAAATCTAAATCTGGATCACTACTGCCCAGGAAGACATTGCCGCTGGTCCATTCAGGCCAAATCAATTCAACTTCACGAAATGCAAGCATGTTGCGGAAATTCACCACAGCTTCAGCCGATTCTAAAACTGCACCAGCAGCATCGCGTGGTGTGATATAGGAATAGGCACGTAGCTTCTTGCAAATGGCGCCGATGGTATTGGCAATATCAATGGTTTCTGCATCAGGAACGCAAATAATTTTGGGAGTAATTCCCAGGATTGATTTAACTGTCAGTAAGGCTTGAAGTCCTGTACGCAGACCAAAGTTATTGGTGGTACCAATCACTGCAGATTGATCGAAAATTTCTCCCAAAGGATTATTAACCCGGATCACTACCAAAGTAGGTGAGGTAATTTGAGAAATAATTTCGAGGTTTTTACGCAGGTTGCCAGTTGTACCGGCTTTAGGTAAAACGCGATTAATTGAGGTGACCAGGACAGGGGTATCCAGCGGAAAGGTGTCTTCATCTGCATCATCAGCGAAGGCAAGCATTGCAATAACGGCAGTGGCTGCATCGCGAATCGGGATTTTTCCTGAAGCTGTTTCTCGGCCTGTAATACCGTGGTGAAACTCAGTCATTGTTTAGACTCCAAAAGGGTTTGTGCTTTTAGAGTCATAATGAATTGAGGACTTTTAATATTCTATGAGCAAAATCCTGTTTAACGCTTAATCAGGATTTTATAAAAAGTAGTTATTCAATTCTCAACCAAGCTGCAATTGTGATGGAAGGTTGTACAATATTGAACGGTTTACCGCCACCCACTTCTGTTGTTTCAAGTGTGAAGTTTTTAGGGGGAATACTGCCTTTCAAGACATCGTTGTAGTCTGCACTTGTGGTTGCTCCATTTGAACGCAAATCTTCAACTTTATGTTTATGAGCTACAAGCTCTTCTAAAGTTTGTAGATGCTTATATTCCCCTCCAGAGCTGCCAATAGTTTTCATGAAAGCAGGAGCATCAGTATTTGTAATTGCAGCCTGCGTGACTAGAACTTGACCATCACCGAATTGTTCCCATACACCAAAATTTTTATGTGCTGCAACCGCATCAGAATCAGCAAAAGTCAAAGTCGTGATGAACAGATCACCGACTTTTACATCTTCTTTATTATTGATGGCTTCCATCAACTCGTTAAATTTTTCTAATACCCATGCTTTATCTGCTGAAATGATCATCGGGTTGATTTCAATCAGTGCTTGCGCACCTGCAGTGGCTTTAATGTCGATCACCAATTCAAGTTCACCACCGCCACCTTCTGCAATCACTGGTTTGTATGCCCCATGATAATTGCCGATATATACCAGTTTTCCTGAAGCATCTTTTAAGCCGATTTCATGAATATTAAAACCACCCACATTGGCGGGGATAATGGCTGAAACAGTAGCAATATTATTTTCAACGTTAACTTCACGAATTTCGATAGCAGCGGTTTGATGAACGAGCTGGGTTAAGTTCGTATGGTCAATGGGTTGGTACGGTATACCATTTGCATCACCGATCACCATCTGGGTCAATGTGATGGATTGCAGATCATGGGCTGCAGCAACGAGTTCTGCACCATATTGGGTGAGTGTGACGTAATATTTTACAGTCATAAGGGATTCCCTAAAGTTAATTAGCTAAAGTTTTATTGAGTTCAAATTGGGAGAGCAGATCGGACAATTTTACAAACTGTTTTGATTCATCTGAGTTAAAAATACTGTTAGACACGGATTCAATATATGCTTCAGCAAGTAGCGAAATTGCTTGGTTAGATGATGAAACGTTTGAAATGATTTTTTGCGTAATTGCACTGTAAGATAAAGTTTGTTCCTCTGGAACTGTTTCAGGAATCTGTTTAGAAGTAATGTATGCAGTACAGTAACCCGTAGAAGTCGTATTACAGTTATTATATTGCTGCCCACCCGAATCAACTAAGTATCCACCATGACGGATCTCAAAAGAATTGGCTCCAAGTTGTGCAATATAAGCATTTGAATATACAAACTTTGACCCAGTACTTATTGCATTTTGTTCAGCAAAATAGATATAGAAGTCATTGATTACTTCTTCAGGTGTTGTACGGTAATAGGCATCTGAGTTCCAATATGGAGAAACATGTAACCGGAAAGCATAGCCTGAAAACGGAGGGGGTGGTGGGGTATATTTAATCTGGCTATTTGGATTGTCCAATGTCCAAGTAGTTACTCTAGTCAACTGTTGAATTGCATCTTTTACAGCTTGCCATTGCTGCATATCGGCATCACTTAATGATCGAATAATTGCTTCAATTAAATTTAAATCGGCATGGCTGTTATAAATATTAAAACTATCAGATGATGTTGCTGTAAATGTAGCTGTACCTGCGCCATTGAACTGAATAGAGTTGTCTACAATCCAAAAAAAGGGATCTGAATAAGTACTTAAATATACTTTTGTACCAGAGGTGACCGAACCTGTAAGGTAAAAATCACAGACTGTTTTTACTTTGGCTGAAATGGAATAGTTATCTCGGACGGATTTGGTCGCATCAATGGCGGTATGAACTTGTAATAACTGTTCAATTGAAAGCAGATATTGAGGGCTAAGAATGACCACAAAAGTAAATGGCTTTTGTGGTGGATTAAATTCATACCATGCTTTTAGTTGATAATTGTCGACGACGGTACTGAGGAGGCTGGAGATGGATGATCGTGTGCCGCGCCCAGCATTAAAAGACTCGCTTTCACGGATGGCATTTCGCTTGTCTTGTTCGTTCCAATCGGGCTGCCAATATTCAACCCGGTGTTCCCACGCAAGCCAAGGCAAATGAGGTACAGGACAACGATCGATACTATGTAAATCCACAAAAGGGACTGGAATGAGGGAAATTTTTTCACCAAGCTGCTCGATATTTTTTTCTAGTTTTGTGGCATTTCGAGGGAGAAGATTAGACATCTGTAAACTCCACGATATTGATATTAATAGCCGTGCATTTTGAATAACGGCTCTTTGGTAGGACAATATCGGATGCTGGGCTATTTAAAATGACATTTTGAACACCACCCTGGTGCAAGGATCGAAATAATCCGCTCCGCGTCACGTCATAGCCCAATGAAGAAATTTTTTCGATGTATAAATTTACATCCGCTTCAGCAGCAGCTTTGACCACGGCAGAGTCGGGACCAGGAAAAAGGACCAAGGTCGCATTGAGTTGCCATTCTTCCACCGTCGCAGCTTTGACATGAACCTGGTCGGTAAATGGCCGTCGGGTATCTGGATCTAAACTCTCATCGACCCGATCAAGTAAAGTTTGTGGGGCAATCGCATCAATATGGCTTTGTACCCAAATATTGACATGACCTTCTTTAGGGGTTTCGACAGAAATATCTTTGACATGCCCATGTGCACTTAAACCCCAAAACTGATAAGCACCGACTGAACCTGCAGACATGCTTTCAGGCTGTAAATGCACCCGTCGACGTAAATCCTCATCTGACTCCATCACCGCTTCAATCGGGGGAATGGCATTGGGCTGAGCAGGAATGATGGTTTTTCGATATACATCACGGTTGGCAGCCAGATGGTCTAAATCAGATTTGGTGGCATAGGCCAACATCAATGCTTTTGCCGTAGCATTCATTTGACCAGTTTTTAAAAGGAAGCGATAGGCAAAGGTTTCCAATAGCTTAACCAAAGGTTCACTCTCAAAATTAAGGGCATCGCTAAGTTCTGGATCTCTTGAAATTAACTCCTGCTTACATGTTAAAAGCTCTGCTTCAAAATCTAACTGCTGAAGAACATCTGGAAAAGGTAATGAGGATAAATCAACACGGTTCATGGTGCTCATGCAGCTGCTCCAAATGTATAGCTCTGTTTGAAAGTTTGATCTTGGTTATATTGCGAATAAGTGCCGATGAGTGTGACATCCCAGCCATTCTGACTATCAGTACTACTGACCTGAACCTGCTTAATCTTAAGTCGTGGTTCAAAGCGAATAATGGCTGTAGCTGAGGCATTCATAATTTGTAATTTGGTGATGTCATTGCAGGGCTGATCAATTAAATGCGGTAAAAGTGAACCGTAATTTCGTCGGCATATACGGGTTCCGATTAAAGTACTTAAAATGTCGTGTAGAGATTGCTCAAGGTGGGCAGGCAATTGTCCATCATCACGAATGGTTTTTCCTGTGTACCGTGACATTCCTTTAATCATTAGTCGCACCTCCAGTTGGAATGGGCTGCGTTGTTTGTCCTGGTCCATTCATGACATTGCCATGAGGGTGATCCAGAAGACTGATTGCTTGGGCTAAAACATCTTCGGCCGATGAAATGGCTTTTTCGGCATGCACGGTGCCAGTAAAGATTGTTTCCTGTACATCAAAAGTGCATTTATTTAATTTGAATACGGCCTCTCCGGATTCAATATTGACACTTAAAAAATATTCCCCAATCTGTACAAAAACTTCATTCGGATCGGTACTTGGGGGAGGGAATGCATCAGAGAAAAGGCTGATTTGGGGGACTGCACTGGTGAGTTCACCACCTTGGGCTGAGACAGAATATTGCTCTCCTAACGATGGGCATCGCCAAACTTTGACGACACCTGCAGCCATCGTTGGAATGGGAATCCAGTCCGTTTCATTTTCATCAATTTTTAGGCGAATTTTCCATGCTGAAGCATCGATAGCGATCACGGTACCAATGCTAGAAAGGTTTTGAAATTGTCTTGAAAGTTGATTCGTCATGCTCATACAAACGTAAATTGCCCATGACCGAAATCATGGGCAATTTGATTTTAAAGTGCGAGGATTGGAATCCTGTTTAACGCTTAATCAGGAATTTTAAAATTGGTAATAATCAGCTCTTTTCCGTTATTTTCATCATGGGTTTTGCTGTTTAATGACCAACGGATTTGTTTGGTGTGAAAATAAAAGCCATCAAATAACTCGCGTACTTCCGGTACATCATTCAGGCTTAAAATAAATTTACCTTTAATATTTTTCAGTAACTCACACAATTTAATGAAATCATCACGGCTAAAAATATCTTTGCCATAATACTTTTCACAGTTGTAGTACGGTGGATCTAGATAGAACAAGGTGTCCTCACGATCCATTTTTTGAATCAAAACATCATAGTTGCGATTTTCAATAGTTACTTTTTGCAGACGTTGATGAATTGCTGAAAGAACAGTTTTTAAGTCATCACCCAGTTTCAAAGATGGTGGACGTTCTACATGAGAAAAGAAATTCGGCTCGGCAACTTTTGCCCCAAAGCAGGTGCGTAGCAAGTAATAAAAACGCGCTGCGCGTTGAATGTCGGTCAATGATGAATTCTTCTCGGCTTTTAAGCGTTCAAATTCATCACGACTGATCAGCTGAGTTTCAAATTCCTTTTCTAGTGCCTCAGGATGATATTTGAAAACCCGGTATAGATTAATTAAATCCCCATTCACATCATTGATGGTTTCAAGTGTGGACGCTGATTTCTTAAATAAAACCCAACCTGCACCGCCAAACACTTCGCAGTAATGCTTATGTTCGGGCATCATCTCGATAATGGTACGTGCCAGTTGTGATTTACCACCCAACCAACCAGAAAAAGACCGACCAGAAGCGTTATAAGTGGGCTGATTTAAAGTGTTAGGTTTAGTTTCCGGGGACATGTGTCAACTCCGTTGGTAGCTCTAGGCTATCTAACCTTACGCTCTAGGCGTTCCAATGATTTAGCACTCGACATCGAGGGCATTTGATTTCAAGTTTTACTGTGAGTTTTTCTATGCGGCACAGTAATTTTCCGCATTTACATCTAAGTTCAACCATTCTTGTTTAGAGTTAAAAGTTAGAGGGTGAAATCATGAGCAATTTTTTTTAAAGATGCGAGGTATGCAATCCTGTTTAAGGTTTAATTAGGAATTTCATAAATCTGAAATTATTCAGAAAGTATCAAAGCTTTAAACGTAAAAAAACCGCTGAATTAGCAGTTTGTCTACAATAGTTTTATAAACGAGATGCTGTCTCGACCACCATGTGGATGGTCGAGATGCGTACTTTGTCAGGAAGGGGTTGTCAAGGGGTATTTACGATACTTAATCTAAAGGTTTTCGCTTGAGTTAGGTAGTTGGAAATAGACTCTTTATAAATGGCATTTTCATTGTTGTGTGCATTTTTTTCAATAAAATCAATTAAATAGTAGTAATTGCATCCATTGTGCTTGAAGTACGAATAGACAAGGTATGTATTACTTGTACATTCCCACTGAGGCTTTGTGGAGCCATCAGAATACTCCCATGCAGAATTTTCTTCACGATAGTGTACATGTTGAATTTCTTCTTTTCGTGCTTGATAGTTTTTGGTATCAAATCGGTCACGACCAAAATAGTATGAAGTACTTTCGGTTTTTTGCTGGAAGTGATTAGCAGGTCGGGGATGTTCTTTATCGTTACTATTTACTTTATAGTATTCAAAATCTTCTAAAATGAAATTGTAATTTTGATTATTTTTAAGTTTATCTGAAACGTGGAACTGGATGGTTAAAGGTGTTGGTGTCAAGTGGTATCTCCATAGTTAACATTTGGCCTCCTGTCGCTTAGCTACAAGTTCGGCAGTGTTTTGAACAGCAATAGAATGTGCTATTCGAATCCTAACCAAAGCTTCCTCTCTATTTACTTGCTGACGATTGGGGCGTGAATTTACTTTTTTACTCATAGTTGTCATTTTATAATGACCTCATTTTGCGAACTTATATATGCGTAAAACTAGTGCATAAAGTCGCCATATTGGATTTGGTGTTTTCGAAAATACTTTTTAATATTAAAGTATTACAATCATTTTTTATGCTTGATTGCTAAGCACTTGTCTGAATTTTAATCCATAGGAATGTACCTCACTAAAAAACCAAATTACATAATATGCTGAAAATAAAAAAATTGCAAATAGAGGGATTTAGCATCAATTAATGGTCATAAAGCCTAAAATTATTAATTCAATCCACTTTTTATCTTCTTCATTAAAACCAACCAATGCACGAATTGGATAGTTGGTGGCTTTTGCATAACGACTAGGCTTAATGGTTTTACCTTGTTGATGTACTTCAGCGATGGTAGCCGTCCTTCCACCAAAACCAACGGTTGCATGATCTGCAGAATATTCAGTTTTTAGTTCTTTACCGATATTTTGGAATAAATCGCCTTGACGCTTTATATTTCCGATCTGATTACGTTTCCGTGGAATAAATCGGTGGCCATCTGGATCTCGCTGCAGTTTGATTCGATCACGATGACGTACCCTTAGACCTTGAGCCAGACGTCGCATCAGTTCTCGTCGCTGTGCCGGTTCAAGGCGCAGCGCAATCTGATCAAGCCAATGCTCTAAACCTGCATAGGCATCCATTATTCAGTTCCTGCAGGTACAAATTTTCCAAATTTATCGCTCCAGACCATTTCAGGACAAATATGGTACCCATTTTCATCCATCACGATTTTATCGCGTTGTGGAAAATCAATCTCAAGATCAAAGGTATTGGCATCAATAATTTCACTGCTAAATGAAATTTGAACATCTTGGCCTGTTGCATCTAAATGCAGTTTTTTAGACTTGAGCCATTCCCGAATCAGCATAATCACTTCAATCGGGTCACTGCGATAATCCAGAAATAATAGCCGAGCTGTATATTCCATATAGCCCTTTGCCTGAGTCCCATTTACGATAAACAGATGACATTTATCTGCAGTCATAAAGGGTAGTTTTTCTTGCAGATAGGGCTTTAGCGGAATTAAGGCTTGCATGACTTACGATCCTTCAGCAAATTTTTTATATGCATTTGCTAATTTGATATCGTAATTATTTTTTGCATAAGCCTTGCCGTTGTAGCCAAGTGCAAAAGCTTTCCAGTCTTTGTTTTTAAGGGCATTTATAAGATTATTTACAGTGATATACCGGCACATGGCATCAAGTTGAGAGGCTTCATCTTTATACATTGCATTGATAAATGCTTGTAGTGAAGTATAGCCCAAGGACTGCCAGTGATAGCCCATCACTTGACCAATGCCCCATGAACAGGACTCAATGGCGGATTCACGATGATATTCAGCAGCTGCTGCTAATCGGCCATGTTGAGCGGAATATAGGCCATATGCACCCGATGATTTATTACAGAGGTCTGGTCGTTTAATTGCCATCTTTTCGGCAAGGCTAAAAAGCTTATTGGTCATTAAACGCTGACGCATAACATGACGTTCAAATAAAATCACCGGCGTATTATCTGGATTGAATCCTGAACCTTGACATTCCACTTCATGAATGGCTTGAAGAGCTGCAGTTTCAATCCCCAGTTTTTCGGCCTGTTGCTGGATTTGTTCAATAGTGAGTTTTTTTGACATTTCTCTTTTCCTATTTAAACATGGCAATGAAAGCTGCTTTTACTTCAGCAATGATTTCATTCAAAGCTTTACCTTTCAGCAGCTGTAAAGATTGATACCAGATACCAATCAGCAACATGCCAAATACGGCAAAAATCAGCATCACAAAACCTTGTGACTGCATTGAATATTTGGTGAGGTCATAATATTCAATAAAAGCAGATCCACCGTATAAGCTAATGGCAACACTAATCGCAAATTTTAAAATCACGCCGATGGTAATTTTGATTCGCCCTTGAGTATCGATATCACCGCTTAAAATCAGCGCTAAAATTGCCCCGAGAATTGCTGCAATAATTTTTAAAAGCCATGGTAATCCCTTTATGGAAATAGGATCATTCATTGGTTTCCCCTAAGTTAATCCCAAAGTTTCAGTGAGGGAGTACTTTGTCCTTGAGTCGCTTCAGGCAAAATAACGGTTTGATGCTCATCTAAAAATGTTTCATGCAACTCAGGATTTAATTCAATCAATGCAGCTAAGACTTGCACCGGATTGTCTTTGAAATAACGGTATGCAATGGCATCTAAAGTATCGCCCTGTATGGCATTGACTGTACTCATACCAGTTTGACTCGGTTACGTTTTCGATTCGTCAGATCAGCAATGGTGTGATTTACAATTCGACGTAGCGATTGCGCTTTTGCCTGTTGATTTTCACCACGTGATTGACCATTTGTTGTTGTGTCGAAATCCAGATTCTCTTCACCAATTAATGCTGCTGCTTCATAGCAGACAGCACGTTTGTATTTGCGAATTTGGGTTTCAGTTGCTATTTTCAGTAAAAGGACCTGGTCATTGATGGTGTCCATCGCTAACAGGATTTTTTCTGTAAGTAGAGGTTCGCCCTTGGACTGGTCTAAACGCACCGTACCCAATAAATCTTTAATACTGACATTCGGGCGTTCTGGATCAGGATTTTGGACTTCGCTATTGGGTACAGAGGCGTTTAACAGCATTTCATTTACTCCGCTGACGAACTTGTGTCGGTAGACTCATTAGAGTCGGTGGACGCAGGAACTGACGCATCTGCTGCCAAGGCAGTAGGTGAATCAGCCTGCGAGCCGACAGTGGCGTCGGGAGACGACCCGGTTGTTTGCTTATTCAATAGTTTTTCCAGGGCTATTACTTCTTTTTTACAGCCGACTTTACTATTGAGTCGCAAGGCATTTTTATAAGCATTGAGTGCTTCGATCGGTTGGGCTTCTTTTAAAGCATCCCCTAAAGCACGATAAATTTTGGCACGGGCCTGATCCACCATTTGTTCACCGACACCCAGCTCAATGATTCGTTTAATCAATTCAGCATGTGCAATCGCGAGCTCTGGATCATTATTAAAATCTTCAGCACATTGTTCAGTGACAAATTCGGCAATATTTCTGCTATATCCTTCAGGCATGACCATGTCATTTAAAAGGGTATATTCAGCGATACGAACAGCTAAAGCATATTCACCGGCATCGACGGCCCAAATCATTAACGTCACAAGTGTAGTATTTTGTGCAGATGGAGAAACTGCCAAGCAGCCATCGATATAACCTAAATATTCAGGCAGCCATTCAGTTTTTTTGGCAATTTTTTCCTGTGTTGATTTGGTGTCATGCAACTCGTTCAGGTGATTGAACAAACGCAGTTCAATATTTGCCGCTGGAGAGGTTGGAGCCAAGCTGACTGCTCGATCCGCTTCCGGTGCACCAGGATCAATGCCCATAATCACTGTTTTCTTGCGTAAACGCGGATCTTGGCTTTGAGCTGATTTAATAGCTTTCTCAGCCAGTTTACGTTCACGGCTTTGACGCATGGAATTTGACATTAGGCTTCTACCTCAATGTTTTCAAGCAGCACACATTTCGAATAGTCTTCAACCACAAAATCTTCATTCACGGACTGGAAGTCGACTGCACGATCCCATTCAGGCTGTTCGACAATAGAGCGAACCAACGTGCCAGACTGCATATAAATCGAAAGATTGTCCGGTGTCGTGATCAGAATCGTTTTTGCCGGGAATTTGGGTACATGTAAAGCCGGTAAGGTACCGAGCTGCTTGTTGGCATAAATTGTTCGCGCTGCAAGCTGTTCAGTTGGATCTTGGATGGTATTCAGCAATGGCAAGTATTTATCACTCAAAATGCCACGGCCACAAATAGCCACTAATCCGCTTTCGCGATGTTGTTCAGCGATATATTCTTCTACGGCAAACTCAACCAGCCCATCGACGGTTTTAAACTCATTTGCTTCGCCAATTTTAATCACCAAATGGCCGGTGCCACCATCGACACCTTCATAATGCTGCTCAGGTGCGTTATCACGAATTTTTTGCAACCAACCTTTTTTTACATCCTGTAAAAGGGGGTTGGCGACACGGTCAGAGGTTGGGGCACGATATAATCCGTTAAAACCGATACACAGTTTGTCTAAAGCAATGGCTTTAATCACCATCGCTTGGAGTTTGGTTTTAAAGTCTGGATGATGCTTCCATGCATTCAGTAATGACCAGTAATACGCCACGTCATAGTTGGTTTGAGTACAATCATACTCATCCAGTAAATCTAGTGAACCGACTGCAACGGGTGAGCGAGCTTTAACCCGGGTGTCTGTGGTCCCTGCAACGGTCGTCCCCACTTGCAGACCAATTTTTTCCCCTTTGGCATTATCAACAGGGAAAATATTAATTTGCTTTAAAAAGTCTGCTGTTTCTTGATAAGCCGCAATAATTTTTTGTTCAGGTACAGGTTGAACGGCAAAGGTGTGTTTTGCATCTTCAACATTATTTGCACGTGCAATATCTGCGATATATGACGAAAGTTTAGTACGTGCAATGGGATTTAGAACGACTGCCATAATTGAAAAATTCCTTATTTAATTAGTATGAAACTTGGTCAGTATCCCCACCGCTTGAAGCAGGTGGATTGTTGACAGGCGTTGTTGAAAGTTGGGTGAGTTGAGTCTGTAAAGATTGGATAGACTGTAAAATTGGAGCAAGTGCCTGACTTAGTTGATCTTGTTCCGGAGTGGCAGGTACTTGCGTATTTTGGGTAACCGGAGCTGTAGGGGCGGCAACAACAGGTGGTGGTGTTAAAGCATTAAATTTTTCATTGAGTTCTTTAATCCCCGATAAAGCAGTGACCAAGCCTTGGGTAACTACAGCCTGAAAATCGTCAGGCTGAGCTGCCGGTTTGGGTTGACCTGGTGTAAGCATGGTTTTTAACTGCTCGAAAAACCCTTTTTGATCATTGGGAACAGAATTGTTCTGTTCAGTCGGTGCTGCCGGAATGGACATATAAATCTCCGCATTGGGTTGAGTGCGTAAGGCAAATTGATTAACTGAAAATTTGATGGGTTCTGTACCAAGTGAAGCAGGGGTATCCGTCAAACCAAGCCCCACTTGATAGGCAATTCCTGTCCCGGCAAAGTTGCGATAAAACTCAATCGATGGATAAATTTTCTGACCGTTTTTATTCATGGCCACAAAATTGGGTAGAGCAGAAAGGGTGTTATAAAGTGACCACTTGCCATCTTCCTGTACGGCTTCAACTTTGATGATGTCGCCATAGGCATTGAAGGGTGGTTCGGGGGACCACCCAGAAAAATGCTCGAGATTGATTCGTGCACCATATTTTTCCAGACTGTAACTTGAACCCATTTGCTGAATTTCTTGTCCAGTGAGTTCCCGTCCATCGACTGTTTGACCTTCACGTGCAACTCGAAAGCGTTTTTCAACGCGCCCTTCACCTGCAAGTCCCATACAATTTTCCATCTATATTTCTGATGTATGCAGTCTGCTTGTAAGTGGATATGTGTCGCAACGACCAGAATCCTGTTTAACGCTTAATCAGGATTTTTTCATTTCGAGAAACTCTTTGTATGCGGCAACATTGAGGGCATGAATACATCTCAACCCATTCAATTTGATCTCATGAATTCCCGGCAACATGGAAGAATCCTGTTTGCGATGGGCATGTCTGTATCTGAAATTGCCAAACAAATAGAAGAAAATAGAGCCACGGTTGAAAGTTGGAAACAGCGCGATGGCTGGGAAAAAGCCGATTTATTTGATGACGTGACTTTGGGTTTAAAAGTCCGTTATATGGCGCTGACCTTTATGGATAATAAGAGTAATGCAAATTACAAAGAAATGGATTTTATCGGTGTTCAATTTGAACGATGGGCACGAATAGAGCGCTATCGTGAAGGGGGAACGCAAGCGGATCTCAATCCTAAACTTGAAAATCGTAATGATAAACCACGTAAGAAAAAACTGAAAAATCAGATTACGGAAGAGGATTTACAAAAACTCGAACAAGCCTTTGAAGAATATCTATATCTGTATCAACAGGAATGGATGAATGCCATATCCTGGTCGCGAATTTTCATTTTGCTGAAATCCCGCCAGATCGGTGCCACCTATATTTTTGCATTATGGGCTCTGATTGATTTACTCAAAACAGGCAAAAACAAAATCTTTATGTCTGCCTCTAAAGCGCAGGCCTATCAATTTATTGAGTATATCAAAGCCTTTGTTCTTGAAATTTGTGAGATTGAACTGACGGGAGATCCAATCGTCATAAACGGACCTAATGGGCAAGCGACTGTTTATTACCTAGGAACAAATGCGCTGACTGCTCAAGGTCGACATGGTGATGTCATCATGGACGAGTTTTTTTGGATTCGTAATTTTCTGAAATTCAAAAAAGTGGCCAGTGCGATGGCTTCGCAAAAAATGTACAAGCAAATCTATATGTCCACGCCATCTAGTATTTTGCATGAAGCCTATACTTTTTGGACGGGAACAGACAGTAAACGAAAATTACCGATTGAAATTGATGTCAATAAAGTTGCATTAAAAATGCCTGTGAAATGTGCCGATCGCAAAACTCGGCAGATTGTCACTTTAGATGATGCTGAAGCCAAAGGCTGTGATTTATTTGATCGTGAAGACTTGCTTGCAGAATATGGTGATGATGAGTTTGCCAATCTGTTTGATTGTGATTTTATTGATGATTCAGGTTCATATTTCCCACTCAAAGATATCATTCCCAATATGGTGGATTCATGGGAAGTCTGGAATGATTTTCATCCCAATGAAACACCCCACTATCAAGGTGATGTCTGGTTGGGGTACGACCCATCATTTACCGGCGACAATGCTGCCTTGGCCGTGATTGCACCACCTCGTACTTCTCTAGAACCGTACCGAATTCTAGAGGTTAAACAGTTCAAAGGACTGACCGCACAGGAACAGGCGCTTTACATTAAAAAGGTCTGTGGGCGCTATAACGTCACCTTTATTGGTATAGACAACACCGGTAATGGTATTGCTGTTGCGGAGCATGTTGCTAAATTTTTCCCTGCTTTAACACGCTTGAATTACAACCCCGAACTTAAAATTCGGATGGGGCTGCGGGCAAAAGAACTTTTCCAAAAAAGACGTTTACATTTTGATGCAGGTCTCACCACTGTAGCCAAAGCCTTTCTTTCAATTAAAAAAGCACTCACCAGTGGTGGTGGTAATAAAACCCTCATTACCAGTCGATCCGCTGAAAATGGTCATGGCGATATGGCATGGGCAATCATGAACGGTTTAGAGAAAGCTCCGATTATTGATACCACTGATGCATCCCAACTAGGCGCACAACGTAGCCGAATTCGAGTATTCAAATCATGAACTTAAATCATTTTATTCCTAAATCCCTGCAACGGTTTAGTCCATTTGCTATAGCCTCAACTGGGGCACCGACGGAAGTATCAGCCAAGAGCTCAATTATTTGTCGTAACTTTGGACAGCCGGAACCGGTACTGGATGGGCATGCTTTGTTTGAATATGGCTATTGTCCAAAATGGCAAGACTGGTATGACTTGCCCTACGACATGTTGGCCACTGCCAAACTGTTCCGGGCAACCAGCCACCACACCAGTGCCTTAATTGTGAAGCGCAATATCTTAACCAGCGATTTTATTCCTCATCCTTGGTTAAGCCGTCATGAATTTAATGCATTAGCCCTGAACCTTCTGACTTTTGCAAACTGCTATGTGCATATCAAAAGAAATCGTTTTGGGGGAATAATTGGACTCGGATCTCGACCTGCATTAAATATGCGTCGTGGTCTGGATTTGGAAAGCTACTTTCAACTGGATTATGACCAGACCAAAAACCACAAATTTTTACCACAAGACATGATTCATTTATTTGAATCAGATATTGGGCAGGAGGTGTATGGAGTCCCAAATTATTTAAGCAGCGTGAATGCGATTTTACTGAATGAATCTGCTACCTTATTCCGTCGACGCTATTATAAAAATGGGGCTCATGCCGGTTTCATTCTTCACATGACTGATGCATTACAAACTCAAGATGATGTGGATGCATTAGAAGATGCTTTAGAAAACTCCAAAGGGGCAGGTAACTTTAAAAACTTATTACTCTATACACCAGGAGGAAAAGAAAAAGGGGTGAATGTTATTCCTCTGGCTGAGGTGGCTGCTAAAGATGAGTTTTATAATATTAAGATCGCCAGTCGTGATGACCAGTTGGCAGGACATCGCATTCCGCCACAGCTCATTGGCGTGGTACCACAAAATGCAGGTGGTTTTGGTGATGTAGAAAAAGCCGCGAAAGTTTTTTATTACAATGAAATTGTCTATTATCAAAACCTATTGAAACAGATCAATGAGCGACTTAGGGTAGAGGTCATTCAGTTTAAAGATTATGAGCTTTTATCTACTAGTGAGTAGGTAAAACTACTCATACCTTATAAAAATATTTTTACATAAAAAACCCTGACAGGATGCCAGGGTTTTTCGTATTGGTTCGCTCGGTATAACTCCTGTCGTACCTTACTGTCCTTGTGCGTATTATTGTTCTTATTATTGTGTGGAACTTCCTGTTCCTTATAAATCCATCATAGGAAATTGCAGCCAGGTCGTATAGCCACAAAGGGCCGGAATTGTTGTAAGCATATACTTACAAGGCTGGCTAAAAACTGTCCCGGTTTTATACGCAGAAATTGGGGGTAATTTTTGCCTTGGGAAGATTGGTAACATTGGAAAAAGTTTCAATCTGATTAAAAAAAATTAATTTTATTGGTGAGAATATAGACACTTTAAATGATTTCTAACAAAATAATTTCGTATAAGCACTATTGTGTTAAATAGAAGATTTTCACCCCAGTAACAGATAGAAATATATTTATTTATATTAATTTTAGATGTAAAGAAATAATCACTTATAATAATTAAAATAAAGAAAAAATAAAAAAGGTGATCCAATGTCAACTACGTATACTTTGAAATGTGAGAGTGTTGGCAATATTATGACACTCACAATTATTGACAGTCTTAATCTTCTTCCAAGCAGTGATACTTGGTCATGTGAACCAAGTAATGCAATGAGCTTAACGAATGGCAGTGTAGCAAATTGGGGTACAGCCACAATTTATCTGCATGGGAGCGGTGCAGGTGCGCTTGTCGAATTGGAAAATTTTGGAAAGCATACACAAATTGGTGATTCTGGCACAGGCTCAAAGTCTGATCCTGATGGAATATTTCCATCAGGAAGTTTTTCGTGGCAATGCATTGCTAGGGAATAAAATAGGATAGACTCTATTAAAAAATTAACATCTGTTTTTACATTCTGTTCGAGCGGCTTCAACTGCTATTTGACAAACTAAAATAGCAGCACCACCACTTAAGGTTGCGCAAGCGGCAAATCCAGCAGCAGCCGTCGTATCACATAATACTTTACAAGCCTCTTTTATGGGATCTGGGATGTTAGGAAGTTTTGGCCAGTCTATTCTTATTCCAAAATTCTGAATATTATCTAATGTTAATGGAGAATCATCACCATGAATATTATCTAATGTTAATGGAGAATCATCACCAAGAAAATCCTCTAACTTTAATAAAGAATCACCAACAATATTAGTATCCTGAGTGATTGTATTGGAATTTACTAAAACATCTTTGATAGAAGCTTTATCATCCTCTGATAATGGATTCCATATATCAGAAGGAATTGTTAAATCTTTCATTTGCATACTCCTCAATACTTGATTTGATTACTCATTTAATGAGTAATCAATATATTGTATTATCAATATTTTTTTTGAATATTAATATTTGTGAGTTTTATATATGAATTTTATTTTAATATAAATTATTTAAATTTAGTTTAATTTTAAGATTTAATATATTATTATATGTCTATATGTTTAATAAAAAATTTTGATTTTGAGACCTATTTAATTTGTATAATTTACTGATTATTTTTTTAAAATTATAATTAAGAGGGAGATTGGTTGAATTTAATTCAGGAAAATTAGATTTACTTTTAAAATATGAGTATAAATTATTTGAATTATAAAATTAGTTTTACTGAAATTAAAAATAATATAATTACTTAATTCTTCTAAAATTAACATAATACACTTTTGTACGAAATCAAAAATGGGAGCCTAGCTCCCATTTTTATCGAATATTTAATGTTAAATTGCTAGACGTAAATTAAGTGCTTTTACAACTTTAATTACGGTATCAAAGCTAGGGTTAACATCGCCAGAAAGTGCTTTGTAAAGGCTTTCTCTACCTAGTCCTGTATCTTTAGCTAGTTGGGTCATGCCTTTAGCTTTTGCAATGTTTCCTAGAGCTTTAGCGATAAATGCTGCATCACCATTAGATTCTTCTATGCATGCTTGTAAGTAAGCTTGCATATCATCTTCTGTTTTAAGGTGTTCAGCACTATCCCACTTACGAAGTTTAACAGCCATTTATAGCTCCTCTTCCAAGTCTTTTGCTAACTGTAAAGCTAGTTTTATATCTTTACTTTGAGTGGCTTTATCTCCACCAGCTAATAAGATAATAATTCTTTGCCCTTGTTTGCAGTAATAAACTCTATATCCAGGTCCAAAGAAGAAACGTAACTCAGATACCCCTTCACCGACAGGCTCAGTATCTCCAAAATTTCCATCTTCTACCCGATCAATCCGAACTTGTATTCGTCTTTTAGCTTGTTGGTCTTTTAACTTATCAAACCAACTATCAAAGACTTCTGTGGTATATATTGAGTACATAAGAAAAATGTATCTTATAAGATACATTGTGTCAATTTTTTTGTGTTATTCCCCCGTAGAATTAATTATTTTTACCTGGTCAAGTTCAATACATCTAGTAGATCTTATTTTCACTCTATTTAAATTAGGAGGGGCAGGTGTCGCTTAGCCAAACGCAGTTCCCTCCCGCCTGCGCGCTTTTACTAAAAGTCATTATTTTGATGCAGTGCTAAAAATAGCTCAGACCAAAGCTATCAAAGCCTTTGAGGGAATATGAAGACATTGGAATTGATGCAAAGTGATGCGGTCTGATGCAAATTGAAAGATATAGAATAAATCGAACTATTTAATGAATTTTATAAGTCCAAAAATAAAAGTTCAATTTAGGTTACCGATATTAAAAATAATATCTAAGTTATTAATTTATAATATAAAAAATGGTAACTTTTATTAGGTTACCAAGGGTTACCAATACTTTTTAAAAATTAATTAATATATTAAAAACATATACTTAATAGGTTACTACTGGTAACCTAAAAAACGGGTTACTCGTAACTCAAAAGTAACCTAGAAGTAACTTTTATAAAATACCTTAAAATTAAATAAATACATATAGATAACTATTGTTTTAATAATTAGTAACTTTAGTAACCTGTTTTTTTTATGATGTGAAATTTTAGATTACGATAATGTAGGTATATAAAATATTTGTTCAATCCTGCAAATATATTTTGCTAATAAATGGCACCATGCTTCTATTGAACATACTGATTGTATGACGTTTATATTGATGTTAAACAAGATGGAATGCGACAAATATACGTCAGGCAGAATTTAAGTTTTTGATGTTATTTAAGTTGCATTGTCTTTGACATCGTAGAGGTCAGCAGTTCGAGTCTGCTTATACCTACCAAGATTTTAATAAGCAGATTCTTTTTGAATCTGCTTTTTTTATGCCTAAAATTTTGATATTGAGTGAGTTGCACATGAGCGACATAGTTTGTCGTAATTGTATTTTAGTCGAATTGCATAAGTTATTGAATTTACTATACTGAAAAAAATAATTTCCGAAAATTAATAAAAATGGAACAACTGAATCCTTCTGATTTAAAAGCGATCTTGCATTCTAAGCGAGCAAATCTCTATTATCTAGAACACGCACGCGTCATGCAAAAAGATGGTCGAGTGTTATATCTGACCGAAGCAAAAAATGAAAATCAGTATTGGAATATCCCCATCGCCAATACCACAGTCATTATGCTGGGCACGGGAACCTCCATTACCCACGAATTTGAAGATTACGAGTTCACTGCCATGTAGGCAGCTTAGAAAATAAAACGCAGGTCAAGGTGGTCAGAAAAAGAGTTTACTGCCATGTAGGCAGCTTAAAAGAGGTACGATTTTGGAGCTGACGTCTTAACAGTTCATTGCCAGACATAGCTCAAGATTACATTTAAAACTCTTCAGAAAATTCCTTCATTTTTATATCGAACTGCGCTTAAGTTGTTCTAACTCTATAATATATTGATCAATCTGATGTTCCATTGCAGGCAAAATCTGTTTTAAGAACTGGCAATATGAAATGGCTTCATCTGCAGCAACTGTACCTGTTTTGACCAGCTGTTTTTGCTGTTCCAACATTTGGCTCACCTGACGTAAATCGGGTTGCTGTCCATGACTCAAAGCATCGCTAATTCCTGCGAAATCTTGATACAGTCGGTCACGTTGTTGAATGAGTTCTGCCTGATTTGATACCGCTACTGGATTGGCTTGAGCTGGTGCGCTAAGGACTGCTTTTTTTTCTAAAGTAGTTTTAGTTGGAATTGGCTTTTCTTTCGGTTTTGCTGTATTTGGTAGAGTTGGGGGGAGCGGTTTAAATAGATAAACCACAATGATGAGTAACAAGGTCACAATAAAGCCGATAATAAGACCAAGTCGTATGCTGCGATCCATACCAGAAATCCTGCTCTTGCATTTAAATTAAAAGCAGACCCAATCTTAAGATCAGGTCTGTACGATTTATAAAAAACAAACAGTTAAGGTGTCGACCAGCCCGCAGGTGCATAACCGATACGCACACGTTGTGGATGATTGCCTACAGGAACACTCAGCACTTTTTCACCCGTTGCAAAATCAATTACGGTAACCACATCATTTGCGCTCTCTGAAATCACGCAACTTTTTCCGTCCGGACTTTGTGTTGCCCAGTAGGGTTTGCCTGCAGCTATCAGCTTGCCAGCTTTCAAGGTTGAACGATCGACAATGGTGGCATAGTCATCCATAGTGCCTGCCACACATAATTTCTCCCCATCAGCACTGATGGATAATCCATGATGACGGGAGTCATTTACATATTTTGTCCGGTCAGAGGGAATGGTAGAGCTGCCAGGAAGCTGGCCAATGCGGGTGATTTTATCCTGATTCAGGTCATACTCGATCAAGCCGTTAAAAAATGAAACTTGCGCATAAATTTTAGATTCATCCTTGCTAAACACAATTGGACGCACAGCATTGGATAAATCTTTACGGCCTACCGCATCTAGCGCCGGACGGAAATCAATGGTTTTGAGGACTTTAAAAGTATTGGCATCAGCAATGGTGAGGACTCGTTTGCCTTTGGTGAAATCTTGCCATGCAGCATCCATAGACGTTTCCACATTACCAATGGCCGAGTTTAGAATTTTTGTGCCGCCGTTAAAGAAAATATTTTCGTGCGGTTTGTCGCCTGTTGCAAAACGTCCTAACTCTTTACCGGTGTTGATATCCAGCACATGAACCACATTGCCCGAAGATGCCGATACAGCTAAGCGCTGACCATCTGGAGAAACTGCCATATGATCGGCACGGAAGCCCTCTACAGGGGCACGCCAGTTGATTTTTCCGGTCGCAATATTAATAGAAACTACATCGGCAAAACTTGGACGAGATGCCACTACTGATTTACCATCTGGCGTAGAGTACATATCATCTACAAGCTGATCATGACCTTCACCAGCGGTGGACTGAATATACGTATAGGCAATCAGTTTAACTGGATTGAGGTGGATTTCCAGCAAACGCTCTTTGCGATCAGGGATCATATTGATGACACCGATTTTTTTATAATCCTGATTAGAACGAATCACCGTTACCGTTCCATCCCAGTTGTTGCCAACAAAAAAGACTTGCTGACTATTCGCCGGGGCAGGCACTACCGATGTTGCGGCATTGCTATTTAGGGATGTGAATGCGATTGATGTAAATAACGCATTGACACTCCATTTGAGGAAAAGATTTTTGTTTTTCATATCATTATTCTCCGATTCAGATCCATGAAATCGATTTTTTATTTGAATTTTCATTGCTGCCTAATACTCCTGTATTAGTTGAGCCATAGGATAAAGAATTTAGTAATCAATAAACAATTAAATCCCGGACAATCCGATAAAATACGCGCCAGAATTGACTATCAATCAAGTTCTTATTTTATAAACATTGAATAATCAATTAATTGGTAGAGTAGGACGGATTATTTTTCCGACAGAATATCGAATCCATTTTTTATCTTTTTGTTACATCTTTGATTTAAATGTCGAAATTTGCAAAATGCTACATGATCTGTTGTACAAAAGCCGTACTATAAAAATGATTTTGTTGAGTTTGCAATATTATGTCTCAGATAGATATTCTGGTTGCTTTGGCCGATATTGAGGTGAATCAGGCTGAACTGCTCTCTATTCAGCGCAATGATTTGATCCCTTTACTGCAGGATCAATATCGTCTGAATCATTATGCCGATTCAGTCATTCAGGCTCAGTCCGTTTTATTAAACGGGGTTGATCCACACCTGACCCGGCAATTAAGTAGCACGATAGAACAGCTGATTCAGGCCTTGGCCGATTCAAAAAAATATTTAAAAGCACGCAAGTTTAATGCCTGGCAAAAGTGGTTGGGGATTGATCTGGAATATGGTTCGGGGCAGGTTGAGTATTATAAAAACCTGGATCAATTACTCAATCGGGCCAATCATTTAAGTCAAAAATTACAGATTGAGATACAAAAGTCGCAGGCACGCTTTCAGCAATTGCTTGGGCATCGCGAGCAAATGGCGAAATACATTCTGGCTGCGCAAGAATTTTTGCTGGAATATCCAAATTTCGTCAAGAATATACATCCTCTGGATAATTTTTCAGAAAGATTATCGAAAAAGATCAATTCATTACAAACCTTGCAGGCCAGTAATGATATTGCAATTACACAGATGCAATTATCTCAGCAACTTTCTTTTACTTTACTGGACCGGTTTAAAGAAGCACAGCAAGTGCTGATTCCGGCCTGGCAATATCATGTTAAACAAAGCAATCAAAGCGGTTCGGGCATTGAACTGGAAAAGCTGGATCATAGCCGGGAGACTTTGATTAAAACTTTAAGAAAATCGTTAGAGAAACCTATACATTAATGATCATATTCAGGTGAAGCATGACTGATTTTAAACCTCAAGATTTACCCGCTGAAATCACTCCGGATGTGGTTCAGCAAAAATTTCAGCTACTGAATTTAAAAGAAATTGGCTTGCAGGATTCAGACTTTAATGAAGTGATGAATGCACATAAGGAACTGGCTGAAATGAGCCATAATGTAGTGGCTGAATATGGGAAAAATATTGCAACAAAAACTTCGACTTATACCGATGAGCTGCTGAACCTTGTACAAAATAAAGAACTGGATAGCACCGGTCAAAAATTGAATCAGGTGGTGCAGGTTGCGCAGCAGTTGAATAGCAGCAGTATTTTAAACAAGAAAAAAAGCAGCGGTTTCTTAGGGGGCTTGATCAGTAAAATGAAAGGGGCCAAGCAAAATTTCAATCAGCATTTTAATAGCACCAAAGAACAGATTGATGTCTTGGTCAAAGAAATTGAAACTTCCCAATTGGGGTTAAAAACCCGTGTCGAGACGTTGGATAAAATGTTTCAGGGCGTGCAGGATGAATATAAGCAATTGGGGATCTATATTGCCGCCGGGAAATTGAAAGAGCAGGAAATCCAGCAGCAAATTGCGGCCTTAAGCAGCCAAACCCAAGATCAGCCCACGGTGCAAAAGGTCTATGACCTCAATCATCTGGCCAATCATCTGGAAAAACGCGTCAGTGATTTACAGGTTTTACAGCAGTCTGCCATGCAAACCTTACCAATGATCCGAATTATCCAGTCCAATAACCTGATGTTGGTGGATAAATTCTATGCGATTAAAAATATTACCTTGCCGGCATGGAAAAACCAGATCAGTTTGGCGATTTCCCTGAATGAACAGAAAAACAGTGTCCAGCTGGCCAATAGTATTGATGATGCGACCAATGACCTGTTACGCCGAAATGCCGACCTGTTGCATCAAAATTCGGTGGCTACGGCCAAAGCCAACCAGCGTTCAGTGATTGATATTGAAACACTTGAACATGTGCAGAACACCCTCATTAAAACAGTAAATGATGTGATTCAGGTGCAAAAAGAGGGTATGCAGAAACGTGCTGAAGCCACGACACGCTTACGTGCCTTGCAGGAAAATCTGAATCATCTGGTGATTGAATCCAGTCGCAGTGAGGTCAATCCATCTTAATTTTATACTTAAGTTCATTGTCTGCACTTCAGGAGAAACCGTTTGCCCCGCTTAGATGAATATGCTGTAAATCCGCAACAGATTGAATCGGGTGTGGTGGTGCTGAAAAAGCGCCAACGCAATCTGATGTTATTGGCGATGACCAGCAGCAGCATTTTTCTGGCATCTGTGGTGGCGCTATTTTTACAGCATGATTTTGTCTATAGTTTTTTTGGTATAAGCACAGAATTAAAACAACTGCATATGCCTATGAGTGTAGATGCAAATCTGGCCAAGCTGGGTCAGCATACGGATTATTTTAGTAATCTGTTGTCGTGGTTTGGCTGGCTGATTCTGAAGTTGTTTGTGTCTTTTGTCGGGGCATTTTTTGTCATTCATTTTTTGAAAAAAATCCGTTTCTTTTATGTCCGTTTTCAGTCTTTTATTTTGAAGTTTGTCGGATGGATTATTGCATTTATCGTCTTGTGGTCAGGCCTGACTTATCTGCAATATGATTTAAATGACGATCAGGACGCATACGCAGAAGTCATTCAATACGATAAAAATATTCAGCAAAGCGAGTTGGCGCAGTATTTACAGCAAAGTAATTTAGATCAACCAGTAAAGGCATATCTGCTGGCGCAAACTGCGCTACTGCATAAACCGGTAGATAAAGATGCGGCTATTCCACAAGTTTTGGCGCTGATTAAAGCGGAAAAAACAGATCCGAATTTTTTTGAATATGGTTTTAAACCTGAACAGCTCTGGACCATGCAACATCAGCTGTATGGTCAGAGTTTAACGCCAATGGCGAAAATTGTTTCCAGACAAGTGACTCAGGCAGAGCAAATCAGCGGTCTGGTGAATATATTGATTATTGCAATGCTCATCTTATCTGCAATTTTGAGCCTCATCTTATTTATTTTAGCGCAGCATTTAAAAGGGCGAATATTGCGAGTTGAACAGCGCCTTATAAATTAAATGATGCAAGTTAAAAGCCCTTTAACAGGGCTTTTAAATTTTTTGTAAACTGTCATTTCTTTATGATTTTCTTGACCTTAGCAATGAAGTCGAGCTGAGCAAATAAAATAGAACACATTAATAATTCAATAATACGATCATAATTATAAAAACAAACTGTTTTACCTATTCAATTATCTCCTCTACTATAGCTTTATTAAATAAGCATTTACTCCCTTGGAGACGTTAGCCATGTTAGACCAAAATACTTCAGCGCAACTGAAAACCTTATTAGAACGTCTGGAAAGCCCGATTGAACTGGTCGCGACTTTAGATGCTTCAGACAAGTCGGACAAAATCAAGGAACTGGTGACTGAAATTGCCGCGCTGTCGGATCAGGTGACTGCCCGTTTTGATGGCAACAACAAACGTGCACCGAGCTTTGGGGTGGCGAAAGTCGGCGAACAACCACGAGTCAACTTTGCCGGCCTGCCGATGGGACACGAATTTACCTCTTTAATTTTAGCCTTATTGCAAGTGTCGGGTTATGCGGCCAAAGTGTCGGATGAGGTGCTGGCACAAATCAAAGGCTTGAATCTGACTGATGATTTCGAGGTGTTTGTATCGCTCAGCTGCCATAACTGTCCGGACGTGGTACAGGCCCTGAACCTGATTGCTATTCACAATCCGGGTGCAACAGCCACCATGATTGACGGAGCGTTCTTTCAGGACGAAGTGGAACAGCGCAAGATCATGGCGGTACCGATGCTGTTCCAGAACGGTAACCACATCGGTCAGGGCCGTATGACCCTGGAAGAAATCGTGGCCAAACTGGATTCAGGTTCATCGGCCAAAGAGGCAGAGAAACTGAATGCCAAAGACGCGTTTGATGTGCTGGTGATTGGCGGCGGCCCTGCAGGCAATACTTCAGCGATCTATGCAGCCCGTAAAGGCATCAATACCGGGATTGTGGCGGAACGCTTTGGCGGTCAGGTGATGGATACCATGGACATTGAAAACTTCACTTCAGTGAAGAAAACCCAGGGGCCAAAATTTGCTGCCGAGATGGAAGCGCATGTACGTGAGTACGGCGTCGACATCATGAACCTGCAAAAAGTGTCTGCAATCAAGGGTGCGGATGAGACGGCGAATGGTCTGGTGGAAGTGACGCTGGAAAATGGCGCCAAACTGGAATCCAAAACCGTGATCCTGTCTACCGGTGCCCGCTGGAGAGAGATGAATGTTCCGGGTGAACAGGAATACAAAACCCGTGGTGTAGCCTACTGCCCGCACTGTGACGGTCCACTGTTCAAGGGCAAACGTGTTGCAGTGATTGGTGGCGGTAACTCGGGTGTGGAAGCGGCGATTGACCTGGCCGGGATTGTCGAGCATGTAACGCTGGTAGAGTTTGACACCAAACTGCGTGCCGATCAGGTGCTACAGGACAAACTCAACAGCTTGCCCAACACCACCGTGATCAAGAATGCGCTGTCGACTGAAGTGGTGGGTGACGGTTCACAGGTAACGGCGCTAAAATACAAGGACCGAGCCACTGATGTGGAACACACGGTTGAACTGGCCGGGATCTTCGTTCAGATCGGGCTGTTGCCGAACACCGACTTCCTGAAAGCCTCAAAAGTGGAACTGTCAAACCGTGGCGAGATCGTGATTAACGAACGCAACGAAACCAGTGTCAAGGGTGTATTTGCTGCCGGTGACTGTACTACGGTTCCGTACAAGCAGATCATCATTGCCACCGGTGAAGGCGCCAAGGCATCACTGTCTGCTTTTGATTACATCATCCGTTCTGGACAATAAGTAAAAAGGCCAAAGTGTCCCCACGCACTTTGGCCTTAGTTCCCCAAGTTTTTGTTTTACCCTGTTTATAGGAACTCAGGCTGCTAACTCTGGGTTCCTTTTTTTATCATCACCATTTCCATTGTTATTTTGATTTTCTACATTTTTTGTTTTGCCCTTTTTTATTGTTCTTTCCCCAAGGTTATCGAACTTAATTAAGCAAGTTTTATTCCATTTCCAAATATTTTTTAAGATTTAAATAAATTCAAACCCTTAAACTTTTGCAGCAATTGCTCTTGTGTTTCCATATGTTCAGGATGCGGAATAATGCACTCAATTGGACACACAGCTATACAGGTTTGGTGCTCATAAAAGCCGACACATTCTGTGCAGCGCTTCACATCAATCTCATACACTTTGTCGCCTTCATAAATGGCCTCATTTGGACATTCAGGTAAACACATATCGCAGTTGATACATTTATCCGTGATTAATAGCGCCATCTTGTCTGGATACTCAAACTGCTTGATAAGCCAAAGATGATGCTGAAATATCGCCAGTCGAATTTGGCAAGTTACGAATCAGTAGGGCATAGTTCATATCGACATCAGCAGGGACAGGAATATCCACAACATGGCCTGAACCTTTGGCGTCGATAATCAGATTACCTTTTTTATCTTTCATTTCAGTTAAAGTAAACGTGATATTGCCTGAAGTGGTCATCAGCTCAAGTGAATCGCCCACCACAAACCGGTTTTTTACCTCAATTTTGATGTAGTCACCGTTACGCTCTAATACTTCGCCGACAAATTGTTGATGATCAAAACGCGATGAACCGGATTCATAGTTTTGATATTCACTATGCACATGACGGCGCAGGAAACCTTCGGTATAACCACGATTCGCCAAGCCTTCCAGTTGAGTCATCAATGCTGGATCAAAGGGTTTGCCTTCTAGCGCATCATCAATGGCTTTACGGTAAATCTGCGCAGTACGGGCGCAATAAAAATAAGATTTGGTACGACCTTCAATTTTTAGTGAATGAATGCCCATCTTGGTTAAACGGTCGACATGCTGTACTGCACGTAAATCTTTAGAGTTCATGAAGTAAGTGCCATGTTCGTCTTCTTCAGCGGCAAACATGTCTTCTTCATTGCGTTGTAGTAAAACCGGCTCGCCAAATTGATGTTGTTCTAGGGCGTGTTGCTCATCGGCATCTGTGTTTTTGCAGCATGACGCATCTTTGAATGAGTCTTCAATTTGCGTAACTGGAATCACATCGCCAGTTTCATCTTCAGCTGCTTCGTGAATTTTATAGTCCCAGCGACAGGCATTGGTGCATGCGCCTTGATTGGCATCACGTTTGTTTATATAGCCAGAAAGTAAGCAACGACCGGAATAAGCCATACATAATGCACCATGCACGAAAACTTCAATTTCCATGTCAGGCACATGATTTTTAATTTCTTCAATTTCTTCGATAGAAAGTTCACGTGACAAAATGACACGAGTGAGTCCCATATTTTTCCAGAATTTGACCGTTGCCCAGTTCACAGCATTGGCTTGAACAGACAAATGTACCGGCATGTCTGGAAAATGTTCACGTACCATCATGATTAAACCCGGGTCAGACATAATCAGGGCATCCGGGTTCATGGCAACCACGGGTTCCAGGTCACGAATGAAATTTTTCAACTTGGAGTTGTGCGGTTGAATATTCACCACCACATAGAATTTTTTGCCCAAGGCATGTGCCTCTGCAATGCCAATTTTCAGGTTGTCATGATCAAAAGCATTGTTACGCACACGTAAGCTATAACGTGGCTGTCCTGCATATACGGCATCTGCACCATAGGCAAATGCATAGCGCATGTTTTTCAGTGAGCCGGCAGGAGAGAGAAGTTCGGTTACGTGCGAAATGGTCATGTCAATAAAGGCATAAAAAATTTATGGCTTTATTGTATGGATCTAAAAAAATGATTCAACCTAGTAAAAAACTCGGAATTATCAAATATGTCATCGTAATGTTATCAAATTTTCATTAATATATATGGAAATACGTATATGCATATATATCTTATGGACTCAGTCAATTTTTTTAAATGTCTTGCCGATCAAACGCGCTTAGATATTCTCATGCTGATTGTGAAACAGGGCGAACGATGTGTCTGTGATTTAACGGCAACTCTAGATTTAAGCCAGCCGAAAATTTCCCGGCATTTGGCGCTGTTACGTAGCAGTGGAGTTTTGCAAGATCGGCGTCAAGGGCAGTGGATTTATTACAGCCTGACAGCAGATTTGCCGCAGTGGTGTCTGGATGTTTTAAACAGTGTCGCGGCACAAAATGACCGTTTCAATGCAGTGAATTTATCTGCCTGCGAAGCTTTAAATTGTTGTGAATAAGTAATTGGAATAATAATGAATTTTCTTTTTTTATGTACTGGAAATAGCTGCCGTAGCATTTTGTCGGAAGCACTTTTTAATGCCCGTGCACCAGAAGGCTTTAGTGCCTGTAGTGCGGGCAGTAAACCCACTGGAACAGTTCATCCTTTAACATTGAAAACCTTGCAGAATTTGGGAATTTCGACACAAGATTTATCCAGTAAAACCATGCAGGATTGTGAACAGTTTAATCCGCAAGTGGTCATTACCGTGTGTGGTTCAGCAGCTCAAGAGGCTTGTCCTTTGTATCTGGGTAAAGCCATTAAAGCGCATTGGGGACTGGAAGATCCTTCGCATTTAGATGTTTCTGAAGATGAAAAAATGCAGGCTTTTATGCAAACTGTGGAGCATATCAACCGGCGTTTTGATGCATTTTTTGCCCTGGATTTAGCCCATTTATCTGTTGAAGAATTAAGCAAAGAAATTAAAAAAATTTCTGAAATTGCCTAATCGGGAAGGTCATGACTGCTAGAAAATTGTCTTTTCTTGATCGAAATTTAACCCTGTGGATTTTTATTGCCATGGCTTTAGGCGTTGCTATTGGTGTGTATTTGCCGCAAGCATCGTCTGCTTTAAATCAAATGAGCGTGGGGTCGGTGAATTTACCCATCGCATTCGGTCTGATTTTAATGATGTACCCACCACTGGCCAAAGTGGATTATGCTGCTTTGCCACAAGTGTTTCAGGATAAACGCACCCTGATTTTATCTCTGGTGCAAAACTGGCTGATTGCACCATGCTTGATGTTTGGTCTTGCAATGATCTTCCTGCAAAATTATCCGGAATATATGACCGGTCTGATTTTAATTGGCTTGGCGCGTTGTATTGCCATGGTTCTGGTCTGGAATAATCTGGCTTGTGGCGATAACCAGTATGTCGCGGCATTGGTGGCATTTAACAGTATTTTCCAGATTCTGTTTTTCAGTACTTATGCATGGCTGTTTTTAAGTTACTTGCCGCCATATTTTGGTGTGGCTGGGCAAGTCATTGATGTCAGTTTCTGGACCATTAGCCAGGCGGTGCTGATCTATTTGGGCATTCCATTTTTGTTGGGCTTTCTAACCCGATTATTTCTGGTTAAAGCCAAAGGCCTGCTGTGGTATCAAACTCAATTTATTCCCAAGATTAGTCCGCTAAGCTTGATTGCACTGCTGTTTACCATTGTGGCGATGTTTAGTCTGAAAGGTGCAGATGTCGTTAGCTTGCCAATGGACGTATTGCGTATTGCAATTCCATTGACCATTTACTTTGTATTGATGTTCTTTATCAGTTTCTTTATGAGCAAATGGATGGGCAATGACTACCCACGAACCACAGCCATTTCTTTTACCGCAGCGGGGAATAACTTTGAGCTGGCTTTAGCTGTTGCCATTGCCACATTCGGTTTGGCTTCGCCTGTGGCATTTACCACCATTATTGGTCCATTGGTGGAAGTGCCTGTGCTGATTGCTTTAGTCAGCGTATCACTTTGGCTGCGTAAAAAGTTTTATGGCAATGAGACCCGTATTGCTGATTAATTGGCAATCAATGAAAGAAATTCTTGTTTAAATCTTTTTGATCCTTTCTAAAAACAGAGGGAATTAAGAAGAATGTTCATAGAGTAAATGTGAGCTTAAAATGTCATTACCGAATATTGATTTTGATCTATTACCGACACCTAACTTTGAGCAGGTTCAGGCCAAGGAATTGTCCCATCCACCGCGTATTTTATTGCTCTATGGTTCAAACCGGGAACGGTCTTATAGTCGCTTGGCAGTGCTGGAAGCTGGTCGTATCCTTGAGCATTTTGGCGCGGAGGTGAAAATCTTCCATCCTAAAGGTTTGCCCTTACCCGAAGATGCTGAAACTTCACATCCTAAGGTTCAGGAATTGCATGCCTTGCTGGCTTGGGCAGAAGGCATGGTGTGGTGTTCACCGGAACGGCATGGTTCAATGAGCTCGATCTTTAAAGCGCAAATTGACTGGATTCCACTGGCAGCAGGGGCAATTCGCGCCACTCAAGGCAAGACCTTGGCTTTAATGCAGGTGTGTGGTGGATCGCAATCCTTCAACGCTTTGAATCAAATGCGGGTTTTGGGTCGCTGGATGCGAATGATCACCATTCCAAATCAATCTTCCATTGCCAAAGCATTTATGGAATTTGATGAAGATGGGCGAATGAAAGCATCCAGTTATTACGACCGGATTGTCGATGTGATGGAAGAGTTGTATAAATTCACCTTGCTGACACGTGGACAGGCAGGCTACCTAACCGATCGTTATTCAGAACGTAAAGAATCTGCGGCTGAACTTTCAAAACGGGTGAATCAAAAGTCCATCTGATTCATTTAGCAGGATTCCAGCTGCTTTAAAATCTGGCAATGATCAATGGTGGTTTGGGTAGCGCAAGATTGTCTGAGTTGTTGAAGTTGCAGCTGGAATTTTTGCAATTCGGAAATTTTGCGCTCAATGTGGGTTAAATGTTCGTCAATGACGTTATTCACTGCACAACAGTCTTGCTCAGGTTTTTGTTCAAGCTGAATCAATAACTCAATTTCCTTGAGCGACATATCCAGTGCACGGCAGCGCTTGATAAAAATCAGCCGTTTCAGCGTTTCATCATCATAATGACGATAATTATTGGCTGCCCGAAAACTCGGCTGGATCAACTGCTTTTTTTCATAAAAACGGATCGTGTCAGTGCTGAGCTGCGTTTTGTTGGCCAAATCTTTAATTAAATAATTTTTCTCTGATTTCATGGTATAGCTTGACCTTGGAGTTACTCCATAGTTTTAAATAAGCATAATACAAAATAAAAGTCATTTGAATGGGAGTGATCTTATGGCGTGTAACCATTGTTGTGATGAGCCTGCACCACCCAAACCAGACAGTAAATTTAGAACTGCCTTATGGATTGCATTATTCATTAATTTGGCCATGTTCTTGATTGAATTGATTGGTGGGGCTTATGCACATTCTTCGGCACTTTGGGCGGATTCCCTCGATTTCTTTGGGGATGCCGTAAACTACGGCATTTCGCTGGCGGTACTGGGTGCAAGCCTGTATTGGCGAGCCACGGTCGCCTTGGTGAAAGGTTTAACTATGGCACTGTTTGGTGTGGTAGTGATTGGAAAAACAGTTTTTGCTTATGTGCAGAGCATTCCCCCTGAAGCGATCACTATGGGGGCAATTGGGGTTCTGGCTTTAGTTGCCAATGTGAGTTCGGCTTTAATTTTATATAGCTTCCGTGATGGTGATGCCAATATGAGTTCAGTTTGGTTATGTAGCCGTAATGATGCAATTGGAAATGTCGCGGTGATATTAGCTGCGGTGGGAGTATTTGGTACAGGAAGCATATGGCCGGATATTGGGGTGGCAGTGATTATGGCGAGTTTAGGTTTAAGCAGTGGTTATCAGGTGGTTCGTCAGGCTTTGGCTGAGCGGGTAATTCGTCATGAGTCAACTTAATTCTTATATTTGATATAAATCAAAGCTGCCGAGAGGTGACTTTGTTAATGGTGGTAATTAGTTTTTTGAATAGAAGTTTGAGAATGGAAAAATTATTTTTTAAAATTACTTGAAATTTAGGAATATAAACCCTAAATATGAAGTAGATATTTTTATGCTCTTTCGAGCACCCAATCGCACCTAGAGTCACAGGACGCATCATTGTGTTCCGAGTACTTGTCAATGGCGACCGACAAGGTTTCATCGTTGAGTAAGACGAATAGGAAGCGATATGCTGCTTCTGTCATGGCGAAAACTTGGAAGCATGTAGGCTGTTTGAAAATTTGGAGCATAAAAATGATCGATAAAGTCAAAATCTATTTAGCTGATATTTGTTTGTCAGTCTATTTGGGGATGACCGTGTTCATGGGATGGGAGAGTGGAAATATTTTGATACAAATATTATTGATTTCCACTTGCTTATATACAATAACACAACACAAAGGGCAGTTATTTTCTGATATAATAATATGGGGAATGTGTCTTAAAAGGGCCTTGATTTTGAAATCTGAAAACACAAATCAGAATGATATTTCGAGCACCCAATCGCACCTAGAGTCACAGGACGCATCATTGTGTTCCGAGTACTTGGCAATGGCGACCGACAAGGTACAATCGTTGAGTAAGACGAATAGGAAGCGATATGCTGCAACTCTGAAACTATGTGACCATGACCTTGCAAGAGCATAGTGAAACGGGAATGGAATTTTATCAATATTGTCAGCAAGAGTTTGATGCTGAGTTAAGTAAATTCAAAACGAAACTTGGTAAGAAAAAGTCATCTTTAACATATCATTCAAAATATATAACAGTAGATGAATTCTTTGAAGATAGAGAAAAATATAAAGTAGAAATAATAAATTCTATTCAATTAAACAAATTTAAATTTGATCCTCTCACTCCAATTTTTCTTCCAAAAGATAAAAATAATTATCGTATGGTTTGCGTACCATCCGTTAAGGATAGATTGGTTCAATTGTTATTTATCTCTTATTTAGAAAAGATAGAAAAGAAGAAAAATTTGCAAGCTCAAGATTTTGCTTATAAAGAAAAATATGCAGAATTAAAGGGAGTGAAAGGGGCACATGATAAATTAAAAAATCTGAGAAAAAAGTATAAATATGCTTTGAAAACAGATATTGAATCTTTCTTTGATAATTTAGATAGACATAGGATTTTAAAATTATTTGAAGAAAAAGTTGGGTTACCTAGTTTACAGATATTCTTTAAGACAATGATAAATTCCGACCCTATTCCACGATTGATTCAAGCTACAACTGATGAGCAGTTTAGAATATTTTCTACGATGATAAATAATAAAAAAGGTAGAGGAATTAGACAAGGTATGCCCATAGCTTCCTTATTAGCTTCATTTTATTTACAAGATTTTGAAATTGTTTTGCAAAATGCACAAATTGAATTTGTTAGATATGCTGATGATTTAGTTGTATTTGCAAATACAAGAGATGAAATTGAAAAACACTTTGAACTAATAAGACATGAATTGAACAAAATACAACTTTCTATACCAGATATTGGATCGGGAAAATCAGAAATTTATACTCCTTCTCAAACGGTAATATTTTTAGGGTTGGAACTTAAAAAAGTTGGAACTGAGTTTAAGTTATTTATTCCTCAAAAGGCATTTTCGGAATTAAATAAAAAAGTTATAGAATTACAAGGATATAAAAAGAATATAAAAACTGGTTTGAACTTTTATAAGACTTGTCAGAAATTAGATCAAATTTGCAATGGATATATAGTTTGTTATGAGTTCACATCCAATCTAGCTGAATTTAAAAAACATGTAGAAGAGAGAAAGTCATTTGTATATAAACGTCTACTTGCACCTTTAGGTATTGATTACACAAAACTTTCCTCTGAAAAGAAAAGATATTTCTTTAATGAATAAAAAAACCGAGCAATTCAGCTCGGTTTTTTAGATTCAAGGAATTTTATTTTTCAACGAATGCACGTTCAATCACGTAGTCACCAAGAACACCCATTTTTGGAGATTCTTTCAAACCGTGTTGGTCAAGAAGTGCAGCAACGTCGTCCAGGAATGCCGGGCTACCGCAAAGCATTGCACGGTCAGTTTCCGGGTTGAAACGTGGCAAGCCGATTTTCTCGAACAATTGACCAGATTCAATGGCAGTGGTTACACGACCTTGAGTATGGAAATCTTCACGTGTTACTGTTGGGTAATAGACTAATTTTTCTTTAGCACCTAGTTCACCGAAGAATTCATGGTTTGGAATTTCGTTTTCAATCAAGTCTTGGTAAGCCAATTCTGAAATGAAACGTGTACCATGAACCACGATGATTTTTTCAAAACGCTCATAAGTTTCAGGGTCACGAATTACAGAAAGGAAAGGCGCAAGACCGGTACCTGAAGAAAGAAGGTACAAGTTTTTACCCGGGTTTAAATCGTCAAGAACCAAAGTGCCTGTTGGTTTACGTGATACCAGAATGTCGTCGCCAACTTTTACTTTTTGTAGAATAGAAGTTAAAGGACCATCTGGCACTTTAATAGAGAAAAACTCTAGTTCTTCTTCATAGTTAGCACTTGCAATTGAATAAGCGCGCATTAAAGGCTTACCATTCACTTCAAGACCGATCATCACAAATTGTCCGTTTTTAAAACGCAATGCAGTGTCACGAGTGGTTTTAAACGAGAATAAAGTGTCATTCCAGTGGTGGACGTGAGTAATCTTTTCGACGTTGAAAGCAGCCATTAAAGGTCTCAATAAGTTATCAAATTAGAACAGCTTACTATTCTAATCTAAAAACATTCTCGATAAACTGAATATATTTAATTGAACTTATCAGAAAAAGTGATTATGACTGAGCTTAAAATGCCAATAATCGGGTATATGAAATCGCCCTATAAGGAAAAATTTGGCATTCCACGACAACCGAATCTGGTACAGGTTGAATCCTATATTGAAATGGTTGAACCTTATAATGATTTGCTGGCATTTGAAGGAATCGAGGAATTTAGTCATCTCTGGTTGTTGTGGCAGTTTCATGACAATAAAAATCAGCAGGAAAGTCAAAAATTTAGAGCGCAAGTACGGCCGCCGCGTTTGGGTGGCAATAAAAAAATCGGTGTCTTTGCCACGCGCAGCATGTACCGACCATCACCGATAGGTTTATCTGTGGTTCAGCTGAAAGCAGTGAAGAAAGTGGGCAAGTCTGTACGTGTTTATGTGACGGGCAGCGACCTTCTGGATGGCACGCCTATTGTTGATATTAAACCATATATTCAATATTCAGATGCAGTCATGGATGCGCAAAGCGGTTATGCGCAAGATGAGCCAGAACGAAAATCTGTGATTTGGTCAGAGCACGCGGAACAACAAAAACAGGTATTTTTGAATAATGGCAATTTAACCGAGCAATTAAGGGCTGAACTTGAGCAGGTATTGAGTTTAGACCCACGTCCTGCCTATCAGCATGATGATGAGCGCATCTATGGCATGTTGTTTGGTGGATTGAATGTAAAATTTCAGGTCTGTGATTTACAAATTCTGATTATTGAAATATCTCAATAAAAAAAGGAGCTAATTTAGCTCCTTTTTTATAGCTTGTATGCTGACTTAGGGTTTCATATTGTTTTGAATAAAAGTACTAGCTGTATCGTTATACCAAGTACATAAATTATTTTGGCTTTCAATACGTTGAATGGCAAGTTTTCGATCTGCATCAGTTAAAGTTGATGGAAGATTATCCTTTTCATTTTGGATTTCATCTGCAAGGCTGTACTGCAAACCTTTAGCATTACGTGCTACTTCGTAATATTGTCCTTTATATTCTGCATAGCCATGGGCTGCATCTGCATCAGTTCCTTCAGAAGAATACAGGTACGATACAGTATCTTTATAAGTTTTCTTAAAGATTCTGCTTTGAGCATTTTGACTATATTGCGCAGCATAATCATCAAAATATTGTTTCTCATCGCCATTGCTGTAAGCAAGCAGATTTTCTTGGTTATTAGAGTAGGTCAACTGCTGCATACAGTAAGCGCCAGCTGGGAATGTTAGGTCTTTAACGCGATTGTAATATGTATTACGGACTGTGCCAAAGTTTACTGTAGGTTCATTGCTAAGATCCCATTGATGTTCAGGCTCAAGTGTGGCTAAGACATTTTTACCGCTTAAATCAATCTTTTTGTAGGTCGATGTAAAGACTAAACCTGTGGAACCAATAGGTGAGTAGTGCTGATGAGTAAGAACTAAGTTCTTAAATGAGCCAGTACCAACGAAATAGCCATATTTAGAATCTTTGGGCCCAAAGTCTTGATAGATGCCATTTTGAGTAATGGTTAGATCATTATCATATTCAAAATTATTTTGATCGTAGATTTTTCCTTGATCAATAGTACCGATTGAATAATTCAGAGATAAAGCATCATCATTATAGCCACCATCAATTTCAAAATAATGCCATTGCTGAAAGTCTTTATTTTCCTGTGCCGATCCCGTATCTATACCTTGATAAATGCTGTCTGAACCGCCTCCGCCACATCCAACTAAAGTGAATGCTGTAATGATTGATAGGCTCAGATATTTAAGCTTCATGAGGAAACCTTCCGTTATTATTGATTAAAAAATTTAAGCTTTGTGATACTAGGTAAAAATTATGTCGATAATTAATTATTAATTTAATCATGTAAATGACTAATTATTACTTTAAAAATATTAATAAAATCATTATTTTAAATTTAACTAAAGAAAAAATTTAATTGATTAAAAATGGTTAATAATAAAGCTCGATTTAGAGCTGGGTATTCCACCACAGTACTGCAATTAAAACCAGCATGTGCAGAATTTGTACCGGAGCAAAATAAAGTGCAAATTTTAATCCTCCGCTTATGGCTGCATTAATGGATTTAGAAACAGCATGGGCAGCCAGACCTAACATCATTGCATAGAGTAAACTGGTATTTGCAGGTTCACCTTGAACAACCACAGCGGCTGCAGCGGCATGAATTTCAAACAATGAAGCCAAGAGTGTACCTGCAATTAAACCAGCATCACCGAGTAGGAGTTCAAGTCCATAAACCCCTGCCTGAATCAAGGTTAAAGTAACGGCAATGATTACCGCTTCTTTTAAGCTAAACATCGGACTATCTTCAGGTTCTGTTTCTTCGACAGGTTCTGCTTTATGTAAAAGCCAGTAAGCACAAAGCGCTAAAATTGCGATGGCAATGAGCGCGGGAAGTATCAACAGTTTTAGCCAGGCTAAAGACACACCGCCGACCACAATGAATAGCAGCACTAGAGTTGAAATACATGACATCAGTGCTGCACCGGCATTGGAACGGGCATCGACTTCACCATTACGTACTTGCAAACCTAAATGTGCAATGGTTGCGGTACTGGAAACAAATCCGGAAGCGATGGATGAAAGCATGAGTGCTTTCTTGCTTGAAAGTAAGCGTTTGGCAATATGTGCCAATGCTTGAACAACCAATATAATGGTCAGCAGTTTCAAAATAATATGCGGGTTGAGAACTGAGCCCCATAACGGGGTATTGGGAGTAAGCGGTAAGCCAATTAAAATCAGGGCCAGTAAAAATAAACCATCTCTAAATTCTGCTCCGGTAATCCATTTTCCTGCAAAACCATGAATCGAATGTTTCATCATTAAAATAACGGTCAGCACGACAGATAAACTTGCCGCCAGTGTGATATTCCAGATACATAATGCGCCAATAAAATAGGTCATGACAAAAGCCAGTTCGGTAGTGACCCCGGGATCTTGCAACTGGTTCTTCAGTGAAAAAATCCCGATACCGCCCACAATCAGCGCACCAATCATGCCAAAGATATGGCCAAAAGCAAAACACAGTGCACCCAATAAGGCACAAATGGTAAATGAACGAACTCCGGCAAAGCTGTGCTGATTTTCACGTTGCTTACTACGCTCACGTTCCAGCCCAATCAATAAGCCACAGCCTAATGCCGCTGCCATAATCATCAGCAATTCTTGAAAGGATGTAGTTTGAAGCGACAGATTCAGCATAGCGTTCACTGGATTGATCCGATAATTTGCCCATGGAAATAAAGCTGGTTAATTCAGCAGCATATCTCGCATTATTGGCTATAAATGGGTGAAAGTAAAAGCATCTTGACGGGAAAAACACGCTATAGTTTTGCTATAAACAATCTACAAAATAGCTTGGGCAGAGAAATGGTCGGGGGATACTGTTTTTCTAAAAGCGATTTAAGTCAGATGAAATTTAGTTTGTTATAGTGGGTGAATGTTTTGGGGCATATAACAATGAAGTTTAATTTTGAAATGGATACATCTTGGTGTCTGGAACAATTACAAAAAGATGGACGTATTACCGAGCGCAACAAGCTGCTGATCCAAACCACGCATCGCCAGCGTGAGCAACTGAAATGGCATCCATTGCAGTGGATTGCGCATTTTAATCTGGTCGATCAAGCTCATCCGCAAAGTACCCTGACCTTAAACCGTTTGTGTCAGTGGATTGCAGAAAAGGCCAATATCCCTTTTTATATTATTGACCCGTTAAAAGCAGATGTGCAGGCACTGACCAGTATCATGTCGCAAGAATTTGCCGTGCGTAATAAAATTCTGGCGGTTGAAATTCAGGCGGATCAAGTGCTGATTGCCACCGATCAACCGTTTAAAACAGAATGGGTGGCCAATCTTCAACATACGATTGCCCCGAAAAAAATTCAGCGCGTACTATTAAGCCCAGATCAGTTGCAGCGCTATCTGGTGGAATATTATCAGGTCAGCCGTGCGGTTAACTCATCGCAAAAATCCAGTGCTTATGATCGGGATAACAAAGGTGTAGAAGCGCTATTGCAACTCGGAGATACCCAAAATCCGGATGCCAATGATCAGCATATTGTCAAGCTGGTGGATTGGGTATTGCAGTTCGCTTTTGAGCAAGGCGCGAGTGATATTCACCTCGAGCCACGTAAAGACACTGGTAAAGTACGTTTCCGTATTGATGGGGTGTTGCATACCATTTATAAAATGCCGGCCAATACGCTGACTGCAGTGATCTCGCGGATTAAGATATTGGGTCGCATGAATGTGGCGGAAAAACGCAAACCTCAGGATGGCCGCTTAAAAACCCGTACCCCTAAAGGACAGGAAACCGAGCTGCGTCTATCCACCTTGCCGACGGCCTTTGGCGAAAAAATGGTGATGCGTATTTTTGATCCGGAAGTATTGGTGCGCAGTTTTCAGCAGCTGGGTTTTGAAGGCAGCTTACTTGATGATTGGCAAGCTTTAACTGCACATAGCCACGGCATTATTTTAGTGACAGGGCCGACCGGTTCAGGTAAAACCACGACGCTATATTCTTCGCTTAAACAGCTGGCAACCGAAGAAGTCAATGTCTGTACCATTGAAGATCCGATCGAGATGCTGGAACCGAGCTTTAACCAGATGCAGGTGAATCAGGGGATTGATTTAGGTTTTGCCGATGGAGTTCGTGCCTTGATGCGTCAAGACCCGGACATTATTATGGTGGGGGAGATTCGTGATCATGATACTGCCAATATGGCCATTCAGGCGGCATTAACCGGTCACCTGGTGTTATCCACCTTGCATACCAATGATGCACCATCGAGTCTGACCCGACTGCATGACCTGGGTGTGCAGCCATTTTTAACGTCAGCCACGATTTTAGGCGTGCTGGCACAGCGTCTGGTACGTAAACTTTGCCCGCATTGCAAACAGGAAACCTTTATTAACGAGCAGGAATGGAAACATTTAACCTTTGATTATACGATCGACATGCCAAACTTCGTATTTCAGGCGGTGGGATGTGAAGAATGTCGCCATACCGGTTATAAAGGGCGCGTCGGCATTTATGAGTTTATGCCTTTAAGTCTGGAAACCAAACAGCTGATTGGTGCAGATGCGACTTTAAACCAGCTGCGTGATCAGGCCAAGAAAGAGGGAATTGAGCCACTACGCATCGCCGGGGCACGCAAAGTTCTGGCAGGAATGACCACGCTGGAAGAAGTTTTACGTGTGGTTCCTCTGAATTAAAGTATTTTAAAAATGCAGCAATCTTAAGATTCACCTCATCTTGATTTGTTCTAATGGGTTTATCGAAACGATAGACCAATAGATGAGGGTTTCAGCATGAATATGATTTCTAAAGCAGCTTTAATTTTTACTTCCGTGGCTGCAACGACATTTGCACTGGCCAATACCCCAGTGAATCAAAGTGCCGTAGCAGCCCATACCACCACGACGGTTAAACATGCTTTGACCTTAAAAGATGATAGCAAGGTACAGCTTAAAGGTTATGTAGTGAAATCGGTCGGGGATGAAAAATATCAATTCCGTGATAACACCGGCACGATTACGGTCGAAATTGATGATGAGTTATGGCAGGGTAAACCGGTGAATGCCAAAACCCCCGTGACCATCAACGGTGAAGTAGATATTGATTACAAACCGGCTAAACGTATTGAAATTGATGTGGATGCAGTTAAGTTTTAATGCAGTTCATTAAATATGCACAGATCATCAGTCTGAGTTGCTATCTCTTGTAAATAGTGCCTCTTATGAAAACCACATGATTGGCTCATGTGGTTTTTTTGAATCAAGCGACTTTGAAAGCGTGCTATCTTAAAAGTAGAAAATGCCTCATACATGAGAAAACACATGCGAATCTTACTGGCAGAAGATGATGCATCTCAAGCAGAGAGCATCAAATCATGGCTGGAAATGGATGGCTATAATATTGACTGGGTCGAGCGCGGTGATCATGCCATTTTAGCGATTGAACAGCATCAATACGACTGTATTTTGCTGGATCGCGGTCTGCCCAAAGCCAGCGGCGATGAAATTCTGAAAACCTTACGTGCGCAGCAACAGCAAACACCGGTTATTTTTCTGACTGCGCGGGACAGCATTCATGACCGCGTTGAAGGCCTGGATTTAGGTGCCAATGATTATCTGGTCAAACCGTTTAATCTGGAAGAGCTCTCGGCGCGTGTACGTTCGCAGTTGCGTCAGCATCAAAGCAGTGTCGGGCAAGATTTACATTATGCAAATCTGGTTTTGGATCCGCAGGCCAAAACACTTCTTCAAGATGGGAAGACTGTGAATTTAACTGCCAAGGAATTTCAGATTTTGCATAAACTGATGCAAAGACCTGAACATGTGATCACCCGTGAACAGCTGGAAGAGTCTTTATATGCCTGGGGCGATGAAATAGAAAGCAATGCCATAGAAGTGTTTATCTATCAGCTACGTAAAAAAATAGGCAGCCAATATATTAAAACCATCCGCGGTTTGGGCTATCGCATGAGTCAGGATTAATATGTCACACGCCGTGTCGTTACAAAGCAAACTGGTCAGAACATCATTATTCAGCTCAATGCTGGCGGGTATATTGGCACTGCTGCTATTTAGTGTGATTTCCGTGTATCAGACCATGCAAGTGCAAGATCAGATCATGGATGAAATTGCCGACATGCTGTTGATTTCAGATGTGACCAGCAACTCAGGCCAACACGTGGATGAACTGAGTGATGAATTCGATATTCAGTACCAGTTCAAAAATCAGCAACAGGTTCTCACCGAATCAAAAGATTTTTATTTAGAGAATCAATATTCAACGCTCAAAAATAACGCATCTGAAGGCTACCATTATCTTTGGCAAGATCATCAGCTGTGGCGCGTGTATCGGGCTGAAGATTCCGAACTGAATCTGTCAGTGCTGATGTTGCAACCGCTGGGCGAACGCTTTAAAGATCTGGCTCAAAATGTATTCAGTTATGGTTTGATTTTAATCCTGCTCTGGTTGATCCAGTGGCTGATTCTACATTTTGCCGTAAAACGCCAATTTAGGGTGATTCACCAATTATCTAAAGAAATTTCAGCTAAAAGTGCCGATGATCTCGCACCCATTCAGCAACAGGTGCCTGAACTGAAAGAATTACAACCGATGGTGTTGCAGCTGAACCAGTTATTGGAACGGCTTAAAAAATCTTTAATAGCCGAGCAGCGCTTTACTGCGGACGCTTCACATGAATTACGTTCACCGTTATCTGCCATTCAAATGCGTTTGCAGGTACTGAAACGTAAATATCCAGAACTCGATCAAGACTTGGCCAGTATCCAGAATGATGTCAACCGTGGCACACAGGTACTAGAAAACTTGCTGTTACTGGCACGACTTGACCCAACCAATAGCAGCCAATTACCTAAAACCAATATTGATTTGAATATGGTGCTCAATGATGTCATCCAGGCCTTACAGCCTTTTGCCGTAGAAAAAAATATTCAAATCCAGCCTCAGCTTTCTTCTGATCTTTATATCACTGCGAATGAAAAACTCGTTTTCAGTTGTATCCGCAATCTGCTGGACAATGCCATTCGTTATGCCGGGCAAAATGGCCATGTATTTATTGAAATGCAGCAAAAGCAGCAATACATCAACATGACTATTGAAGATGATGGGCAGGGTGTAACTGATGAGGTTTTGCAGCGTCTGGGCGAGCGCTTTTATCGGGCATTGGGTACCAAAACTCAAGGTTCAGGATTGGGACTGTCTATCTGTGAAAAAATTATCGACTTGCATGCAGGAAAAATTCACTTTTCCAAATCTGCACATGGTGGCTTAAAAGTCGAACTGCAATTTCCAATCACAATTTAGGGTTAAAAAGCAGGATGTTTGCGCTCATCCTGCTGCTTTCCACGTTTATTATTATTGGAGAATAGCGATTTTTGTTATTTGGTCAATATAAGACGGTTGTTACGGGTTAAACGTAGACGGTATTCTTCACCGGCATGCATAATTCGAATTTCGCGGCCCAGTGAAAACAGGTTGTTGGAGTGCAGCATCGGTAGTGAGTGAGCTACGTCGTTATTACGGGTAAATAGGCTAAATGGTGCGTTCATTCCGTCGATTCCGTGGTATGTATTGAATGGATTAAATGATAATCATTATCAAATATAACTGTCAATCGTTTATTTAAGATTTTATAAAAAACTTAAATTTGCTTACACTTTGTAATATTTTTAGGCTGAGGAGCAGGGAATGTCGAAACCCATAATTCATGTTGCCATTGCAATTTTACTGCATCAGAACAAAGTGCTGGTGGGCTGGCGTGAAGCGAAACAGCATCAGGGTAATAAACATGAATTTCCCGGTGGCAAAGTGGAGCAGGGTGAAACACCCCTGGCTGCGTGTCGCCGTGAAATCTATGAGGAAGTGGGTATAGGCTTGCATGACTGGCATGCCTTTGATGTGATTGAGCATGAATATGATGATGTGATCGTCAACTTACATTTATTTCATGCCATCGTCCCGACCGCATTATTGAATGAAATTCAGCAGCCCTGGACTTGGTATAGCCGTGAAGAATTGCTGGATTTAAACTTCCCTAAAGCCAATCTGTCCGTAATTCAGCGCCTATATTGGCCGCATCAAATTAAAATTTCAGATCAACTCGAAACATTAAGGCAGTTGCAGCAAGACCAGTTACTGTATTGGCGCGTTGCAGGAAGCCAGCAGCAAATCAGCGCTCTGGCCGAGCTCAGTGTTGAGCATTTGGCGAAGTTAATTGTAAATGTCGATATTTATCAGCAACTCAATACAATTCAGCAAGCAGCGATTTCCACTATTCATTTAAAACAGTCACAACTGATGGCTCTAAAACTGGGTGATTTAAGCATTGGAAAGCGTTACCTTGCGGCATGTCACGATCTGGCTGCAATGCAACAGGCACAGCAGGTGGGTTGTGATGCTATTTTGCTGAGTCCGGTATTGCCGACCGCCACCCATCCAGACGCTGTAGCATTAGGTTGGGAACAGTTCAATCTCTGGGTTTCACAGGTCGATATACCGGTTTTTGCCTTGGGCGGCATGCAGGCGGGTGATCTTGCCCTTGCTAAAGAACAGGGCGCATATGGCATTGCAGGGATGCGCTTTTTATAAAACGGTATTGAATTTTATAAAAACAGAATCAGAGCATGTATTGAACCGTGATTATTTTGTCTCAATACATGCTGGCTTTTATAAACTGTTCAGGGCTTTTTGCGCTTGTTGAATGGATTTTGGATCTTTTTGCTGTTGTGCAGCTTTTAAAATAACCAGCCACAGTTGTTTCTTCATGGCATTGGTTTGTGCATAACTCAGTCCGCGTTGTGCCAGAGCTTCAGCATTTGCCGGTTGATTTTTTTTATTGGCAATCAAGGCCAGATACAAGAAAGTTTCAGCGGATTGCGGTGCGAGACGCTGTGCCTGCAATGCTGCAGCCTCTGCTTCATTCCATTGTCCTTGCTGATAGGCCTGCTGGACTTTTTGCATGAGTTTTTGAAATGCAGGAAGTTTGCGGCCATCTTCGAACTGCTGTTTGCGCTGTTGCTCTGGAACAACCACCTGCATCTTTTTACGTTGAATTTCTTCACGTTCATAAGGGGTGATGACCACGCCTGAAGGTGTTTTAATGTCCTGCTTTTCTGTAGGGGCAGGTTTTGCTGGCTGTTTGGTTTCAGGGGCTGGCAGGCTTTGACAGCCCACAAACCCAATCAAACTCAAAGCGATTAACCCATATTTATGCCATTTAAATTGCCCATTCATGCTCAACTGTCACCCTTAATTGTTATAACTACCACTTGAAATGACCTGATTCGTAGAACCATCGTTCTGTGTTTCAGTATCACTTTCACGAATATAGTTTCCAATACTATCGTTTTGGTCGGCAGGTGTCTGATTGTTTTCAGTATCAGGATTGGAAGCAGGTTCTACCTGATAGCTCGGTAAACCGCAGGCAGTGGCCTGACGTGGCATATTACTGCGAAGTAACGGAATGTACATGGCACCTTCACAACCTTGCGCAGATAAATACCCACTGGCACGGTCAATCCATTGCCATTGCACATTTTCAGTTTGACGCAAGTTAACCGGTTTTTGTCTTAATTGCTTCATCACATTAATCCAGACCGGTAATGCGCCTGAAGAACCGGTCAAGCCAGTCACCTTGTTATTATCCAGACCTAGCCAGACCACGCTGACATAATTACCTGAATAGCCTGCAAACCATGAGTCACGGGTATCATTGGTGGTGCCTGATTTGCCTGCCAGTTTTAAATCGGCAGGGAAAGCGCTATAAGCAGCACGACCAGTACCCGAGCTCATGACCTGTTGCAGGCCATAATTCAAAATATAAGCTGCCGATGGATCAATGGTTTTTTGTACCGTTAAACCATAACGATCGAGCAGGCGGCCATTAGCGTCCACTACAGAGCGAATGGACTTGATTGGATATTTGAAACCACCGGTTGCAAAGTTTCCGTAAATGCTCATCACTTCCATCGGCGACATATCAATTGCACCTAAAAAGATGGATGGATAGCTTGGAATATCAGAAGTTACCCCAAATTTTTTCAGGTGATTGCTAAAGGTCGAAATACCAAATTCCTGGCCCAAGCGAACGGCTGCAAGGTTATACGAGTTTGCCAATGCTTCGGACATTGGAACAATGCCGTGTTCACCACCACTATAATTTTTAGGGGTCCAGTTTTTACCTTCGCTATAAACATTCATGGCACTGTCTTCAACTGGGGTTGCCCAGTTATAACGTCCAGATTCAATCGCACTTAAATAAATCACCGGTTTAAGCAAGGAACCGACCTGACGTTTTGCATCCAGCGCACGGTTAAAGCCGGTAAAGTCCTGGGTAGAACCCACAGCTGCAACCAGTTCACCATTTTCAGGATGCGAGATTAAAACCGCGCCTTGCAAATCTCCAAGTCTTTTGGGATTGGCGCTAGACAAACGGGAAACCGAGGCTTTAAAGGCTTCCTGTACTTTGGTTTGGGCAATCGGATCTAAAGAGGTAAAAATTTTTAGACCTTGATTGGTCAGATCGCCTTCCTGATATTCGGTGCGTAGCTGTCGACGTACGATATCCATGAAATCCGGGAAGCGGGCAGGTCCCAAGGTCGGTTTGGCAATGACATTTAATGGACGAGCAGTTTCTTGCTCAAACTGTGCTTGAGTCAGATATCCCATCACCAGCATATTGTGCAACACAATATCACGGCGTTTTTTTGCACCTTCCGGATTTTTCCAGGGGTTAAATAGCGAAGGACCTTGCACCAGACCGACTAAATAAGCCTGTTGAGCAATATTGAGTTCGCGTAGCGGCAAGCCAAAATAAAACTGTGAAGCCAGACCATAGCCGTTAATAGAATAATTGCCGTTTTGTCCCAGATTCACTTCATTTAAATACGCTTCCAGAATTTCATCTTTATCGTAATGAAGCTCAATCAGCATCGCCATCAGGGCTTCATTGACCTTACGTTTTAAGGTTTTTTCCGGGCTTAAATAGAAATTTTTCACCAGCTGCTGGGTCAGGGTCGAACCGCCCTGACGTTTACCACCAGTGACGTTGCTGACTAAAGCACGTGCTGTACCCCGTACCGATATCCCATGATGGTGATAAAAGTTACGGTCTTCGGTAGAGATCAGCGCTTCAATGAGCGGTTTAGGCACACTATTGAGTTTAATCAGCACCCGATCTTCATTATGTTGCGGATAAATTCCGCCAATCAGTAAAGGTTCTAAACGCGCAATGCCGGTAGATGAAGGCTTGGTGGCACTGACTTCACCAATCTGATTGTCGCTAAACGTAACTTTTAATACCTGCTCCGGTTCAACGCTGTCACCAAAGTCGAAGCCACGGGTATGCACATAGAGTGCATCACCGGAGGTGACATAACTGCCGGAGTTGGCATAGCTGTCAGAACTTTTATAACCCAGAAGTTTAAGCTCTTGAGTGAAGTCTGCCTGGTTGACCGGTGCATTGGTATAAATTTCCAAAGGACGGGCAAAAACTTTTGCCGGAATATCCCAGCGCTGTCCTTCAAATTTATTGCGTACAATATTATCCATTCGGATTAAATAGATACTAAAAACCAAGAATACGCCAATGACTAATATTGAAAAAATAAGGGCCAGTAAACCGATACCGCGTTCAGACTTCATCAATTATTATAAGATCCAAATAAATTGTGCTAATCATGCGAAGCTTTTCATTTTTTTGCAATAATTAATCTGTGAATGAAGATAAAATATAACAATAAATTGCACAAAATATTTTGAATGAGTCTTTGATTTTATAAAAGATATTATTTTTAGCTCTAAAACAGTGTTTGCGAATTATCTGTCAATTTTTAAGCAAGTTAACAGGCTTAAGTCATGCCTGGGCTGCGGATGAAAATGATCTTGCAGATCGGGTGACTTTTATCATAAAAAATCATCCTGATTTTAGTTGTTGATTGCATGTAAAGCGAACCGATCTGGATGACAGGCTAAAAACCTGGCTGAGTCTTTGAATTTGCTAGATTGTTAGTGTAATCAGCCGTTAAAGTTTTTTAAAATGAACAGGGTTAATGCTATGATAGGCAGGAATCGTAGCGGAGCGATGACCCAGGTGCAAATTTCACATAAAACTTTTCGGAACATTGGATTAATAGGCCGTCCAGATAAATCCTCCGTCGTGGAAACTTTAAGTCTTATTCATGACCATCTTTTAAGTTTAGGTTTACATCCTGTTTTTGATTCGGAAACAGCAGCCTTAGTTCCTTATAACAATACGCAAACCGTGAGCCGCAGTTTACTGGGTGAAGTGGTTGATCTGGTCATTGTGGTGGGTGGTGATGGTTCTTTACTGCATGCTGCACGTGCTCTGGTTAGACACAATACGCCTGTGATTGGGGTAAACCGTGGTCGTTTGGGCTTTTTAACCGATATTAAGCCGACCGAGGTTATTTTTAAGCTGGATCAGGTGCTCAAAGGCGAGTTTCAGCTCGACCGCCGTTTCTTGCTAGAAATGGAAATCCGTTCCAAAGGTGAAAGTATTTATGATGCCATCGCCTTGAATGATGTGGTTCTGCATTCAGGAAAATCAGTTCATATGATTGACTTTGAACTGAATATTGATGGCCAATATGTCTATCGTCAGCATAGTGATGGCTTGATTGTTTCGACGCCTACCGGCTCTACGGCTTATGCGCTCTCTGGTGGTGGACCGATTGTTCATCCGAGTATGGATGCCATTTCTTTAGTGCCCATGCATCCGCATACTTTGTCGTCACGTCCGATTGTGGTGGGCGGGCATAGTGAAATCAAGATTATCATTCGTGAAAACCGTGTATTGCCAATGGTTAGTGCCGATGGTCAACACAGCGTTTCACTCAGTGTTGGGGATAGTTTGCATATCCGTAAACATCCATTTAAATTGAATCTCCTTCATCCACCCGGTTACGATTTCTATATTGCTTGTCGTACCAAACTGGGCTGGAACCAAGATTTTGACTCTCTACAACAGCAGGATTAAATGATGAATATTGAACAAATGCTGGCCGTACTCGATCCTGAAATTGTTGCGCGTTTAAAGACAGCAGTGGAAATTGGTAAATGGCCGAATGGCGTAGCGCTCACCAAAGAGCAGCGTCAAACCTGTATGCAAGCCGTTTATGCCTGGGAAATGAAAAATTTGCCTGAAACTGAACGTAGTGGCTATATTGACCGCGGTACCAAAGAAGAAGATGAACACTGCGATTCGCATGATCCAAAGCAAGACGAAGAGTTTAAGCCGATTCGTTTTGTTTAAATATTTATTTGTAATAAAAAAGACACTGTGGTGTCTTTTTTATATTTTAATTTTTTGAAGGGTACGACGGTGTCTTACCGATAAACCTCAATTTATAGAAGCTCATTCTGTTACTTTGGATAAGCCCTGAGAAGTATTACTTCGTAAGGCCAAAGTCACCTTGCGAACACTTGAAACATGTTTCAAGTGTTCTCATCGCAAAACTCGTTCCATACTATCATTAGATGAATGTTTCGCAGAACCATTTTTATCAAATGAAGTCTTGCCTCGAACAATTGCGAATGGCTTTGTCACGTATCATTTATTCTGCATCAAATTAGATTTTAGACTTGCGATTTGCCCAAAGCTCTTTGGCCTTTAACATTGCCTCATCATAAGAAGCACATGCCCCCATTGTGTATAAAGCAATTCCCATGGTTTCCGTTACTGCAACTTCACCATATTCATGCTGCTGCTTGCCTTCCCAAACTGCTTTAAACACTGCTAAATCCAACTCTTCTTCAATAGGACTACGGTTATCTGTCAGTTTAGGGAGTTCATGTTCGTAAAGTTCACCATTTTTAATGCCGCAAATTAAGGTTTTGGCATCCGGATTACGTTCAAACTCACCGCCTTCACCTTTAATCACCGCACTATTTTGATAGCCCAGTTTAAACGCGGCTTGTTGGTGTGAACCCCGATAGGCAGGATGAAAAATGGCCTGCATGGTGGCTTTGGCATTAAATGGATTAATTAAACGGGCAAGGGTGTGGATTGGGGAACGTAAACCCATCACATTCCGTAGAGAGATCAAATCACTCAAAATAGGTGAGATCGCTTCCAAGGGAATATAGGCAAAATTGCGTTGTTGTAACTGCTGTTCCACATCGCTGTCATTTTTGCAAATAGCATAACCGAGATATTCCAATACCTGTTCGGTATAAAGGCGGTTAATGGTATGGCCAGATGCGCCATGCATCACCACCTTGTAGCCATGTTGGGCCAAAGTCAGGGCAGCCAGTAAGAACCATGGATAGTGCTTACGCTTGCCGGCATACGATGACCAGTCCAGATCCACATCCAAGGCTTTGAAATTCAATTGATCACGGGTGGCCTGTACAAAGCCGGCCAGTTCATCTACAGATTCCTCTTTAACACGAAGTAGCATCAGGAAAGCACCCAACTGCACATCCAAAACTTCATCTTTTAAGATCATGCTGAACGCCTGATAGGCTTCGTCAAAAGTCAGGGAACGGGCACCATTTTTTCCTTTTCCCACAATACGAACAAACTGAGCAAAAGGATGTTCAAAATCTTTATATATATTTCGTTTGGTATTCATAGTGCAATTTCAGCATCAAACCTGATCAATGGGGATAGTTTACGTTGATCGCTGGTATTTTTCAGCCTGATTTTGAGGATTAAATTTGAACCATTTAGACCATAGTCTAAGAGGTGGTGTATATTATTTAACCTAATTTAACATTTGAGGCAAAACAAAGCCTTAAAAAACAGGTAAAATTTAACCTGGTTTTAATATGTGTTCATCTCCTGATCAATCCTCTGATTTTTTATCGGAGCCTAATTGTGATTTTTAATCACATTTACACAGTTAGTTTTTTTATACAGTATCAGAGATTTCTTGATACTTTGGTGCTCTTTTATCTTTGATAAAGGAGTTTTGGGCTGTTTATTTTTTGAAAATAGACAAAATCTGAATATTTCTGATTAAGAAATATATCGTGAAGTAATGTCATGGCTAAAAAACCAATCTATAAGTCGCTGTATTTTCAAGTAATCGTTGCCATTATTTTGGGTGTGATTGTTGGGCATTTTTACCCAAGTTCATCTGTAATTGTTGACGGTGTTAAGCAAAGTGTTCCAGGCTTGGGCGAGCAATTAAAACCATTAGGTGATGCTTTCATTAAGCTCATCAAAATGATTATTGCACCCGTGATTTTCTGTACTGTGGTGAGCGGTATCGCAGGTATGGAAAGCATGAAATCTGTGGGTAAAACAGGTGGTATTGCGCTGCTCTACTTCGAAGTGGTATCAACACTTGCATTAATTATCGGTTTGCTGGTGATCAATATTGCAAAACCGGGTGTAGGCATGAACATCGATCCTGCAACTTTAGATACATCAGGTATTTCGAAGTATGTAGAGTCTGGTGCATCTCAATCGACACTTGATTTTTTCATGAACATCATCCCGAATACGGTGGTCGGTGCCTTTGCCGAAGGTGAAATTCTTCAAGTCCTTTTATTCGCATTGCTGTTTGGTTTCGCATTACATAAATTGGGCGATGCAGGTAAACCCGTCCTTAAATTCATCGATCAAATTTCGCATGTGTTCTTCAACATCGTAAACATGATCATGAAACTTGCGCCGATTGGTGCATTTGGTGCGATGGCATTCACGATTGGTAAATATGGTATTGGTTCACTGGCTCAGTTAGCTCAACTCATCATCTGTTTCTACATTACTTGTTTACTGTTCATTTTCATTGTATTGGGTAGTATTGCACGTTTCTGCGGTTTCAGTATTTTGAAAATGATCCGTATGATTCGTGAAGAGCTTTTGATTGTACTGGGTACATCATCTTCTGAATCCGTGCTGCCACGTATGTTGAAAAAACTGGAAATTGCCGGGTGTGAAAAGTCAGTTGTTGGTCTGGTGATTCCTACAGGTTATTCATTTAACCTGGATGGTACTTCAATCTACCTGACTATGGCTGCAATCTTCATTGCACAGGCAACCAATACCCAGCTTGATCTTGCTCACGAAATTACGCTTTTAGCGGTGCTATTGATTTCTTCTAAAGGTGCTGCGGGTGTAACAGGTTCTGGCTTCATTGTTATGGCGGCAACATTGTCTGCGGTTGGTCATATCCCCGTAGCAGGTCTGGCATTGATTCTGGGTATTGACCGTTTCATGTCTGAAGCACGTGCCTTGACGAATCTGGTGGGTAACTCATTGGCGACAATTGTTGTTGCGAAATGGGTAGGTCAATTAGACACGGCCCAATTAAATGAAGCATTAAATAACCCGGAAATGGTTGACCAAAAAATGCAGGAAGAATCGACTCAAGCACACGCTTAATTGATTTGGATGTAAAAAAAGGAAGCTTCGGCTTCCTTTTTTTATTGACCTTAAAGTCATAAAATAAGATCGTTATAGTTCATGACACAGTCTAATAAAATGAATAGGATAGCAAAGCAGAAGAAATAACAATGACTAAAGACAAGGACGCTATATGTTGGCTTATGATGCTGATTTAGAATTATTCCGTGACAACTTTAAACGCTTTATGAATGAGCATATCGCACCGCATTATGAACAGTGGGAACATGAAGGCATTATGCCGCGTTCTGTATGGAATTTGCTGGGCGAAAATGGTTTCTTGTGTGTGGATGTACCTGAAGAATATGGCGGCTATGGTGTTCCAACCCATTATTCACTGATGCTGGTAGAAGAATCTGCACGTGCCGGATATAGTGCCATATCGACAGGTATTTCATGTCATTCTGAAATTGCGGCCCCTTATATTTTGCATATTGGCACAGAAGAACAAAAGCAGTACTGGTTGCCAAAAATGGTGACAGGTGAAGTGGTGGGTGCAATTGGTATGACTGAACCAGGTGCGGGTTCGGATTTGCAGGCAATGCGTACCAATGCCATCTTGCAGGGAGATCACTATCTGCTCAATGGTTCCAAAACTTTTATCTCCAATGGTCAACATGCTGACCTGGTGGTATTGGCGGTTAAAACTGATCCGCAAGCGCGTGCCAAAGGCGTATCCTTGATGCTTTTAGATACACATTTGGAAGGCTTTAAGAAGGGAACCAATCTGAATAAAATTGGTTTGCATTCGCAAGATACTTCAGAGCTGTTCTTCGATAATATCAAGGTACCTAAAGATCAGTTGCTGGGTCAGGCAGGACAAGGTTTTGCTTATTTAATGCAGGAATTGCCACGTGAGCGTACTGCCATTGCATCTACTGCCATTGGTGCCATTCGTGGTTCAATTGATGTCACTATTGCTTATGTCAAAGAACGTCAGGCTTTTGGTCAGCCGATTAGCCAGTTCCAAAATACCCGTTTTGTTTTGGCACAGGCAAAAATAGATGAACAGGCTACAGCTGCATTTTATAACCAGAATGTTGAACTTTATATGCAAGGTAAACTGGATGTCGAAACAGCCGCAGCCTTAAAAAGTTTTGCAACCGACATGCAGATGAAAATAGCGGATAACTTGTTACAGCTGTTTGGTGGTTATGGCTATATGACAGAATATCCAATTTCACGTTTCTTTGTAGATGCGCGTATCCAGCGAATTTACGGCGGTACCAATGAAATTATGAAAGAGATTGTGGCGCGTAGTTTATTGGGCCGTTAATAGATGATATTGACATACAAAGCATGAAATAAAAGCTTGAAATAACAGAAATCGAAAAGAACACCCTGAAAGCTGGATAGTTAGTCTGACTTTGAAGGGTGTTTTTTATTGACTGAGCACCATTAAACTTTCTTCAATAAAAGCGGGTAAATCATCCGGTGAGCGCGATGAGATATACAGATTATTATCATTCACCACACCGACATCGTAATATACCGCACCGGCATTAACCAGATCCTTGGCGAGTGTTTTAATGGTGGTCATTAAACGGCCTTTAACCACTTTGGCAGAAATCAGTAGTTGCGGACCGTGACAGATACTCAAAATGGGTTTTTGAGCATTGGCAAATTTACGCACAAAATCCACGAAACGGTCATCGCCACGGAGTCGTTCGGGAGAATAGCCACCCGGAATGAGCAAGGCATCAAAATCCTGCACCGACACATCATCTATACTTTGGTCAATAGTGACGGCCGATTTTCGCTTATGACCATAGACAATGTTGCCTGCTTTATTTTCAATATTTAAAACACTATGACGTGCAGCGCGAAAGGCTTGCACAGGTTCTGAATATTCAACGTCTTCAAAATCATGAGTCACTAAAACGGCGATTCTTTTTGACATTATTGTTCTCCGAATTGCTTTGTTCAAAGCACTATAGATCAAACATTAGTCTTTTGTGATGGAGTTTGGTAAATGACACTTGCAAATGAGAGAGTCCTGTAAGCAGACTTTTAGGTATATATTTAAGTGTTTGTAAGCATTAATAAATTAAGCTAAAGACTTTTGTTTCTGCATGTGTCGAAGTTCAGTAGGTCTAATTTTCCGACAGTTGACTTTGGCTACTTGTTCAAAGTCTTTATAAATTCTGGGACTTTGTATGCAATCAGGTCTTCTTTACAGTGTTTTAACGTCATCAATTGCAAGACGAAGGAGTGATGGCAATCCAGGCTTTAACCGATTATCTGCCATGTTTATCTGGAATGTCCGTCACCGCAGCTTCCTAAACGTGAAGATACGAGAACAGCATCGCTTTAATTGAACCTGCTCAGGTAAGTCAATAACAATATAATAAGTAAGACAGATTTTTCCCTTGAGTGCTATGTGTAATGCCACATTGAGTCTCCCAAACTAAAGAAAAAATAGCTAAAAACCCCACCGCATTAAGCGTTTTTAGCTATGAACTTATTTGCAAATAACGATAAATTTATTAAATGAAATGACATAAAATTGACAGCCTGATTGCTGAATTAGAAATGTACAGTTGCAGTTCAATTTTTATTAGATTGGTAAAACCTGATCCATTTTAAATATTCACAGCAAAAACATCGTGAATAAAATTGCTGCTTAAATCAACTGTATGTTTTTAAGACTGAATCAATCAAAGTCTTATTGCGTAACATTTGAAAGCTAACTATTGTTATACTGTTTGCATAACGTTTTTGAAGGGCAACATAACAATGATCAACGACGATCAAAACACAACGACTTCTCTTGACCTTGCTCAAATCCGTGAGGATATTGACTCTGTAGATCAACAGATTCAACAGCTTATTAATCGACGAGCAAAATTGGCTGAAGCTGTCGCAAAGGCAAAATTTGCTGCTGAAGAGAATCCTTTGTTTTACCGTCCTGAACGTGAAGCACAAGTTTTACGCAATGTTATGGAGCGTAATGAAGGGCCGTTATCTGATGTGACCATGGCACGTTTATTCCGTGAAATCATGTCTGCATGTCTGGCACTGGAAGCACCACAAAGTATTGCTTTTTTAGGGCCTGTAGGAACCTATACCCATTCAGCAGTGCTGAAACATTTTGGTCAGGATGCTATTGTCCGTCCACTGCCTACCATTGATGAAGTATTCCGTGAAGTCGAAGCCGGAAGTGCACATTATGGTCTGGTACCGGTAGAAAATTCATCTGAAGGTGTGGTCAACCATACTTTGGACTGTTTTAAATCTTCGCACTTGAACGTGATTGGTGAAGTAGAACTGCGTATTCATCACCAGTTCCTTGTTTCATCCAATACCCGTAAAGACAGCATTAAACAGATTTATGCCCATCAGCAAACCTTGGCGCAATGCCGTGGCTGGTTAGATGCACATTATCCGGGTGTTGAACGTGTGGCCTTAAGTTCAAATGCAGAAGCTGCACGCCGTATTCGCAATGAATGGCATTCAGCAGCGATTGCTTCAGAAGTGGCTGCCAATATTTATGATCTGGAAATCTTGCATAGCAATATTGAAGATAATCCGGAAAATACCACACGCTTCCTAGTGATTGGGCGTGAAAAAGTACCGCCAAGTGGTAATGATAAAACTTCATTGCTGATTTCTGCACATGACCGTGCCGGTGCCTTGCTGGAAATTCTGGCGCCATTTGCCAAACACAACATTAGTCTAACCAGTATTGAAACTCGTCCGGCTTTACCTGAAAAATGGGCCTATGTTTTCTTCATTGACTTAGAAGGTCATGTCGATCAAGAAAACGTGAAAGCGGCAATTGAAGAAATTCGTCCTTTGGTGAAAGAAGTTCGAGTTTTGGGTTCTTACCCGATTGCAGTATTGTAAATCTTATCCATTAAAGTCGTGGTCAATTTTGACAATGAAGTTGGCCAGCTTTATCACTTGAAATAACTGGAAGAGTAACATGTCGTTTGTCCCTGCCAATGAAGGCATCTCAAAGTTAAAGCCTTATCAACCAGGTAAACCTATTAGTGAACTTGAGCGTGAGTTAGGGATTACTGATATTGTCAAATTGGCATCGAATGAAAATCCATTGGGTTGTTCTGAAAAAGTAAAACAAGCCGTGGCTGCTGAACTGGCAGAAATTGGCCGCTATCCGGACGGTGGCGGTTTTATTTTGAAAGATCAGGTCAAGGCTCAATTTGGCTTTGCGCATGATCAGATTACCTTGGGTAATGGTTCAAATGACTTGTTGGAAATGTTTGCCCGTGCATTCGTGTCAGAAAGCGATTCTGTGGTGTATAGCCAGCATGCTTTTGCCGTATATGCTTTGGTGACTCAAGCGATTAATGCAGAAGCGATTGAAGTGCCTGCCAAAGGTTTTGCCCACGACCTGGATGCCATGGCGGCTGCGATTAAAGACAATACCAAACTGATCTTTATTGCCAATCCAAATAACCCGACCGGAACCTGGTTTGAAGAAGCTGAATTTGAAGCATTCATGCAAAAAGTACCGGCCAATGTGATTGTGGTTCTGGATGAAGCTTATGTGGAATATTTCCCGGAAAACTTCAACAGCCTGAAATTCCTTGAACAATATCCAAATATTATTGTCAGCCGTACCTTGTCTAAATGTTATGGTCTGGCTGCACTACGTGTTGGTTTTGCCTTGGCATCGGTGGAAGTGACCGATTACCTGAACCGTATTCGCCAACCATTTAACGTCAATCATCTTGCTATGGTGGCTGCGGTTGCGGCACTCAAAGATGAAGACTTTATTGAACAATCACGTGTGGTGAATAAAGCGGGCATGAAGCAGCTTGAAGCTGGCTTTGAAGCTTTAGGTCTAGATTATGTGCCTTCACGCGCCAACTTTATTTTGGTTGATGTACAGGCGGACCCTGCGCAGACTTTCACTGCATTGTTGAAAGAAGGTGTCATTGTGCGTCCGGTTGGTATTGCAAATCATCTTCGTGTATCGATTGGTACTGAAGCGGAAAATGCGAAGTTCTTGGCTGCTTTGGCTAAGGTACTTGAATTAGAGGCTATTGCATAAATTATGTCTGCGCCACTGTTTGAAAAAGTTGCCTTTATTGGACTTGGGCTGATTGGCTCAAGTCTGGCTCGTGTCATCATTGCTGAAAAATTGGCAAAGCAAATTGTTGCCTCAACGCGTTCGCAAAAAACACTGGATGATGCAAAAGCCCTTGGACTGATTCAGGAAGGCTATAGCAATCCTGTAGATGCGGTGCAGGGTGCAGATTTGGTGGTTTTGGCTTTGCCTGTTCGTGCAACGCAAAAAGTGCTGGAAACCATCAAGCCTTATCTGTCAGATAAAACTATCATTACCGATGTGGGTAGCACCAAAGGTAATGTAGTCGATGCTGCAAAAGCGGTATATGGTGAAAACCTGCCAGAAGGTTTTGTACCGGGTCACCCAATTGCAGGTGCCGAACATACCGGTGTACATGCAGGCAAGGTCGATTTGTTTGCCAACCATAAAGTGATTTTGACACCGTTACCAAGCAGTGGCGACTGGGCCGTGGAAAAACTGGTTCAACTGTGGCAAGCTGCCAAGGCGGAAGTGATTTGCATGGATGTGGACAAGCACGATGAAGTGCTGGCGCATACCAGCCATCTTCCGCATTTGATGGCATTTAACCTAGTTGAGCAACTGGCCAACCGGGAAGATAATCTGGACATTTTCCGTTATGCCGCTGGGGGCTTTCGTGATTTTTCCCGAATCGCAGCCAGTGATCCGCAAATGTGGCATGACATCTTTTTTGCCAATAAAAAAGCAGTTTTAAATGCAGTGGATGGTTTTGAGCAGCAATTGGCTCAAATTCGCAAACTCATTGAAGATGAAGATTCCAAAGCGTTGATGGGATTGCTGGAGCATGCACAGGCGGCACGACAGCATTTCAATCATATGCTCGCTAAAAAACCTTTGATGGAGAAAAATAAAGTGACACAACAATTTACCATTTTGCCGGGTGATAAGACATTTAAAGGTAAATTTACCGTGCCAGGTGACAAATCTGTGTCACACCGCTCTATCATGTTTGGTGCGATTGCTGAAGGAACCACACATGTTACCGGTTTCCTAGAAGGCGAAGATGCATTGGCAACGCTGCAAGCATTTCGTGATATGGGCGTAAGCATTGAAGGGCCTAAAAATGGTGAAGTGACCATTCATGGCGTAGGCATGAATGGTTTGAAAGCGCCTGCAAGTGCCTTGTATATGGGCAATTCGGGTACTTCCATGCGTCTGCTTTCAGGCATGTTGTCTGCTCAAAAGTTTGATTCAGTCATGACCGGTGATGCCTCATTGTCTAAACGTCCAATGGAACGTATTGCCAAACCTTTACGTGAAATGGGTGCCCAGATTCAAACCACGGGTGAACGTGGTACACCACCAGTATCCATTAGCGGCAATCAGGCGCTTAAAGGCATTCATTACGACTTACCTATGGCTTCTGCTCAAGTGAAGTCGGGCATTTTACTGGCAGGTCTATGGGCAGAAGGGGAAACATCGGTCACTGAACCTGAACCAACCCGTGACCACTCCGAACGTATGCTGCGTGCCTTTGGTTATGAAGTAAAAACCGAGGGTAACCGTATTTCCCTGCAAGGTGGCGGTAAATTGGTCGGTACTGATATTCAGGTTCCATCTGATATTTCATCCGCTGCATTCTTTATGGTCGGTGCTGCCATTACTGAAGGTTCGGATGTAACACTTGAAGCGGTGGGGATTAACCCGACCCGTACCGGTGTCATTGAAATCCTGAAACAGATGGGTGCAGATTTGACTGTTGAAAACGAACGTATTGCAGGTGGTGAGCCGATTGCAGACATTCGTATTCGCGGCACACGCACCTTAAAAGGCATTCATATGCCGGAAGATCAGGTGCCGTTGGCCATTGATGAATTCCCAGCTTTATTTATTGCGGCGGCTTGTGCTGAAGGTCAAACCATTTTGACTGGTGCTGCAGAGCTTCGTGTAAAAGAGTCAGACCGTATTCAAGTGATGGCAGATGGCTTAAAAACCATGGGGATCGATTGTACACCAACCGATGATGGCATCATCATTGAAGGTAAGGGCAAGTCTGGTGACTGGTCTGCCATTTTCACTGGCGGTGAAATTGAATCGCATCATGACCACCGCATTGCTATGAGTTTCTCTATGGCTGGCTTACGGACTTCAGGTGCAATCAATATTGTAGGCACCGAAACTGTAGCAACCAGTTTCCCGACTTTCACTGAATTGACCAATCGGGCAGGTCTAGCGATTCAGGTCAGTGAGTAATTAGTCTAATTTTGTGTATTTGTTAGACAACAGCCAAGCTTTTGCTTGGCTGTTTGGTTTTTATTGCTTATTCTAAAACCATATTACAAGAATGCCTTTGGGTGCACAGATGAGAAAATTACAATTTACTGCAAACTGTGAAAAGCATAATCATGTGTCGCAGCAACCGAATGATTGTCATGTGACTCAGGAATATGTTGCGGATCTTTTGTCTAAAGAATTGGGTCAATATGGTTTTCAGACCTTGTCGCAAAGCGGTGATCAGGTGGCTGTAAGTGTAGACAATCAATCCTTACCTCTATCTGTCACTTGCCAGAGTCATGATGCAGAAGGGCATTTAGTTTGCGAGATCACCTCGTACCCAGATGAAGATCAGGATTGGCTAGAACGAATCACTGAACAAAGCTTATTAAACCAATTGGCTCAAGCAGTAGAAAATACCTTAAAAGAAGATGAATCTTTTAGTGGGTTTGAGTGGAAAAGCTAAATATTTTTAAAAAATATATGAATGAAAAAAAAGGAGGCAATCAGCCTCCTTTTTTTTATTTTTTATATTGTCTTGGATCAGCGTCTACAAAGCATGAGCCAGAGATAATATTGAGATTTAATGACTCACTAGAAAACGGGAAATCGCCACACGTAATTGCTTTAAATATCCAGTAAAGAAGTGATTCGCACCTGGTAAAACAGTAATTAAATGGCGTTGTGGTTTGGCCCATTGAATGAGATCAGATAACAGGGTTATCTCATCTGCTTCACCATGAATAAATAAAATATCACCCTTAATGTGCGGGGTGACATAGTGGCGCACACCTGCCACTGTTGTGGTTGGTAAACCACATAAAATGGTCTGTACCGGTTGTTGTTCAACAGGAAGCAAAGCATAGCATTTGGTCATGACATTCGCGCCAAAACTAAAGCCACCTGCATAAAATGGCAGGTTTGAGTGTTGGTTACGTGCGTATTGAATCACGTTCATAGTATCTTTGGTTTCACCATTGCCTTCGTCATGTACGCCGGCACTTTGACCAGAACCGCGAAAACTTGGACGATAGACGACACAACCGCGCTCAAGAAACATCTGGGCAAGCAGCGCTGGCACTTTATGCTGTGGCGTACCGCCTTGCAGGGGGTGGGGGTGGGTTACTACTGCGAATCCTTTCACTTCACCCTGAGGATAATCAACAAAAATTTCCAGTTGACCCGCAGGACTTTGAATGAAAATTTGCTCGGACATGTAACTACCGATAAATAACAGGAGAAAAAGATATTTTAGCGATAATATTCATTTAAAACACTCATTGGAAATAAAATAACGCTACTGTTATAGTTTGTTTACTTATTCTTTAATCTGGTTGTCCATGCTCGCCCTAATTTCACCTGCCAAGACTTTAGACTATGAGTCTGCACTTCCAACAGATATCCATACCTTGCCAAGATTGCTGGAACATTCACAAGAACTTATTGATGTGAGTCGTCATCTTTCTGCTACAGATATTGCCAATTTAATGAGTGTGAGTGAAAAAATTGCCAAGTTAAATGTCGAGCGCTTTAATGACTGGCAACCGGAATTCAATTTTTCTAATGCACGCCAGGCGTTATTTGCCTTTAAAGGTGATGTATATACCGGTTTAGATGCCTATGCGCTTGGTGAGCAAGACATTGCCTATGCACAGCAGCATTTGCGCATGTTGTCTGGACTTTATGGTTTGCTACGTCCTTTGGACTTGATGATGCCATATCGTCTGGAAATGGGCACCAAGCTAAAAAATCCACGCGGTCATAATCTGTATGAATTCTGGGGTGAAAATATTACCCAGTTAATCAATGCCGATTTAGAGCAGGCGAATTCGGAGCTGTTGGTGAATATTGCTTCGGATGAATATTACAAGTCGGTAAAACCAGGAAAAATTAAGGCGCAAATTATCAAGCCGGTTTTTCTGGACCAGAAAAATGGCAAATATAAAGTGATCAGCTTTTATGCCAAAAAAGCACGCGGTTTGATGGCACGCTATATTGTTGAGAATCGGTTGAACCAGGCTGAAGATTTAAAATCGTTTAATCTGGATGGTTATTATTATGATGCTGAAAGTTCACTGAAGGGGGAACTGGTCTTTAAGCGTGATGAACAGCAAGCCGCATAAATAAAAGATTAGTGAAGTAAAAATCCTGATGCATTTCAGGATTTTTATCAAAAAAAATATAATTTTGGATATTTTTTGCAATATGTTTTGTGTATTCTTTTGTTTAGTATTAGACAAAGTTTTTTGAATAATAAAATTTTGTTATGAAAAAATTATTAATTCCTATCTTTATTTTTGCAGTATTTGTGCTGGGATGTGGGGTTTATCACGACAATCAAATGAAAAAAAGACAGGAAGTAGATCAATTGATTCAGGATGCCCATCAGTCATTAAAGCTTGTGGAGAGTAATCCGAATAATACGGTTTTAGATCCGTTTGAAACCGCAGATCCCCATTCTTCAGAGCTTTCGCAGGTAAAATACAAGAAGTTTTAGTGATCGAATTTTTACTATATGTTTTAAGTATATTTTTAAACAATTGAAATTTAATTAAAAATAAATTTTAGAAACAATAAAAAGCATTGTGTTATAATTTGCCACGATTTTAATTGAATCATTATATTTATATTGTAAGTGTTTGATTCTTTTTATCTAAGTAGGCTGCATAAAAGTTATGCGGCTTTTTTGTTTACAGTTTCTGTCATTTGGCTGTTTAATCGCCAGTGAAAACTTGTGCAAAATACTTGTTTTTTTGAATGGAAATATTGGCATATCCATTGCTTGGACATCTATAAACTTAATGATGATTTGAGAAACGGATCATTAATTTTATAGCGTGCTCACGGCATAAAGTTTACTTACAGGGGTAAAGTCATGACGACTCCTAATCCATCTTCAGAGAATATGCTGGAACGCTTATTTAAGCTCAGCGAAAACAAAACCAGTTTTCGCACAGAAGTTCTTGCAGGTGTAACCACTTTCTTAACTATGTGTTACATCATTATTGTCAATCCAATGATTTTATCCGAAACCGGTATGGATCATGGGGCTGTCTTTGTCGCAACCTGTCTCGCAGCCGCAATTGGTTGTTTGGTGATGGGGCTTGTTGCGAATTATCCAATTGCACTTGCACCGGGTATGGGCCTGAATGCCTACTTTACCTATTCGGTATGTATGGGCATGGGTGTGCCTTGGCAAACAGCACTGGCTGCTGTATTTGTCTCGGGGCTGGTGTTTATTGCAATCAGCATGTTCAAAATTCGTGAAGCGATTGTCAATGCCATTCCTATGTCGCTGAAATTTGCGATCGGCGGAGGCATTGGCTTATTCCTTGCACTGATTGCATTAAAGAATTCAGGCATTATTGTCGACAATCCGGCAACGCTTGTAGGCTTGGGTGACTTGAAACAACCGACAGTATTGCTGACCTTGCTTGGCTTTCTGATGATTGTGGTGATGCATCATTTTAAAGTCCGTGGCGCCATTATTATCAGTATTCTGGTCATTACCGCTATTGCGACAGCAATGGGTTTGAACGAGTTTAAGGGGGTGGTGGGTGCCATTCCATCGATTGCTCCAACCTTCTTGCAAATGGACTTTGAGGGTCTGTTTACTGCAAGCTTGATCGGTGTGATCTTTGTATTTTTCTTGGTAGATCTATTTGACTCAACCGGTACCTTGGTGGGTGTTTCACATCGTGCGGGTCTGTTAAAAGATGGCAAATTACCACGGTTGAAAAAAGCCCTCTTTGCTGACTCGACTGCCATTGTGGCGGGTGCAGCATTAGGGACTTCATCTACAACACCTTATATTGAATCGTCTGCAGGTGTTGCTGCTGGTGGTCGTACCGGTTTGACCGCTGTGGTCGTTGCTGTGTTGTTTGTGCTGTGTTTATTTCTGGCACCTTTAGCGCAATCGGTTCCAGGTTTTGCTACAGCGCCAGCATTGCTGTTTGTTGGTGTGTTAATGATTCAAGGTATCGTTAACATTGAATGGGATGATATTACTGAAGCCGTTCCTGCTTTTTTAACCATCGTCTGCATGCCATTTACCTATTCAATTGCCGATGGTATTGCGATGGGCTTTATCAGCTACGCATTAATCAAGTTGCTGACAGGGCAAGCTAAAACTGTACCGTATATGGTTTGGATTGTTGCTGCACTTTGGGCATTGAAATTTGCTGTATTTGGTGGCTAATTCACCCCATCCAGAATAGGGTGTAAACTCAGTTTGCACCCTTTTTTATTTTTAAAGAAAGGTTTTATAAGGATAAGATATGAATCAGATTGAGCTTATTCAAGCGATGCCAAAGGCGGAGTTACACGTCCATATTGAAGGTACTTTTGAACCTGAGCTTATGTTCGAGATTGCTCAACGCAATCATATTGATATTCCGTATAAATCTGTTGAGGAAGTCAAACAGGCGTATAACTTCCACAATTTACAGTCTTTCCTCGACATCTATTATGCCGGTGCTAATGTACTGATTCATGAACAGGATTTTTATGATCTAGCCTGGGCATACTTTGAAAAATGTGCTGCCGATAAAGTGGTGCATACCGAAATGTTCTTTGACCCACAAACCCATACCGATCGTGGCATTGCTTTTGAAACTGTAATTAAGGGTTTAAAACGTGCCTGTGATGATGCACAAAGCAAATTGGGTATTAGCTCGTATTTGATTATGTGCTTCTTGCGTCATTTAAGTGAAGAAGCTGCATTTAAAACTTTAGAGCAAGCTCTACCATATAAAGATCAAATTATTGCTGTTGGTTTGGACTCGAGTGAAGTCGGCCATCCACCGGCTAAATTTGAACGCGTGTTTGCCAAAGCGCGTGAAGCAGGTTTCTTGGTGGTTGCGCATGCCGGTGAAGAAGGACCTGCTGAATATGTATGGCAAGCTCTGGATCTGCTGCATGTGAACCGCGTGGACCATGGGGTACGCTCTGAAGAAGATCCAAAACTGATGCAACGTTTAATTGCTGAAAAAATGCCGTTAACCGTTTGTCCTTTAAGTAATTTAAAGCTTTGTGTAGTGGAGGATATGGCACAGCACAATATCCGTCGTCTATTGCAACAAGGCGTGCATGTGACAGTCAATTCAGATGATCCTTCATATTTTGGTGGATACATGAATGATAATTTCATTGCCATTACCCAAGCGCTGGATTTATCCAATGCGGAGCTTAAGCAGTTGGCTAAAAACTCGTTTGAAGCATCTTTTATTTCTGATGCAGAAAAACAAAAATGGGCTCAAGAGATTGATGTCTTGGTGTAATTGCTTTACCTGAAAGATGATCCTGATTCAGCCGGTCTAGTCTATTGAAGAACCGGCTGAATGCTAAAGTGTTAAAAATTAGGTTCTGATGTGAAAAAGAGTTTTTGCTGGGTATTTGCTATTTGTTTATTGGCTGGTTCGGTATCGGTTTTTGCAACCGATAAAAATTCAACCTTAACCCAGAAAATGTTAAAGCCAGTGATTGAACAAAGCTGTAAAAGTGAATTAAAAGATTCAAAAGTCTGGAAAACGGCTGCATTTTTTATGAACTCAGAACAGCAAAGCACAACGCAAAAACAGATTTGTGGTTGTGTCAGTGATCATGCGCTAAACGATGTTTCGGTCAAAGACTTGGCATTGGCTTCAGTGAATGAGGCTGCAAAAAATAGCCTGATTAAACAGGCGGTGGTGAATAGTGTGAAAGGCTGTGCCCAAGATGCCTTGAAATAATGGATAGCGATAAATTGGGTTATAAAAAAAGCCGCGTTGAGGTGTTACTCATGCGGCTTTTTATTGGGCATGAGCAGATTATTTTGCTTGGCGGGTCATGCTGCGCAAGACATTATCTTTATCAATAAAATGATGTTTCAATGCTGCTGCAATATGACCGATGACAAGTAAACCGGCAAACCAGGACAAATAAATGTGTACAGGCTTAACAATGGCTAACAGGTCAGGGTCTTCTTGTACCAGGCGTGGAATTTCAAATAAATATAAAACAGGGGCCGGATGTCCCGCACTCCAGCTAAACAAACAGCCGGTAATCGGGAGCGCCAGTAACATGATATATAGGGCTAAATGTCCCACGTGTGCCAAGACTTTCATGAAAGGTGACATGCTGTCGGGCAGTGCCGGAACGGGATGGGTATAGCGCCAAAAAATACGAATCAGCACCAGAAAGATAATGGTGGTGGCGATGTTCTTATGTAAGCTAATGACCTGACCTTTAAAGCTGCCATCGACCTCATAACTTAAAAAATTTCCGCTATAAAAACCAATGCCCCATGCGGCAATAAAAATAGCAGCCATGAGCCAATGCAGCATTTGCGCTGTACGCGTATAGTATTGTGATGTGTTGTTCATGTTATTTATACCAATATATCCACATGTCATTTTAAAAGTCTGCGTATGCTAATCAAATAACACATTATTAAAAATGATGAATATAGAACGAAGCGTATATTTCTTGCAACACTGGAAAATTGAGTGTTTTTACATCAAGCAAGATGAGTGGGGGAAAATTCAGTTGAAATATACATTTCTTCCTGGGCTAAGTTTCGGCAAAATATGCGCAACAAATTTTATACCCAAGGATTAAGCTGTGAAAAAATTAATTGCAGTGCTTGCACCTCTTGCTATGGCTTTAACTGCTTGTGTAGCAACGGATACAACTACAGGCACAACATCTACTACGCAATCAGCAACTCAGCAGCTCGGCACTGCCGCAATTAAAATTGCAATTAATGCGAAATGTACGACTGAGTTGAATAATATTCCTGCATGGCAGAATGCAACGAAATTAATGACTGCAACTCAAAAGCAAAATATTCAGACTGAAATTTGTGGTTGTGTTAGTGACAAAGCACCACAAAGCGTAACAGCAGTCGATTTGGCTACAGCTGCGATTGATCCGGCAGCGCGCAATACCATTGTTTCAAATGCAGTGACTAAAACCATTAATGCTTGTGTTGCTGAAGCTGTGAAATAATACAAATTAAATCCGTGTTAAAATCAAAGAGGCTGATGTTATTCAGCCTCTTTTTTTTTGTAGGTAAAGCGTTGATGAAAATTGCGGGTGTAGATGAAGCGGGGCGTGGTCCCTTGGTTGGTTCGGTGGTTGCGGCTGCGGTTATTTTAGATCCCAATAATCCGATTGAAGGTTTGAATGACTCTAAAAAACTCAGCGAAAAAAAGCGTGAAAAATTATTTATAGAAATACAAGAGAAAGCCTTGGCCTGGGCCATTGCTGAAGCCAGTCATGAAGAAATAGATGAGATCAATATTCTCCAAGCGTCTTTGTTGGCTATGCGTCGCGCTGTGGAGGCTTTGCAGCTTCAGCCAGAGCATGTACTGGTAGATGGCAATAAAGTCCCACAAGGCTTAGCGATGAGCTGTGATGCTGTCGTGGGTGGGGATGCGCTACATGCAGAAATTTCAGCAGCCAGTATTCTGGCAAAAGTAACCCGTGACCGTGAAATGGTTGTGCTGGATCAGCAATATCCGCACTTTGGTTTTGCCAAACACAAGGGTTATCCAACCAAAGCCCATTTTGAAGCCATTGCTGAACATGGTGTGATTGATCAGCATCGTCGTAGTTATGCACCGGTTAAAAAGGCTTTGGCCTTGCTGGAACAGAAATAAGCAGTAGATAAATTTAAAGCGGCTATATAGCCGCTTTATTAGAACAATCTTTAATGTTTAACGATTAAAGTCATTCTGGGTATTCTGTGGGAAATTATCTTCTTCAAAAGAAGGCTGATAATCCTGATCAAGGTGTTGCAGGTGTTCGTGCATAGCGCGCTCATGTTGAATTCGTTGATAAATTTCTTCACGATGAACAGATACTTCTTTTGGAGCATTTACGCCAATACGAACCTGATTACCTTTTACGCCAAGCACAGTTACACTGACTTGATCCCCAATCATTAATGTTTCACCGACACGTCGGGTTAGAATCAGCATGTTTATCTCCTTGCAAAACGCTAAACGTGCAATTGATTTTAAATTTTAAAAAACACAACCTTATATCAAACAAAATATTAACAGAATGAATCTGTCAAAAGCTTAACAGGATACATTTCATTAATATTTTAAAATTCTCGGTTTCAAATATAACAGAGCCACTATAAAAAAAACTATAGTGGCTCTGTTCTTTTTGTAGTATTTCGCAAATATTGTTCAACAATGATCAGAAATTTGCTACTACAAATTAAGCACGCGCGCTTGATTCGCCAGATTCACGGTCTAAACCGAAAGCCGTGTGAAGAGTGCGCACAGCAAGTTCTAAATAATTTTCTTCAATGATCACAGAAATTTTGATTTCTGAAGTTGAAATCATCAAGATGTTAATACCTTCTTCAGCTAGAGCAGTAAACATTTTGCTTGCCACGCCGGCATGTGAACGCATACCTACACCGACGATAGACACTTTAACGATGTCTGAGCGAGTCGCAACTTCACGTGCACCAATTTCTTTCGCAGTTTGCTCCAGAATTGTCTTTGCTTTAGTGAACTCACCACGGTTGACCGTGAAAGTGAAGTCAGTGGTACCATCTTCTTCCACATTCTGGATGATCATGTCGACTTCGATATTCGCTGCACCGATTGGCGCCAGGATTTTGGATGCAATGCCAGGCAGGTCAGGCACGCCCAAAATAGTCAATTTTGCTTCGTCACGGTTAAACGCGATTCCAGAGATAATTGGCTGTTCCATGTTGTCTTCCAATTCAGTCGTAATTAGTGTGCCTACGTTTTGTTTAAATTCTTCGTCAAATGCGCCATCGGTGTCATTGTCGAAGCTTGAAAGTACACGTAAAGGTACTTGATATTTACCGGCAAATTCAACAGAACGAATTTGTAATACTTTTGAACCAAGCGAAGCCATTTCCAGCATTTCTTCAAATGAAATACGGTCTACTTTTTTGGCTTTTGGTGCAACACGTGGGTCGGTGGTATATACGCCATCAACGTCTGTGTAAATTTGGCATTCATCAGCTTTTAATGCAGCAGCAAGTGCCACACCTGAAGTGTCAGAACCACCACGACCTAAAGTGGTTGTGTTGCCAAATTCGTCAAAACCCTGGAAGCCGGCAACCACAAGTACACGGCCGGCATCGAGGTTTTCAGTTAATACGTCAGTATCAATAGATTCAATACGGGCTTTGTTAAATGCGCTGTCGGTTTTAATGCCAACCTGGCGACCAGTAAGTGATTTTGCTTCTACTCCAATAGAGTTAAGCGCCATCGCTAACATAGAAATCGTAACCTGTTCACCTGTAGACACCATCTGGTCTAATTCACGTGGATCAGGGGTTTCGGTAATGGCCTTCGCTAAAGCAAGCAGACGATTGGTTTCGCCACTCATTGCTGATACAACCACTACTACCTTGTGGCCGTGGTCATGCCAGCGCTTTACACGACGAGCAACATTTAAAATGCGCTCGGGAGTACCCATTGAGGTACCGCCATATTTTTGAACGATTAATGCCATAGTTGTTCCATAAAAGCCATGATCCTGAATTACCTTTTCAGGATCAGTTACACAAAAAGTGAAGTTTTATTTTGCTTCAAGCCAGGCAGTTAAATCTGCCATCACTGTTGCAAACTTCTCGTTAAGTGGCGCGCCACCTTGTGCCAAGTCAGGTTTACCACCACCTTTACCACCCAGCTCGGTAGCCAAGTGTTTGATGATGTCACCCGCTTTAATAGAAGCAGTGAAGTCTTTTGCTACTGAAGCAAGAAGGCTAACTTTGTCGCCCTCTACAGCGGCAAGAACAATCACTGCGTTGTCTAATTTAGACTTCACACCATCGTGCAGGTTGCGAAGCGATTTTGCATCCATACCTTGAACAGTGGTAATAAGTGTTGAACGACCAGCAATAGTTTGAACTTGGCTTAAAAGTTCAGCTGCCTGGAAGTTCGCCAATTTTTGGTTTAATTGCTCAATCTGTTTTTGCAATTGATGTGCAGTTTCAACAGTTGCTTCAACTTTTTCAATCGTTTGATCTTTTTGTGCTTTTAACACGCTGTTGATGTGCTGAATATCGCTATCCGCTTTTTGTACGACTTCAACCGCTTTAGTACCGGTTACTGCTTCAATACGACGTACACCTGCTGCAACACCACCTTCAGAAGTGATTTTAAACAGACCGATATCACCGGTGCGTTTAACGTGAATACCACCACAAAGTTCAATCGAGAAGTTTTTCTCGTCTTTAATTGAACCCATAGAAAGTACACGAACTTCGTCACCATATTTTTCACCGAACAACATCATCGCGCCTTTTTCTTTGGCAGCTTCGATGTCTAAAAGTTCAGTAGAAACAGCAGTGTTGGCAATCACTTCACGGTTTACAATACGTTCAACTTGTTGTAGCTGTTCGAAAGTTACCGGCTGATCATTGGCAAAGTCAAAACGTAAGATGTCAGATGCAACCAATGAACCTTTTTGTTGTACATGTGCGCCGAGCACTTGACGAAGGGCAGCATGCAACAAGTGAGTTGCAGAGTGGTTGCGTGCAGTTGCTTCACGAATGTCTGCTTTTACAATGGCTTCAACAGATTGAGTGGCTTTTAAGCTACCCATGGTCACAATACCTTGGTGAACAAAAGCGCCACCAGATTTCTTGGTATCCTGAACTTCGAAGATACCGGTATCGTTTTTGAAGATCCCTGTATCACCGATTTGACCGCCACTTTCTGCATAGAAAGGTGTCTGGTTCAATACGATCAGCGCTTCGTCGCCTTCATGAGCCTCTTCAACTTGTTCGCCATCTTTGTAGATTGCAACAATTTGACCTTGAGCTTGAGTGGCTTCATAACCTTCGAACTGGGTTTCACCTTCAACTTTTACAATGCTGTTGTAGTCGATGGCAAATTTACCTGCATCACGTGCACGTTGACGTTGTGCAGCCATTTCAACTTCAAAACCAGCTTCATCAATGCTTAATTCACGTTCACGTGCGATGTCAGCAGTCAAGTCAGTCGGGAAGCCGTAAGTGTCGTACAGTTTGAATACTGTTGCGCCAGGAATCACAGAACCTTTAAGGCTCGCCAATTCGCCTTCAAGCAATTTCAAGCCTTGCTCTAAAGTTTTCGCGAATTGTTCTTCTTCTTTCAGAAGCTGTGCTTCGATGCGTGCCTGGTTAGTTGCAAGTTCAGGATATGCAGCACCCATGACATCAATCAAAGGTTGCAACATTTTGTAGAAGAATGAACCAGTCGCACCCAATTTGTTACCGTGACGAACTGCGCGGCGGATGATACGACGTAGCACATAACCACGACCTTCGTTAGAAGGGTTCACGCCATCTGCAATCAGGAAGCAGCATGAGCGTGCATGGTCGGCAACTACTTTAAGAGAAGCGGGGTATTCCACTGGTTTGTTTGCAGCTTTTGCAGCAGCTTCAATTTCAGTGGTATCTAGACCAATGATTTCAGCAGCACCTTTTAATACATGCTGGAATAGATCGATTTCGTAGTTTGAGTTGACATGTTGTAGAACTGCAGAAATACGTTCTAAGCCCATACCTGTATCAACAGAAGGTGCTGGAAGAGGATGCAGTACGCCATCAGCAGTACGGTTGAACTGCATGAATACGTTGTTCCAGATTTCGATGAAACGGTCGCCATCTTCTTCAGGAGTACCCGGTAAGCCACCCCAGATGTGGTCTCCATGGTCAAAGAAAATTTCAGAACATGGCCCACAAGGGCCAGTATCACCCATAGCCCAGAAGTTGTCTGATGCGTATTTTTCGCCTTTGTTATCGCCAATGCGGATAATGCGGCTAGCATCTAAACCGATCTCTTTGTTCCAGATGTCAAAAGCTTCGTCATCGGTGTGATAAACAGTTGCGTATAATTTATCTTTAGGAAGCGCTAACCATTTGTCGCCAGTTAAGAAATCCCAGGCAAATTTGATCGCATCACGCTTGAAGTAGTCACCAAAAGAGAAGTTACCTAACATTTCAAAAAAGGTATGGTGACGTGCAGTATAACCAACGTTGTCTAAGTCGTTGTGTTTACCGCCGGCACGTACACATTTTTGTGAAGATGTTGCGCGAACATAATCACGTTTTTCAAGACCGAGGAAGCAGTCTTTGAACTGGTTCATACCAGCGTTGGTGAACAATAATGTTGGGTCGTTGGCAGGAACCAGAGAACTCGACGCGACACGTGTATGCCCTTGCGATTCAAAATAGCTTAAAAAAGCTTCGCGAATTTCAGCTGATGTCATAAAACGAGTACTCACAACCAAGTCACTCCATAAATCTTGTATTTGGCTAATAGCATGTCAAGCAAGTCTTACTTTTATAAAGCTGGCTTGAGATACTGGCTTAAAATTTTAAAACGCTAAAGTATAACGGAAAAAGCCGCATGCACCAATCACTTTCAGGCGAATTAATCACAATTCTATTTAAGCTGTATTTAGGGTTCTTGCATTCAATTTATAAGCTAAATACAGGTATAGGCATAAGATATAAAATAAATGAAAAGTGAAGTAAATATTTTGAAGTAGCCTGGTCTTAATAAAATTTGAAGCAAAATAAGCAGGCTGAAACCCTTATTGCTTAGATATTTCATAAATACACCAGCAGAAATGGTATCGGTATCTGGTTAAAATCCATTAACATAGAGGTGTGTTTACATCTACCCAAGAGTTAAGGATATCTAATGCAACGAGTAGCCATTAATGGTTTCGGGCGAATTGGTCGCAATGTATTACGGGCTTGGTTTGAAAATCCTAAAGATTTTCATTTTGATATCGTGGCCATTAACGATATTGCAGATGTAGAGACGCTGGTTCACTTATTCAAATACGACAGCACGCATGGACGCTTTAAGGGCAAGGTCGAAGTGCTTTTGCAAGATGAGCAGATTTTTTTACATATTTCGGCCGGACTGGCGCAATTAAAAGTACAGGTCTTTTGTCAGCAACAGCCTGAAAGCCTGCCTTGGAAGGACTTAAATATTGATGTGGTGCTGGAATGTACCGGTTTATTCCGTTCGCGTGCAGCAGCAACAGGCCATATTAGCGCAGGCGCAAAACGGGTGATTATTGGCGCTGCGCCTTTTGACAGTGTCGATGCTGCCATTGTGTATGGGGTAAACCATCATGAAGTCAAAGCCACAGACCGGATTATTTCCAGTGTATCCTGTACCACACAAGCCTTGGTTCCTTTAGTTAAAATTATTGATGATGCTTTTGGAATCGATACTGCACTGATGACAGAAATTCATGCGGTTACGGCAGATCAGTCGGTGCTGGATCATGCACACCGTGATTTACGCCGTGCCCGTGCTTCAGGTCACAATATTATCCCCACCACATCTTCGGCATTGGCCGCATTAAAACGTGTGATGCCGAAAATGGAAGAACGGATAGATGGATATTCCATACGTGTACCGACCATTAATGTTGCTGCCATTGACCTCACTTTTGTTGCACAGTCGCATATTACTGCGCATAAAATTAATGAGATTTTAATCAAGTCGGCACGTCAGGAGTATGCGGAAATTATGGATGTCACCGATGAACCGCTGGTTTCATCCGATTTTAATCATTCGCCTTATTCGTTGATTGTGGATTTGAGCCAAACTATGGTGGTTGGACATCAGGCCAAAGTTTTTGCCTGGTATGACAACGAATGGGGGTATGCGAATCGCTTGCTGGATTTATGTGAGTCATTTACCCGATAAATAATCCAAGCCTTTATTTAAAGATGATTGTGAGTGAGATGAGTTTTTTCATCTTGCTACTTTCGAAAGTGATCGAATTGCATAGTGTGTGGGTGTAAATAGTGAGACCTGTAGCTCAATTATTATCAATTTGTTCGAATGGTCGATTTATTGTTGAGTAAAGATCTTGCCTTGAGTAGGATGAATAGACTGCCATGGACTTCCATTTATTATTAGATTATTGAGAAGTGGCAGAGGATTAGCGACTCGAAGTCGACGCATAATAATGCTTATAATAAATACAATTCCAGTACGGTTAATTTTATAATCTTTTTGAAAATTATAAGCTTTTTTAAATTTAACTCATTGATTCACGGCAAGAATCAGTCATGAATCACTAACACGGGCAGCACACTTATGTTGATATTTATATGGGGATTCATTTTCCTTTTAGCCGTAGCGGTGATCTTTTTGATTTGGGCACAATTTACCAATCAAGGTGCTGCTCTCAGTGAAATTCAGTTGAATCAGCAATTGGAAACAAAAGTGATTCATCTGGAAGAAAATCTTAAAAAAACTCTGGAAATTATGCAGGATCTGGCAAAGAAAATGCATATTCAGCAAGAAGTGATTGAGAAGACCACCACTAAACTGAGTCAGGTTGAATCACAAAATGCTGAATTGGTCGGGATATTGGCAAAAGTCAGTTCTACCGATAAACCCTTGCTATAGCTATAATTTCTTACGAATTTGCTTTATATCAGCAGCATTCTTAAAACTGCGGCAGATGCCATGCTTATGGCCACCGTAGGCAATAAAGAAAAACGCGATGCTGCTAGCAGGGTAATGACAATTGCAATCATATCTGCAGGGTTGTCTTTAACAAAATACGGTGCAATAACCGAGATCAGCACGCAGCCAGGCACAACCTGCATAATTTGGCGTTGCTTATTTGTGAGCGTTCTATTCTTGAGTAAAACATAGCCCAGAATACGCGTCAGATAGGTGGTTGCAGCAATAAAGATGATGGCAATGAAAGTGGCTGAATCAATCATGCTTCATCTCCGATTAAAAAGAAGGCTGAAAACAATGCCGCTGATTGCACCAATAGGAACATACCAGCCTGAAGGCAAATATAAATAAGCCAGCGCAGCAGTGATTAAGCTCACCAACCATGGGCGTGCAGCTCGAATACCTTTCCACATGCTGCGTAATAACACTAAAAAAACCGCAGGAAAGGCCATGTCGAAACCGAAACGGCTAATGTCACCTAATACTGGCCCAATAACTGCACCTAATGAAGTAAAGCCGACCCACATCAGGTAGAGAGCAAAACAAAGCCCGGCATAAAACATCATGCTAAAGGCACGCTGATATCCCAACCGGCTTTGTTTGTTTTGTGCATCTGCCAAACTTACCGCCCAGCTTTCATCCACCATAAAAAACAGAGCTGGAAAAACGGTTTTGTTGGGCAGATGGCGTAAATAGGGGGCGAGGCTTGCACCCATCAGTAAATGCCGGCTATTTACTAAAAAGGTAATGAACATCAGCATGACAATGTTAGGGGGATTGCTCCACATTTCTAATATGGCAAATTCGGAACCGCCGGCAAAATTCAGACCGGTCAGTAAAGACACTTCGAGCGTAGAAAAGCCTTTTTGAGTCGCCTGTGCTCCCAAGACTAAGGCAAAAGGGATAATTCCCAGCAACAGGGGTACTGATGTTTTGACACCACGTTTAAATTCAACAGCATTTTTCGATGGTGCTGTGTCTGCCGTGGTATTTCTAAACATCAACATGACTTTGTCCGTATGGTCAAAACTGAAAACAAGTATTTTAGAAAGAAAGTTGTGGAATTTGGCGTTCAATTTGGCCTGATATGTGTTTAATTTACTATAAAATTGCTAGATTATTAGGATATTCAGCATTAAATGCTAAGAGTAAAATGAATCAAACAGATAAACGCATACTTCAAGCTTTACAGCGCAATGGAAAGCTACAAAATAATGAGTTGGTACAGATTGTTGGTTTGTCACCATCACCTTGTTTACGCCGGGTAAAGCAGCTGGAAGATGATGGCATTATTGAAAAGTATGTGGCCTTGCTGAATCCGCAAAAAATGCAGCTGGGTTTAACGGTTTTTGCCCGGATCTGGTTAAAAGGTCAGGATGAAGCAACGGTTAATCAATTTATCGATGCCATTATGGATATTCCGGAAATTGTTGAATGCCAGCTGATGGCAGGGGATTGTGACTTCTTTCTTAGAATTGTGGTGTCTGACTTGGAAGCTTATCGTAAATTCCAAATCAATCACTTGAATAAAATTTCAGGTATTCAGAATGTTAAAACTGAAATTCCTTTACAAAGTGTCAAGCAAACCACTGAATTGCCTTTGGGCTAATGGCATTCTGCATTGCAGTTACAGAATCATTTTATATTTCAGAAAATTCATGGTCATCACCGAATTTGCATGCCAGCTCATCAATCGGGAATGATTCTGGTTATTCAGTTTTCAAACGCTATCAATTAGTTGGTAAAAATCGAACAAATCTGCAAAAAGTCATGTGCACTGCTAAAGTGATCGTGCTAGACTAGGAGAAATCGGGTGTGCTCCCGATTTTTTTATGCGGATTACTTCCGCGCTGACAAGTATTTAGGTTTACAACATGCCCATTTCAGAGACATGGTTATTACCTGATGGTGTAGCTGATGTATTACCAGAACAAGCGCAAGTAATTGAAGCTTTGCGCCGTGAAGCATTAGATTTCCTCGCATCTCGAGGTTATCAGCTGGTGTACACGCCATTTATCGAATACATCGAATCTCTTTCTTCTCTTTCAGAATCGAATCAAGATTTAGACTTAGCCACTTTTAAAGTAATCGACCAACTCTCTGGCCGTTTGCTTGGTGTGCGTGCCGATATGACACCGCAAGTGGCCCGTATCGATGCGCATGTACATCCAGTCGAAGGCGTAGCGCGTTATTGCTATGCTGGCACGGTTTTACACACCAAACCTCAAGGTTTTAATACCACGCGTGCACCGCTGCAATTGGGTGCGGAACTTTTTGGTTCAGACAGTATTGATGCTGACGTCGAAATGATTGACGTGATGCTCAACTTATTAAAAACTGCAAGCTTTGTGGATGGTATCCATCTGGATTTAGGTCATGTCGGTTTATTCCGTAGTCTGGTTAAACATGCTGGTTTAACCAAAGCGGAAGAAAGTCAGCTTTCGGATCTTTATCAACGCAAAGCATTGCCTGAACTGGCTGAATTTACACAAGAATTAAAATTTGGTGCAAATTTTTACGCCCTAGGTCGTTATTCAAGTGATTTGGATGCATTGGAAGCCAACCTGAGTGCTGAAATTATTGCAGACCCGGCATTTAAACAGGCATTTGATGCAGTAAAAATCACACGATCTGAAATTCAGGCACGCTGGCCAAACTTACATATTGGTATTGATGTTGTAGAACTTCGTTCATATCACTACCACACTGGTTTAATGTATGCCGTATATGCACCAAACCGTGCAGCACCACTGGCTCAAGGTGGTCGTTATGACGGTATTGGTGAACACTTTGGTCGTGCACGTCCTGCAACGGGCTTCTCTTGTGACTTGTATGCACTCAGTGCAGGTCAGTTTCAGCAGGTTCAGAAGGTTGTTGCACCTAAAGGTACAGACAAAGCATTGCTTGACGCGATTGCAGCTGTGCGTGCACAAGGCTTAAGTGTTATTCAGTTATTAGGTAATGATGATTTAAACTCAATTCCGTTTGCGACTCACCAATTGGTGAATGCTGCGGGTGAGTGGACTGTCGAAAAAATTTAATCGCTAGATGGTGTGTTCATGTCACGCCGTTTAGTTTTCTATTTTAACAGCATGATGTAATGAGGCTATTATGGGCAAGAATGTTGTGGTACTTGGTACCCAATGGGGCGACGAAGGCAAAGGCAAGATCGTCGACCTGCTCACAGATCAAGCGGCAGCGGTAGTTCGTTATCAAGGCGGACACAACGCAGGTCATACTCTTGTGGTTGGTGGTAAGAAAACTGTATTACACCTCATTCCATCTGGTATTTTACGTGAAAACGTACTTTGCTTAATTGGTAACGGTGTTGTTCTTTCACCTGAAGCTTTAATCAAAGAGATGGACATTCTTGAAAAAGAAGGCGTGCCAGTACGTGAACGTTTACGTATTTCTCCAAACTGTCCATTAATTCTTCCACACCATATCGCGCTTGACCAAGCACGTGAAATCAAACGTGGTAATGCGAAAATCGGTACGACTGGTCGTGGTATCGGTCCTGCATACGAAGATAAAGTTGCACGTCGTGCAATTCGTGTTGCTGACCTTGTACGTGGTGGTGAACATCTTAAAGCTCAACTTGAAGAGCTTCTTGAATACCACAACTTCCAGTTGACTCAATTCTTCGGCGTTGAAGCAGTTAAAGTTGAAGACGTGATCGCACTTTGTGACGAATGGCGCAAAGTTGTAGCACCTATGGTAATCGACGTGACTGGCGAACTTCACGCATACCGTAAAGCTGGCAAAAAAATCATGTTTGAAGGCGCGCAAGGTTCACTTCTTGACGTTGACCACGGTACATACCCGTATGTAACATCTTCAAACACAACTGCTGGTGGCGTAAGCTCTGGTTCTGGTCTTGGTCCATTGCACCTTGACTATGTACTCGGTATTACTAAAGCGTACACAACTCGTGTAGGTGCTGGTCCATTCCCAACTGAGCTTGTTTACGATGCAGCTAACGATGTTGGTGATGCAATTGGTAAACATCTTGGTACTGTTGGTTCAGAATTTGGTGCGTCTACTGGTCGTCAACGTCGTTGTGGTTGGTTCGATGCTGAAATTCTACGCCGTTCTGTAGAAGTAAACTCACTTTCTGGTATTTGCTTAACTAAACTTGACGTTCTTGATGGTTTAGAAGAAGTGAAAATCTGTGTAGGTTACGAAGCAGCTGATTCTGGTTGCGTAGGTTCTTCTGATGCGCTTGCATTTGAAACTTTAAAACCGATCTACGAAACTATGCCAGGTTGGTCTGAGTCTACTTTCGGTGCTAAATCACTGGATCAATTGCCACAAGCTGCAATTAACTATGTGAAACGTCTTGAGCAATTGATTGAATGTCCAATCGACATCATTTCAACTGGTCCAGACCGTGAAGAAACGATCGTTCTTCGCCATCCATTTGATGCTTAATTTCAAGCATTAAATTGATTGAAAAGCCTCGCTATATGCGGGGCTTTTTTATCAAATTCGATTTGAAAAATATAAAATGCAGGAGGATGATTTTTGCCAGACTAAAGTTGCATTCGTGGATACTGTTTAATTCATTTGCGCTTGCTAGAATGTCAAACTTAAAAGAAATACAAGGTTGTGCATGATGCATAAAAATATATCAGCAACGATGTTTTATTCATTACTGTTTGCAATGGGTGGGGCGCCTACAATTGCCATGTTGATCATTCATGCTCAAACTCAAGATCCAGCCATTATTAATGCGGCTTTTATTGGATTAAGCGTCATTATTGCGTGTATTTTGGTCCCGATTATACTTATACAAAATGCAATTCTATTTTTGAAGCGTAAGAGCGAGCAACTGGAACAGAAAATTAAACCATTCTGCCAGATATATTTGGGACTGAATATTTTATGTCTAATTTATTGGCTTAGTTTTCAATTTCTTAAATAAGCCTGTTTACATAAATGATATGATTATGGAGACATTATTAATTTAAAGATTATTGACTATTCCATATAATCTTTTGAAAAGAGATATCTATTTTTAAGGTGGAGATTATTATAATGAACAGCAAGCTGGTTTTAAGTTTGTGTGCAGCTAGTGTAATCACTTTCTCGGGTTGTACTACTGTAGCAGATATGGCTGGGGCAGATTCATCGACATTAAATGTAACAGCGGCACAAGGCTTTAATAAAACCGTTCAGGAAGCGAGTGCAAATAAAACTTTAGATACATCTTCAACGACTTATAAGCGCATTAATTCTGTATTTATGCGTTTAAAACCTTATGGTGATCAAATCAATCAGACTGGTCAAAAATTTGATTGGAAACTGGCTGTTCTAAAATCAGATCAGATTAATGCGTATGTGGCACCTGGTGGTAAAGTGGTGTTTTATACCGGTATCGTGAATAAACTCAACCTGACTGATGCAGAAATTGCTGCGGTGATGGGTCACGAGATGGTGCATGCTTTAGAAGAACATTCTAAACAGAAAATTGGTGCACAGGCTTTAACAGACTTGGCTTTAAACATTGGTCTAGGCTATGCGGGTAATAACGTAGGACAGCTCGGTGCCGCAGCAGCACAGTTAGGTGCACAAGTGGGTGTAGGCTTGCCATATTCACGCAGTCTTGAAAGCCGTGCTGACCAAGGTGGTTTAATGCTGATGGCACGTGCGGGTTATAACCCACAAGCCGCAATTACGCTTTGGGAAAAAATGAACAAGTTGGAAGGTGCAGGTGGTACATCATTCCTGTCTACTCACCCTTCAAATGCACAGCGTATTGAGGCAATGCGTAAAAACTTGCCAGCAGCTCAAGCTGTTTATAACAAACGCTAATTGTTTGTAGCTCATTAAAAAAAGGATGCCTAGAGCATCCTTTTTTAGTTTTTGTACCCTCTCCCTATGGGATGAATATCCTCAGAATATATTCTGAGTGCGCAAGGGGCGAGGGTACCAATAATTCGAAGTTATTGAATATAAAGCACTAAGCTTTCTAATTTCATTTTAAAGCAGTGCTTAAAATGAAATCAGGGCGCAGGATTAGGCTGTTGATGGTGTATATCTTCAATGCCCTGTAACACTTCTGCCGATAAGTCAATTTCAAAGGCCTGGATATTTTCTTTGAGTTGATCCAGATTGGTTGCCCCAATAATGGTACTGGTGACAAAGAACTGCTGTTTAATAAATGCCAATGCCAGTTGAGTCAGGGTTAAGCCATGCCGTTCTGCAAGTTGCGCATACTGTTCGGTTGCCCATTCGCTTTGTGGATTGCTATAACGGCTAAAACGTGAGAATAAAGTCACGCGCGCATTTGCAGGGCGAGCGCCATGACGGAATTTTCCAGTCAAATAACCGAAAGCTAAAGGTGAATAAGCAAGTAACCCGACATTTTCATAATGGGCAATTTCAGACATGCCAATTTCATACGTCCGGTTAAGCAGGCTATACGGATTTTGCACACTGACAAATTTTTCCAGGCCTAATTTTTCTGCCAGATGTAAAAACTTTAAAGTGCCCCATGGAGTTTCATTGGACAGCCCGATAGAACGAATACGTCCTTTTTTAATTTCATCACTCAGCGCAGTCAGGGTTTCTTCCAAGGCGGTAACTTCTTGCTCATTTTGGGCTTCAGTATTGCCATAACCCAGTTTGCCAAAGAAGTTGGTTGGACGTTGGGGCCAATGCAGTTGATACAGGTCGATATAATCGCTTTGCAGGCGTTTTAAGGAACCATCAATCGCCGAGCTAATCTCCGATGCGATAAAGCGTGTTTGTCCATCACGGATGTGGCTGCCGCCTTGTGAAGGGCCGGCAATTTTTGATGCAATGAAAAGTTGATCGCGATGTCCGCGCTGTGCAATCCAGTTTCCCAGTATAGTCTCAGTTGCACCCTGTGTTTCAGGTTTTGGTGGCACGGGATACATTTCTGCAGTATCCCAAAAAAACAACCCCTGATCCAAAGCATATTCAAGTTGTTGGAAGGCCTGTGCTTGGGTATTTTGTTCACCAAAGGTCATGGTGCCTAAACAAATTTCAGGAACCAGAATTCCGGTGTTTGCTAGAGGTTTGAGTTGCATACAGGTCCATCCTTAATTTTTTATCATGAGGCTTTAAATAATGACTCAAGGCTAACTTATTTTTATCGCAGAGTTAAATCATCAATAGTATTAACCTTGTCATAAAATTTAAAAATGATCTGGCTAAAAATGCAGGCATAAAAAAAGCAAATCCTAAGATTTGCTTTTATCTTGTATAGAATAAAACTTATTCTTCATCATCGAAGTCATCTAAAGATGTCTCGGCATCCGTAGTAGCAACATCGAAAATCAGGATGGCTTTACCATCGGTCTGAATCATGCCTTGTTCTTCCAGTGTTTTTAAAACACGACCGACCATTTCACGCGAGCATCCTACAATACGGCCAATTTCTTGACGGGTAATACGGATTTGACGCCCATTGGGTAAAATCATGGCTTCCGGTTGAGAAGAAAGATCAATCAGACAACGCGCAATACGACCCGATACGTCAATAAATGCCAGGTCAGTCACTTTGCGTGTAGTATTTTTTAAGCGACGAACCAGTTGGGCAAATACAGCATAGCTCAGATCTGGATACTGCTTGCTTAATTCGTGGAAGTTTTCATAGGTAACTTCAGCAATCTCACATACATCACGTGTACGTACTTCTGCAGTACGTTGTGGATTTGCTTCAAATAGACCCATTTCCCCAAAAAAGTCCCCAGCATTCAAATAAGCAACCACAATTTCACGCTCATCATCTTCACGTAAAATAATGGAAACTGAACCTTTTAAAATCAAATAAAGCGATTTTGATTCAGAGCCTGCATCTACAATTGCAGTGCGTTTTGGATATCGGTTTATATAGGCACGTTTTAATAATGCTTTCACTGACTCTGGGAGTTGACCTGGAGACAGTGCATCAGTGCTAAGTTGTGAAAAGTTTGAAGTCATGCTAACGGTTCCGAATATGGATAATTAATAGATCGCACAAGACCTAAAATGAACTTGTCACATAGAAGAGCTGAAATTCCTTATCAACTCAATTTATGTTAGTGTACAGGTACATCGTAAATTTATAGTTTTTTTCAGGTAGTTGCAATGCAAACAAGCGTTCATTGGCTAGAGAATGTTGCTTTTGAAGCAAAATCGGAAAGTGGTCACAAAATTGTGATGGATGGTGCAGAGGCTTATGGTGGTGAAAACCGTGGACCACGTCCCATGGAGTTGATATTAATGGGACTTGGTGGCTGTGCTTCCTTTGATATTGTGACGATTTTAAAGAAATCTCGCCAAGATGTGACAGATGTTGTATGTCAGTTAAAAGCTGAGCGTGCTGACAGCATTCCTGCGGTATTTACCAAAATCCATTTACACTTTGTGGTGACCGGTAAAGCGGTCAAAGAAAAACAGGTGGCTAAAGCAGTGGAACTTTCAGCTGAAAAATACTGTTCTGCAAGTAAAATGCTATCCGATGGTGGCGTAGAAATTACCCACGATTTTGAAATTATTGAAGCCGCCTAATAATATAGAGATGGCAATTCATTGGTGGATTGCCATTTTAAATCAGACATACAAAACTCCTATTGTTGAATATAAAGAAGTTCAGACTTAATTCTTGTCTGGATTAAAAATTTACCTGATTTTATGGTCTGGTTTTCTATTTGATTTCAATTTCGCATCTAAATTTTTATCCTCATCTCAACCTCTAATCGTAATGTAATCACGTTTTTAAAGTAACGTTGATCTAGCCCAAGTACATTTCAAGATTTTTTCCTGCCTTCAATCAATACAGGTTTTATCTAAAATACATTTTGAATAAATTTTTATAGAGAAGCAGCCTAAATTGACTTGAAAAAAATAGCCAGAATACCCATATTATAATCAAGGTTTATCTTTTAACTTAATCATATTAGTTATTGAAAATTAAAATATTTTTTAAGAAATTTTATTGAAAAATATCAAACCATTCCCATCTATTATCCAAGTACAAAATTTGTTGTGAGGAAAATAAGAATGCGTTTTGAAAAATTTACAAACCGCTTGCAGCAAGCTTTATCAGATGCTCAGTCCTTGGCCATGGGTAAAGACCATACCGCAATATCAGGTATTCATATTTTATCGGTGCTCTTAGAAGAGCCGGCCAATATCAGCCTGTTACAACAAGCCGGGGCAAATCTGCGTGATCTTCAAACCAAGTTGCAGCAAGCGCTTCAAGATGCACCGACCATCGCCAATCCAACTGGAGACATTAACCTAAACCCCGAAGCAGTACGCGCATTAAATCTGGCGGACAGCTATGCACAAAAAGCAGCGGATGAGTTTTTGTCTACCGATTGGGTGCTGTTAGCCTTAGCGGAAACCGGCGCAACCAAAACTTTACTCAATAATGTAGGCCTAACCACTGAAGGCTTACGCAAAGCAATTGAAAATATTCGAGGCGGCGAACAAGTCATGAGTAATACCCACGAAGATCAACGTGATTCACTCAATAAATACACCATTGATTTAACTGAACGTGCCCTGACTGGCAAGCTGGATCCTGTGATAGGCCGTGATGAAGAAATCCGTCGCACCATTCAGGTGTTGTCACGCCGTACCAAAAACAACCCGGTTCTGATTGGTGAACCCGGTGTCGGTAAAACCGCAATTGTAGAAGGCTTGGCACAGCGTATAGTCAACGGTGAAGTTCCAGAAGGCTTGAAAGGCAAACGGGTTTTATCTTTAGACTTGGGTTCATTGTTGGCCGGTGCAAAATATCGTGGTGAGTTTGAAGAACGTTTAAAAGCCGTACTCAAAGATTTGGCTAAATATGAAGGGCAAATCATTCTGTTCATTGACGAATTGCATACGTTGGTGGGTGCGGGTAAAGGCGATGGGGCGATGGACGCCGGCAACATGTTGAAACCGGCATTGGCTCGTGGTGAGCTGCGCTGTGTCGGTGCCACAACACTGGATGAATATCGTCAATATATTGAAAAAGATGCTGCACTGGAACGCCGTTTCCAGAAAGTATTGGTGGATGAACCAAGCGTTGAAGATACCATTGCCATTTTGCGTGGTCTGAAAGAAAAGTATGCCACCCATCATGGAGTGCAAATTCTGGATTCGGCCATTATTGCGGCTGCGAAGATGTCGCATCGTTATATTACCGATCGTCAATTACCCGATAAGGCCATTGACCTGATTGATGAAGCAGCTTCACGCATCAAAATGGAAATTGACTCAAAACCTGAGCCACTCGACCGTTTGGACCGTCGTTTGATTCAGCTAAAAATGCAACTGGAAGCGGTCAAACAGGATGCAGATTCTGTCAGTAAAGCTGAAGTGACCCATCTGGAAAAACAAATTGAAGAAGTTCAGCGTGAATATAACGATCTGGAAGAAGTGTGGCGTGCCGAAAAAGCCTTGGTTCAAGGTACCAGTCAGGCTCAAACAGAATTGGATAAAGCACGTACTGCTTTTGAAAAAGCCCAGCGTGAAGGTGACTTGGCTGAAGCCAGCCGTTTGCAATATGGCGTCATTCCTGAGCTGCAAAAACGTCTGGATGCAGAAGAAGTGGCTGAAGAAAACAACGAAGAGCCTAAACTGATTCGTACCAAAGTCACTGAAAATGAAATTGCTGAAGTGGTCAGTGCTGCAACCGGTATCCCTGTCGCTAAAATGCTGCAAGGTGAACGCGAGAAACTGCTGCATATGGAAGAATTCTTGCATAACCGTGTCGTGGGGCAAGATGAAGCCGTAGTAGCCGTTTCGAATGCAGTGCGTCGTTCTCGTGCAGGCTTGTCTGACCCAAACCGTCCTAGTGGCTCATTCCTGTTCTTGGGTCCTACCGGGGTGGGTAAAACTGAATTGACCAAAGCATTGGCTAATTTCCTGTTTGACAGTGATGATGCCATGGTACGTATCGATATGAGCGAGTTCATGGAGAAACATTCCGTCAGCCGTCTGGTGGGTGCACCTCCGGGATATGTGGGTTATGAAGAAGGCGGGATCTTAACTGAAGCCGTGCGCCGTAAGCCGTATAGTGTGGTGCTGTTTGATGAGGTTGAGAAAGCGCATCCAGATGTATTTAACATCTTGCTGCAAGTGCTGGATGATGGCCGTTTAACCGACTCGCAGGGTCGTGTGGTGGACTTCAAAAATACGGTCATCGTGTTGACTTCAAACCTAGGTTCACAGGATGTACGTGAACTGGGTGAACACGCAACTGATGATGAAGTTCGTGCAGTGGTGATGGGTGCTGTATCACAACACTTCCGTCCGGAATTTATTAACCGTATTGATGAGCTGGTGGTGTTCCATTCACTGAAAAAAGCCCAGATTCGTGGTATTGCCGATATTCAGCTAGACCGTTTGCGTGTACGTTTAAGTGAAAAAGACATGCGTCTTTCAGTGGATGACACTGCATTTGACCAATTGATTGAGGCTGGTTTTGACCCGGTGTATGGTGCTCGTCCATTGAAACGTGCCATACAGCAACAAGTGGAAAATACATTGGCTCAAAAAATCCTGAGCGGTGATTTTCTGCCAGGAGATACCATTTTCGTCAAAGGAGAAAATGGTCATCTTGAATTTGAAAAAATGAAATTAAGTTAATCACTTGATTGTACTCAAAGATAAAAAAACAGAAAAAACCTGGCTTCGGCTGGGTTTTTTCTTATTAACGTTTATCGTATTTTTGTAAAATTCGTCTGACTTTATTTGATTTCTCAACTTTTTAGATCATAAAATAGCGTCGCTTTATATAGATACACTTGTATAAAAAAGCAGTTAAAACAAAAACAATATCGCCTTCCTGAGAGAAGGTTACATGGAATAGTAATCATGATCGAATTTAAGTTGATTCGTCTGCTCAAAAATGAGCCCTATAGTGCATATAAAAAATGCAGCCAAGTAACAATTCAAGAACTCAAGTGTATGTATGGTATTTATCAAAAATACTATGCCAATACTCGTTATGAAATTTTTGAACGTGACTTTTTAGAAAAAACCGGTGTTTTCCTTATTATGGAGCCTAAAACCAAACAAATCGTTGGCTTTTCTACCGTGATGGAGCGGGATTTTGTGGTCAACGGTAAAGCTCACCATGCTTTTTTTAGTGGTGATACCATTATTGAAAAAGAATATTGGGGCAACCGAGCTTTAACACGTGCAATGTTTCGTTATATCGTGGCTTTTAAAATACGTTATCCATTAAAGCCAATTTACTGGATCTTGATCTCCAAGGGATTCAAAACCTATTTACTGCTGGCTAATAATTTTTACAGTTATTATCCGCACTATGGTGAAAAGCACCCTCATTTAAAAGATTTTGTAGAGTCTTATTGCCACCAATATTTTTCTGAATATTATGAAAAATCTACGGGTTTATTGAATTTTGGTGGGGACTATCAGCCTTTAAAAGCGGATGTTGCACCCATTACTGAGGAAGTACGCGAGAAAAATTTCAAGATTGCATTCTTTGAAGACAAAAATCCAACATGGGTGGACGGTACAGAATTACCTTGTATTGGTGAGCTGCATTGGAGCGATTTATACCGTTATGTGAATCGTTTCTTTACCAAAAGTACCAGTGAAAGCAAATACGACAGTAAGAATCGTTCTAAAAGTCGACGTCTACATATTGCTTCGGATTCAGATTCTAAGGTGGCCTAACCATGGGTTTACTGCTTTCTGCTTCACATCAAGTATTGGAATTTGCCTGCCGAAAAGCCTTCAAACGCTATCGGCAGCAAGCAAATGATTTAGAAATGGTCCAGCGTCAAAAGTTGGATCAATTTTTAAAACAACACACATCCCAAAGTTTGAATTATGAGAACTTTGCAGAACAATATCCGCTGACACGATATGCGGATTGGAAAGAGAAAATTGAACAATCCCGACAAAGCGAAAAAAACTGTTTAGGTCCAGGGAAAATTGTACGTTTTCAGCCGACCAGTGGTTCAAGCGAGGCACTGAAATTTATTCCTTATACACAACATTTCCTCAATGAACTGGATGAAGCGATTGGACTGTGGTTAAGCAATTTATATCGCCAACATCCACAATTAAAAAATTCAACCCATTATTGGTCAGTATCCTGGTTACCGGAAAGCCAGCGCAAACTTTTAGAAAATAGTAATCTTAATGATGACAGTGCCTTACTGAATGTTTCCAAGCGGGTATTGAGTAAAGTCACTCAATCTGTGCCTACGGATATTGCACTGGCAGAGTCGGCCGAAGATGCCATGTTCGCCACAGCTGTATTTTTGGTGGCAGATAAAAATCTAGGCATGATTTCAGTTTGGAGTCCGACATTTGCACTACAGTTGCTCGATATTATTGAGCAATATCAGGAAGAAATTGTCACAGTATTAAAAACCGGTCTATGGTCACGTCAAGGCCTGAATTATTTGCCGGCACCCAAATCATCCGAACAAAGTTATAAATTGCAGCGATTAAATTTACAGGATCCATTGGCCTGGAAAGAGCTTTGGACGAAATTAACCCTGATTTCCAGTTGGGACACAGCCAGTGCTGAGCGCTGGGCGAAAGACTTACAGAATCGGGTAGCGAATGTGGCTTTTGAAGGCAAAGGTTTATGGGCAACAGAAGGTGTGGTCACCATTCCATTTGCAGATCGTTTTCCACTGAGCTATCAATCGCATTTTTATGAATTTATTCTGCAAGACAGTGAGCAAGCCGTACCCGCTTGGCAGCTTAAGCTAGGCGACATTGTCAGTCCGGTCATTACTACGGGCTCTGGTTTGATTCGCTATGTGATTGATGATGAATTGGAAGTCGTCGATTTTTATCAAACTATTCCATGTTTCCGCTTTTTAGGCCGAAAAATGACGGTCGATTTGGTCGGTGAAAAACTGGACCATAGTGTGGCAGTCAAAGTTTTGGCAGAATTTAAACAGGAAGATTATCTGCCTATCAGTATTTTGGGCATTGAAAATTGCAGTCAGAAAAAACCGCATTACATTATGTTGAGTGAAGGAAATATACATAAACAACCTAGTGCTGCCGCTTTAGATCAGTTATTAAAAGAAAATTTTCATTATGAATTGGCGCGTAACCTCGGGCAGTTAGATGAACCTGAAGTGAAACATGTGGAAAATGCCTGGGATTATTACAAAACCCTTGCCATGAAGAATGGAATGATTGAAGGCAATATTAAGCCTGAACCTTTGAAAAAAATGAAAACAAAAATAATTTGAGAAAACCCTATGAGCTTAAATGTATTGCACACATTAAACGACAATGATAATGAAGTGTATCATTCTCAAAATGAGCCAAATTTCGTGGTGCGCTCAGCCACAGCAGCAGATGACAAGCAATTGGTGAAGTTGATTGCGGAAACCATGCCAAGTAATGGCATGACCTTAGCCTTTGAGCGTTATCCGAGTTATCTTGGTGCCAGCCATGCGCAATATCATCATCCAGATATAAAGTTGGTGGTGCCAGAGGATGATCATTCGCAAGTGGTTGCCATGATGAATTTGGGCTGGCGCAATTGTTTCATTAATGGCAAGTCAGAACCGCTACGCTATGTAGCAGACTTACGTATGCTGCCTGAGCATCGTGGCAATAAAGTCATGCGCTTGTTGATGGACTACGTCTATGATCAAATTCCACGTGAGACTATTTTTGAAAGTGTAGTTTTAGAAGACAATACTGTGGCATGTGGTATTTTGCACCATGAGCGTAAAGGTTTTCCAATTCCATTTCATTATGACGATATTAGTACCTTTACTGTTTCGCAAGCAGTTAAACCGGCACAATTTGATCAGTATTATTTTCAGCAAATGAATGCCGGTCATGTCAGTGAAGTGAATGCCTTTATACTCTCAATGAAAGAGCATTATAACTTTCTGCCCAATTATGATTTTTCAGGATTGGTGGAATCCAGTCATCCATTTTGGTTAGGGATGAAAATCCATGATTTTTATCTCATGTATGATCAAAATCATAAGATGGTGGGATTATATGGATTGTGGAATCAGAAACCATTTAAACAAACCCGTGTGGTTGATTATTCATTCCCTCTAAAAGTGCTGAAACCTTTTTATAATATCTATGCTGGGGTTCGTGGTGTTTTATCTTTGCCCAAGGTAAGTGATGCCTTTGAATATTTAATGATTCATAGTGCACTGTGTCATCCTGAGCAACTTGATGTATTTGCCAGCCTGGTTTTTCATGCCAAGCAGCAAACCAAATTACGTCAGAAACAGGCTTATTGTATTACTTTGGCCAACAATGACCCAAGAATCAGCTGGATGAGCAAGACTACCTCGCATGTCATTCAAGCCAAGCATTATTTCCATAGCTTTAAAGCCAGTCCATACCCGGTATTTGATCGGAGTAAAATTAGTTACTTCGAGCCGGGACGGATTTAAAAGCTAAGTAACATTTAAAAAGTGAAAAAACATACCCTCATCATGCAACATGACTGGGGGTATCTAATTGTGTGAAAAATTATACTAATTTTATTTTTTAACATATACTTGTCCACAAAATAAGCAAAAAATGAGACATGTGATGTCAAAATTAATCTGGGGTATGGGAAGTATCGTTGTATTGGCAACCACGGTGATAGGCGGAAACTTATATGCAGATAAAAGTTTAAATTCGTATTATCAACAGAATCAAAAATCCAATTCATTATCGATTCAATATAAAAATTTTAATATGGGGCCTATGCAGGGATCTGCAGACTGGGTCGCTGAGTTCACTCTTGATCCATGTAAACCTAAAGATGTTTTAATCCTGAACGGGACTGATGCCATTAAACGCAGCTGGAATGGTTATCACATTGAATCACTCATTCATTTAAAGCAAGGCAATCAGGTCTTTCAAACACTATTGAAACAGCCTTTAACAGCTCAAACCAAAATTGACTGGTTGGGCGTGATTCACTCATCCTTGACCACGCCGGTATATGAAAAAAATGATGCAGAGACACAAACACGCATTGATCCAATGACTTTTAAAATAGCTGCAAAATCTAATGCTGATCAACTGGATATACATAATCTCAAATTCCAGATTCCGAATATCACTGTGAATGATAAATTGGGCCATGTACAGATGCGTGATTTGGAGTTTGAGACCAATCAGGGCTCAAATTCTGTTTTAGATGAAGGGAAAACTCGATTAAATATTGCTTCAATCCAGCGTACTGATCGAAATGTTCAGCAATTTGGCAGTGGTGAATTGAAAAACTTTGCCTTGATGGTGAATACTGGTGTGGACCAACAGCTGGTTAATTTTGATACCCAGCTTAAAATTGGTGAAATGACGATGCCTAAAACACCAAGTATGCGTGATTTCCAGATGAATATGAATCTGAAAGCACTGAACAAGCAGAAAATACAGACTTTCTTTGATCTATTGGAAAAAAATACTGAAGTATGTGAAAGCAAGAAAGAACTGAGTCAAGATGTGGTGAATAGTTTTCTGGCGATTGTGAATGAAGGTTTTAGTTTTGAGTCAGAGAACAATCAAATTAAGGTGGGAGATGGATATGCCAAGGCCAGCCTGACGGGCAAGGTGATGCCTGGTCATCAAACATCTTTTGAAAGTTTATTTAAAATGGCACCAAATCTGGTCGAATATCAGGCCAATGTTGAATATGATAAACAAATCATGAAAATTATCATGAAGAATTATTTGCAACAAGGCGGTAAAGCCTTATCTGATCAAGAACTTGAGCAAATGCTGAATGGTATGCAGCAGTCGCTGCAAGCTAAACGGGAGGGCGATATCCTCAAGGTTGGTATTGAGTATAAATACGGTGAAAAGAAATTTTTAAACTGAGATGCATTAAATAAAAAAAGCTGCCAGAGTGCAGCTTTTTTTATTGTCGCTTGAATTACAGAATATCGGGAAATACTGAAAGTACATTGTTGTTATATAAAAAATTGTTAGCGTTGCGGAGCAATAATAACAGGGAAAAATCCATCATGAAGATGAACAATAAAAAGGACTATACTCAGCAGCGAGTAAAAAAAATAATAATGATGAATGTATTGCTGATAATGTGTACATGGTGTTATGCAGATGTACATTTAGAGGACAATCAATTGTCAGAGCAAACGAGCGATACAACAAAACTGGATGTACAGAGTATTCAGCGTGTTCAAAATAGTATTCAGCAACCCATCGAGCAGCAAAATAAAGAAAGTCAAGAATTGAGTCAGCAGAATAGTCACGGCATTCAACAACAAAGTATTGATGAAACAGTATTGTCCGATTATCAGATGCAGAAAAAGAAAGTGGCTGAACAGATACGTTTGAATGAAAAGAAAGGTGAGACTCAAACCACAATTCATTTATTCGATACGGTCAATGAATCCGACAATTTAAGAATGAATTATTATGATGGCATTACCGTCGAGATGAAACGCTAAATCGCGTTTCATCTTCTGGGTTCATGGCCGATTAATTTTGCGGGTGCTGGATTTTCCAGGCGCGGTGAATCTTGGTATTACGTTTGAAGTCCAAGCCAATGGTTTCATTAGTAATTTCTTGAACATCGAAGAATGCTAAAATCTCTTCATCCATTTCAAAACCACGATAGTTATTCGAGAAGTACAAGGTACCTTCCGTGGTTAAGCGGTTCATTGCACGTTTGAGTAATGATAGATGGTCACGTTGCACATCGAATGTGCCATAAAACTTTTTCGAATTCGAAAAAGTTGGTGGATCGATAAAGATCAGGTCATATTGTTCATGACCTTCTTTCAACCATTCAAAACAGTCACTGGCAAAGAACTGGTGCTGTTCATCGGCATGATCTACCGTTAAACCATTCAATACAAAGTTTTCTTTAGACCAGTTTAAGTAGGTATTGGATAAATCGACACTGGTGGTACTTGCAGCGCCACCTAAAGCAGCATGTAAACTTGCAGTTGAGGTGTAACTGTATAAGTTCAGGAAGTGCTTGCCTTTGGCTTCAGCCGCAATACGTAAACGCATTTGACGATGGTCAAGGAACAGGCCAGTATCCAGATAGTCTGTCAGGTTAACTAAAATCTTGGCTTTGCCTTCTTGCACAATAAAGCGTTTAGAGGCGGTACTTTGTTTGGTGTACTGGCTTTTACCTTCTTGGCGGGCACGTGTCTTAATAAAGATTGCATCACGTCCTAAACCGGTCACTGCACGAATGGCCTGTAATGCGAGATTAAAACGCTTTTTAGCTTTTTCCGGATCAATGGTTTTTGGTGGCGCATATTCTTGTACATGTAGGCGATCGCCGTATAAATCCACCGCAACATTAAAGTCAGGCAAATCGGCATCATATAAACGCAAACAGAAAATATTTTCTTTAACCGCCCATTTTTTCAGGTTTTGCATGTTTTTTTGCAAACGGTTAGTGAAGTCTTGCGCGCCTTCAATTGGTTCGAACTGCTGTGGCTGCCAATGCGCTAAAAATGGTTCTGATACAGCAGCCGGTTTGATGATGCCGAAACGCACGTAAATCGGCAGTTTACCATTCATCAAACGCAGAATTTGCGGTTCATTAAATGCCAGTACATCAGCTTGTTCAACTTGTGCTGCAATCACGGCTGCATATTGATTCGGGAAGTTCTTTTGCAATAGGGCAGATAAACCTAAATACAATGCACGGTTAGAGGCTTTATCACCTAAACGCTCACCATAAGGCGGGTTAGTCACAATAAATGAAGTTTTGCCTTCAGCCTTGAAATCAGGCCAATCAGCCAGCGTACGCTCTTCGATTTTGATATGATCAAGCAATGCCTCAAAGCCTGCGGCAATAATATTTTGCTTGGTGGCTTTCACTGCTTCCCAGTCGGCATCATAAGCATAGAACTGCGGTAAAGGCTGTTCTAATGCTGCTTTATAACGTTCTGCGGCTTCAGCTTTAATCGACATCCATAATTCATGGTCATGCCCATTCCAGCCATTGAAGCCAAAACGGCGAACCAGACCTGGCGCACGGTCAGTCAGCATCATCAGTGATTCAATGATAAAGGTACCTGAACCACACATTGGATCTAAAATAATGTCTGGCTTACGTTGTTTTAATTGGGCTTTTTGCAAAATAGCTGCTGCCAGGTTTTCTTTAATCGGGGCATCAGTCATGTAATGACGATAACCACGCTTATGTAAAGAATCACCGGATAAGTCCAGGCAATAAGTATGCGCAGTTTTGCCGGCAAGCACATAGAGGGTAATTTCAGGCTGCTTGATGTCGATGCTTGGACGTTTGCCCACCGCTTCCATAAAGGAATCCACCACACCATCTTTGACACGTAAGGTTGCGAACTGTGTATTGACCTTAATTTCACGTTCTACATGTAAACGAATGGCAAATGTACTTTGTGGTGCAAAAATAAGCGACCAGTCAAAGTTGATTGCACCTTCATAGAGCTCTTCGGCAACATCACGGGCATCATGCGTAAATTCAAGTTCATGCGTATGAATAGGGGTTAATACACGTGAAGCCAGACGCGACCACATGCAAACACGGTATGCATCTGCCAATGTGCCTTTGAAAATCAAACGACCCGGGAACTGTTCAATATTTTGAACACCTAAACCTTCAATTTCCTCGCGGAGTAAGGTTTCAAGTCCATCTGCACAGGTGACCCAATATGTAGAAAGACGCGGTTTCGAATTCATGTAAATTTCCAAAGACAAATAAAGCAATCGACTATTTTAACGTATTTTCATCGTTTTGGGCGGACGATATTGCTAAGTTGTTAGAGAAATTATTCGCTTAAGTTGAGGCTTTGAATGCTGTGGAAACCGGGATTCTTGCGCCATATGCTTGAGTTGTATGAATGAGCCAGAAAAATTAAATCTTTATCTTTCACGTTATTGGTACATATTTTGCTAAATCCTGTTCAGCATTCTGTTTTATCGGTGATGAAACGGTGCAAGTACACTTTTAGTTTTGATTAAAGATTGATAGCAATAAAAAGGGGTAGAGTGATGAACAAGATTTTGGGCCATGGGGAAGTTTTTTCAATCGCAACTTTAATTTATGCACGTCTGCGCCGTGTTTCAGGGCGTGTGGTTGATGCGATATATTTGGCTGAAGATGTTGATTATGCCCAACATGTTGTGGAATTGGTGCAACAGACTCAAGATCCTGAACTTTTACGCCTGATTGAGCGTTTAAAAACGGTGTTGAATTTACCTTCTTTGCTGGACGAACCCGACGTGGAAAGCCCGATGGAAGAAAAAAATGTAGATCTTATTATGGTTGAACCCACCGAAGATGATATTTACCGTGCCCAGGTTTCGCATCATTATATCGGTGCGTTGCGTTAATCTTATGTGGTGATCAATAGATACTGAATTTAGAGCAATGATGTGCAGTTGATTTTTTAATAATGATCTAGTGATAAGCATCCACACTACTGAAGATTTTAAAACCCGATGATGATGCTGTCGTGATGAATCGGGTTTAAATTATCTCATTGAAATAATGGATAGGAATTTCATGATCCATTTTAATGATCTACAATTATCTAAGGCTTTTTTGCCTAATTGTTGAAAACTTCAACTGCCACAAATAGGGAATATCTGTATAATACGTTGACTTAACGTATAAGGAATCTCTCATGCACTTGGCGGCATTGCATACTCCGAGCCAGATTCAACTCAACCAAGATGGTAACTTAAAACATTTCCTCACCATCGAAGGCCTTTCTAAAGAAACCCTCACAAAAATATTGGACACTGCGCAGTCCTTTTTTAATGACCAAAATCAGCTGATTACCAACAACCTGCTTGAAGGTCGTACGGTCATGAACCTGTTTTTTGAAAACTCTACCCGTACCCGCACCACTTTTGAGGCAGCTGCAAAGCGTCTTTCCGCCAATGTATTGAACATTGATATTGCTCGTTCAAGTACCTCCAAAGGTGAAACCCTGCGTGACACGCTCTGGAACCTGGAAGCGATGGCAACGGACATTTTTGTGGTTCGTCATTCATCTTCAGGTGCGCCGCATTTTATTGCCAAAGATGTCTGCCCCAATGTAGCCATCATTAATGCCGGCGATGGTCGTCATGCACATCCGACTCAAGCCATGCTGGACATGCTCACCATTCGCCGTGAAACCAAAAAGAATTTTGAAGATATCAGCATTGCCATTATTGGCGACATCAAGCATTCTCGCGTTGCGCGTTCTGATGTTGCGGCATTGCAAACCTTAGGCTGTAAAGATATCCGTGTGATTGCACCGAATACCTTGCTGCCTTATGGTTTTGCTGAATATGGTGAAGATGTTCGCCTATTTAACAACATGGAAGATGGCATTAAAGATTGCGACGTAATCATCACCCTGCGTATTCAAAACGAACGCATTGATTCCCCAGCACTCTCTTCACAAGCTGAATTCTACAAAATGTACGGCTTGAACAAAGAGCGTCTGGCTTTGGCTAAACCGGATTGCATCGTGATGCATCCAGGCCCAATGAACCGGGGTGTAGAAATTGATTCCAGTATTGCTGATGATGGTACTCAGTCAGTGATTCTGCATCAGGTGACCAATGGTATTGCTGTACGTATGGCGGTACTGGCGTTGGCGATGCAAGGTCAGTTGCAGGAAAAAGGTTTGTTAGAAGCGATTGCGGGATAAGGTAGAAGTCATGAGTATTGTAAAAATTGAAAATGTACGTGTCTTAGACCCAATCAAAAAAACAGACAGCGTGCAAACGGTATTTATTGAAAATGGCAAGCTGGTTGCTGAAACTGCCAATGTGACTGAAACGATTGACGGTCAGGGCAAATGGCTGATGCCCACCATGGTGGACTTGTGCGCGCGTTTACGTGAACCAGGTCAGCAACAACATGGAACCTTAAAGTCTGAAGGAAAGGCGGCACGTGAAAACGGTATTTTGCATGTGTTTACTCCGCCAGACTCAAAACCCATTGTGCAAGATAATGGTGCCTTAATCCACGGCCTGGTTGAAAAAGCCATGCTGGATGGCGGCATCTATTTACAGGTGATTGGTGCGCAAACCCAAGGTTTGAAAGGACATCAACCTGCCAATATGGCTGGCCTGAAAAAAGGCGGCTGTACTGCCGTTTCCAATGCCAATGCGCCATTTGCCAATGATGATGTGGTGATTCGTACCCTTGAATATGCTGCAGGTCTGAATATGACCGTGGTGTTCTATGCAGAAGAACCACAAATTGCCAAAGATGGTTGTGTGCATGAGGGCTTTATCGCTTCACGTCAGGGCTTGCCAATGATTCCTGCTTTGGCAGAAACTGTGGCCATTGCAAAATATCTGCTCATGATTGAAGCCACAGGTGTGCGTGCCCACTTTGGCTTGTTGTCATGTGGTGCTTCTGTTGAATTGATTCGCATTGCAAAAGAAAAAGGTTTGCCAGTAACTTGCGATGTAGCCATGCATCAGTTACATCTAACCGATCAGCTCATCGATGGCTTTAACTCATTGGCCCATGTACGTCCTCCTTTACGTTCTGAGCAAGACAAAGAGTTGCTGCGTCAAGGTGTGAAAGATGGGGTAATTGATGCAATTACCACTCACCATGAACCACTGAGCAGCTCTGCGAAAATGGCACCATTTGCTGAAACTCAACCGGGTTTTACTGCATTTGATACTTTTGTGCCGTTTGGTATTCAGCTTATTCGTGAAGGTTTATTCGAGCCTTTGGAGTGGGTGGAAAAAGTGACTGTTGCCCCGGCAAAAGTAGCCAATCTGTTAGAACGCTGGACTGAAGAAGCGGGTTGGGCGTTGGTCGATCCTGAACTTGAGTGGACAGTCAGCAAAGAGAGTATTATCTCTCAAGGTAAAAATACCCCACTGATTAACCAAAAAGTGGTGGGTAAAGTAGTTAAAACTTTCGCGGTTTAAATGTCTTAATTCTTTTTTGTAAATTTTAAAAAGTCAGCTTCGGCTGGCTTTTTTTGTGATCAAATTGTTATTTTTTGATAATTTTGTTTATAATTATGTAAACAATTGAGGGTATATTAATGAAACTTAACAATAAAATTTTATTTGTGCTGGCATCCACTTTAGCTTTGACCGGATGTAATAACCTTTTTTCCAAACATGTTAAATGTGATGATGAGTCCGCGCTATCATTAGTTAGTCAAATATTAAATGATGACTTGGTGCAATCTTTAGATCACGAACTTAAAGCATTAATTAAAGATGGCTCAATTAAAGATTTAGATCCAGCAAAACTTAAGCTCTCAGCAAAGAATATTCAATTTAGCTTGCTTGATAGTAGAACAGATTTTATTGATCCAAATAGTCCAAAAACTTCATGTTCACTCGATTTAACAGCAACAATACCTTCAGATTTAGTCAAAAAATCAGATGAAGCTCGGGCTAAGGTGAATGCGGTAAGTGTAGAAGAACATGCCAATAATTTAGGTGTGAAGTATGACAATAAAAAGGTTCATTTAACACTCGAGTATGTACTGCAACCTACGGATAAGGGAGATAAAGTTTTAGCTGTACTTAAAAATACTTCAAATATGCAAACTTTACTTTCAGAAACTCTAACTTATGCATTTTTAAAACCGCAAATTGAAAAAAATCAGATTAAAAATATGGAAGCCAGTAAAGCGGTAACCCCAAGAAATAATGCCAACAATGCAACTTATGATGCAGGTAGTGAAACTATCGAAGCTGCTGACGAGGCAGAATGGGCTGCACAACAAGCTACAGCTGCAGCAGAAGAAGGTTATTACGAAGAATAGTCATCATGGGTTTTTTAAATATAATTGAATTAAAAATAGGATCATTATGAAATTTAAATTCTTCGCATTATTGTGCAGTACTTTAGTGGTATCGGGATGTGACAAAGTACAATCAATTACTGGTACTTCCGTTAAATGTGATGATGAAACTGCAAAACAGTTAGTCGTTGAAAGTTTCAGTAAAACGGTGAGTGATATTTCGGCAGAGCGGGTTAAGGAACTAATCAATACTGAAAATGTTACGATTGATATGGGGAAACTGAGAAGTACGCTTCAGCAAATTACTTTTAACGTGAATGATGTTCGAACAAATAATTCGGATCCTAATAGTAAAAAACAGTATTGTGCAACGGAATTTGTCGTTAATGTTCCAGATCAGATGATTAAAGATGCCGATGCCGCACGTGCTGTTTATGATGAAAATAATACTGCTCAAGCTGCAGTTTTATCAGATCTGTCTTTTGAAGCTAACCAGTTGAAAAAAGAAATTGAATATTTGGTTCAGCCTACAGATGATGGGAAAAAAGTGTATGTGACTTTAGAGAATCCGGATGCTTTGGCTTATTTTGTGAGAGATATCGCAGTTGATTCTTTAGTTAAAAATGCACGTTTAAATGCTGCTGAAGTTGCAAAACAGGATGAAATAAAGCGAGTTGCAGATGAAGAAGCAGCAGCGCAGGAGTATCAAACAGTATTAATTTCAGAAGCGAAAACCAATTTAGATAAAGCCAATGAAAATTTAAATCTGGTGTGGAATTCAACGACTAAGGAAGTGCGCGCTCAGTTGCTGGATGAGCAAAGAATTTGGCTAAAAAAACGTGAGTTGGAATGTAAATTGGAAAGTTCTAATGCAGAAAACCCTGATGTGTATAGATTGAATTGTGAAATGAACATGACCACACAACGGACATCCGAGTTGCGTCAGAAAATCTATTATTTAGAACCTTGATATTTATTACACTAAAGTCAGCTTCGGCTGGCTTTTTTTATTGTTGAAAAATAATAGTATTCAACTAATACAATTATTTACAGAGACAAAAAAAGCAGCAGATAAACTAAAAAAGGACGGCTAAAAAAAATAAGAGGAATAAAGAATGAACATGAATTTGATAGATTTATTAAAGCAGAAAGTATCTGCAATGGTTCTGGAGGGAGAAACTACCCATCTAAGTGAAAAAAGTCAGGCATTAAGCAATTTTCTCCCTATTTTATTATCGATTTTAAAAGCAAAACCCGATCTTATTACCAATTTACAGCATCAATTAAATCCGCGACTGGGTGATATCTTCAACATTAACCCCACTTTAAAGCAGGAGTTTTTGCAACAGATTTCCGGCACGGTGCCGACCGAAACAATCGAATCAACTCTCAATCGTTCTATAGCACCCACCTTGGGTGTACTGGAAGATGAGGCTGGATCTTCCGAGCCCAGTGCGATCATACATCTGATTGAAACGCAATGGCCTGCGGTAACGAGTGCCTTGCCGCATTGGGCTCCCGCACTACTCAGTGCTTTGGGGATAAATACTGCATCAGGGCAAACTTTACATCAAGCTCCCCCCGTTGATCCTTATCGGGTACCCGAGGAAAAAAGGAAATCAGGTTTTTTAATTCCCTTGATTGTTTTCCTTATTTTAGCTGCACTATTGGCTTTCATTTTTAAAGCATGTTCAGATAAGCAGGAAACTGCTACAGCCAGTGGTATACCTGCCACGACTGCAAGTAGTGAGCCTGCTAAATTACAAATTAGTACCGGAGCTACAGGGGATTTAACCAGCTGTCAGCTCTATTCTGGTAATGCAAATTACATTGATATTCTGCAAAATGAAATTAAACAGATTTTTAATCATCCTATCGGTTGCGGTGTAGAAAATAATGCGCGTTATCACTCGGAATTTATTGATCAGGATGTGATTCCAAGTGTATTGAAACTGGTTAAAGGTGTGCCAAATGCATCATTAACCTGGATGGGTAATCAGCTTTCTATTGTGACAGCCAATCCGACTGACGCTGAACAGCTGGCAGTGAAAGTCAAGCCACTGGTCAAAAATATGACAGTGTTGACTCAGGCAGCAGCAATGAGCAGTGCGTCAGCACCGGTAGATAATCAGGTCGCAATCAGTGAAGGTAATAGCAATGCAGAAAAAGCATTGAAAGAAATTAATCCGGAGCAGATTCGTGCGCTAGATATTGCAACTGCACTGAATTTGCAGATTATCAATTTTGCGACATCAAGTGCCGATATTCCAGATGCCAATAAATCGATTTTAGATCAGGCTGCTGCGCTGATTAAGCGGGCACCGCAAGTGCATTTAAACGTAAAAGGTCATACCGATGCAGCCGGTAATGCGCAAGCCAATAAAGCCTTATCGCAAAAACGCGCACAGGCAGTTGTAGATTATCTAGTCGCGCAGGGTGTAGATCCGGCTCAGTTACAAGCGGTCGGGTATGGTTCGGAACAACCTGTAGCGGATAATGCAACGCCTGAAGGCCAGTTTAAAAATCGCCGGATTGAGTTTGAAGTGCTAAATACCGAAACAGGCGTGGTTCGTGCAGTGGATGAGCAGGGTGTAAATAAACAGTAAGGGAGTGAACTAAGAAATAGCTCCTATTTAAAAACAGTAGGCTTAACAATACTTGTTCAATAGCAATTAAATAAAAGGACGAATTGATTCGTCCTTTTTTTATTGGCATGCTTATGCTGAATTGTAAAACGTGAACTTGCTATGCGAATTAGTTTTATTGGTGCGGGGCGGGTGGCTCATCATCTTGCTGCTGTTCTAAGCCAAAATCATCAAATTGTGCAGATTTATAGCCGCTCTTTAGCACATGCCCAGACTTTGGCTGCTCAGGTATCTGCAAGGGCGACGACCAATATTGCAGAACTTGAAGCAGAAGTGGATTTGGTAATTATTGCAGTGAGTGATCAGGCGATTGCTGAGGTCATTCAACAGGCGCATGCACAATTGGCAGATGTTTTGATTGTGCATACCTCGGGTAGTACCGATATTCAAGTTCTGGCAAAAGTTCATGCACGTGCTGGGGTATTTTATCCTTTACAGACTTTTAGTTTGGAGCGTGAAGTGGAGTGGCAGGCAACCCCCTTGTTTGTGGAAGCTACCCAGCCGCATGATCAGGTGCGATTGACCCAGTTAGCAAATAGCCTAAGTTCACGAGTCTATCAATATTCATCGGCACAGCGTTTAAGCCTGCATTTGGCTGCGGTGTTTGCCTGCAATTTTAGCAATTACTGTTATGACATGGCGAAGCAGATTGTCGATGCCGAACAGGTCGATTTCTCGCTGCTTTATCCATTAATTTTAGAAACAGCCCATAAAGCTGTACAGCATGATCCTAAACAGATGCAGACAGGGCCTGCAATGCGCGGGGATCAAAATATCCTGAAAATGCATCAGCAGATGTTAGATGATGTTCATCGGGAAGATTTGAAAAATGTTTACAATGTGATGAGTCAACAGATTTTACAATCGCATCATGTTGAAGAGTGACTTAAACTTAAATAAATTTAGCTCATATATTGCAAACGGAGGCGGGTATGGCAAAGGATTTTAATAGCCAGTATGTTGTAGATGGCTATGATGAGCATATCAGGAAGTTAATTCCCGGCTATGAAGTTGTACATCAACAAATTCGGGCTTTATTGAAAACGTATGTGGATGAATATGCACATGTGCTGATTGTCGGTTGTGGAACGGGTTATGAGCTGGGGCATCTGGTTCAATTGTTCCCTGACTGGACCTTTACTGCAACCGAGTTGTCGGAAACCATGCTGGATAAAGCCAAACACCATATCCATGCCTTAAATGCATCGCATCGGGTGGAGTTTGTATTGGGCAATCTGGATCAGTTAAAAACAGGCCAATCTTATGATGCGGCACTTTCTATTCTGGTCACGCATTTTGTGGACTATGCAGATAAGCCCCAATTCTTTAAAGCCATTTCTTCGCATTTAAAATCTCAAGCAATATTCATCACTTTTGACTTGACCCAAATCAAGTCCGAGCAGGAGTTGCAAGCGCTCAAATCTCTATGTGAAGCAAACGGCTTAACCACTTCGCAGGCTGCGGCAATGGTTGATCGTTTAGACGATGATTTTTATCCACTCTCGGAGCAGGAAACACTTGAACAGCTTAAAGGCTGCGGTTTTGATTGTGTAGAACGCTTTACCCAGATTCTCTGCTATCAGGGCTTCATTGCTCAAGTTTAAAAAGCGGGTAGTTAGGGTGATTGAATTACCGTACATCCAGATATTTATATCATTTGTAGAAAAGCCAATGCTGTTGTACTGCGTTCTATGTTATTAAAAGACATTAAAAATTAACCAATAAAAATAATGTTAAGGAACAAGAAAGATGCAGCAGGAATTTGATTACATCATCATTGGCGGGGGCAGTGCCGGTAGTGTTTTGGCAAGCCGTTTAACTGAAGATCCAAACATTTCAGTATGTCTTTTGGAAGCTGGCGGTAATGGGGAAAATTGGACCGTGAATATCCCTGCCGCAGCTGTAGTCAGTTTACCGAGCAAAATTAATAACTGGGCTTTTGAAACCGTACCGCAGGCAGGACTGAATGGACGCAAAGGATATCAGCCACGCGGCAAAGGTCTGGGGGGATCTTCCAACATCAATGCCATGATTTATATACGTGGTAATCAGGCAGACTATGATCATTGGGCCTCTTTAGGCAATACAGGATGGTCTTATCAAGAGATATTGCCTTACTTTATTAAATCCGAAAATAACGAACGCCTGCAGAATGAATATCATGGCAATTCAGGGCCGCTTTCAGTTTCCGATGTACGCACCGACAATCCGCTGCATCAGCGCTATATTGCAGCTGCGAAGGAACAAGGCTACAAAATACTGGATGACTTTAATGGTGCGGAACAGGAAGGACTAGGCGTTTATCAGGTCACCCATGTCAATGGAGAGCGTTGCAGCGCTGCCCGTGCCTATTTATATCCGCATTTGCAGCGTCCTAACCTGATAATTTTGACCCAGGCGCTGACGCAGAAAATACTGATTGAACAGAAAACGGCTATAGGCGTAGAAGTGCAGCATGCCGGGCAAATCAAACAGCTGCGCGCCCGCAAAGAAGTATTGCTTAGCGCTGGCGCAATCCAGTCACCGCAAATTTTGATGTTATCTGGCATTGGTGATCAGGCTGAGCTGGCAGCCCATAAGATTGAGGTGCAGCATCATTTACCGGGTGTAGGTAAAAATTTTCATGATCATCCCGACTTTATTTTTGGCTATAGTGTTAAGGATATTCAGGGGACTTTCGGCATATCCATCCCAGGCTCGCTGGATATGTTCAAGCAGGTGGGGCGTTACCGAAAGGAACGCCGTGGCATGATTGCTTCAAACTTTGCCGAATGTGGCGGTTTTTTAAAAAGTGATCCATCACTCTCTATTCCAAACTTGCAGCTGCATTTTGTGGTGGCGCTGGTCGATGATCATGCCCGTAAATTTCATGCCAGCCATGGGGTTTCCTGTCACGTTTGCCTGCTGAATCCGCGTAGTCGCGGTTCGGTTCAGCTGAGTGGCAACAAGATTTCCGATCCATTAAAAATTGATCCTAACTTTTTGGCAGATGAACAGGATTTAGAAGACCTGGTGCAAGGCTTTAAGCTCACGCGAAAACTGATGCATTCGCCTTCATTATCTGAAATTTATAAACGTGACCTGTTTACCGAGTATGTCAAAACCGATGATGATATTCGCCAGATTCTGCGTGAGCGAACAGACACGGTTTATCATCCGGTCGGCAGTTGTAAGATGGGTGTAGATGACATGGCTGTGGTTGACCCGCAATTACGGGTTTACGGCATACAGAATTTACGCGTGGTGGATGCCTCAATTATGCCGACTGTGGTGAATGGCAATACCAATGCGCCGGTGATCATGATTGCGGAAAAAGCGGCCGATTTGATCCGTCAAAGTGCGTTTACGCAGTATGTGGCTTGAATAGACAAGAAATTGTACTGACATCAACTTAAGTTTCATCTATGTTGTAAAACAAGAAAAATAGGAAAAAAGATTATGGCTATGGAACAGCATCAGCTTTTTGAAAACCTCGATGAGCCTGGAGTAGGCGATTCTGACACAGCAGAGGGGCAGTTGCAGCAGGTCTTTGAACTGCAGAAGCAGGCATTTAAAGCACAGACTTATCCTGGTTTTGAGCAGCGCAAACAGCATTTGCAAACCCTGTATCAAATGGTCGCACAGCATCAGGATGAAATTGCTGAAGCCATCAGTCATGATTTTTCTAACCGCAGTGCCGATGAAACCCGTCTGTTTGAAGTGATGACCAGCTTGAATGGGATCAAGCACAGTCTGAAGCATTTAAGAAAATGGATGAAGCCGAGCAAGCGTGAAGTTGGCATTCTGTTCCAGCCCGCCAGTGGCTATGTCATGTATCAGCCTTTAGGGGTTATCGGCGTGATTGTGCCTTGGAACTATCCTTTGTTTTTGGCAATCGGGCCATTGGCACAGGCCTTGGCAGCAGGCAATAACGTGATGCTGAAAATGAGCGAATATACGCCTGCATTTTCTGAACTGTTTAAAAAGCTGATTGCAGAAAATTTTGCCCAAAGTCATGTCAATGTCATTACAGGCGATGCACAAATCGCACAAGAGTTCACCCAACTGCCATTCGATCACTTGCTGTTTACCGGTGCAACTTCAATTGCATCACATGTACTGCATGCGGCAGCTGAACATTTGACCCCGGTCACACTGGAGCTGGGCGGCAAATCTCCAGCCATTGTGGCTCAGGATGCAGACTTGAAAGAAAGCGCGCGCCGTATTGCTTTTGGCAAAACCATGAATGCAGGTCAAACCTGTGTGGCGCCGGATTATGCCTTGGTGCATCGCAGTCAGCAGGATGAATTCATCAAAGCCTATTTTGACGTGATTCAGCAGTTTTATCCGGACAGCATTCATGCCAATCCAGATTACACCGCCATCGTCAATGAGCGTCAGTTCGCGCGTTTACAGCATTATTTACTGGATGCACAGCAGAAAGGCGCACAGCTGATCCAGATTGAGCCGGAAGCAGATGGCAGACGCATGCCACATGCAATCGTTACAGATGTAAATGACAATATGCAATTGATGAAGAATGAAATCTTTGGACCTATTTTGCCGATAGTCTGCTATGAGCAAATGGATGAAGCGATTGAGTATATCAATGCACGTGAGCGTCCTTTGGCTTTGTATTACTTTGGCTATAACAAGGCTGAACAGCAAAAAGTGCTGCATGAAACCCATAGTGGCGGTGTCTGTTTGAATGAAACCCTCATGACCGCCGGAATGGAAGATATGCCGTTTGGCGGCATTGGTGCTTCAGGCATGGGGCATTATCACGGTCATGAAGGCTTTAAGACATTTAGTCATGCCAAGTCAGTTTTTGTTCGGCCTAAATTCAGCTTGATGAAATTGATTTATCCACCTTATGGAAGTGCCATTCTTAAACTGATTTATCGCTTTTTCTTGCGTTAAGACTTAAGGCCAAGATTATGCGCAAGAAAAAGCCAGAAGGATATCAATAGTATAAAGATGAAGGAATTTTTTTCTTTTTAAGCTCGATTATAGGCACAGTTCTGGCAGTCATTTTTTGGTTTAAAGCTAAATTTTTCTTATAAAAAAGCGCTGATCATGTCAGCGCTTTTTTATGAAGGTCTGGATTAAGAAATTTTCTTAAACAGGAAGTCATTAATTTTATGACCTTCCTCTAAGCCACGACGTTCGAATTTGGTTTGCGGACGCCAGTCCGGGCGAGGGTAGCTGTTGCCTTTGCCTGCCATATTTTCAAGATTTGGACGGTTATCTAAAACGTCGAGCATCCATTCAGCATACGGTTCCCAATCGGTCGCCGAGTGGAAAGTACCGCCCATTTCCAGTTTCTGTTCTACCAGTGGCATACGGTCGTGTGACACAAAACGGCGTTTGAAATGACGTTTCTTTTGCCAAGGATCAGGGAAATACAGCTGGACGGCATTAATGCTGTTATCTGGCATTTCGCGAAGTACCTGAATAGCATCAGCATCAAGCAAGCGTAAGTTGGTTAGACCTGCCATGCCGGCTTCATACACACATTGCGCAATACCGGGTACGTGTACTTCAATACCGACATAGTTACGCTCGGGGTTGGCTTTGGCCATGAGTACCAGAGAGCGACCCATACCAAAACCAATTTCAACGGTAAGCGGGCGTTCCGGATGTTCAAACTGCTGACGTAAATCACCAACAGGATATTCCAAAATTAGGTGACCATATTGTTCAAGCGCAGTACGTTGAGAGGTATTCAGCGGAGATGAACGACGCATAAAAGTGACAATTTCGCGATGTTCATTCAAGTTGTCCAGCTCGACGACTTGCTGGTCTAATTGATCGTTCGACATAACTTTGGCAAATGTAAAAAATTCGAATGCGGTATTTTAAGTCCTGAGCCTGACAAGTCAAACTTTTTCATTTTTAAGATGCAACAGAGACAGCAGTTTCATATGGTGGTTGCGCTCTTATTTATTCTAAGAAGTACGAATGTGTAAGGATAATTTGACTAAATTAAGAGTAAGGAGTGTTTTGTAAAATATTGACTTGGAAAATATGGAAGCGATGCGGGTCAGAAAATATCTTATTTTAAGGCAATGGTGAGTACGCCAACAGCAATCAGGACAATACCCAGATATTCCTGCACACTTGGCCGCTCACCTAAAAAAATAACAGCAAATACCGTCACGAGAACCACGCTTAACTTATCAATCGGTGCAACCTGAGATGCTTGACCAAGCTGCAGGGCCCGAAAATAACACAACCATGAAGCACCGGTCGCTAAGGCAGATAAAGTTAAAAACAACCAGGTCTTGCCTGAAAGCAATAAGGGGTTTTGCCATTTGCCTAATCCCCACACCATTAAACTTAATACCAAGACAATAATCACGGTACGAATGAGTGTGGCGAGGTCAGAATCTACCTGGCGCAAACCGACTTTAGCAAAAATAGCGGTTAAGGCTGCGAAGCAAGCCGATAATATCGCCCACATCAACCAGTGATTCGTATTCATATGGCTGCCTATGATTTTTTTAGTTTTAGGTGACTATCGTAAGAGAGATATAGAAACGATAGCAGCGATGATCTCATGCTTATTTTAATTTAAAGTTACAGCGGATTATAGCAATCAATAAGTCTGGCTTGCTTCATTTAAACTGACAACTTCAATATGCTGAGCTTTAAAATTGCTGTACCCCCATGGTTCATAGCCCATATATAGATATCCCACAGATCAATCACAACTTTTGACAGGTTTTGTTGAAAATCAAAAACTGGATTTATCTGAACTGCTAAAGAAAATCAGAGCCGACACACGGTAATAATGCATTGATTCATGCAGTCAGCATGCGCTAATCCATGGCTGTCATCTGCTTGCTTTCCGTTAAGGGGAGAATCGCCTGAATGGTTGTGTGACCAGGTTCCGAATCAATTTTAAATTCACCGCCAATACGGGAAATTCGGGTACACATACTATGCAGGCCAACATGCAGGCCTTGCTCAACCGTTGCCGGGTCAAAGCCGATGCCATTATCCTGAATTTGTAATATCAGTTTATGATCGGACTCAGATAAAGAAACCATGACTTCTGTAGCCTGACTGTGCTTGAGAATATTGGTCAGTGCTTCTTCTGCTACACGGGTTAGGGTCAGACATTGTTTGGCCAATGGCATTGTTTGCCACTGGTTTTCAAAAGTCCATCTGGATTGAATATCCAGTTCTTCAAACAATTGCACAAAACGATGACGAATCGGAGCGCCCCATTCAACCGGTGTTTCAGGCGCATTTGTCCCAATACTGGAACCTGAATCAATGACTTGACGTAGATCATTACGTAGTAATTTTAACATCGACATAATCTGTGGCTTCTCAACCTTGTCGTTCCGTTCCAAAAGCAATATGGAACGGACAATTGAACCACCCAGTCCATCATGTAAATCATGGGATAAATGAATCCGTTCCTGAAGGCGGGCATTCTCTAAAGCCAGGTGATGTTGCTGGTTTAGCGATTGAGTCAGCTCTTGTTTTGTCTGGATAATATTGTCTGCAAGGGTTTTATTAAAGCGTTCAATTTTTTTCGAATGTCTGGCTAGACGTAACGCCAGAATAATGCCAACGGTGATTGATGAAAATGGTGCAGTGTAGGGCGATAATGGACGCCCATCCATATTAATAATAAATAAGGCATCATGAATGGCGATGGGGAAAAACACCAGATAGGTTAATGCAAGAAAATAGGTTTCTTTAAGCTTCGATTTGTAAGCGAGTACAGAATAGGTCAAACATTTCGCCATGAAAATAAGGACTGCAAGGCTAAAGAAAATCTTAATGACCACGGCTGCATAAGCTGTGGGACTAAAGCCAATACAGATCATGGCAAGAAAACTAAATATGAATAGGGCTTTTTCTAAACGTTTAAAGCGAAACTGTGCAAATCTCCAGGCAGCTACACAACCCACAGTGACATAAAAGCAAAAAATAATATGGTGGATTTTCTCAAGTTGAATCGTGTTCAGCCATGGAACTGGAGCAGAGTAGAGAAGTGCTGCACAATAGGCAACCCAAGCGAATGAAACGATTGCAAACCATTTAAAAGCATTTTCTTTATGGGTGAACAACCACACTAATAAACAAAACAGCCCGATCACGCTGTTAATCATAATATTGAACAAGGGGAGCGTTCTTTTTTCTAATATCCAAGATGAATAGATTGCGTTGATTTCAGGATGGAGGCCAATTTTAATGCGCCCCAAACCTGATTTTTGAATCGGTCCGCCATACACTTGAATCCAGAGCGTATTATCACCTTGGTGAAGACTGGATTGCGGGATGTTCCATAGATGGGGTTGAAACTGATTACGAGACATGGGCTCTTTTAAAGCGATATCTTGCCAAAGCAAATCATCATTTACATAGACTTTTCCACTTTGTGTAATGCCTTCAATGGTTAAAGAGACAGGTTGTTTTTCTGTACAGTGATAATGCCATCGAATTTGATACCAAACCGGGCCCTGAAAATTTGGCCAGCGCTGAACCCATTGATCAGGCAGTTTTTCAAGATCAACCCATCCCGTTGTAGGGCGTACGGTCTCTTGTTGTGGATTGCCTTTCGCTGCTGCAATGTGCTGGATTTGTGGCTGGCAAGCTTCGGGCGTCGTGGAAAGTGTTGGTGATGCATATAAGGAACTGAAAGGCCAGATACAGATCAGCATTGCTGTACATAATGTCAGCAGTGTTGAATAGAATACATTGAATGTATTTCGGCTGAAGATGCATTGCATTTCAGAGTTTCCCCATTAAAAATCACGTATTTCCTAAAAGAAAGGCATACATGGATATCAAAACGCCAAAGCGCTTTTAAATTGCTGTCTATTTTAGTAGTCAATATAACAGATTTATCTTTAACAATATGACTTTATCAAGCCAGATATTTTATTTAAGTACTTAAAATTCAAAATAAAAGCAGCCTCAATGGGCTACTTTATTTCTCAGGTCCAGTTCAAATTTATAACTTAAGAACTGACACGGTCAATCAAGGTACTGCTGGCTTCATTCAGCCCGGTCAAAGTGGTTTGTATGCCTTTAGCTTCAAACTTCTGTACCACAGCATTCAGCATATTCACCGAAGTAATATCCCAAATATGCGCATGCGTCAGATTAATGCTGACTTGATCAATCTGCTCTTGAAAGTCAAAAAACTGGAAGAATTTTTCTGAACTGCTAAAGAAAATTTGACCGCTAATCACATAATGGCGTTGATTATTGTGCAGGCTTGATTGTACTTTCACTTCACTTTCAAGTTTGTTGATAATAAACAGTGCAGACAGCAACACACCAGTCAATACCCCTAAAGCCAGGTTATGGGTTGCCAGTACCACAATTACTACAGCAATCATCACCACATTAAATGACGCAGGATGCTGACGGAACTGTTTTACTGAATCCCATTGGAAAGTGGTAAACGAAACCATGACCATGATCGCGACTAAGGCTGCCATCGGTACATAAGCCAGCCAGTCTTTTAAGAAAACGACCAGGCAGAGCAAGAATATACCAGCCACCAAAGTCGACAGACGGGTACGTGCACCTGAAGACACGTTAATAATCGACTGACCAATCATGGCACAACCCGCCATACCGCCCATAAAACCACTGACAATATTGGCAATCCCTTGACCGCGACATTCCTGATGACGGTCAGCGTCAGTTTCAGTTACTTCATTAATCACCGTTGTAGTCATCATGGTTTCCAGTAAACCGACTGTGGCAAGAGTGATGGAATAAGGGAATATGATCTGAAGAGTTTCCAGATTCAGCGGAATTTCTGGAATCAGGAAAATTGGCAAAGTATCGGGGAACTGTCCTAAATCACTGACGCTACGCATGTCGGCACCCAGTAAAACAGCTAAACCACTCAACACCACAATACAGATTAAAGGTGAAGGAATGGCTTTGCCAATTTTGGGCAGATAAGGAAACAGATAAATGATACCCAGGCCAAGTGCCATAAATAAATAGCCTAAGCTATCCATCTTGCCGATTTCAGGCAGCTGTGCAGCAAAAATCAAAATGGCGAGAGCATTCAAAAAACCATAGACCACCGACTGCGAGACAAAGCGCATCAGTTTTGCGACTTTAAAGTAAGCAGCAATCACCTGAATGATCCCGGTTAAAATCGTGGCGGCCAATAAATATTGCAGCCCATGATCTTTTACCAAGGTAATCATCAGCAAGGCCATGGCACCGGTAGCGGCCGAAATCATCGCTGTACGACCGCCAAAGAAAGCAATGGTCACCGCGATACAGAAAGAGGCATATAGACCGACTTGTGGATCAACGCCTGCAATCGCAGAAAAGGCAATGGACTCGGGAATCAGCGCTAAACCCACCACCAGACCTGCCAATACGTCGGTACGGATATTGGAAAACCATTGTTCTTTTTTCAGGCTAATCACGCTAATTGATTTCACAAATTTTAAAAATGCGTATGTTAAAACAAGTTTAATAAAAAATGCACAATAGTTTGACTTAAAAATATGTGTGATTTATACAATACTTAGATTAGCATTTGAAGTGCAACACCATGTTGTTGGCATAATACCTGACTCGGACTTTTAAATCCGAGTCTTTTTCTTGGACGTTGATTTAAACGTTGAGTGATTTCTGCAATATATTCATCTGTATAGTCATTTAAGTCACTTCCTTTTCGAATATATTGTCTGATTAAACCATTGGTATTTTCATTTGTTCCCCTCTGCCAAGCACTATAAGGATCCGCAAAATACCAATCCAAATTCAACGACTGAGCAATATGCTCATGTAGGCTGAACTC
>NZ_NEGE01000011.1 GCF_002135355.1 Acinetobacter sp. ANC 4169 | reverse complement strand
ATAAACAGTTGTGCTGGCGACAATAGCAAGAGTGAACCACCTGATCCCTTCCCGAACTCAGAAGTGAAACCTCTTAGCGCTGATGGTAGTGTGGGATTACCCATGTGAGAGTAAGTCATCGCCAGCTCATTATTCCAAACACCCCCAACCCGAATAGCATTGCTAGGAGAGTTGGGGGTGTTTTTTTGTGCCTATGATTTATGCATGAAAGAAAAGTAAAAGAAAATGCGCAAAGAATAATTAGATGATTTCGAGTCATAATAGGGGATTGGGGGAAGTTAGACGCTTTAATATGTGATTTTTATATTAAAGCGCGATAGGCGTATACTCATTCGGTGCATTAGTGGAAAGCCCATGTCTGATTTAACTCCTGAAACGACATATATTGAATATGGAACTCGACCTTTTCTAGCCGTTCTATTTTCATTATTTTTAGCAGGTTTTGCGATATTTTCATCCTTGTATTGTGTACAACCGATGATGCCGATTTTTGCCCAGTTTTTTAATGTTAGTCCGACACATAGTAGCTTTCCATTATCATTTTCAACCATAGCTTTAGCGATTGGATTGCTTTTTACAGGTTTGATCTCAGATCGTTTCGGGCGAAAACCTGTCATGGTCGCTGCATTATTTTTAGCGGCATCGCTTTCAGTCATCAGTTCAATCTTTACAGTATGGCAAGTTTTTCTTTTTAATCGTATTTTAATTGGATTGAGTGTCAGTGGCGTAGCTGCTGTTGCAATGACATATATCGGTGAGGAAGTTGCCAAAAAAGATATTGGTTTTGCGATGGGGCTGTATATCTCAGGTACTGCAATTGGTGGGATGGGTGGTCGATTAATTGCAGGGGTACTAATCGATTATATTAGTTGGCAATCCGCGATGATGATTATTGGTATCATCAATTTATGTGTTGCCACGGCTTTTTATCTATTATTGCCACCCTCTAAACATTTTCAATCTTATCCTATTCGTTTTAAACGCTTTTATGAGTCTTTCATAAAAAATTTAACCGATAAGAAACTTAGATTATTGTTTTTACAAGGCTTCATCTTAATGGGCAGCTTTGTGTCAGTGTTTAATTATATGAGTTATCACTTACTCGAAGCACCGTATCAATTGTCGCAAACATGGATTGGTCTTATTTCAATTGCTTATTTAGCGGGAATTTATAGTTCACCTCGTGCCGCAAGTTGGGGGCGGCGTTTTGGACGTAATATTGTTTTGCCTGCAATGTTATTGATGATGCTGATTGGTTTGCTGGTGATGTTATTACCATCTTTATGGATGTTATTAGCTGGATTGATTATATTTACCTTCGCATTTTTTGCTGCACATTCGACTGCGAGTAGTTGGGTGTCTGTACAGTCTTTACAATACAGAGCAGTCGGTTCATCGCTATATTTGTTTTGCTATTACTTAGGCTCCAGTGTTTTGGGAAGTAGCAGTGGTCTGGTTTGGGAGAGATTCGGCTGGATGGGATTAACCGTGTTTATCAGTCTGGTTCTGGGATTGGGTTTATTGTTAGCCTTAAAACTCAAACCTTAAGTTGCAAATTAGTCAGATTTGTCAGGTTCAAGCATCTGATGTGGAAACATTTATATGAGATAGATTAAACCACTGGTTTTGTACAAATTATAATCAAGCAAGATGAATGGAATTCATGCTAAAATGATCGGCTTTCATCTTTGATCTTATTTTTAGATCTCCTATCATCTGCCAGCCGAGAATTGCTAGCCATGTCTACTGCTTATACCATGCAGACTGCGCCAAAAGCGTTGTTTGATTACGACAAATATTGGGCGTCTTGTTTTGAACCTGCGCCATTTTTGCCGATGTCACGCGAGGAGATGGATCAACTCGGCTGGGATAGCTGTGACTTTATTTTGGTCTGTGGCGATGCCTATATCGACCATCCCTCTTTCTGTTCAGGCATTATTGGCCGTACTTTGGAAGCTCAGGGTTTCCGTGTCGGCATTATCGCGCAGCCGGACTGGACCAGCGTGGATGCATTCCGCGTATTGGGTAAACCGAATATTGCTTGGGGCGTAACGGCAGGCAACATGGATTCCATGATCAACCGTTATACCGCAGACCGTAAAATCCGTTCAGATGATGCTTATTCACCAGACAACGTACCCAACAAACGTCCTGACCGTGCAGCTACTGTATATTGCCAGCGTGTTCGTGAAGCTTATCCAGATGTGCCGGTATTGCTCGGCGGTATTGAAGCATCGTTACGTCGTATTGCACATTATGATTACTGGTCAGACAAAGTCCGTCGTTCGGTATTGATGGATTCAAAAGCAGACTTGTTGATGTATGGTAATGGTGAACGTTCAATTACTGAAGTGATGCACCGTCTGGCTAAAGGTGAAAAAATTACTGACATCACCGATGTACGTGGTACGGCATTTATCGTCAATAAACATAACCGTGCGTCTAAAGCCAAGTTCGTTGAAATTGCATCCAATGATGTGGATGCGATTGGCCGGGTTGATCCAATCATCAATCCTTATGTGATGACTGAGGATTTGGATGGCTGTGAAATTGAAAAAGATAAGGGTAATTCTTTAACCCAATACCAAAATTTCCAAAAAGAAATTGTGAGCAATCCGATTGTCCGTGAAGGCGATCAACTAGATGCCGATACGCAAATTGTACAGCTACAACCTGCGTCTAAAGCGATTAAACATAAATTACCGCCACGTGAACTGGCCGTGATTCGCTTACCTGCATTTGAAGAAGTTGCAGCAGATCCTGTTTTATATGCACATGCCAACCGTATTTTGCATCTCGAAACCAATCCGGGTAATGCGCGTGCCATGGTGCAAAAGCATGGTGAACGTGATGTCTGGTTGAATGCACCGCCGATTCCGCTCACTACCGAAGAAATGGATTATGTATTTGACCTGCCTTATGCACGTCTTCCACATCCATCTTATGGCGAAGCACGTTTCCCCGCTTTTGACATGATCAAGTTTTCAGTAAATATCATGCGTGGCTGTTTTGGCGGTTGTACTTTCTGTTCGATTACCGAACATGAAGGTCGTATCATTCAAAACCGTTCTGAAGAATCCATCTTACGTGAAGTGGAAAAAATTCGAGATACGGCTCCGGGCTTTACTGGCATTATCTCGGACTTAGGCGGCCCAACAGCCAACATGTACCGTTTGGCCTGTAAAGATCCAGAGATTGAAAAGAATTGCCGTAAGCCATCGTGCGTATTCCCGGGCGTTTGTCAGAATCTGCATACCGACCATGCGCCATTGACACAGTTGTATCGTAAAGCTCGTGCGTTAAAAGGTATTAAAAAGATTTTGATCGGTTCAGGTCTGCGTTATGACTTGGCGGTATTGAACCCTGAATATGTGAAAGAATTGGTCACACATCACGTTGGTGGTTACCTCAAGATTGCGCCTGAACATACCGAAAAAGGTCCATTATCCAAGATGATGAAACCGGGGATCGGCACTTATGACCGTTTCAAACAAATGTTTGAGCGTTTTAGTAAAGAAGCCGGTAAAGAACAGTATCTGATTCCTTACTTCATCGCAGCCCATCCCGGCACAACTGATTACGACATGATGAACCTGGCCATTTGGTTGAAAAAGAATGGTTTCCGTGCCGATCAGGTACAAACCTTCTATCCATCGCCAATGGCCACCGCAACCACCATGTACTACACCGGTAAAAACCCGCTGGCGAAAGTGGCGCGTTATACTGAAAATGTCGATATTGTGAAAGGTGAGAAGCGTCGTCGCTTGCACAAAGCCTTCTTGCGTTACCATGATCCAAATAACTGGCCGATGTTACGTGAAGCTTTGAAAGAAATGGGCCGCTCAGATTTGATTGGTAATTCGAAACAGCACCTGATTCCGAGCTATCAACCACAAGGTACAGAAGGACAATATCAGTCTGCACGCAAGAAAAACTCGACCTTAGCGGGGGATTCTGCAAAACGTACCAGTGAAAATACTGCACGTAATCAATCACGTAATGTTGCTAATACAAATGGCAATAATCGTCCTAAAAAAGGTCAGATCTTGACCCAACATACCGGCTTACCACCACGCGAAACAGGCGAAAAACGTCCATTTGCTGGTTCTAAATCAAAAACTAAATCTAAGCCTAAGTCAAAAGCTTGATTTAAAAATAAAAAAAAGGACGCTCAGGCGTTCTTTTTTTTATCATTAAGTTAAATAACTGCTAGTGAAACAGCTCGTCGGAATTGTAGGACAATAATAGAAAGTAATCTTGCATCCCTGCTGGGCCTTGAGATAGAGTAGTTTTGTGTCTGATAATGGATTAATCCTAGACATAGATGTAAAAAATAAAATCAGTGCAACTTTTTGTCAGCATTTATGATGATTTCGTCATGATTAAATGCAGTTTGTTTACTTGAAATATTTAATAAAAATAATCGTTGTATACTGAATTTCATAACAATCATCGGTGTGACACCGGAAAAGACTATAAAAATTTAAAGGACTAAGAGGATGATAATTTATATTTTGGTCGGAAGTTTACTTCTGTTCGGCGTTCTGCTGAAGGCTTGGAAAAGTCTGGAAAGTGGAACCAAGCAGCAAGATAGCGCTTTAAAACAAAGAGCTATTTTTAATATTAGTGAACAAATAACCTTTACACGTCTCAAAGAAATATTGCCGCAGAGTACCGTGTTGGCTCATGTTTCATTTGATGCTTTATTGACGACCAAATACAGCCGTACCCGTCATAAATATCGCAATATGGTGGCTGATTTTGTGATCTTGGATGAACATCATCAGGTTTCTGCCATTATTGCACTAGACGATCCGATGGCTTTAAGACACCCGCAAAATGCCCAATATCAGGATGCTTTATTGGCGATGGCAGGATATCGGGTGATTCGTTATGAAGATGTACCGGAATATTTTCAGTTAAGACAAGACTTTTTAATTGAAAAACCTGCTTATTCTCAGCTGGACCAGTTAACAGAAGCTTCAATAAAAAAGTATGATTTCTATCCAGATTTGGGCCGTAAGAAAATCCGAATGTTAGGTTAAATCAGCATAAGCATGAATGATATTCATGCTTTTTTTTAGTTTTTTAATTCGATGCACGCACCGCAGTTACCGTCATTTCTACCAGCACATCAGCAGCATATAGCTTGGCTTCGACACAGGTGCGGGGCAGGGCTTCAATATCAGCTACCCAGGCATCCCAGATTTCATTCATCGCCACATAGTCATTTTCAATATCTTTTAAATAAATGGTCACAGACATAATCTGACTTTTGTCTGTACCGGCATCTGCCAGCAAGCGATCAATAATTTCCAGTGTTTGTCGGGTTTGACCTTTAATATCCAGCGTAGTATCGGAAGCCAATTGACCCGCCAGATGTACTAAATTTCCTGAAATGGCAATTTCAGAAAAACGCTTTTCAACATGCAGACGTTGTACTGCCATAATATGAGTCCTGTGTTTTCGGCATAATTGCTGCAAGCCCTATTCTGGGTAAACAGCCTGCAGCCAAGAAGATGACAACATCATAATGTCATGAGCCCTTAGCGTAAATCATTCATCGAGCAGTTATTGTTGGGCTATAGTTGCCACAGCAGAGATTTTTAAAAATAACAGGGATCAGCAGCACAAACGGCAGCAAATCGGAGTGATCGATAGCAGCATGTATAAAATGCTTCAGTGCAGTAGGAAATATGCTGTTTTTAATAGATTTATAGAGATATGTGCAGAAGAGATGCGAGTGAGGAGCCATGCGGTTCAACAGAGTTGCCCTGTAATATTCGGATTTGATCGTCACGCCAATCACAGGACAGCATGCTAAAAGTAAAGGTGATTTTTAGCATCTCGGCGCTTACATGGATAAATGCATCGCGCCCATAGAGTACCGCAAAAAAACCGTTTGTGTAGCATCAATTGCTTTAATTTTATTCTTTTGGTTGAAAAATATGCAAATATTACCAAAGGGAAAGCTGTGACTGATCTTGCTGATCGGAAAGCTGGTACAGCCCAACGCCAATGAGGCGAAATTGAAAATGTTCTGGAATATGCATTTCCATGAGTAGCTGTTGCAACACCTGTTCCAGTTGTTGCCGATTTTGCAAAGGCTGTTTGAAACTCTTGCTGTGTTGTAAGACCTGAAAATTTTTTAACTTGAGTTTGGCTGAAACCCCGCGTGCGCAAAGTTGTTTGCGCTCTAAACTGTTCCAGACTTGGTCAATCAGCCTAGGCCAAGCGTTCTGGCATTGGGTTAAGGTCAGGTCATCATCAAAGGTGGTTTCCTTGGAAATTTGCTGGCGTTCGCGCTCCGCCTGAACCGGACGTTCATCAATCCCTTGAGCATAGAGAAAAAGCTGTTTGCCATATTTTCCAAAATGCTGAACCAGCACATTCTGCTCAATTTTTTGTAAGTCTCCAAGCGTTTGCAATTGCAGCAGCTTGAGCTTTTCCTGCATCACTTTTCCTACACCCGGAATTTTCTTCAGCGGTAAATCCTGAATAAACTGCTGTACCTGTGAGGGCTTAATGACACAAATGCCATTCGGTTTGTTCCAGTCTGAAGCAATTTTGGCTAAAAATTTATTTGGCGCCACTCCGGCAGAGGCTGTTAAACCAGTCGCTTGGAAAATATCTTGCCGTATTTGCATGGCCACTTCGGTGGCACTGGGAATATTTTGCAGGTTTTCAGTGACATCCAGATAGGCTTCATCTAAAGACAAGGGTTCAATGAGTGGCGTGTAACGCTGAAATACCTGATGAATCTGCGCAGAAATGTCACGATATTTTTCAAAATTGGGTTCAATCACGACTACGTGTGGGCAAAGCTTTCGGCCTTGTGCCATCGACATGGCAGAGCGCAAGCCAAACTCGCGCGCAGGGTAGGAGGCTGCACAAATTACGGCCCGTGGGTGATGTGAAGACACCACCACAGGTAAATGCTTTAACTCAGGCCGGTCTTTCAGTTCCACAGATGCAAAAAAGGCATCCATATCGATGTGAATGATTTTTCTCATGCAGTCCCAAATTCTGCCTGTACATGCTGGGCTTCAGTATCTCATCTTCATCGATCAGATTGTAGAGCAGGAACAAGTGGATACGACACAGGCTGACTGAGTAAAACCAGACGGGTTTGTTGTTGTTCAGCCGCTTGAATCAGTATTTTTAGACTTTGCTCAGTGTGATCTGCCAGGTACGGTAAAAACTCCAAAGGCTGGTCAATCGGCTTGAAAAAGTTATCCCAATGAATGGGCACAACCACTTTAGGCTTTAATGTTCGCAAAGTTTGATCCAGATAGTTTTGCTGAAACCCTTCCGATTGGCGTGACAGCTGGGCAATGCCTAAAAATAAAATATCCACCTTTAAATTTTTCAGTTGATCCGGTATGGCACCGGTACTGGCTTTGACTAAAATGCGCTGACCTGAATGTTCAATCAGATAGTCAAAACTATGGCCTTCTTTAAACTTAGAAAAACGGGCAGGAAGTTGCAGCGGTTGTTTAATTTCCTCTCCCAGGTCATTGTTTACGGCAGTGGGCGGGGTATGTTGTGAAGCAATCGCAGTAATTTTGAATTCACCAAAGCTTAGGGCGTGCAAGGGTTGAACCTGAATGAGCTGCTGTTCTGCAACCTGTCCGCCACGTGCGATATTTAAAGTGCTACTTGAACTAATAATTTTAGTATGGGAAAGCTGTCTTGCAAGTTCAGCAATATCCAGTGCATGATCATAATGTGAATGAGTGACGAAAATGGCTTGAGTCCGCTGCAAATGTTGTTGCTGAATCATCTGCCGGATGAGTGCGGGCTGACTTTGAATGTTCTGAAACAGCACCTGGTAAAGGGAAGGACGACTAAAAAACCCGTCAATCAAAATTTGTGTTTTGCCATCATCGAAAAGCAGGGTAGAAACGCCAAAGAATTTGACCTTGAGCCTTGAAGATAGTGCCGTTTTTTCAGAGGGGAAATATTGCCATTTTTTAAAATCCGATACCTGACCTGAAGGTTGCAGCAGAAAAACCACAGCAGCCATAAGAACAAGTATGCTTATGCCGAATGCCAGCCAAAATCCTTTTTGAATTGCCATAATTTTCCTGTTTTTTATGTGGTTTTATTTTTATTGTGGATTAAGATCGAAGCTTATCTTGTTATTTTTTAGGTAAATTTTCAACCTTTTTAATTGGATAGAGACCATTGTCTTCTAAAAAGCGCGTCCAGTCTTCTTCATCGCCATTAAACACGTTTAAGTCAACGGCTTTAGTAATGCCCTTGATGGTGCCCTGATTGGTGTGTTGCCAGAACAGCCATTTTGGATTGCCTTTTAAATCCGGTTTGCCTTTGTATTCACGAACCCAAAGTGGGGTTTTTACAAATTCCCCTGCCAGAATAATGTTATAGAATGACTTTGAAATATAGAAAATCGGTTGTTTGCCATAATGCCGATACAGTCGGTCATGCATGACCTGAATTTCTTTTAGCAACTGTTCCTTGGTATAGGTATTGATGCAGTTACTGTCATATTCCAGATCAATCACTGGCGGCAAGGCATCGGCTTTATTGGGTACGGTTTCAATAAAATTTTGTGCCTGAATTTCGCCATCACGGCATAAACGGTAAAAATGATAGGCACCGACCAGCAAGCCATGTTCACGTGCCTGTAGCCAATAGTCCTGGAATTTTCGATCTTTAAAATCGCCGCCTTCGGTAGCTTTCAGATAGACAAATTGATAGCTTTTCGGGGAAATCTGTTTCCATTGAATATCCCCCTGATGATGCGATACATCAAAACCTTTGACCGGATATTCCTGTGCCGAAGCAGGATTATGATGCAAAACAAAAACATACAATACGATTGCAACACAGCTCAGCATGAGGCCAATGCACGAGGCATACAGCTTGTGATGATTGGATTTGGCGAATCGTTTTTTAGGCATAAAATAATTTGTGATGTTTTATCAAGCACATGATAACGCGATCTGAACATTCAGACCACGTTGTTTCTGATGCCATCTGACTAAACGGGTGTATGGCGTGGAATTTGCCAGAAAATTGCTGCGGTAATCAGGTTAATGCAGCCGAGGCAAATGAGTGTGCTGTGGAAAGCTGTCACGATCTGCTCGGTACCGAAATAGGCAGTAAAAATATTGACTAAGGTTCCGGCCAAAGCCACACCAATACTCATCGACACCATCATGATCATCGACAGAAAGCTGTTGCCACTGCTGGCATCCTGTTGCGGCAAATCCTTTAAGGTCAGGGTATTCATGGAAACAAACTGTAAAGAATTCAGCATACCGAAAATAAAGAAATGCAAGGTTCTTAACCAGAGTGGAGTATCCGCCGTGCTCAGGGCAAAACTGGCAATACAGGCGCCGACCAATAAGGTATTCACCAGCAATACCTTACGATAACCAAAGCGTTGAATAATCTGCCGGATAATCGGCTTGGAGGCCAGGGAACCCAGTACGGTCGGAATCATTAACAGACCGGTAATAAATGGCTCAAAGCCAAAGGCCACCTGCAACATCAGCGGAATTAAAAAAGGCATCGCGTTGCCGCCTAAGCGGGCAAAGAAATTACCGATAATGCCTATAGCATAAATTTTATTGCTAAATAATGTGCTGCGGAACAGCGCATTGTGATGGGTATGGGCATGAACGGCATAGATAATAGCGGCCAATATACCCGCAATCACCAGACCAAGACTGCCCCACAGCGATTGATGCGGACTGGCAAAGTTTTCAATACCCAGTGAAAGTCCGACCATGGCAATCACCAGCAGTATAAAGCCGAAAAAATCAAAAGATTTAACACTCGGTTCAGTGACGTTGGGCATGGCTTTAAAGCTAATCAGACAGCCTAAAAGCCCCATTGGAATATTAATTAAAAAAATCCAGTGCCATGTCGCCACTTCGACCATCCAGCCACCCAGTGTCGGACCAATCAAGGGGCCGACCAGACCAGCGAGACTCATCAAGCTCATGGCCGATAAAAACTGGCTGCGGGGAATGACCTTGAGCATGGCCAGACGGCCCACAGGCAGTAACAATGCGCCACCAATCCCCTGAATGACCCGATAAACCAGCAGCTCATTTAAGCTGTTGGCCAGTCCACATCCCAGCGATGCCAAGGTAAACACAATAATGGCTGTAAAGTAGGTGTTACGCACGCCAAAACGGTCGGCCAGCCATCCGCTTAAAGGAATACAGGCTGCTACCGAAAGTACATAGGCCACCACCACACTATGCATCTGTAACGGATCTTCAGCCAGATTTTCTGCCATAGCTGGAATTGCGGTATTAACAATAGTGGTGTCCAAACCTTGCATAAAAAAACCGATCGATACCAACAGCACCAGCAGTCGGAATTCAGGTTGTAGGGCTTGATGCGAAGGTGTGGCGTTCATAAATTTTTGTAAGGCTGAGATTTTTATACAGTTTAAAGGAATAATTCAACGCTGTTGTAGTAAAAGCTTTTCACTATTCCAAATAGGGATTGCAATAAAACTGCAATCAAAGATTCATGCCGCTGCAACAGCATGTTTATAAATTGTTCACATTCTTATAAATGATGAACTAAAACATGAAAATACAGTTTTCAGCATTGATGTTGGCAATGCTTTCAGTGGGATTGGTGGCCTGTAATGATAGTCAGGATCAGACGCAGGTGACTGTACCGCCGGTCGTCGAAGAAATTACACCCGGAAGTATTGAATTAGTCAAAATTGGTCGTTATGAATCAGGCATCTTTGGTGCAAGTGCGGCAGAAATTCCGGCCTATGATGCGCAAAGTCAGCGTTTATTTGTGGTGAATGCCAAAGAAGGCGTGGTGGATGTTTTGGACTTTAAACAGCCGAACGAACCGAAATATATTCAGTCTTTGGATGCGAAAAAATACTTGGCCAATTCGGAAGTCAACAGCGTAGCCGTGCATAACGGCATTGTGGCTTTGGCAGTTCAGGCACAGGATAAAACGCAACCCGGTATCGTGGCATTCTTTAAAGCGCAGGATTTAAGTTTTATCAGTCAAGTGCCGGTGGGTGCCTTGCCGGATATGTTGACTTTTAGCGCCGATGGTCAGAAAGTTCTGGTGGCGAATGAAGGTGAGCCGAATGAAGGCTATGCGATAGATCCTGAAGGTTCTGTGAGTATTATTAATGTCAAAGACATCACCAAGCCAACAGTAAAATCAGCCAATTTTCAGGCATGGAATAGCCAGAAACAAAGTCTGCTGAATGCAGGCGTAAGAATTTTTGGCCCTGCCACCGAGCATTATGCAGATATTGCCAGCAAAGGTTTGCAAACCACGAGTGTGGCACAAGATTTAGAGCCTGAATATATTGCAGTGAGTCCAGATGGCAAAACTGCATGGGTGAGCTTGCAGGAAAATAATGCCATTGCGGTTTTAGATTTGCTCAAAGATGAATTTGTGGATATTTTCCCAATGGGGAGTAAAGATCATGGCTTGCCTGAAAATGCTTTGGATGCTGGCGACCGAGACTGTCTGGTGGGTGCGACAGACAGCCAGGGGCAGTTAATAGCGAGCTGTGCCAAAGATGCCGGCATGATCAACATCAAGTCATGGCCTGGACTGTATGGCATGTATATGCCGGATGCGATTGCGCATTATCAAGTGAATGGTAAAAGCTATCTGGTGACTGCCAATGAAGGTGATGCACGTGAATGGCTTAAAGACAAAGTTCAATACTTCACAGGTAATGATTTAACCCAAGGCTATGCTGAAGAAATCCGTGTGAAGCACTTGTTTAAAAACACAGGTTTCGATCTGAAAGGCGATTATGCCGCGCATTTACGTCATTTGGTGCCAGGTGTCAGCGGTGCGAAATTAGATCCAACGGTATTTAAGCCATGTATCACTAGCGAGGCGACCGAGGTCTGTGCAGATAACTTAATTAAAGACTCGCAGATTGGGCGCTTGACCATTAGCTGGACACAAGGTTTCAAACGTGATGCTTTGGGACAACCGCTGCTTGAAAACGGCAAGCTGGTTTATGACAAACTGTATAGCTATGGTGGTCGTTCATTCAGTATTGTCGATCCTGAAAGTCGCCAAATTGTCTGGGACTCTGGCAGTGAGTTTGAACGTAAAATTGCGGAATTGTTCCCGAATCAATTTAATAGCAACCACGAAGCCTTTAAATTTGATGACCGTAGTGACAATAAAGGACCGGAGCCTGAAGGCATAACAATTGGCCAAATTGGTAAAAAGACGTTTGCATTTATTGGACTGGAGCGTGCCAGCGGTATAATGGTGTATGACATTAGCCAACCGCAGCAAGCCAAATTTGTACAGTATTTTAATGACCGGGACCTTCGTCAAACCGATATTACCAAACAGGGAGATTTGGGCCTGGAAGGTCTAATTTTCATTGCTGCAAAAGACTCGCCGAATGGTCAGCCTTTGTTGGTTGTGGGGAATGAAGTGAGTGGTTCGACTGCAATTTATCAAGTTCATTTAAAATAAAAATAATGTAATTTAAAAAAGCACTCAGGTGCTTTTTTTACGACTTGCGTTCAATCTTGTCATGGTTATGTCATAATCTTGCCCACTTTCCAGCATCGCTGGATAGGTCTTTTAATAGGTGAAAAAGGTTTTGTTTTTATGACAATTGAAATTTTGATGATTGTAGGCTTTTGCTTGGCCGCTTATTCAATTGTCGGAAATGATGTACCCCAGACCTTGGGCACCTTTATTTCATCCAATGCCCATCGTCCCTGGTGGGTACTCTGGCTGTATACCAGCAGTATTTTAACGGTGGTGTTGCTGTATGGCTGGTGGACTTCCGGGGTAGGCGATGCCTCCTATGGCCGTCTGGAAACCATTCCCTTTCCTGAGTCTGGCATTACCTGGCTGTATATTGTTCCGCCCATCTTGCTGATTCTTTTAACCAAGTATGGCATTCCGGTCAGTACCACATTTTTAGTCCTGACCATTTTTTCACCGAGCAGCTTAGGGTCAATGCTGACCAAATCCATGATGGGCTACGCCGTGGCCTTTGTGGTTGCCATCATTGTCTATCGCTTTGTGATTAAAGGTATTTCAGTTTATTTCAGTAAAACCCGAGACCATAAACCTTCGCATATCTGGATTGGCTTGCAGTGGGTATCTACCGCATTTTTGTGGAGCCAATGGCTGATTCAGGATCTGGCCAATATTTTTGTCTATGTCCCGCGTCAGGTCCCGCTGGAGTTTTTAATCTTTGCGATTCTGGTGTTTATCATTCTGCTAGGCATGATTTTTTACCAGCGTGGTGGGGCAATCCAGAAAATTATCGATACCAAAACCGGTGTGGCCGATATTCGTTCTGCAACCATCATTGATTTTATTTATGCCTTGATTTTATTGGTATTCAAAGAATGGAGCAATATTCCAATGAGTACCACCTGGGTATTCCTGGGGCTGCTTGCAGGTCGTGAATTTGCCATGTCGATGCATCTGGCGGAAGTCAATAAATACCGCACTTCACGCAACGTCAGTAAAGATGCCATGAAGCTGATGGTCGGTTTAATCATGAGTATTGTATTAGCCAGCACCTTGCCATGGTTATATAAATTGATTTCAGGCTAATTGCAGTCTGAACTGAAAAAGCGAGCCTAGAGCTCGCTACTGTCCCATAATTTAAATTTTATTTTAGTACTGAATCACCATGATGATTTGTTATCTTTAAATATTTGATATTTATATTTTTCACAGCCTTGTCTTTTCTTTAAAAGTTTAAATGGCTTTGTGTAGGCTAAACCCTACTTTTGACAGACCAAAATGAGAACTCAAAATATATTTTGAGTTCGCAAGAAAAGTCTTTATTCCCCATACACGACATCCTGAGCTAGTTTTAAGCACTGCTTTAAAACGCAGCGCAAGGATGGAGAATGTGTGGCATCCCTGCCACACTCGCGAATCTGACACATGGACTTTAACTATGGGACAGCAGTGGCCTAGAGCTCGCTTTTTTGTATTGAGGCATAGGCTTAAATGGCAAAGTGTTTCGGTGCACCCAGATTTTTAATGGCATTGAGAATCTGGTCGGCATGATTGCAGATAATCAGTTTGGCCCGATGCTGAGGCGGTAAAAAGCCTTCAGTAACAGCATGATCCAGCTGGCTAATCAGGGCATCATAAAAGCCATTCACGTTATACAGCATCATGGGTTTCTGGTGCTGATTCAACTGTCCCCAGGTGGCAATTTCCAGAATTTCTTCAAAGGTACCCAAGCCACCCGGCAGTGCAACAAAAGCACTGGCACGCTCGGCCATCATGGCTTTGCGTTCATGCATGCTCTGTACAATGTGTAACTCGGTCAGCTGGTGATGTGCGATTTCATAATCCAGCATAAATTCAGGAATCACCCCGACCGTTTCACCGCCACGCTGTCTGACTGCATCTGCCACTTGTCCCATAAGGCCAATACTTGCGCCGCCATAGACCATGCCGAAGCCCAAGTCTGCCAGCGCCTGAGCCAAAGCGATGGCTTTTTCCTGATAAATGGGCTTATTGCCTGAACGTGAACCACAGTAAAGCGCAATTAAAGGTTGAGTTGTTTTGGGAGTGGGATTGTTATGTTTGGGAGTCATTTTTAATACACTGTTCATCATTATATTTTTTACCATAGCATTTTATTTTTTCAGTCTCTAGCTTAAGCGCCAAATATGACACGGCGGGGTCAGGGGCAAAACAGTTTTGCAAAAAATTGTTGATATTGGGTGAGTGAAATAACAGCGCAGTATGGAAAAAAGGATGAATTTCTACCTCATCTTGCTATACTAAAAATCTGTTTTCCAACAAATGAATCAACATGGGTAGTGGTTGTCCTCGCTCTGAACACTTCAATGCTTCCGCAAAAAATATACAGAATGCTGTTCATCGCATATTCAGCGATTTTAATATGAACTTTCTAAAATCAGTCCGTCATCATCCTGCACAGGAGAGCATCCAATGATCTTTGAGTGGATGTCAGATCCATCAGCATGGATTGGCTTGGCAACTTTAGTGGTTTTAGAAATTGTGCTGGGTATCGACAATCTGGTTTTTATTGCGATTTTGGCGGAAAAACTGCCGCCAGAACAGCGCAATGCAGGCCGTATAGTCGGCTTAATCATGGCTTTGTGTATGCGGTTGATTTTACTTGCATCCATTGCCTGGGTGGTGACCTTAACCCAGCCACTGTTCCATGTTTTAGATCATCCTTTTTCCGGTCGTGACCTGATTCTGCTGTTTGGTGGTGTATTCCTTTTATTTAAAGGCACCATGGAATTGCATGAGCGCATAGAAGGCGTTCAGCCGCAAAAAGACGACAATCCTGTGCATGCAGCGTTCTGGATGGTGATTGTTCAGATTGTCGTGCTTGATGCAGTATTCTCTCTGGATAGCGTGATTACTGCAGTGGGCATGGTCAAAGACTTGTCGGTGATGATGATTGCGGTGGTGATTGCCGTTGGTATCATGCTGTGGGCATCGAAACCGCTGATGGATTTCGTCAACAAGCATCCAACCGTGGTGATCCTATGCCTCGGCTTCTTGATGATGATTGGTTTCTCCTTGATTGTAGAAGGGTTCGGTTTCCATATTCCTAAAGGCTATCTATACGCCGCGATTGGTTTCTCGGTGGTGGTGGAATTTATTAACCAGACCATGCGCCGTAATCAGGAAAAGATGGTGACTACGACAGACTTGCGTTACCGTACCGCTTCTGCAGTGATGCGCATGCTCGGGGGCAAGTCAGAATCGCAAAATAATGAAGTTGAAGATGTGCTGGCGACCCGTGCCTTTGCCGATGAAGTCTTTAATGAAGACAACGGGGTTTATCACAGCGTGATGGTGCAAGGGGTACTTGGACTGTCGGAGCGGCCAGTGAAATCGGTGATGACACCGCGTCCGGAACTGGAATGGATTGATCTGGATGAAGATGATGCTTCCATTAAAGAACAGTTATTAAGCACCACCCATTCGCGTTTGATTGTGGCGCATGGCGAACTGGACAATATTGCCGGTGTGGTGCTGACCCATAAAGTCATGAACGATTATATCGAAACAGGAAAGCTGAATTTTGAAGGTCATTTACGCGAACCAGTGATTGTGCATGAAAATGCCCAGGTGTTGATGGTGATGGAGCAGTTACGCCAGGCGCCATTACAAATAGCAATTGTATTGAATGAATATGGTTCAATTGAAGGAATTGCCACACCGATTGATGTACTTGAAGCCATTGCCGGTGAATTCCCGGATGAAGACGAGTTTGAAACGGCTGCCGAAAGTCTGGAAGATGGGACTTTAATCCTGGAAGGTTCGACCGATATTCGCCATGTGTCCTTGCTTTTAGGTTGTGATTTGGTGGATGAATCTGAGCAGTATTCAACGCTTTCCGGTTATATTCTATTCCATTTGGGGCGTTTGCCGGAAAGTGGCGCCAAGCTGGAAGCAGACAACTATATCTTCGAGGTTGTCACCATGGAGGGCCATAAAATTGATAAGGTCCATATTATTCCGCTCAATCAAGACGCGACTGAAGATTAACTTTATCCTGCGCAACGAGCTTTAAACAGCAAGATTGAATTAAAATAGCCCGCATAGTCGTAATGCTGATCAGTTAAGGAGTTTCGAAATAGACTTTTTAGCTTTTTAGCAGTTCACCACGGAGTCTTACCTTTTTAAATCAAAGTCTTGTAGCTCATTTGTTACTTTGGTTTTGCCCAAAGTAACCAAAGGCATATGTCATCCGCAAAACTCGTCAGCCACTATCAACTAGCAAATTTATCGCAGAAACAATCATTTTTTAATCTTGCGGTGCAATGCACCTCATGCCTCAAACAGTTGCGGATGACTTTTCCACATATCAACTACAGTCATGAATTTAAAAAAGAAAATACCAGTTAATTTCTTAACTGACTGGCATTACCGCATAGTCGGGCTTTTTTATTGCTCATTTAAATGGAAAAAAATTGATGTCAGAAACACAGTGTCCATGTGGTCGAGGCGATTACGCCAGCTGTTGCCAAACTCTGCATTTGGGGCAGGCCCAAGCGCAAAGTGCAGAACAGTTGATGCGTTCGCGTTATAGTGCCTTTGCCAAGCATGAAATTGACTACATTGTTAAAACCACCGCATTAGGTCAGCAACAGGCGCTGGATGTTGCAGCCATTGCCGACTGGAGTAAAGCCAACCAGTGGCTCAAGCTTGAAGTGGTCCAGGCACAGGAAAAACTGGATAAGCACCATGCCCAAGTCGAATTTAAGGCCCATTATCATGATGGCAAACAGGCTCAAGTGCATCATGAAATTTCACATTTTGTGAAGCATGAAGGCGCATGGTATTTTCTTGATCCGACCACAGATTTGAACATCACCATGAAACAGCCCTGTATTTGTGGTTCAGGGAAAAAATTTAAACAATGTTGTGCGCAATTTTTGTAACTTTCATCTAGATTTGCCTTAGAATAGCGCGCATCGATAACCCTCATTGGAAGCAGGGCAATGTTGCTATTGGTCATTTATATTATTGCAATTACGGCTGAAGCTATGACAGGCGCACTGTCGGCAGGTCGGCGTAGTATGGATTGGTTTGGTGTAACGCTGATCGCCTGTGTGACTGCACTGGGCGGTGGCTCTGTCCGCGATGTGCTGCTGGGACATTATCCGCTGACCTGGGTCAAGCATCCCGAATATCTGGTGCTCACCTGTGCGGCTGCCTTTGTCACCATCCTGATCGCCAAATGGATGCGCCATTTACGTTCAATCTTCTTGATTCTCGATGCCTTGGGGTTGATTGGTTTTACTATCATTGGCTGTCAGATTGCCTTGCAAATGGGGCATGGTTTTGTGGTTTCTGCGGTAGCCGGGGTGTTAACTGGAGTATCCGGCGGTATTCTGCGTGATATTCTGTGTAACGACGTGCCTTTGGTATTCCGCCGTGAACTGTATGCCAGTATTTCCTTTGTTTCCGTGATTTGTTATTGGATTTGTCAAGATATTGGCTTCTCGCTGGAAGTCACGGTTATTTCGACCTTAATCTTCGGTTTCTCTTTGCGCTGCATCGCCATCTATTTTGGTCTGGAAATGCCGAAATTTATCTATAAAGATGACGATGACCAGTCCGCATCTTCCAAAGATGCTTCATAAAATGACCGTAACAGGATGAATGACTGACGAAATAAGCGGTCATCATCTGTAAATTGGCGTATAAAAATCAATACAACTATAAATCCTGTTGGGAAAGCAGCATCTATTCTTTCACCAAATCAGAGCTCTTGTTATGGATTTAGTCTCACGCATACAACGCTTACCGATTGGTAAGTTTCACTATACCTTGCTATGGGTGATCGGTCTGGGCTGGATGTTTGATGCCATGGATACCGGATTGATTTCCTTTATTCTGGCCAAAATGGCCGAAGACTGGGCCATGACCCCGGATGATAAAAGCTGGGTGGTTTCCATCGGTTTTATCGGCATGGCGATTGGTGCGGTGTGTTCAGGCGGCCTTGCGGATCGTTGGGGACGTAAAACGGTCTTTGCCTCAACCCTGGTGGTTTATAGTCTGGCCACTGCTGCCTGTGCTTTTGCGCCGAACCTGACCTGGTTACTGGTGTTCCGTTTCATTGTCGGACTTGGACTGGGTGGTCAGTTACCTGTGGCCGTGACGCTGGTGAGTGAATATATTCCTGCCCATGTCCGCGGGCGCTTTATTGTGTTGCTGGAAAGTTTCTGGGGTTTGGGCTGGCTGGTTGCAGCACTGGTTTCGCGTTTTATTATTCCTGATTTTGGCTGGCATGCCGCTTTCCTGATTGGCGGGATTCCTGCGCTGTACGCAATCGTGATCTGGAAAATGGTTCCGGAATCGGTTCCGTACTTAATTAACCGTGGTCGTTTTGAAGAAGCCCATGCCTTGGTGAAAAAAATTGAAGCCAAATGTGGTGTGGAAGTGATTGAAATCTTTCAGGTCAAACCGGTGGCTGAAAAGCATGACATTAGCTTCTCTCAGCTTTGGTCAGGCATTTTTGCCCGTCGTACCCTGATGCTATGGCTGATCTGGTTTGGTATCGTATTTTCCTACTACGGTATTTTTACCTGGCTACCAAGTTTGCTGGTCAAAGAAGGCTATACCATCGTGCAGTCTTTTGAATATGTGCTGGTGATGATTTTAGCGCAGCTTCCCGGTTATTTAGTAGCAGCTTGGCTCGTTGAAAAGTTAGGTCGTAAGGCTACGCTTGCAGGCTTTATTGGGATGTGTGCACTGTCTGCCTACTTCTTTGGTCAATCGGACAATGTGACCCAGATTGTGGTATGGGGCTGTTTGATGTCCTTCTTTAATCTGGGTGCTTGGGGCGTGCTATATACCTATACGCCAGAACAGTATCCCGCCAATATCCGTGCTTTCGGTTCAGGTTGGGCCGGAGCGATTGGTCGTATTGGCGGTATTTTTGCACCCTTTGCGGTGACCCATATGATGGTGCTCGATCATGGTTTTAGCTATGTGTTTATGATGTTTACTGCGGTTTTAATTGCCGTGGCACTGATCATTCTGGTGTTGGGTGAAGAAACCAAAGGCAAAACCCTAGAGTCGATTGGTTTATAAAATTGCTGATTTTTTAGTTGATTGACCCTTATAAAATGGATATTTTTAGTCCATAAGACACAATTTGTCGCAGAGTGTGGGTTACTGCCCTTGTGTAGTCTGCACCTGCGACTTAGCATAACAACGTAGATACAAAAACGAATTATTTAGGATTTCACGCTTTTATGACCAGCCTTGTGCATCATGCGACAGAAAATCGTTCCGTAGCCGAATTTACTGAACAAGCTTACCTTAACTATGCCATGTACGTGATTATGGACCGTGCATTGCCGCATATCAGTGACGGTTTAAAACCGGTACAGCGTCGTATTGTCTTCGCGATGAGTGAACTGGGCTTAAAGCATAGCGGCAAGCCAAAAAAATCTGCCCGTACCGTGGGTGATGTACTCGGTAAGTACCATCCGCATGGTGACTCTGCCTGTTATGAAGCCATGGTGCTGATGGCACAGCCATTCAGTTATCGTTATCCTTTTATTGAAGGGCAAGGGAACTGGGGTTCACCGGATGATCCGAAATCCTTTGCAGCGATGCGTTATACCGAAGCCAAACTGTCGCAATACAGTGAAGTGTTGTTGTCTGAACTTGGGCAGGGCACCTGCGACTGGCAAGACAACTTCGATGGTTCCATGAAAGAGCCGGTGAATTTACCTGCACGTGTACCGAATATTTTATTGAACGGCACCACCGGGATTGCAGTCGGCATGGCCACCGATATTCCACCGCATAACTTGCGCGAAGTGGTCAAAGGCACCATCGCCCTGATTCGCAATCCGAATCTGTCCGATGAAAAAGTGGCTGAATATATTCCAGCGCCCGACTTGCCAACCAAAGCAGAAATTATTACTTCACCTGAAGAATTGCTCAAAATACAAACTACAGGTCGTGGCAGTTACCGTACCCGTGCGGTCTATAAAATAGAAAGAAATGAAATCGTGATTACCGACTTGCCGTATCAGGTGTCGGGTTCCAAAGTCATTACCCAGATTGCCGATCAGATGCAGGCAAAAAAATTGCCATTGGTCAGTGACCTGCGGGATGAATCGGATCATCAGAATCCAACCCGTCTGGTGATTGTGTTGCGTTCCAACCGCATTGATGCCGAAGCGGTGATGAGCCATCTATTTGCAACGACTGATCTGGAGTCTAGCTATCGCGTCAATATGAACATGATTGGTGCTGATGGTCGTCCACAAGTGAAATCGATTCGTCGTATTTTGCTGGAATGGATCGAGATTCGTAAGAATACTGTGACTCGCCGTCTGCAATATCATTTAAATAAAATTGAAAAACGCCTGCATATTCTTGCAGGTTTAATCATTGCCTATTTAAACATTGATGAAGTGATTCGTATTATCCGTGAAGAAGATCAGCCTAAACCAGTATTGATGTCGCACTTTAATATTGATGAAATTCAGGCCGAAGCCATTTTAGAACTCAAGTTACGTCATTTGGCCAAGCTTGAAGAAATGGAAATGCGCCGTGAACAGGAAGAACTGGAAGCACGCGCTGCCATTATTCGTGAACAGCTGGCCAATCCTGAATCTTTAAAAAATCTGATTATCACTGAACTGAAAGACGATGCGAAAAAGTTTGGCGATGACCGACGTTCGCCAATCGTGATACGTGCAGACGCTCAGGCGATCAATGAACAGGACATGTTACCGGCCGATCCTGTGACTGTAGTATTGTCTGAAGCCGGCTGGATTCGTTCAGCCAAAGGCCATGAGGTCGATGCTGAAAATCTGAATTTCCGTGCCGGCGATCAATACTTAAGTCATGCGCAAGGTAAATCTAATCAACGGGTCTATGTACTGGACGATAGCGGTCGAAGTTATGCGCTGGCCATTAACAGTCTGCCATCGGCACGTGGCTTGGGCGAACCTTTAAGTTCCAAACTCTCACCTGCCAGCGGCGTCGGGTTTATTCAAATCTTTATTGCTGAAGATGACACTGAAATTTTGGCCTTAAGTTCCAAAGGTTATGGTTTTAAAACCCAGGCGAAACAGCTGGATACCAATGCCAAAGCCGGTAAATCCTTCCTGACTGTGCCTGAAGATGCTAAAGCGATGCCACTGCAGGCAATAGAACAGGCGACCCATGTAGCCTTGCTTAGTTCAGCAGGGCGTATGCTGGTGGTCGATTTGTCAGAATTACCAAGCCTGAATAAGGGTAAAGGTAATAAATTGATACAACTCGAAACAAAAGATCAAATTGTATCCATGACAATGCTTAATTTAGATGAAATAATTCAAGTGGTTGCTGGACAGCAACAATTAAAACTAAAAGGCGATGATCTTCAGAAATATATGGGTAAGCGAGGCAGTAAAGGTCAACTCTTACCACGAGGATATCAAAAAGCAAATAAACTGTTCATTCAAAGATAAAACTAGCATCCCGGATATGAAATAGGCTATATATGGTGTAATTCGTGCAAATGGATGCTTTGTTGAACATTACAAAAGGAAAAAACCAGGTTCAACAAAGAAAAAAACACTTTGAATACTAAGGATTAAGATTGGAGAGATAGGCATTATGGAAAAGATTTGGTTCGCTGAATACCAAAAGACAGGGATTCCGGAAACTGTAGAGTTACCTGCTGAAAATACCTCATTAGTTGATGTATTCGAACGCAATTTCCAAAAATTTGGCTCACGTGACGCCTTTATTTTTATGGATAAAGTTCTCACTTTTAATGAGTTGGAAGAAGCAAGTCGTAAATTTGCAACATATTTACAAAGTTTAGGTTTGGAAAAAGGTACACGTGTGGCTGTAATGATGCCAAACGTGCTTCAATATCCTGTCGTGGCATTGGGTATCTTCCGTGCTGGTCTAATACTGGTTAACGTAAATCCGCTTTATACTTCTCGTGAACTTGAGCATCAATTAAATGACTCAGGTTCGGAAGTACTGGTTATTGTTGAAAACTTTGCAACAGTTTATCAGGCTATTATTGGTAAAACTCCTGTGAAGCACGTTGTCGTCGCTTCTGTGGGCGATATGCTAGGTGCCTTAAAAGGTACACTGGTGAATTTTGTGTTACGTTCAGTACGTAAGCAAATCCCAGCCTGGAATATTCCAGGACATATCCGTTTTAACGCAGCAATGGCTAAAGTGAGCGCAAGCAACTATAAACGTCCTAGCCTCACGCTCAGTGATACAGCGGTACTTCAATATACCGGTGGTACTACAGGTGTTTCTAAAGGTGCTGAACTGACCCATCGTAACCTGGTTGCGAACATGTTGCAGTGTGACGGTATTTTCCAAAGTAAATTTGGTGCTCAAGATGGGCAACCGGATGACCGTATTTTCTGTGCCTTACCGCTTTATCACATCTTTGCATTCATGGTGTGTGCGTTGTACGGCATGTATAAAGGTCAAGCCAACGTGCTTATTCCAAACCCGCGTGACCTACCTGCGGTAATGAAAGAACTGCGTAAATACCAGCCGTCATTCTTCCCGGCAGTGAATACCTTGTTTAATGCATTGGTAAACAATGAAGAATTTAAACAGCTTGATCATAGCAAACTGAAAATGGCTATGGGTGGTGGTATGGCGGTATTGCCTTCTACTGCTGAAGCATGGAAGAGAGTTACCGGTACCAATATCATTGAAGGTTACGGTTTATCTGAAACTTCACCTGTTGCAACAGCGAATCCACCGCAATCAACTGAATTCAGCGGTACCATCGGTATTCCATTGCCACTGACTGAAGTTGCTATTCTGGATGATGATGGCAATGAAGTTGCATTGGGTGAGCAAGGCGAAATCTCGATTCGTGGTCCACAAGTCATGAAAGGCTACTGGAACCGTCCAGATGAAACTGAAAAAGTGATGATCCATGGTTTCTTCCGTACCGGCGATATCGGTGTAATGGATTCTCGCGGTTATATCAAGATTGTCGATCGTAAGAAAGACATGATCTTGGTGTCTGGCTTTAACGTTTATCCTTCAGAAATTGAAGAAGTCATTTCTAAGCATCCGAAAGTATTGGAAGTTGCTGCGATTGGTGTACCTGATGAAAAATCAGGTGAAGTGCCTAAACTGTTTGTTGTGAAAAAAGATCCATCACTGACAACTGAAGAAGTGCTTGCCTTCGCTAAAGAAAACTTAACCGGTTATAAACGTCCTCGTTATGTTGAATTTATGGATGAATTACCGAAGTCCAACGTAGGCAAAATCTTGCGTAAAGACTTGCGTAAAACTGCATAAATGCTGCAATAAAAAAAGCGCCGTGATCGGCGCTTTTTTTATTTGGGCCTTAATCTTTTAACAGCCATCGATCAATATAGGGACGTGCTATGCCAAAAATACCGACAAAGGTAAACATGGTGCCAAATTGACGGCTAAAGCCGGGTAAATACAAGCTACCATAGCTGAAATAGTTGTCGATGAGGCAATAGACCAAAATACCGAATAACCAATACCATAAAGGTTGTCGTTTAATGGCGACCATCCACAAAGCTACAATTAAAATAATCAGGGTACCCAGCATAGACCAGGCATTCATATTGGCACAAATTGTAGCAACCAAGAATGCAACAATCGGCAATACGACTTTGAGTACACGATCCACTTTACGTTGATGTTGGCGTTGCTTTTCGAGTACATCAAACATTTTGTCTTGATCAGGATTGACCATGATGGATCCTTATTGCTGATTTATAAAAACACTATAATTTACAAAAAATATTGTGAAAACGCCATGCTATGATAGGCAGCATAAAATTTTAATGAGAAAAATGAGATGCAAAGCATTAGCGGAATAATCTATCTCATCTTAATTGCATGTTTATTGCCCTATGTTTTTACCACTATTGCAAAAAAAACAGCAGGTTTTAAAGCACGAGACAACCAGAATCCGCGTGAATTTTTGGCCAAAACCACAGGTTTAGCAGCACGTGCCCATGCGGTACAACAAAACAGTTTTGAAAGTTTACCTTTATTTATTGCTTCCATTTTAATGGCAGAATATATGGTGGTTTCTCAAAACATCATTATGACTTTTGGTGTGGCATATATTTTACTCCGTATTTTCTACGGAATCTGTTATTTAGCCAATTGGGCCACTTTGCGTTCCATTATCTGGATCTTGTCCTTGCTTTGCCCGATTTGCTTGTTGCTTTTGGTCATTAAATTAACCACCTGAGCTGCAAAATGTGGAAATACATATTTTCACTCAGCAGATGTATAATCGAAAAGTTATTTAATACGCAAAAACCGTTATAATCATTGCGGTTTTAAAAAGATTTAACTTGTTAAAGAGTGATGCTATGAGCTACAGCAATATCCCAGCGGGTAAAGATGCACCAAACGACATCTATGTAATTATTGAAATTCCTGCAAATGCAGCACCAATCAAATACGAAATCGACAAAGATTCTGATGCATTATTTGTAGACCGTTTCATGGGTACTGCAATGTTCTACCCAGCAAACTATGGTTATGTACCAAATACACTATCTCTTGATGGTGACCCATTAGACGTATTGGTTGTAACTCCACACCCGGTTGAACCAGGTTCAGTAATCCGTTGCCGTCCAGTGGGCAAATTGAACATGGAAGATGATGGTGGTATTGACGCGAAACTGGTTGCAGTTCCACACGAAAAATTGACACCGATCTACAAAGATGTTCAGGAGTACACTGATCTTCCTCCGTTGTTGATTAGCCAAATCGAACACTTCTTCCAACACTACAAAGACTTAGAGCCAGGAAAATGGGTTAAGTTAAGTGGTTGGGAAGGTGCTGATGTTGCAAAACAAGAAGTGCTTAGCTCAATCGAAGCTTACAAAAATGCATAATTGATTTTTGGTTTTTAGCTTTTATTTTTAAAATCTAAAAACAAAAAAAACCTGCACAATGTGCAGGTTTTTTTATCTCTTGAACTTACTGTGAATTAAAATAATTTCACAGGAATATCAAGGAAGATACGCCATTCATTGGTATCACCGATGTAACCAGCTTGGTAAGCATTGCTTGCACGGTAGTAAGAGTTACGTACACGCAAGCTTGCATCTTTGGCAAAACCACTTTGAACAGTGTATTTCACTTGGTTAAAGAATTCGCGCTCTTTAGCGTGATCACTGATGATAGTTCCTTTATTATCAGTTGCTTTGATATCCCAACCATAAACATAAGCAGTAGTCCAGTTCAAGCCAGCTAAGCCTTGGTTTTTGAAGTTATAGCTGTATTGAAGCTGTACAGATTTTTCATCGTTGCCGATAAAGTCTGAAAGGTATGAGTTTGGCATATAGATGGATTGGTAACCATCACCATTGCCACTGTAGTCATAACCCACGTTGCCAGAGTTTTGTTGATAAGCCAACATTAGGTTGTGTACATCTTTATTGTATGTACCTGACACAGCAAAAATAGTGTTATGGGTATTTTGTGTAGATGGATCTGCTACTGTTGCTGAATATGTCGTGCCCGGCTCAAATTCAGTGTGGTAGCCGCTGAAGTCATAAGTGAATGAACTGTCATTTGCCAAAGCTTGTTTATAGTTCACATTTGCATAGTGACGTTCTAATTTATCTTTAATGTCTACACCGTAGTATGCAGTATTTAAAGCATCATTCACTTTATATTTTGCGCCCCAAACCACGGCACGGTCTAATTTTTCGCTATCAGTGTTAATTTGATCGGAATATTGGTTTTTGGTGAATTTACCCGCAATAACTTCCAGATTTTCAATTTCATGGCTTGTTGCAAGTACACCAGTGAAATATTCAGGAACCATACGGCCAGTATTACTTGCCAGTACAGGAATATCTAATACTTGAGTACCGTACTCAACAGTCGTGTTTGAAACACGTGCTTTAACACTGGCACCGCCACGAGCCCAATGATCGTATGCAGAACCATCTGCATGCTTAGGAATCATGCCGTTATTTGCATTTTTGTTTTCGCCCAGTTTAAACGAAGCATCACCTACAGCATTTACACCAAAACCGACTACACCCTGTGTAAAACCAGACTCGAGTTTGACAATAGCCGATTGTGCAGCAGAACTTTGATCTTTCTTGCCAGGCGCTTTTTTATCGCGGTTGATATAGCCGGTGCGGAACAATACAGAACCTTCAGCATCTTCAACAAAGCCTTTAGCTTCGCTTTGTTCGCTGGCATAGGCAGTAGAAATCAAAGCAGCTTGAATTAAAACTGCTAAAGTAAGTTTTTGTACGTTTTGCATTGGGAGGTGGCCTTATACAAAATGGGAGATAGAAATTGAAGGAATTGTATACGGAATGTATCGCAAAAAAATCATTTTTTAATACATTTTATTTAATTAAAGTTATGCATTCTTTGAATATAATTTTATACCTTTTAGTCTATAAAAATATTAAAAAGTTTCTATTTGTTAAAATTATTTTACAAAACAATAATATATTTAAAATATAAATAACCTGTTTTGTAATTTTAACCATTCATAGGAAGCTGAAGTTCATCATTTATACTTAATTTTATGAAATCTTCCTGCTTTAGACTTTAGTCTAATGTGGATTAAAAGCACTGATTTATGGATATTCAGCCGAGGAGTGAATGCACAATCAGCAATTTTTTTTTAAATTCATATCTATTGAAATTTCATCTAATTTTTTCAATATAAAAATCTATTTTAATTCAGTATGAAGCTGACTTATTGATTATTAGTTACATAAAAGTACGCCAGAGCAATTTAAAAAAATTGACCAAAAAGTATAAAAAAGTTTTAAAATCCGCAGCCAAATTCATCGTTGAACAGAATCTTTAAGCGATTCTATACGGGGTAGTAATGCTGCAAATATCACATAAAATTTCATTAACTTGTTTGCTTGCAATCAGCACAATGTCTGTATTTGCTGAGGAAAATATACCTTCACAAACAGCAGGCGAGCTAAGTGGTAGTTTTGCAGTGGTCAATAAATATATTTACCGCGGTGGTGTGGAAAACGATGATGTCACTTTACAAGCTGGGCTTGAGTACGCACATAACAGCGGAATAACCTTGGGATATTGGGGGTCAACACTCGGTTATGATCCTTCTGATGATGATAAAGATCATGGCTTTGAACATGATTTTTATGTCGCGTATGGTAAGGAGCTGAATCAGGACTGGAGCTATAAGCTTCAAGGGACTGCTTATTACTATCAAAATGGCGGTACGGTATATGGTGACAACGGTGATAAACGTAAAACTACTGCATTCGATGTATTGGGTGAACTGGCTTATAAAGATTTAACTTTAGGTGCGGCGGTGATGCTTAGCGATGCTTCTTTTGCCAATGCCGGAGATGTGTATTTAAGTGCAGCTTATAGTTATGCTTTAGCGCAAAATTTTATGCTAAATACTTCGGTAGGTGCATCTCTTTATAATAGTAGTCGTGATGACAGCATCATTGAAACGAAAAACGATGTTGCTTTCAATGAAGCGCGCATTGGCCTAAGCAAAGCAATTGCCAATACTGGTGCAACAGCATCCTTAGATTATGTCTTTGGGGGCAAGGATCGTTTTGATACAGATTTTGATGATCAGCTGGTTTTGGGATTGAATTTTAATTTTTAAGTTCTTCACTGGCTATAAAATTCTTTAAAGTGCACAATTTGCTTTAAAATTGTGCACTTTTTTCATGCATAACGAAGAAAACTGGTGAAAAAATAGCCTTAAAAAGAGGCATGATGTAAGTAAATATGAATCTTGCTCTAAAGATGAAGTGAGTTTTAATACTGAGCAAACTGGCTATCGCATCGAATAAACGATATTTAAGATAAATTTATGATAATTAATTAAAATTTAATAAAAACAGTATGATAGGTGTATTTATTGTTTATTTTAGAGGCATTGTAGAAATCTGATTTTGCTTTTGGCATAGCAATTGCTATTTCCTCATTGAGTTTATCGAAATAACCAAAAAAACCGTCGTAGTACGATGTGGGGGAAGCAAACAATGAAATTAACTTTAAAAGCATTATCTTTAGCTGTAGTTGCAACAGCATCTACCTTCACTTTTGCAGATGAAACACCTGCATCACCATTAGGCTTGTCTGTGAGTGGCACTGCAGCACTAACCTCAGATTATCGTTATCGTGGTATGACGCAAACCTTTAATGATCCAGCCGTACAAGCAGGTTTTGTATTGTCACATGAGTCAGGTGTATATGCGGGTGTATGGGGTTCAAATGTAGATTTTGGTGGTACAGCCCACATTGAGCTTGATCCTTACATCGGTTTTGCAACGACTTTAGATAACTTTGCCAATAAACCGTTATTAGATGTAGGTTTATGGTACTACGCTTATCCAAGTGAAAGTGACTTAAACTGGTTGGAATTATACGGTAAATTGACATTTAATGACGTATTGGTAGAAGGTGCAAGTCTATTAACGGCGGTTAACTATACTAATGATTTCTTGGGTTTAGATACTGATGCATGGTACCTAAATGCAACTTATTCTGTACCTTTTGGTGCAACTGGTTTTGGCGGTGTTGCTGCACTGGGTTATACGCTGGCGGATGATTATGACTTTGGCAGTGGTGATGACAGCTATTTCGACTGGAAAGCGGGTGTGACTTATTCATTTGCTTCTGTTGATGGCCTAACTGCTGAATTGGCTGCGATAGGTACGGATATTGATCCTGATAGTCGTGGGGTAGAAACGGGTGCGGTATTTACCTTAACCAAAGCATTTTAATTTCAAATGATTAAATAACCTCCAAAGCCAAGCTTTGGAGGTTTTTTTATGGAGATAATTTAGGGGCTTCTGATATTTCGTTCCTTGTTCTAAAAAAATAAAAGCAATGTCTTTATTTTTGCTCATGTGGCAGAAAATGCGGGATGATAGCTGACATAAGCTTGAGGTATATCTCCCTGAAAAGCCAAAGCCTGAAAATATTGAGCCGGAACATGCTCCAAGATGAGTTCAGGAACTGCCTTGAAACCAAATTGGGTATAGAAATCCGGATCACCTAAAACCACACAGCCTTTGGCTGAATGAGCTTTCAATTGGCTTAATCCGGATTGGATGAGCGCTGAACCTATACCTTGCAGTTGCCATTCTGGTAAAACAGCGACCGGCCCTAAGCCATACCAGCCTTGCACACCTGAAGAAATTTTTACGGGTGAAATAGCGATATGCCCCACTATGTGCTGATTTAAAACAGCGACCAAAGAAATGCTCAGTGCATTGGCTTTGCGCAGGGCAGTGACAATGAATTGTTCGTTATGACTGGAGTATTGCTGCTTTTGAAATGCCTGTTCAATCACATGGCTAATTGCCGCATCATCAGCAGGATTTTCACTACGAATCAGTAAATTATGCATCTTAAATTAGCCCTGTTGTGCCCGATAAGACAAAGCTTCGGTTAAATGCTGGCTTTGAATCTCGGCATGTTGCGATAAATCGGCAATGCTTCGCGCGACACGTAATACCCGATGATAGGCCCGGGCAGACAAATTCAAGCGTTGCTGTGCCATTTCCATAATTTTCTGAGCCTGCGCATCGAGGCAGGCAAACTGTTCAAGCTGTTGAGGCGTTAAAGCATGGTTCAGGCATTGTTGTCGTTGTATCTGCTGTTCATAGGCTTGAATCACCCGTTCGCGAACCGTATGTGAATTTTCAACTGGCGATGTATCTTGTAATTCGTGTGCCTGTAAAGGCGGCACATCAATATGCAGGTCAATCCGGTCCAGTAGCGGCCCTGAAATGCGATTTTGATAACGTTTAATCGCATCTGCAGAACATTGACAGCGAATATCCTGATTGAAAGCATAGCCACAAGGACAGGGATTCATTGCGGCAATCAGTTGAAAGTTGGCCGGAAAGGTAATCTGTCTGGAGGCACGTGAAATCACAATTTCTTTAGATTCCAGTGGTTGCCTTAATACTTCCAGAACTTTACGATCAAATTCGGGCAGCTCATCTAAAAATAATACGCCCAAATGTGCCAGGGTAATTTCGCCCGGTTTAGGATGTGAGCCACCTCCCACCAGGGCAATTGCGGAAGCGGTATGATGCGGCGCACGAAAAGGACGCTGCCCAAAGGGATGTGAACTGTTGGCAACCGAATAAATGCTGGCGACTTCTAAATTTTCTTGCATATCCAAGGGTGGCAAAATACTGGCCAAGCGAGATGCTAGTAGGGTTTTCCCGGTGCCGGGTGGTCCTTTAAACAGCAGTGAATGTCCACCTGCTGCGGCAATTTCCAAAGCACGTCGTGGACGGAGTTGACCTTTGACATCGGCTAAATCAAATTTGTACTGATTGATTTGGTTGCTGCTATGCGCTTGATATTGTTGAATCGGGTGCTGGCTAGATAAATGTTCACATACATCTTTGAGATGATGGGCGGCAAATACTTCAAAATTGGGCAATTGCGAGGCATCTTGAGCATTTTGCTGCGGCAAGAAAAGATGATGTCCGGACTGCTGGCAGGCAATGGCGATACTCAAAATACCGGTGATGGGTCGAAGCTGACCATCCAGGGCGAGTTCACCAATAAATTCCAGATGATCTGTCACATTTTCAGGCAGTTGTCCCGAAGCGATTAAAATGCCCAAAGCAATGGGCAAATCCAGACGCGAACCATCTTTGGGCAAATCTGCAGGCGCTAAATTGATGGTGAGACGTTTGGTAGGAAATTGAAAACCACTATTGATAATGGCAGAACGGACCCGGTCTTTACTTTCACGAACTGCCGCTTCGGCAAGTCCGACAATGGTTAAAGAAGGCAAGCCCTGACTGACATGCACTTCGACCTCTATTAGCGGGGCATGAAGTCCAAGCAGACCTCGAGTATAAATCTTGGCAAAAGACATTTATTATTGTTCCATTGTAGTGCGTTATTTTTAATCGTTTTTGGTCTTTTTATGCACTGAAAAGGTGCTTATTTATTGTTCTTTATTTTAATTTCTAAGGCTTCAACTTGTTTAAGCAGTTCATTTAATCGTAAATTGGCAGTATTGAGGGCAGTACGTTGTCGCTCGATTTCATCTCTAGACACCAGATCCATCTTGCTGACTGCTTCATTCAGTAAGGCACGTAAATTATGTTCAACATCCTTTTTCGGTTGATCGAGTTGTTCCATGATGGCTTGTAATAGGGTTTCAATCATTGCAGTGTCCATATAGTGATGGAGAAGTGGCGCTAGTGTAGCATTGCTCAAACCTAGACCATAGTCCCATGCGACCGGATATAACTTTATCCGATATGTAAAATCGTTAATTTTATAGTAAAAATGTCTACTTTTTGGAATTCAGACTACATCTAAAAGTATAAAATAGGTTATAAAGAAAACTCGTGTCGAAAGTTACTATTTCCCCCAACCTTAGAATTTTTGGCACGAAATTTGAACATAAAACCTTACTGGTGAAAGAAGCCGAAGGAAAACAAACATGAAGCTCGTAACTGCAATTGTAAAACCCTTTAAATTAGATGACGTGCGTGAAGCACTCTCTGACATTGGTGTTCAAGGGATCACCGTAACTGAAGTCAAAGGCTTTGGTCGTCAAAAAGGTCATACTGAACTTTACCGTGGTGCAGAATATGTTGTTGATTTCTTGCCTAAAGTAAAAATTGAAATCGCGATTAGCGATGAAATGGTAGATTCAGTAATCGAATCGATTACGCGTGTAGCAAGCACAGGTAAAATTGGTGACGGTAAAATTTTCGTTACTAATTTAGAACAAGTCATCCGTATCCGTACCGGTGAAACAGGTGCAGATGCTGTTTAATTTGGCATGAAGTTTGCTGAGTAGCTAATAACTCAAAAAACTAGGTTGGGGGATACGAATGAAAAAAATGCTCATTGCGCTTAGTTTGTCTGGCGCACTTTTAGGTGGTTCTGTTGCGTGGGCTGAAGAAGCAGTAACAGCAGCATCCACTCCTGCTGAAAATGTAACAGTGGTCGAAACTACTGATACATCATTAACAACAAATTCTGAATTAGCTGCGGCACCTGCTCCAGCTGAACAAACAGCAGCACCTGCGAAAGAAGAACCAAAATTAGACACAGGTGACACGTCATGGATTTTAGTGTCTACAGCACTGGTTTTATTGATGACCATTCCAGGACTCGCATTATTTTACGGCGGTATGGTTCGTAAGAAAAACGTACTTGGCACTATGGCACATAGCTTTGTTGCGGCAGCCATTGTCAGTATTACTTGGGTGGTGATTGGTTATACACTGGCTTTTGGTAGCGGCAATGCTTTCATTGGTAATTTAGATAAAATCATGTTATCTGGAATTACGACCACTGCCTTAACCGGAACAATTCCAGAAATTCTCTTTGTTATTTTCCAAATGACATTTGCCATCATTACTGTAGCCATTATTACAGGTTCGATTGCAGAACGTATGAAATTTGGTGCCTTTGTTGCATTTATTACGATTTGGAGCGTGGTTGTTTACGCACCAATTACTCACTGGGTGTGGGGCGGCGGCTGGTTAGCTAATGATGGTGCGCTTGATTTTGCAGGCGGTACGGTGGTTCATATTAACTCGGGTGTGGCAGGTTTGGTAGCTGCATACATGCTGGGTAAACGTATGGGCTTGGGCCGTGAATCTATGGCTCCGCATAACCTGACTTTAACGGTTGTCGGTGCAAGCCTGGTTTGGGTAGGCTGGTTTGGTTTCAATGGCGGGTCTGCATTAGGTGCAAATGGTTCAGCAGGTTATGCATTGATTGTAACGCAAGTTGCAGCAGCGGCAGCAGCTATTGCCTGGTTGATTACTGAAAAATTGATTCGTGGTAAAGCCTCTGTATTGGGCGGTGCATCTGGCGCAGTTGCAGGTTTGGTGGTGATTACACCGGCAGCAGGTTTCGTGACTGTAGGTGGTGCATTGGCTATGGGGCTGATTGGCGGTGTAGTGTGCTTCTGGGGTATTACAGCGCTTAAGCGTGCTCTGAAAGCGGATGATTCTTTGGATGCCTTTGGTCTGCATGGTGTAGGCGGTATTGTTGGTGCCATTCTGACTGCGGTGTTTGCAAGTGAATTCATCATGGGTGATAAAGTACCGACAGACATGATGCATCAATTATGGGTACAACTTGAAGGTGTATTGGCAACTATCGCTTACTCTGCGGTATTGACCTTCATCATTCTGAAAGTGATTGATCTGGTGATTGGTATCCGTGTTGCGAATGATGATGAACGTATGGGTCTAGACTTAAGTCAACATGGCGAACGTGTAGAATAATATAAAAACCTATAATCAATATATTGTGTAAAACAGCCCGTAAGGGCTGTTTTTTTTCCATATCTTGCGTAAGCCTCTACAAAGGGCAGAATTTTTGCTACACTCTAAATCCGATTTGATTTGTTCAATTAAACCGCTATGCATTGTCCATTTTGCAACGCTGCAGATAGTAAAGTGATTGATTCGCGTTTGGCTGCCGAAGGCTGCCAGATTCGCCGCCGTCGTGAATGTCTCAGTTGTGGTGAACGTTTTACTACCTTTGAAACCTATGAGGTGGTAATGCCACGGGTAATCAAATCCGATGGCAAGAGCGAACCTTTTGACGAAGCAAAAATGCGTCGTTCCCTGATGCATGCTTTACAGAAACGTCCGGTGACCCAAGAGCAGATTGAAACCGTCCTCAGCGATATCCAGTTGCAGATTCGCCGTTTAGGTGAGCGCGATGTCAAATCACGCACCATTGGTGAAATTGTCATGCAGGCTTTATTTGCCTTGGATCATGTCGCTTACGTCCGTTTTGCTTCGGTCTATCAGGATTTTCAGGATGTTGAAGCTTTCCGTCGTCAAATTGAACAAATGCAACAGCGCGAACACTAAGATTTATTTTCCAAGAGCAATTTAATGTCTGAGTTAAATCAAAACTCCCCACAAGATCAAGCATGGATGCAGCGTGCGATTGAATTAGCACGACTCGGACAATATTCCACTAAACCCAATCCCAATGTCGGCTGTGTCATCGTTAAAGATGGACAGTTGGTGGGCGAGGGTTTTCATCCCCAAGCCGGGCAACCGCATGCCGAAGTATTTGCCATGCGCCAGGCCGGTGAGAAGGCACGCGGTGCAACAGCTTATGTCACTTTGGAACCCTGTGCGCATTATGGCCGTACACCGCCGTGTGCCAAAGGTCTGGTTGAGGCTGGAGTAGCAAAAGTGATTGTGGCTTGCCCTGATCCGAATCCTTTGGTGGCCGGTAAAGGGGTAAAAATTTTAACGGATGCTGGCATTGAAGTCGCTGTCGGGATCTGTCAGGCAGAAGCCCATCAGCTCAACCACGGCTTCTTAAAAGCCATGGCTACGGGCATGCCTTATGTACGTCTAAAAGTGGCTTCCAGTCTGGATGGCCGGACAGCCATGGCCTCGGGTGAGTCGAAATGGATTACTGGCACTGAAGCCCGTCAGGATGTACAGCACTGGCGTGGCATTTCCGGTGTCGTCATTACTGGCATTGAAACGGTACTTGCCGATGATTGTCAGCTCAATGTTCGCCAACTTAGCGGTATTGCAGATATTAGCACGATTGTTCAGCCCAAACGTCTGGTGCTGGATCGCCAGGGGCGTTTGCCACTGAATGCAAAAATACTCCAGCAAGCCGAAACAGTCATGGTGATGGGACCATTCCGTCAGGAACTGGCCGATTTAGGCGTGCTACAATTTGCCGTACAGCCTTTAAAAGACTTGCTACAGACCTTATCTACCGAGCATCAAATTTATGATGTGCTGGTGGAAGCAGGGGCAACATTATCCACGGCCTTTTTGCAGGAACGGTTGGTGGATGAAATGATCAGCTATGTTGCACCGACCTTTTTAGGTCAAACAGCACGTGCAATGTTTAATGCGGAATTTGACCGTATGGCAGAGCAACTTCGATTTAAGCTCATGGACGTTACCCAATTGGGGAATGATGTGCGCTTAAGGTTAATCCCTTCTCAAGAGACAGTATGAATTCAGAGTCTTCGGTTTATCATAAACGTCGTCATTCAGCACGTACCACAGATGAATACCTTTTCAATCAGCTCGTTCCTTATTTAGGCAATAAACGCCGTTTATTGCATCTGATTTTAGAGGCACTTGAGAGCACGGGAACCTTAAATACTCATAATGGTCGGGCCCCGATTTTTGCCGACTTTTTTGCCGGTTCAGGGGTGGTTTCGCGTCTGGCGCGGCAAAATGGTTATCGCGTGATTGCCAATGACTGGGAGCCGTATAGCCACGCGTTAAACAGTGCGATTTTATCCTGTGTGGAAGCACCGGCATTTAAAGAGCTGGGTGGTTATCAAAAAGCCATTGATTATCTGAACCGTCTGCCCGAAGTCAAAGGCTGGGTCACGCATAACCTGTGCCCGCGCAATGATGAAATCTATGATCCGACCCGTGACCGTTTGTTCTTCAAACGCCGCAACGGCATGCGTATTGATGCGATTCGTCAGCAGATTGCTACCTGGCAGGCACAAGGTGCCATTAATGATGTGGAAATGTCGGCATTACTGGCTCCCTTGCTGTATTCAGCCAGTTTTGTCAGCAATACTTCAGGTGTATTTAAAAGTTTTCACCATGGCTGGGGTGGTAAAACCCAAACCGCTTTGGAACGGATTGAATCCTTACTCTGGCTGACGCCAAGCCGTTTCTGTGAAATCGGTGACCCGAAAAAACCGGCAGCGGAAATGTGGTGTGTCGATGCACAGCATCTGGCCAACCAGATGAGTAATTTTGAAGTAGATGTGGCTTATCTGGATCCGCCTTATAACCAGCATGCTTATAGCAGTAACTATCATGTACTGAATGCCTTGACGTTGTGGGATCAGGTGGATTTACCGAGTCCGGATACCAAAGGCTTCAAGAGCGGGATTGACCGTGCTTGGCGTAAAGAGCGTCCAAGCCAGTACAATTCTTCCAAGCATGCCAAAGAAGCCTATGAAAAATTATTGGCAACGATTAATGCACGTTATATTCTGACCAGCTATTCGACCGATGGTAATATTGAAGCGGGTGATTTGCTGCAGGCGAATCTGAAACGCGGCCGTGTAACCTTGCTCACTCAGGATGTTCCGCGTTATCGGGTCAGCAAGCAACGTCAGTCAGAACGTGCACGTGTACTCGAGTTTATCGTCATCACCGATACCCATGCCAAATCTGGCCCGCCGCTACGCCAATTATTAGGTCAGCTGTATCATTTTGCTGAACTGGGCGGTGTGGATACCACCGGTGTAAGTACCCAATTGGCATTGTGGTAAAACAAATACAGAAAATAGAGAACAAGTTATGTTTACAGGCATTATTGAAAGTCTAGGTAAAGTGGAAAGTGTACAAAGCGTGGGTGGTGATGTGCGTTTGCGTATTGGTACCAGCCTCGACATGTCTGATGTGCATTTGGGTGATTCGATTGCCACCAATGGTATTTGTCTGACCGTGATTGAATGGGGCGAAAACTGGTATGCAGCCGATGTCTCACGGGAAAGTTTAAACCGTACCACACTGGGTAACTGGAAAGTCGGTCAGCGCGTGAATGTGGAAAAAGCCATGTTACCAACCACCCGTTTTGGTGGGCATATTGTCAGTGGCCATGTTGATGCGGTTGGTGAAATTACTCTGGTGCGTGAAGATGCCCGTTCCATTTATTATGAAGTGACGGCTCCGGCTGAAATTGCCAAATATCTGGCAGAAAAAGGTTCGGTGACTGTGGACGGCATTAGCCTGACCATTAACCACCTGCGTGGCAATATCATCAGCCTGAACTTGATTCCGCATACCGCTGAACGGACCAATATTGGTACCTGGAAAACCGGTGCTAAAGTGAATCTGGAAGTGGATGTCTTGGCTCGCTATATCGAGCGTTTAATGCTGGGTGACAAGGCTGCCGACACCAACGAACAGTCAAAAATAAGCATGAATTTTCTGGCAGAAAATGGCTTCTTGAAGTAAAACATCCTAGAATAGAAAACAGTCTGATTGAAAAAATCAGGCTGTTTTTTTATTTTTAATGTTTATTTTTAATGAGTTATGCAAATAATGTGGTTGAAGTGAGTAGCTGAAGATGCTTGATTTTCTAATGCATATTGAACAATGGTTACCTACTTTACTGGATCAGTATGGCTTGTGGATTTATGCCATTTTATTTCTGATTATCTTTGCCGAGACTGGTTCAGTATTTATGTTTTTCTTGCCGGGAGACAGTTTACTGATCGCCATTGGTGCCCTATGTTCAACTGCAGATAATGTTCATTTATCTTCTATGGGGTTGTTATTGTTTATTGCCTCAGTATTGGGTTATATCGTCAATTACTATACCGGGAAGATTTTGGGATTTAAGTTTTTCCATGAACACTCACGTTTTTTAAAACCTGAATATATTGTCAAGACCAATCACTATTTTACCAAGCATGGCGGTAAAACCATTTTGATGGCACGTTTTATTCCTTTTGTTCGTTCATTTGCGCCCTTTGCTGCCGGGGCAGGGCATATGAATGTGTTCAGTTTTATGTTTTATAACATCACTGGCGGACTGGTATGGATTGGCCTGTTATTGGGAATTGGCTATGGTGCAGGCAATATGCTCGGAATTGCAGTAGACTTATTTTAATATCTGGATAATAAAAAATAAGTCCACCGAAGTGGACGCTTTTATTTTTAACTTCTCATACTTAAAAATGGCCTAGATGAGCCGGGATCAGCAATCAGGTTTTTGGCTTTTCCGTAGATAAATTAGAATTCTTTAAAATGTACTCAATTTCTTCCTGACTGGCCTGATGTAACTTGGCACGGAATACGGTCACCGCTTGTTCAATCAGGGTTTCGGCTTCCAGTTCCAGACGTAAACGCACACTTTCCAGTTCCGATAATATTTCATGGTCAGTAATCGAGATCATGCCCTTGGCAAAATTCAAGGCCGGGCCCGCAGGGTTCTTGTGATAGCGTGCAGTATAGGTTTGTGTTTCATGTTCTAAGTTTTGACGTATAAAAGACAAGGTGTGGACTTGCTCGGCAAATTGTCTTTCTTCATCTAACTGTAATGCCCGTGCATAAGCCAGCTGTTCAGCACGCTTTTTTTCCAAAGACTGTTCTAAAGCTCGTTGCTTGCGTAAACGAGCCTCTTCAATCAGTTGAGCCTTGCGATCTACATAGGCCTGTTCAATTTTTTCATAAGATTGCTTTTGTGCTTCTTTATCTTTTTCTAGCCACTTCTGAATATTGGTTTCAGGTTTCAGCACATTGCAGACACGGTGTAGGTCATCAATAAATGCCTGACGAACAGCCTCAGGTACATTTAACCAGCGCTGTTTAAAATCTTGACCGACATTTAATGCCACCCTATCTCTCCTTATTTCTATTGATCAGCTAAAGCTTGAAAGTTCGTGGCTCAATACCTAAGCGTCGATATTGTTTAAATTTCTCACGACCCAGTTGTTTTGCCGATTCATTATTTTCTATGATTTCTATAATGTGACTAAATTTATCAATCTGTTCAAGGGCTTGATTGTTAAAATTAAACACAATCCAGTCAGCCTGTTCAGGCAATCGGGATGAAATACAAATGCTGGCCTGTTCCTGATCAATGCCATGCGGAATGAAACTGCTCGGATCAAAACTCCACAATTGTTCATCGAGCTGCTGTTGCAATTCCGGGTCGGCACAATACAACCAGATATGTGCCGGCTGTTTCAGAATCTTGCGGCACAAACGGCAAGTGCTTTGCACTTGCCGTTCATTACTTTTTTCAAACAGGTAAAAGCTGACTTTAGCCATTCGACTGCGCACGGTTTGCGAGGAATTGAACCAGTAACGGTACAGGACGGCCTGTTGCACCTTTTGCCGTGCCAGAAGTCCAGGCTGTACCGGCAACGTCTAAATGTGCCCAGCGATATTCACGGGTAAAACGTTGCAAGAAACATGCTGCAGTTACAGAGCCGGCTTTAGGCCCACCGATATTGGCAATATCGGCAAATGGAGAATCCAGCTGTTCCTGGTAATCTTCAAGCACCGGCATGCGCCATACCCGGTCAAAAGAGGTCTGACCTGCAGCCGTAATTTCGGCAGCCAATTCGTCATCTGGGGTAAATAAACCGGACAGGACTGAACCCAAGGCCACTACACATGCACCGGTTAAGGTTGCAATATCAATTACCAGGGCAGGATTAAAACGTTTGATGTAAGTCAACGTGTCGCATAACACTAAACGGCCTTCGGCATCGGTATTTAAAATTTCAACGGTTTGTCCGCTCATGGTGGTCACGATATCGCCCGGGCGGGTGGCATGACCTGAAGGCATGTTTTCAGCAGCAGCAATGGCACCCACTACATGAATCGGCAGTTTTGCTTCGCATAATGCACGCATGGTACCAAGTACAGAAGCTGCACCACACATGTCGAATTTCATTTCATCCATACCCAGACCTGGTTTGAGTGAAATACCGCCCGTATCAAAAGTCACCCCTTTACCAACCAATACTACAGGTGCTTGCTCAGTATGCGCTTTATATTCAAGGGTAATCACACGGCCCGGACGGTCTGAACCTTTGCTGACCGCAAGGAAGGCATTCATGCCCAAGTCCGCCATTTGCTGCTCATTAATCACGGTCACTTTCAGCAAGTCCGGATACTGCGCTGCCAAGGCTTGAGCCTGTTCTGCCAGATATTCAGGGAAACAGATATTGCCTGGACGGTTGCCCAGGTCACGTGCCAAACTTTGACCCGACTGTACGGCATGAATCAGACCCAACTGTTGGGGGTTTAAAGTGCTGTTTGCAGCAATCAGATTGATCTGTTGCAGTACAAATTCATTTTTCTTGGATTTGTATTCATCAAAAGCATAATTGGCCTGAGTTAAAGCCAAGGCAAATAAATAATGCTGTTCGGGTGGCAATGCAGAAATATCAATACTGATTTGTTGGAATTTTTTTTGTGACGCTTTGATAATCGTTTGTGCGATTTTTGCTAATTTAGTCGGCTGAAGTTCTGCTGCCTTATCCAAGCCAATCAGGGCAGTATTTGCACACGCTGCGACTTTCCCGATAAGAGGCAAAGATTCAGTTAGGTTGGCTTTAAATTGAGCGGCTTCTATTAAAGTATTTAAATCATTGATTTCATAAGCAGTAGCTGTCTTTTGAAGCTGCTCAGAATCGACTAATATCAACAAATATGGGCTAGATGCATTCTCTTGGAATGACGTATTAATTGTCAGTTTCATGTTCTGTATTCATGCCTTTGAAAGATTGCAAACCATTAAACCATTGAAACATTTCTATGAATAGAGTTTCAATGCGCAACAACAGTATAGGTTTTATATTTTCACCATTCGGGTAAACTAGCGCTAGTTTTTATTTGCCTTTTTTTGGAAGAATTAATTTGATTATTCGGCGTTATCTGGTCAAGCAAGTGGTGTCTACATCCTTGGTGGTGATTGCCTTATTGACCCTAATCATGATGGGTGGTCGACTGATCAAGTATTTTGGTGTGGCGGCACAAGGTCGTTTAGATGTCAGTATTTTATTCAGTATTATTGGTTACCGACTGCCAGAATTTTTAACCTTAATTCTTCCACTCGGCTTTTTTATTGGCCTGATGCTGGTGTTTGGCCGTCTCTATGTCGATCATGAGATGGCAGTCATGAATGGCAGCGGCATCAGCCGTAACCAGCTGGGGCGTTTGCTGATCCCGTTGACGGTGGTTTTTCTTGCTGTGCAAACGGCGTTAATGGTGTGGATGTCTCCATGGGGACTGCGTCAGTTTGAAGAACTGACCACCAATCAGGCCGTCAGAACCGGTTTCGATCTGGTTCGTCCCAAAGAATTTATTTCTTCCGGTCCTTATACCATTTATGCCGGAGACCTGTCGGAAGACCGTCGTAATCTTAAAGATGTGTTTTTCTATCAACGCGCCGAAAAGCCGGGTAAACCTGATGTCATGATTCTGGCGAAAGAAGCCACTCGTGTAGAAGTGGCCAATGAAACTGCCAGTATTGTCGATTTATCTGAAGGGCGCCGTTATGAGATTTTCCCCGGCACACCCAAATATACCCAGGCCGAATTCCAGTCTTACCGTTTACGCCTAGAAAGCGATAAAGAAGCCAAATTTGAAAGTGCGGAAGTCGAAGCCTTGCCGATTGGCAAGCTCTGGAACAACCGTACTGATCCGGTGGTGGCGAGTGAATTGGGCTGGCGTATCTTTGTGCCATTTTCCATTGTTGCTGCTTTAATGCTGGCGATTGCACTGTGTGAAGTGAGCCCGCGTCAGGGACGCTATTTAAAATTATTCCCGGCCTTGCTGATTTTTGCCAGTTTGATTGTGGCACTCATGGCGGTAAAAACCCGGGTCAGTAAAGATGAAATGGGCATCTGGGCATATCCTATGGTATTGCTGGCCTATGCTGTTGCCGCAGCTCTGTTTTCCCGGAAGCAGAAACTGGCACCGAAAATCAAGAAACGAATTCAGCAGGTGAGGTCTTAAAATGTTAGCACGTCGAATAGTCGCCAAACATGTGACCAAAACCACGGCTTTGGCTATGCTGGGTGCAACAGCAGTACTCTCTGTGTTGCAAGTTCTGTTTACCTATTTGGGTGAATTGGGTTCACTCAACGAAAACTATGGGGCCTGGCAGGCATTTTTATATGTGTTATGGGGTGCACCGCGTTATCTGTATGAAATTTTGCCTATTTCTGCCTTAATTGGCGCTGTGTTGGGTTTAGGCACCTTGGCTTCCAATAGTGAGCTGGTGGTGATGCGTTCGGTTGGGGTCAGCCTGTGGCGTATAGTCGGCTGGGTGATTCGCTCAGCCCTGATTCTGGTAGTTTTATCCTTTGTGTTAAGTGAATGGGTGATTCCTTATACCAATGAACAGGCCAAAAGTGTCAAAGATCACCGTAGCGTCAGTTCACTGGGTGAAGTGAATGGTTACTGGACGCGCGAAGGCCAGCGCTTTATTTACATTGATTATGCCAACGCCAAAGGACAGCTTAAGCATGTTCAAGTAGTCGATTTTGATGATAATTATCATCTGAAAGGTGTACTGAATGCGGAGCAGGGCCAGTTCATTAAAGATGGTGACTGGAAACTGCAGCAGGCAACTCAAATGGATATTCTGCCGCAAGGCAATTCTACTCTGGCGAAAACAGCACAACTGCCGCTGGCTTTGGCCTTACAACCTAAATACGTGCATATGGTCACCATTGATCCGGAAGACTTATCTCCAAGTCAGTTGGTGAGCTTTATGAGTTATATGCATGAATATAGCCAGATTCCAAAAACCTACAAGCTGGCCTTCTGGCAAAAAGTCGGTTCACCTTTTGCCTTGATTGGACTGGTGCTAATTGCCTGTTCCTTTATTTTTGGCCCTTTACGTCAGCAGTCGATGGGTTTCCGTCTGGTGATTGCCTTATTTACCGGCTTGGGCTTCTTCTATCTGCAAGATTTCTTGGGCTATGCCAGTCTGGTCTATTCACCATCACCGGCCTGGTTTGTGTTTGTGCCGATTGTGCTGATGATGCTGGTGGGCGGTTATTTATTGCGCCGTGCCCGCTAAATGCTTAAATATAAAATGGTAAAAACAATGTGCATGATCAGCTTTAGTCATGATCTGCACATAGAGTCTTGACCGAAAATTCGGTAAGATATAACGATGAAATTGTAAACAAAAGAGTGTTCATTATGACGGATGCAACTGCTGGCAAAATCCCTCACGTTTTGGTAATCATGGATGGTGTGGGTCATCGCGAAGCGGTCGAGGACAATGCTTTCCTGGCAGCAAAAAGACCTAACTTAACTGCTATGCAACAAAAGCATCCCCATGGTTTGATTTCAGGTTCGGGCGAAGATGTCGGCCTGCCTGATGGTCAAATGGGCAACTCTGAAGTGGGACATATGAACCTTGGTGCAGGCCGTGTGTTGTATCAGGATTTCACCCGTATTACCAAAGACATTCGTACCGGTGCTTTTTTTGAGCATGAAGTGTTGATTGATGCGGTAGAAAAAGCTAAAGCGGCGAATGCTGCAGTACATATCATGGGCTTGTTGTCACAAGGTGGCGTACATGCACATGAAGACCAAATTATTGCCATGGTGGAACTGGCGCTAAAACGCGGTGCAAAAGTTTATCTGCATGCTTTCCTTGATGGCCGTGATACTCCACCAAAAAGTGCTCAGCCTTCTTTAGAAAAATTAGATGCGGTTTTTGCCCAGTATCCGGGTCAGGGACGTATTGCGACCATGATCGGCCGTTATTTTGCCATGGACCGTGACAACCGTTGGGATCGTGTAGAACAGGCCTATCGCCTGCTGACTGAAGGTGAGGCAGTACGTACCGCAGCAACAGCGGTAGAAGGCTTGGAGCAGGCTTATGCGGCAAATGAGTCCGATGAATTTGTGAAAGCCACCCGTATTGGCGAACTGGCTAAAATTCAGGATGGTGACAGTGTGGTGTTCATGAATTTCCGTGCTGACCGTGCGCGTGAAATTACCAAAGCCTTTGTGGAAAAAGACTTTGCCGGTTTTGAGCGTAAAGTGGTGCCAAACCTGTCTAAGTTTGTCATGCTCACCCGTTATCAAGCTACCATTGATGCACCTGTGGCCTATATGCCAGAAGCGTTGAAAAACTCGATTGGTGAGTACTTGTCTGATTTGGGTAAAACCCAGCTGCGTATTGCTGAAACTGAAAAATATGCCCACGTGACCTTCTTCTTTAGCGGTGGCCGTGAAGATGAATACCCGGGTGAAAAACGTATTTTGATTCCATCTCCAAGCGTGGCAACTTACGATTTGAAACCGGAAATGAGTGCTTATGAAGTGACCGATGAACTGGTTGCTGCAATTAATTCAGGTGAATATGACCTGTTGGTGGTGAACTATGCCAATGGTGATATGGTGGGGCATACCGGTGTATTTGATGCAGCAGTGAAAGCCGTTGAAGCGGTGGATACTTGCCTGGGTCGTGTATATGAAGCAGTAATGGCGAAAAAAGGCCATATGCTGATTACTGCCGATCATGGTAATGTAGAGCAAATGCAGGACTACCAAAGTGGTCAGGTTCATACTCAACATACCACTGAACTGGTTCCGTTTATTTATGTCGGCCCAACTTCTGCAACCATTGCTGAAGGTGGCGTTCTTGCAGATGTTGCTCCAACATTGTTGAACCTCATGCAAATTCCTGTACCTGCAGAAATGAAAGGTCGTAATTTGATTACTTTAAAATCATAAAAATTTTTGTATAAACAGGTGGATGGATGGCTTTACAGCGTTGGAAAAAGGTTGTCATTTTAACAACGTTATTCATGTGTATGAGCCATTCCGCCCTTGCTGCGGTAAAAGGCAAGGCTCAGCCTGTTTTAGATTTTGATGAGGAAGCCGAACAGAATTATGCTGAAGTTCCGGTAGAATCAATTCAGCAATTTGTCCAGATTTATAGCATCGTCAAAGAAAATTATGTCGATGACAAAAATGACGAAACCTTATTTCAGCAGGCCATTAAAGGCCTGGTGAGTGGTCTGGATCGTTATTCACGTTACTTAAGTCCAGAAGATTATAAGCAGCTGTTGCAATATACCGAAGGCGATATTGCCTCTGTCGATTTTGAACTGGCTTATGACCAGCAGTTGCATCAATGGGTGATTCAAGGTTTAAAGGATAATGCCGACTCAGCCAAGCAAGGTTTGCGTAATGGCGTAAGCGTTTTTAAGGTTGATGATCAGGAACTGAAAAAACTCAACCATGATCAGGTCAATAGCCTGCTGAATGGTTCGATTGGCTCTACCTTAAGTTTGCAACTGGCACAAAATAGCAAGCCACTGATTTTGGTGCGTAATAAAAAAATAGAAACCGATATTCAGGCTACGCTGCTGCATAATCAGGTACTGGTTATCAAAGTTAAAGTTTTTCAGCAAGATACAGCCAATGAAATCAAACGCTTGATTGAAGAACATTCTTCTCCACGTCTAAAAGCAGTATTGCTCGATTTAAGAAATAATCCTGGCGGCTTGTTGTCGGCTGCAGTTGAATCGGCCGACTTATTCTTGAATCAAGGCATCATCGTATCAACCAAAAGCCGTTCCGAAGGCGATCAGCAGTTTCAGGCCTTACCCAGTTTTGAATTTCAGAATTTAAAAATTGGTATTTTAATCAATAACCGTTCGGCTTCTGCCGCTGAAGTTTTTACTGCTGCCATGAAAGATCACGACCGTGCCTGGGTGGTGGGTGAAAAAAGCTATGGCAAAGGGGTGGTACAAAAACTGTTCCCGCTGTCCAATGGTGCTGCTTTACAGATGACGGTATCGCATTACTACACCCCGAAAGGGCAGATGATTGAAGGTGTGGGCATTCAGCCCAATCAACAATATCTGCTGCAACATGAAATGAAAGAAGAAAACTATCTGGAACATGTTGCAGAGATCATTCTAAGCCATAAATAAACGGCCTGCTCCTCAATAAATAAAACGACCTAATCCTCGTCGGTATCCAGGCCAAATTTTTTCAGACGATAACGCAAAGAACGGAAAGACATGCCCAGTTTTTTAGCAGCCAGTGTTCTGTTCCAATGGGTTAAATTCAGGGCATTAAGTAAAATATCTTTTTCAATATTTTCCAGATAAAGCTCTAAACCTTCATCAGGTAATTTCTTGGAAGAAATCAGGATATCACTGCGCAATGTATGCTGATCTTCCGCTGCTGCTGGCACTGCTGCGGTAGGATAACGTAAAGGTGCACTTTGCAAGTGTTGTAAGTCGATTCTTTCGTCATCGCTTAAGGTAATAGCACGTTCAATAATATTACGCAGTTCACGCACATTTCCGGGATAATACTGACTCAATAAAAAGCTTTTCGCACGATCAGTCAGCTGTTTTGGTGGAATATCCCATTCCTGACTAATTTTCTGAATAAAGTGATGTGCCAATAAAATAATATCGTCACCGCGTTCACGTAGCGGAGGCAGCACCAGATCCATGACATGGATACGGAAGAACAAGTCCTGTCTAAAGCGGCCTTGCTGAACTAGGGCTTCCAGGTCCTGATGACTGGCACTAATCACGCGAAAGTCGACATCAATTTCATTGTCTGAACCGACTGGACGAATGCGTTTTTCCTGTACCGCACGCAGCAGTTTAACCTGCATGCTTAAAGGCAGTTCGGCAATTTCATCCAGAAACAAACTGCCGCCATGGGCAGATTGAATCAGGCCCTGTTTGTCTTGTGTAGCACCAGTAAAGCTGCCTTTTTTATGGCCAAACAGTTCACTTTCCATTAATTCAGTCGGAATGGCTCCGCAGTTAATGGCAATAAACGGACCTTCATTACGGTTACTGAGGCGATGTACCAGATTGGCAATCACTTCTTTTCCTGTCCCGGATTCACCGGTAATAAATACCGGTGCCTGAGAGCGGGCAATTTTATTTAAGGTCACCCTTAACTGTTGAATTGGCAGGGATTGTCCAACTAATAATTTTTGCTCCAGACTGTCTTCTTTGGTCTGCAAATGTTCAAACGGTTTGTTAAAGGCTTTTTGCAGGAGTTGTTCCAGATGCTTCTGATTCACCGGTTTGTTGACAAAATCGAAGGCGCCAGCTTTAAGTGCTGCAATGGCAATTTCCATATTGCCATAGGCAGTCAGTACCGCCACCGGTATGGAGGGAAAATGCTGGTTAATCCATTCCACCAGTTGCAGGCCATTACCGTCTGGTAAATTTAAATCGGTTAAACAGGCATCATAGCGGTATTCAGACAGGAACTTTTTAGCCTGTTCAACACGATGCGCAATATGGGTTTTGATCCCGATACGAGATAAAGACATTTGCATGAGGGTACACAAATCTTCCTCATCATCCACCAATAAGACAAGTGGTTGTTGTTCCACAATACACCCCAGCAATTTAAATTTATAAAGCAACTCGCAGGCATTCTATTCGAAAGCATGCCCCTTGTTCTTGTTCTACATAGTTCAGTTTCGCCTGATTTGCTTCGCAAAAACTATGTGATAAGTATAATCCTAAACCAGTTCCTGTGATTTCGGTACTAAAAAAAGGTTGAAATAAATAAGCCAGATCCTTGGAGGCAACGCCGGCCCCAAAATCACGGACGTCAATACGGACATTGGTTTCCTGTAAGTAAACATTCAATTCGATATGTGAATGCTCAGGTGAATTATGTCGAATAGCATTGCGAATCAGGTTAATCAGAACTTGGCGAAGTTGTGCCTCGTCGAAACGAATAAAAATTTTACCCCGGACGGTAGATTTAATTTGAGTGGCAATATCCGCCAAATCTTCCTGAATCAGTAAGGGAATAAACTGTTTCAGCTCAATGTTTGAAGGATGGGTTTCTTTATTGCGCACCATATTCAGCGTGTCTTGTACAATCCGGTCGATACGCTGAGTCTGTTTGGAAATCATCCGGCTCAATGCCGCTTGTTGATGCTGATCGCTATCACTGAAAAGTTCATTGGCTTGTACAATAGCCGCTAAAGGATTGCGAATTTCATGGGCAATGCTGGCAGACAGTTGACCTAATGCCGCGAGTTTTAATTGTTGTACGCGTTGATTGAGCTTGGTGGCATCCTGCAACACCAGCAGGGTGAGGGTTTGATGCGGAACCATCAGTTTTTGCACTTCAATATGCATATGATAATGGCTGAGCTGCGACTCAAACTGGAATTTTTCTCCGTCCTGCAGTTGATCAAATTTAAGTAATTCAAATAAATCGGGCTGTGCCTTGTATAAGGGATATTTGTCATAGGCATAGAGTGGCGGAATGCCTAAAAGCAGGCAGGCAGCAGGGTTGCTCAGCACAATATGACAGTTTTCATCTAAAACCAGATAACCCAGTTCAATTTGTTCCAGAATATAGCGATTCAGGTTTTGCAGTCGGTTTAATTCCAGAGATTGAGAAAAATTTAAATTTTCAAGTAATTGGAAGCGTTTTACTGCAATTTGACCGCTGCCATACACCCCGAAAAACAGAAAAGCCAGTACCGCGCTATTGCCAATATTATTCAGTGAAGAAAAATCAAAAATACTGCCTAAAAAAAGCTGATAAATTACACTAATTACCGCAATTAAAGTAATGATTAGCGCCTTTTTGGCATTCAGTAATAACGATGCGGCAAAGATGGTAATCACAAACAGCAGACTTAATTGCAGGTTGGGACCATCTACCGCCAAGGTGAGCAAGCTTAAAGCAATCACATCGACAACAAATAACAGCGGCAGCTGCTGGGCAATTTTTAAACGTATGCTTTTTAGCGTGATTAACTGGATACAGTTTGTAAATACGTAGCCAATCAGCACATAAAGATAAAGCTGCGGATAGTGATAATCGGTATTTAAGTACTGGGAAGTGAGTAAAAAAATCAGCAGAAGACTGGTCGCAATAATGAGTCTATACGTGCTATACCAAATGCCTAAATGATATTGGTTAAACTCAAACGTATTGGTATATTGCGTCATGCATGTCTTCTAGCAGGCCCAAGGGCATTAAGGTTTAATCAGTCCATAGCGAATGGCCAGGTGAGTCAGTTTGACATCACTATCCAGATTCAGCTTTTCAAAGATGCGGTAACGGTAAGTGTTCACCGTTTTGACACTGACAAAAAGTTTATCGGCAATTTCCTGGGCACTAATACAATTGACCACCATCATCGCTACCTGCATTTCACGTTCCGACAAGGCATCAAAAGGAGATTGCTGGGTGTCGGAAAGATAGGAGCTGGCCAGTTGTTCGGCAATGTCGGCACTAAAATATTTTCCACCTTGCATGACCTTGTTAATGGCACGAACCATTTCGGTCACAGGCGCACCTTTGGTGATATAGCCTTTAGCTCCAGCTTTAAGCAATAAGGACGGGTAGGGTTCTTCAGCCAGGCCACTTACAGCCAGTACTTTGGTTTCAGGCGCAGTTTGCAATAGACGTCGGGTGGTTTCTACCCCGCCAATTCCCGGCATGTTTACATCCAGCAGAACCACATTGGGATGATGATGGCGGACTAAGTTAATCGCTTCTTCTCCAGATTCAGCCTGACCAATCACTTGAACATCCGCATGGTCTTCGAGCATACGGCAAATTCCGGTACGTACTAATTCATGGTCATCTACCACTAAAACTGTGATCACCTAGTTCTCCCTCATATCAAAAAATGCATTTTTTTTGTTACATAAAGCAAAATAAGCTTGCAATGAAATGACAAAATTAGCAATCCTATTCTTTATCTTTCAATTAAATGTTATACACAATGTTGTGAGCAACAAAAAGTGTTCATCTTTGTGTCTAAATGTAAGCATTTTTGAGGTAATACACAAATGTATATTGCCTCCTTGAGTTGAGTAAATCACCGTGAAAAATTCGAAAAAATCTTTAATGCATATGCTGGGCATTTCAATTTTGCTTAGCATGAGTTCAACCAGTTTTGCAGAGCTGGTGATGGATGCGTCTAAAGGGGCGGGACAGGCTGCGTTGAGCTGGTCCTCTGAGGATGCCAATCAATTATTAAACGGTGATGCTTCAGCTGAAGAAGTCTCTCCCCAAGGTGCTACTAAAATCACCACTTCCATACGTAGTTCGAATGGTGTGGTGACATATTCGGCACCTAAAACGGTACAGGTTTTAAATAATTCCAATTATAGCAACCAGCCTTCGGTTAATGCCCGCGCTGCACTGGTGATGGATGGTCAAACTGGCGAAGTACTTTATAGTAAAAATAGCAATACAGCTTTTCCAATTGCATCAATCACCAAATTGATGACAGCCGTGGTAATTGCAGATTCCCGTTTAAATATGTCAGAAAAAATTACTTTACAGCAAGCTGACTTTTCATGTTCGGGTTGTAAAAGTTCAAGTTCGACTTTACGCGCGGGTGACAGCATGAATCGTGCTGAGGTGCTATTGTTTGCTTTAATGAAGTCAGAAAATCCTGCGGCAGCAGCATTGGCACGAACTTATCCGGGTGGTCGCGCGGCCTTTATTGCAAAAATGAATTCTAAAGCCAAAGAGCTTGGAATGAATTCAACTCACTATCTTGAATCAACAGGTTTACATCCGGGTAATGTATCTTCTGCGCGTGATTTGGGTATTTTGGTGAATACGGCATCTCAATATGGCTTGATTCGCCAATTCTCAACTACACCAAGCTATGATTTTAACTTGGGTTATCGTGTATTAAAATCGAACAATACCAATGCCTTGGTACGTAATGGTGGCTGGAATATCAATATTTCAAAAACAGGTTATATCAATGAAGCAGGGCGTTGTGTGGTGATGCATACCACTTTAAATAACCGTCCAGCGGTGGTGGTGTTGCTGGGTGCAGATTCATCTGCTGCACGTACAAATGATGCAACCCGTTTAATGACTTGGGTAAGCCAGTTACCAAAACGTATCTGATATTGAATTTTGGGAAGTAGTCAAATTTACTCAACGTTTGAATGCTTCTAAATTAAAAAACCCTGCAATTGCAGGGTTTTTTCTTTCAATCTAAAAATCAAACAAATTACATATTAGAAAGAATAGAGTCTTTTACTTGATCCATTGTCGCATCGATAGACAACATCACGGCATCAGAACATTGTTTAATGGCAGTATCCGGGTCTTTCAAACCGTTACCTGTGACGGTACAAACAATCACTGAACCTTCTTTAATTTTACCCGCTTTAATGTCACGGATTGCACCACCCACAGATGCTGCAGAAGCAGGTTCTACGAATACGCCTTCGTACATTGAAAGTAAACGCTGTGCTTCAAGAATCTCGGTATCAGTCAGTTCATCAAACCAACCATTTGAATCACGAACTACGGCTTTCGCATGGTTCCAGCTTTGCGGGTTACCAATACGAATCGCTGTTGCTACAGTTTCAGGATTTGCTACAGGACCGCCACGCAAGAAGGGTGCCGCGCCAGCCGCCTGATAACCCGCCATGATTGGAAGACCGGCAGGTTTAGGGCCCGTAAACTGATCCGTTTCAGCATCATAGATCACTTGTTCAAATTCTTCTTTCGGCTGGTTAGCAACAGCTTCGGTATAACCCATCCAGTGAGCAGTAATGTTACCTGCGTTACCTACAGGTAGGCAGTGGTAATCAGGTGCACGACCTAAAGCTTCAACAATTTCATAAGCAATGGTTTTTTGACCTTGCAAACGGTACGGGTTGATTGAGTTTACAATCGTTACCGGTGCTTGGTCAGCCACTTCTTTCACCAGACGCATACCGTCATCGAAGTTACCGCGGATTTGCATGGTGATGGCACCGTACATCATGGCTTGTGCCATTTTACCCATGGCAATTTTGCCTTCCGGGATGAGTACGAACGCTTTGATGCCGGCACGGGCAGCATAAGCTGCTGCAGCAGCAGAAGTGTTACCTGTAGATGCACAGATAATCGCTTTAGAGCCTTCTTCAACTGCTTTGGTTACTGCCATGGTCATACCACGGTCTTTAAATGAACCAGTCGGGTTTAAGCCCTCGTACTTCACATAAATTTCAACATTTTTGCCAATAATGCGTGGAATGTTCTCAAGCTTGATCAGTGGCGTATTACCTTCGCCTAAAGAGATTGCACGAGTAGTTGCAGACACTGGTAAACGGTCGCGATAGCGGTCAACTAAACCAGTATAACGATTGGCATTAGACATGATGATGTTCCAATTGTGTGTAGAGCTTGGCGAGAGGAACGGAAATATTCCCCTCGACCCGATTAATTATCAAGCGATTCTAAACGAATTCGTACAATTTCGCCATGAATGAAGGGCAATGCTTGAATTTGTTGCAACGCTTCATCCATTTTTGATTCAACGATAGGATCAGTTAAAATCACGATCGGAATCAGGTCTTTTAAACGCGACTGCTGCATGATGGCATCAATACTGATGCCGGCACGACTTAAAATCGTGGTGACATCGGCGAGCACGCCCATTTGATCTTCGGCATTAATACGGATGTAGTAGCCTGTGGTCATTTGTTCACGCGTTAAAATTGGTAAATCCGTGAGGGCTTCAAAGGCCAATTGCGGAATGGTTCCTGCGCCATCTTCGGTATAAATAATATCACGGACAATGTCGACTACATCCGCGACTACCGCAGAAGCGGTTGGACCTGCGCCTGCGCCTGCGCCGTAATAAAGGGTTGGGCCAACAGCATTGGCTTGTACCAGAACCGCATTTTTCACGCCGTTGACATTGGCAATCAGTTGGTCATCTGGAATTAAAGTAGGATGCACACGTAATTCAATTCCGGCATCGGTACGACGTGCAATACCCAAGTGTTTGATACGGAAACCCAAGTCTTCTGCATATTTCACATCTTGTGCAGTAACTTTGCCAATGCCTTCTGTAAAGACTTTATCAAACTGTAGTGGAATACCAAATGCACATGAAGCCAAAATGGTCAGTTTATGTGCAGCATCAATCCCTTCGACGTCAAAAGTCGGATCGGCTTCGGCATAACCCAGTTCTTGTGCTTCTTTCAGCACATCTTCAAAAGCACGACCTTTTTCACGCATTTCACTTAAAATAAAGTTGCCAGTACCGTTAATGATCCCTGCTAACCAGTCAATTTTATTGGCAGCCAAACCTTCACGAATCACTTTAATAATTGGAATACCGCCGGCAACTGCCGCTTCATAGGCAATTTGCACGGCATTGTCTTCAGCCGCTTTAAATAGTTCATTACCGTGTTCAGCCAAGAGTGCCTTGTTGGCAGTCACAATATGTTTGCCATGTTTCATGGCTTCCATGATGACTTCATAGGCCGGATGAATTCCGCCCATAACTTCAACCACAACGTCAACATCAGGTTGACGTACAATTTCCAGAAGATCGGCACTTTGTTTGATAGATTCTGGAAGATCCAAATCAGGACGTGGACGACGTGTGCCTACATGGGTGATTTGAATTTCTCGACCGGTGCGACGTTTAATCTCAGCAGCATTTTCTTTTAGTAGTTTAAGGGCACCACCACCCACAGTACCAAGACCGAGGATTGCCAGACGAACTGGTTTCACGTCACACTCCAAATATGTATTCAACTTTAAGCGAAACTAGATCATAGCTAAAAAAACCGCCAGACTCTAGGGTAGATATCACTTTATCTCTACCTATTAAATTTAGTAAATGAATTGATAAAAATTAGTTATTTAAACGCTGCACCAATTCTTCGGGCGATAGATATCCACCCAGGTAAACACCCTCGCTATTATAAATCGCCGGAGTACCATTGACGCCCATATTCAAGCCTAATTGATATTGATCTTTCACTGGATTTTTACAGGTCGCTGGAGCAAGCGGTGCACCGGCAATCGCCTGATCGAATGCAGCTTGACGGTCTTCATTGCACCATACACTTTCCATGGCTGGCATGAACTGTTCGCCACGTGGCCATGCGATATAGCGCACTTCAATACCCTGGGCATTAATTTCAGCCATATGTTCATGTAATTTATGACAATACGGACAGCTGGCATCGGTAAAGACATAGATCACATGTTTAGTCTTGCCTTTGGCTTTATAAACCAGCAGATCTTCGGTTTTTAGGTTGGCCAGCAGTTTTTTGTTGGTTTCGGACTGCAGGCTTTCACTGACATTGTGAATTTTACTGTCGCCTAAACGCAGTACATCACCCTGAATAATGTATTTGCCATCGGCAGTGGCATATACAGATGACATGCCTTCGAGAGTGACCCAATACAGATTAGGGACTTCAGTCGCTTTAATATTTAAAATTTTGGCATTGATATTGGCTTTCTTGAAATGCTGCTGCAAGGTGTTGACCAAACGTTGCTGAGCATTGCGTTCTGAAAGGTTGGATGCTTCCCCGGTTGCAGGTGCGCTAGCGGTTAAAGTATTTTGCTTTTTTTCATCATTATTCGAATTGGAGCAGGCCGTTAATCCCAAGCCGGCAACAAGCGTACATGCGAGAAAAATTTTTGAACGGGTAAATAACATAAACAACCCTTTCTTGTAGGTATAAAAAACAGGTGAATAAGCATAACAAAAAAAAATGCCTGAAATAAAACTTCTTAGTCTGATATTTACTGCCGTTAAGCGCGCGGGTGATAAGTGGCATGTAACTGTTGCATGCGAACCTGAGCCACGTGGGTATAAATTTGCGTGGTGGATAAATCGCTATGCCCAAGCAGCATCTGTACCACACGTAAGTCGGCGCCATGATTGAGTAAATGGGTGGCAAAAGCATGACGTAGAGTATGCGGTGAAAGTTCGGCCTGAATCCCCGCTTGTAGCGCATAGCGCTTAATGGCATACCAAAAATTTTGCCGGCTCATGATGCCGCCATGCTGGGTTAAAAACACATAGTCAGTGGCAGATTTATACAGGCTGGCGCGTGCTTGCTGCAGATATTTTTCAATCCATTCACAGGCTACCTGTCCCAACGGAACCAGACGTTCCTTATTGCCTTTACCGACAATACGCAAATAGCCCTGTTTTAGATTAATCAGTTCCAGTCTTAAATTGAGCAATTCAGATACCCGCAGCCCGCAAGCGTAGAGGACTTCAAACATTGCCCGGTCACGTAAGCCCAGAGCGGTATTGATATCTGGTGCATTAATTAAGGCTTCCACATCGGCTTCAGATAAATCTTTCGGTAAGGCCCGCCCAATTTTAGGGGTTTTATGGGTTGCAACCGGATTATCACTACGTAATTTTTGCTCACGCAGAAATTTATAAAAGGAACGCAGGGCAGAAAGTGAGCGGGCAATCGAGCGCGGACTTTTTCCCTGTTGGGTCAGGTTTAATAAAACATCGGAAATGTCATCACTGCTCCAGTCTGGCATGGCAACAGCACTGCATTCACTACATTGAATTAAATCAGAGAGATAGGCATTACGAGTATGCGGGCTGACGGTTTGGGCAATTAAATAATCTCGAAAGCTCTGCAAAAAACTTAAATGTTCAGGAATGTTTACAGCTGCGGGAATACGAGGCTTTTTATTGAGCATGTCACTTCTACGTTAAATGAAAACCCCAAGTTTTTCTTGGTCTTGATCAATGTAGACCAATTTTTTTGCAATGTCGAACGCGGCATACAAGATGAGAATTGGAATAAACCTTACTTGGTAATTATTCTCATTTGTTTGTATACTGTAGCAAATATTTTAGGATTAGATGCGGTGCGATTATCTGATTTGAAAGTGAAACAAACGGCCATCATTAGCAAAGTGAATCGTACTTTGGATGGTGATACAGCTCAGACCGATCTGGTAGCGAGTCGTTTAGAAACTTTAGGTTTTGTACCGGGGACAAAAGTTCAGGTCATTACCAAAGGTATTTTTGGTGGCGATCCTATTCTGATTCAGGTGGGGTTTACCCGTTTCGCACTGCGCAAAGTTGAAGCTGAAAAAATTGAAATTGAAGAGGGGATCACTGCATGAGTGATGCGCTACGTATTGCCCTTGTAGGTAACCCGAACTGTGGTAAAACATCATTATTCAACCATTTGACCGGAACACGGCAAAAAGTGGCCAACTATGCAGGGGTCACGGTTGAACGAAAGGTTGGGCAGTTTAGCCTGCCTTCAGCGCGTGTGGTTCGTGTGCTGGATTTGCCTGGGACTTATAGTCTGAATGCGACCAGCCCGGATGAAGCCATCACCCGTGATGTGGTGCAGGGCAAAATTGCCGAAGAAGGTGATCAGGATGCTTTCCTGTGTGTGGTGGATGCCACCAACTTAAAATTGCATCTCGGTCTGGTTCTGGAAATGATCGAGCTGGGACGTCCTATTCTGCTTGTGCTGAATATGATGGATGAAGCACGCCGCCGTGGCATGCAGATCAATACGCAAAAATTATCGCAGCGTTTAGGTATTCCTGTAGTGGAAACTGTGGCGGTGCGTAATGCAGGAATTGAAAACCTGATGGGCGCGCTGGATGCTGAAACATTTAGAACGCCTAACACTGAACTGAGCGATGTCAAAATTTCCGGTTCAAATCATGAAAAAATTGCCCAGATTTTAAAAGATGTGGTGGTTTTCGTTGACCATGAAGATAAGCGTTCTGATTTTCTGGATAAAATTTTCTTGCATCCAGTGTTTGGCTTAATCAGTCTGGCCGTGATGATGTTTATTATCTTCCAGGCAGTATTCGCTTGGGCTGCGCCATTTATGGATGGGATTGAAGCAGTCTTCGGATGGCTGGGAGAAACCGTGGGTGAGCATATTGCACATCCATTGCTGAATAGTCTGGTGGTGGACGGCATTATTGCCGGTGCGGGCGGTGTAGTGGTGTTCTTGCCACAGATTCTGATCCTGTTTTTCTTCATTTTGGTATTGGAAGAGTCCGGCTATTTGCCACGTGCAGCATTCTTGCTGGATAAATTGATGTTTAAGGCTGGCTTAAGTGGACGTGCCTTTATTCCATTGCTATCCAGTTTTGCCTGTGCTGTGCCGGGCATTATGGCAACCCGTAGCATCAGCGATCCGCGTGACCGGTTGACCACTATTTTAGTTGCGCCATTGATGACCTGTTCTGCGCGTTTGCCGGTCTATGCCTTACTGATTTCAGCCTTTATTCCAGCAAAAATGGTGTGGGGCATGTTTAACCTGCAAGGTTTGGTGCTGTTCGCGCTGTATATGGCGGGTATTGTCAGTGCCCTGATTGTGGCGACTGTGCTGAAATTCTTCCAGAAAGACAAATCCCAACATGCTTTGTTGATGGAATTGCCAAGTTACCGTTTTCCGGATGTTAAAAGTGTCTGGATTGGCTTGCTCGACCGCGCCAAGATCTTCTTGAAGCGTGTGGGTGGCATCATTTTTGCCCTGTCTATTTTACTGTGGTTTCTGTGTACTTTCCCACAAGCCCCAGATGGTGCGACTGCCCCGGCAATTGATTATTCCTTTGCCGGTATGCTGGGTCATGTGATGCAGCCGATTTTTGCGCCATTGGGCTTTAACTGGCAGATCTGTATTGCCCTGATTCCAGCCATGGCGGCTCGTGAAGTGGTGGTTGCAGCACTCGGTACCGTCTATGCCTTGTCTGCAGCTGATGATGATGCGGTCGCACAAGGCTTATCGACTTTAATCAGTAGCGGTGATTTGGCATGGTCATTGGCAACCGGTTTATCTTTGCTGGTGTGGTTTATTTATGCGCCGCATTGTCTAGCGACGCTGGCAACGGTAAAGCGTGAAACTGGTTCATTCAAAACTGTAACGTTTATGACCATTTATCTGTTTGGACTGGCGTATCTCATGTCATTCCTGACTTATCAAATTGCTTCACATTACTTTGGATAATTTTACTTTGGATAATTTTGTCCAAAGCTAAACAAGTGAAAGGAGACTGAAATGATTGAAATTCTCATTGTGGCTGCTTTGGTCATTTGGAGTGCTGTGGTGGTGTTTAAGAAAGTTTTTCCGAAAGCATCATATTCAGTCTTCAGCTCGCTTTCGAACGGCTGCCAAAAACAGGGCTGGACCGTTCTGGCAAAATGGTTAAAACCTGCAATGGTCTCTGGCTGCGGTGGAAGTTGTGGATGTTCGGCCTCAGACAGTCCTGCCAAGAAAAAACCTGAAGTCCAGGCAGTAAAGTGGAAATAAAATCTACTGCCGGGAAAAAAATTGAAAACCGTCATTTTTATGACGGTTTTTTTACGCACTGACACAAAAAAGCCGAGATAAAGTCAAAACAGAAAAAGCATTCAAAACAGCAAAGTGCTAACATTTTGTCAGTTTTGAAAACGTAGCAAAAAATGGGGCAAAAATGTTAATACAGCGTGGTGGGTTAAAAGTCGTTGCAGGACTCGGAATTTCAGGTGTTGCAGCAGTAAATTTCTTACATGAAAATGGCTACCGCGTTGCAGTAACAGATTCTCGAAAGACACCACCCGGGCATGACCAGATTCCGGCAGCAGTGCAAACCAGTTTTGGTCAGCTCGATCAAGAGCTATTGTTGCAAGCTGAAGAAATCGTGATTAGCCCGGGGCTTGATCCGAAACTGCCTGAAATCCAGGCTGCGCTTGCCCAAGGCATTCCGGTGGTGAGTGAAATTCAGATTTTGCGCCGTGCAACCGATAAACCGATTGTGGCCATTACCGGCTCAAATGCCAAAAGTACCGTAACCACACTCATTGGCCTGATGGCGAAAGATGCCGGCAAAAAAGTGGCTGTGGGCGGTAACTTGGGTCGTCCGGCACTGGATTTAACCAAAGATGATCCGGAACTTTATATTCTGGAATTATCCAGCTTTCAGTTGGAAACCACCTCCAATTTAAATGCTGAAGTGGCTGTGGTGCTGAATATGAGTGAAGATCATCTGGACCGTCATGGCGACATGTTTGGTTATCATACGGCAAAACACCGCATTTTCCAGGGTGTGAAAAAAGTGGTCTATAACCGTGATGATTCTTTGACCCGTCCACTGGTTCCAGATAACACACCCATGCAGAGCTTTGGTTTGAATGCACCTGATTTAAATCAATATGGTATTTTAAAAGAAGATAATGGCAGCATCTGGCTGGCACGTGGTCGTGAACGTTTATTGAACAGTTCAGACATGTACATTCAAGGTACGCATAACGTTGCCAATGCCTTGGCATGCCTGGCTTTGGGTGAGGCAATTGGCTTGCCTTTAGAGAGCATGCTGGAAACGCTGAAAACTTTTAAAGGCTTAGAGCACCGCTGTGAATTTGTCAAAGAAGTGCACGGGGTTCGTTATTATAATGACTCTAAAGGAACCAACATTGGCGCAACCTTGGCGGCTATTGATGGTCTGGGTGCAGCGATTGAACCACAGGGCGGAAAAGTCGCTATTATTCTAGGTGGTCAAGGTAAAGGGCAGGACTTTAGCGCACTTCGTGAGGCACTGACGAAATATGCCAAAGTCGCTGTGCTGATTGGTGAAGATCGACCAGTCATTGAAACCGCAATTGAAGGTACAACCACTTTAATTCATGCCGAATCTTTAAAAGAAGCGGTAGAATTGTGCCAGCAACATACCCAAGCCAATGATGTGGTGTTATTGTCACCTGCATGTGCAAGTTTTGATATGTTCAAAGGTTATAGTGAACGCGGACATCAATTTGTCGATTGTGTGAATGCACTGGCTTAAAAGAACGATAAGGAAAGTTGTATGGCTGGGTTAGCTCAGACGACCATAAATAAAATTAATCAGGTCTACAATGAGTGGGGACCGAAAATCCCCGCTGAAGTTACGCCACGTAATGTACTGATTTTTTGTGTAATCACCTTGCTGTGTATTGGTTCAATCATGGTGGCATCGGCATCGATGCCCTATGCAGACCGATTACATGAAAATGCATTTCACTATGTGATCCGACACGGCATTTCCATTTTTGTGGCAGCTGTTGCCGCATTTTTGGCTTATAAAGTGTCGCTGAATATTTGGTTTAATAATACCTTTCCACTGTGGATCATGACCATTCTGCTGCTGGCGGTGGTATTGGTCGCCGGTTCCGAGGTCAACGGTTCCACCCGATGGATTCGTATCGCCGGTTTTACCTTGCAGGCATCTGAAGTGGCCAAGGTAATGATGGCGATCTTCACTGCGGATTATGTGGTGCGAAGGGCAAAAGAGGTGAGAAACAGCGCTTCCGGCCTGTACCGCTTAGTCGGCGTGATGATCATCACTGTAGGCTTAATCCTGCTGGAGCCCGATCTGGGTGCGACTGCGGTTATCGTCCTGATGATTTTAGGCGTTTTCTTCCTGGCTGGCGCACCGCCGATTCAGTTTATTTTCTTCCTGATCGCGATTGTATTAGCTTTGGCGGCTGCGATTATCTTTGAGCCTTACCGTTTACAACGTGCCTTATCCTTTACCAACCCTTGGGCGGATCCCCTGGGCACCGGTTATCAGTTATCTAATGCACTGATGGCCTTTGGTCGGGGTGAATGGATGGGGGTAGGACTGGGTCATAGTATTCAGAAAATGTCTTATTTACCTGAAGCACATACTGACTTTATGTTGGCTATTTTAGGTGAAGAATTCGGCTTCTTCGGGATCAGTACGGTATTGATCTTGTCCTTTATGATGGTGGTGTGCTGTATCAAAATCGGACACCGTGCCTTGCAGCACCAATACTTGCGTGCAGGCTATCTGGCCTATGGCATCAGTATTATCTTCTTGCTGCAAATCCTGGTAAATGCCGGGATGAATATGGGCATGCTGCCGACCAAAGGTTTGACCTTGCCGTTTATTAGTTATGGTGGTTCATCGTTAATTATGTGTGCAGTGATGATCAGCCTGATTTTGAAGATTGATGCCACCACACAAAAAGCCAATCCAAGCAAAGAAGAATCCAGCTTCTAGCCCCAAGCTGGCAATCAATTCGGCTAGGCATGGTTCAGTACCGTGCTTGGCATTTCAGTTCCACAATGCAGACATTTCACAAATTCTCCTTTTGCTTTTGAAAGGGGAATCAGTGGAATAAAAAATAAAGAAAAATAATTGCGTTGCTGTTTCAATTCATAAGCGCTGCGTGTTCTGCAGACTGGACAAAGAAACTGACTTTTCTCCACTACCTTGGTTTTAGGACCAATGCCAAATATAAAAAACATCTTCGGCCCGCCATTTCTGTTGTAGATTTTTTTAGCTTAACGCTAATCTAGATTTTATAAATAGCTGCCTTGTAGCTCGGTTGTATGTGGAATCAAGTCAATATTCCATTGAGCAATAGCCTGTTTCAGCATATTTTCTGGCGTGTCTACATCAACTTCTGGCTGATGCAAAGCGCGAATGGCCTGCTGTAGTAATTCAGGTGCGCGCTTGAGATCAAGCGCTTGCGCCAGATTCTGTTTAGAGAGTTTTTGCCCCTGATCATTCATCGCCAAAGGCAGATGCATATATTCAAGTTTGCGATAGCCTAGTAGCGAACCGAGCCAGATTTGCCGTTCGGTATTGTCTAGCAGGTCAGCCCCACGAACCACATGAGTCATGCCTTGTAAGTAATCATCGACCACCACAGCCAACTGGTAATTGATAATGCCATCACGACGTTTCAGCACAAAGTCACCGAGGTCTTGTTGCAGGTTGCAACAATGCTTGCCTTGCAGGCGATCAGTGAAGCAAATCTGTTGATTGGAGACTTTCAGACGGATGGCTTGCTGCTCAAAAGGCAGATGTAAATCTCGGCAGGTTCCGGCATAAATATGATTGGAACCGAGCATTTTACGGGTGCATTGGCAGGCATAGACCCAACCTTGCTGATGCAGCTGCTCAATCACAGACTCATAAATATCGAGGCGGTCTTTTTGGAAAATGATCTCGGCATCAGGTTCGAACTGGAACGCATCGATTGAACGCAGAATATGTTCTTCACTACCGGGGTAAATGCGAGGAATGTCGGTATCTTCAATCCGGACCAGCCATTGACCCTGATGGGCACGGGCATCGCAATAACTGGCCACAGCGGTAATGAGTGAGCCAAAATGCAAAGGGCCGGTTGGCGATGGCGCAAACCGGCCCATATAAGCCATCCTGTTATCCCCCTCCTTTATTAAAGGAGGGGTTAGGGGAGGATTATTGGATAACATCATTAACCGTTATTTTGTTTCTCTTTGATTTCTGCTAGCGTTTTGCAGTCAATACAAAGGGTAGCTGTTGGACGTGCTTCAAGACGACGCAGACCAATTTCAATACCACAAGTTTCACAGAAACCGTAATCATCGTTTTTAATCGCTTCAATTGATTGTTCAATCTTGCGAATCAGCTTACGTTCACGGTCACGAGTACGGAGTTCAATAGCAAACTCTTCTTCCTGGGTTGCACGGTCATTCACATCAGGCAAAGCTGTATTTTCGTCTTGCATGGTGTTTAAGGTGCGGTCTACTTCAGACATCAGCTCTGCTTTCCAGGCCAGTAAAATCTGGCGGAAATGCTCAAGTTGTCCTTCAGACATGTATTCTTCATTTTTTTTAGGCTGATAAGGTGCAATACCAAATAAGCTAGCAGTAGAACCACTTTCTGACGCTTTTGGCTTCGTTTTACGCACGCGTTTTGTAGATTTTTCATCTACAACATCAGTTTGTTCGTCCAAGACTTGATTTTGGTTGTCATTCGCCATATAGGGCATTCCTCATCATATACGTATTATCTATACGCAAAAAATATGGTGATATGCAAGTGTTTTTATCCAACCCTAAGGAGATTTTCCTTCGAGGGTCGTCATCATATAGACTTTTTTTGCTTTTTGATAGTCTTTGATGCTTGGATTCTATCGACCATGCTTCCTTTAGAAGGCATAAAGTAATAGAAAAAAAACAAAATGAAAAGTTAATAACCTGAAATTTCACTATTAATTTGTTGTCGTGCTGTTAGAACCCGATGAATTTGGGTTTCAAGCTCACCATTGGCTTTCAGATGCAGGACACGAAAACCTGGCGCTTCATCATCCAGGGCAAAATCTTCACTTAAGGGTTTGAACTGAACACAGGTGGATGGGGTAGAAAAAAACTGGATGTGCTGCCATTCATGCCAAGAATCCTGATGCACATGACCAAAAATAACCGCTTTGACATTAGTGTGTTTGGCCAGAATGTCGGTTAAATTTTCAGTGTTTTTCAGGATGTGCTGATCGATCCATTTTGATTGCATTTCAAAGGGATGATGATGACATGCCACGATCACGAATTGCTGTTGCAGTTTTGCTAAAAGCCTATCCAGTTGTTGCAGTTGCTCTTGCTCAATCCAGCCATCGGTTCGGTCTTGTACTGCACTGTTTAATAGCACAAAGCTCCATCTGCCAAAATGAATGGCCTGCGCCTCGTCCTTATTTTGGTAGAAAGGGAATAGATCCAGATCGTCATGGTTACCCGGAATTTGATAAAACGGGATTCCCAGCGTCTGCATAAAAGATAAATAACGGCTATAGGTCTCTGCGACCGGGACTTGAGCCAAATCACCGGTATGGATAATGGCATCGGTATTCGGATAGCGTTGCTGAATTTGCTTGATGACTGCATGAAAGCTGTGCTCAGGATTCATATGCACAAATTCTAAATCATCCTGATTCATCAGATGTGTGTCTGAAATCTGAATAATGGTCCAGTCTTGCTGGTCTTGATTATGCGGGTATAAAGTCATGTCCGACTCCTTAGACATTCCTTGTTGTTTTAATATGTTGTTGCAGCCATTGCAAGGCCATTATGACCGGCGCATTCTTTAAGCGACCATTGCTCATTAAAGTGGCTATTTGCTTATAATCAATAATATGCAATTGAATGTTTTCCCCTTCATCCGGCATGCCAAAGACTCCACCGTGTTGAGGCAGATGCGCTTCAGCACTGTATAAATGGAACAGTTCAGAACAGGCGCCTGCCGAAGGATAGAAGCTGAATAAGTGCTGTAACTGATCAATCTTACAACCCGATTCCTCCAGACTCTCACGGCGTATACAGCTTTCCGGCGATTCATCACCATCCAATACACCGGCAATCACTTCCAGTTGCCACGGAGAATCTGCATCGTCCATCGCACCGACACGGAATTGTTCAATCAAGGCAAATTTTTGCTGCGCATCATTATAAATCAGCACACCCGCAGCTTCAGGCCGGTGAATCAGTTCACGTTGCATGACCGGAGTGAATTCGCTCTGGTTAAATAAACGATGGCAGAGATTCACTTTTTCAACCTGAATGAAGCCACGAAAAAGATATTCACGGGACTGAATTTTGACTTGGTCGCTGTTATATGTGGCTTGTCTAATAATATTCATATAGCTCAGTCAGGATGAAAAGCATACATTCATCCTAACTGAGAATTTCATGAAAATAAAAGATTTTTTTTTAAGAATTACAGCTTGTGGTACAATTTTTGACCACGTTCATGGTAGCTGGTTTTCATGGCATTCAAACCTGCTTCAATCTCTGGATTCTGTTCTTGATGCTGTCCCTCGTTACGTTGATTTTTCGCATAATCCCTCACATTTTGAGTAATCTTCATCGAACAGAATTTAGGGCCACACATGGAACAGAAATGTGCAGATTTATGTGCTTCCTTCGGCATGGTTTCATCATGCATGCTGCGTGCAGTATCCGGGTCCAGACTCAAATTGAATTGATCTTCCCAGCGGAATTCGAAACGCGCTTTGGATAAGGCATTATCCCGCACCTGCGAACCCGGATGTCCCTTGGCCAAGTCGGCAGCATGGGCGGCAATTTTATAGGTGATGATGCCGTCTTTGACATCTTTCTTGTTCGGCAAACCTAAATGCTCTTTAGGTGTGACATAGCACAGCATGGCCGTACCGTACCAGCCAATCATGGCAGCACCAATCGCTGAAGTAATATGGTCATAGCCCGGAGCAATATCGGTGGTTAAAGGGCCTAGTGTATAAAAGGGTGCTTCCTTACAGACTTCCAGTTGCAGATCCATATTTTCTTTGATCATGTGCATGGGCACATGGCCCGGACCTTCAATCATCACCTGTACATCATGCTCCCAGGCACGATGGGTCAGCTCGCCCAAAGTGCGCAGTTCACTAAACTGTGCTTCGTCATTGGCATCCTGAATACAGCCAGGACGCAAACCATCACCCAGACTAAAGGACACGTCATAGGCTTTCATAATTTCACAGATCTCATCGAAATGAGTATAGAGGAAATTCTCTTGATGATGGGCCAGACACCACTGCGCCATAATGGAACCGCCACGCGACACAATTCCGGTTAAGCGGTTGGCAGTCAGCGGCACGTATCTTAAAAGCACGCCGGCATGAATGGTGAAGTAATCCACGCCTTGTTCAGCCTGTTCAATCAAGGTGTCTTTAAAGATTTCCCAGGTTAAATCTTCGGCAACGCCATCGACTTTTTCCAAAGCTTGATAGATTGGAACGGTACCAATCGGAACAGGGGAGTTACGGATAATCCATTCACGGGTTTCATGAATGTTTTTCCCGGTCGATAAATCCATGATGGTGTCAGCACCCCAGCGCGTCGCCCAGGTCATTTTCGCCACTTCTTCATCAATGCTGGAACCGAGGGCAGAGTTGCCGATGTTGGCATTGATTTTCACCAGAAAATTACGCCCGATGATCATCGGCTCAATTTCAGGGTGGTTAATATTGGCCGGAATAATCGCACGGCCTTCAGCCACTTCCTGACGCACAAATTCGGGGGTGATTTCAGTCAGATTTTTGGCCCCGAAGTTTTGACCGGCATGCTGACGTGCATCTACACCTTCCTGCTGGCGCTGGTTTTCACGAATGGCGATATATTCCATTTCCGGGGTAATGATACCCTGACGTGCATAGTGCATCTGGGTCACATTTTTGCCCGCTTTGGCACGACGCGGCTGTTGAATATGGGCGAAGCGGATGTCTGCGGTGCGAATATCTTTCAGGCGTTCCTGTCCAAAAGCCGAGCTCAGGGTATTTAAACGTTCAGTATCCTGACGTTCTTCAATCCATGTTTCACGAACATTGGGCAAACCTTTATTCAGGTCAATGGCAACATTCGGGTCGGTATATACCCCTGAAGTGTCATAGACCATAATGGCAGGATTGTGTTCGCCCCCCAGACCGGTCGGGGTCTCGGTCAAGGCAATTTCACGCATGGGAACCTGAATGTCGCTACGTGAACCTTGGACATAGACTTTTTGGGAAGCGGGTAAAATTCGGGTGAGATCTTTAGCATCTTGCTCATGTTGAGCAGAAATATCAGTTGCAGAGAGATTCGTTAATTGGTGCATTGCGGTGATCCTTGTGAATGACATCAACGAATCAAGCACGACCAAAAACGTGGCTGCTTTATCCGGGTAAATTCTATTGAGAAGAATTAACATGGATAAATTGAGGGCTTAGGTTTTTTGATGGCTTGATTCCTACGCAGGTCTTAACCTGATCAGGTTCAACGGTACTCACCCTCAAATGCCATATTTGCATATAGAACTTAGGTGATCTCAGCAAGTTATTACTCGCGCTCCGTCAAGCTATGCGTCAATATTAACATGCCGTACTAGCAAAAAACATTCACATAAAATATCGCTTTTGAGTGGTTTTACTGATCATGTATAGAAAACAAATACTTAAAGGCAAACTGCATCACTAAAACAGTCACGTGGATTGGAAAGACTGAGATTTGCCAAGCCCAGATACTGATCCAGCTGTTTAACAGCCAGTTGATTTTCAGTTTGGGACTGCTGTTCCTCCGGGCTGAGCTGAACAGGAATCTCTTTGAGGCGTTGCTGTTCAGATAATTGTAAAAAATGCAGAAATTTTGTGGCTTGAGTGGCTAAATGCGAGTTTTTGACCTCGGCCAGTTTTTCAATTTCATCTAGCGAACTGCTTTGTATTGCATACTTGTCAATATAACTGTCTGAAACCGGAGAGTCTTGGGTGCCTTTAAATAAAAACAGGGTATACATCTGCAATAGATATTCGGCATCTTTACGATAGCTGCTTTTAGGATATTGATCTAAATAGTCTTCCCAAAATAGGGCCCGAGACGCAATTTCATGCGGTTCAACAATTAAGATATGCTCTGACAATACCGGCTGCATATTTTGTGTGGCCAAATTTTCAATAAAGACCTGTTCGGCTGGTGGTATATAAGGGGCGAAAATTCGGGCTAGATATTCGGGGCTGCGGCGATAATTGACCCGGCCCTTACCGCTATCAAACAGTTCAATATAAGCTTGTCCCTTATGTTTTAATAAATACTGGTCACGTAAAGTCAGCTGTTCAAAATGGTTTTGTTGAATGGTTGGATGCTGTGACAAATCAAAGGCATAGGCTTCGAATGCAGATTGTTGTGCAGCTGTTCTGTCGACTGTTAAGAAATTGTTATACATTTTAGTGGACAGGGCCAATAAATGTTGTTGTTCGGCAAATGTAGATAGCGGCAAGCATAACTTTAAATCCTGATTGATTTGTTCCAGGGCAAAAGTGGTACGTTCCGCATTAATGGCCAGCATGTTTTTTTCAAGATTTTTACATAATAACGATAAATCTACCGTTTCATCTTGTTGTGATTGTTTTTGTACCTGTTCTGGGATAGGTTGAGGCTCGGGTTTTTGACACCCGAACAGAAGCATAAAAATAAAAAAGGGAAAGCATTGCTTAACAGAAAAATTTGTTTTTAAAGGCACAGTCATTCTATATCGGGTACATGCGGCAATGATTTGTAGGGTGTCTGGATATTTTATAACTGAAAAAGTTTTTGTCTGTGTAGTATTGTGAAGGGTTTTGGTTACGCGCTGTGATCATTGACGAGTATGATGGAGATGGATCGAAATCGCATGTGCAGATTGTAAAAATTAATAAAAATCATACGGAAAATTGAGAAGATCGTTTTAATATTGCATAGCTTTTATTATAAATATGCGTGTCTATGGATGGTCGCTAGTCTAGTAGGGATTTACTATAAAAAATGAATATTAAAGTAGTCATTGGTGCATGTGCATTGCTGTTTAGCACATGGGGTCATGCTTTGGATTTGGTCGAAGCCTATCAACGGGCAAAAAGTAGCGACCCAAATTGGCAAGCCAATCTTTTACAATATGAAGCAGATCAACTCAATTTAGGCATTGCCAAAGGGAATTTGCTGCCTACAGTCACTATTTCTGGAAATGTGGCACGTAAAAGTCAGCAGACCAGTGACACCAGTATTCCGGGTTTTCCTTCAGATGCATTTGCAGCCTCATCTTCCACAACTCGACAAATTGCCATCACTGCACGCCAGCCGATCTTCCGTTGGGATGCCTGGGAAGGTTTAAAGCAGGTCAAAACTTCGGTCAGTTTGAGTGAAATTACGTTACAGTTACAGCGCCAAGAACATATTTTAAATGTCTCGGAAAGTTATTTTAATGTATTGCGTCAGCAGAGTTTAACTGTGGCCAATCTGCAAGAAGAAAAAGCCCTATTCGAACAGCTCAATGTCATGAATGCCAAATCGAAAGAAGGTCTGGTGGCAAAAAGCGATGTCAGTGAGGCCAATGCGCAATATGAAAGTGCCCGGGCTAACCGGATAGCTACACATGTGCAACTGGTTTTGGCACAGGAACAACTGGCCCAGTTAATTGGACCTTATCAAGAAAATTTGGCAGTACTCAGAGACGACTTTCAATTTCAGAAACCCTATCCTGCGGATCTGGATGCCTGGACAGCTTTGGCACTGAGCCAGAATCTGTCCGTTCAGCAGGCGCGTATACAGCAGCATTATGCAGAAGACCAGAAACGGGTAGAAAAAGCGGCCTTATATCCTCAAATTGAGGCGGTCGGTACTTATGGGTATATTAAACAATCCCCGCAAAATGTGGTGTCCAGTGATGGCCAGTTTGATCAGGTTGGCGTAGAGATGAACTGGAACGTTTATACTGGTGGAAGAACGCAAAAGTCCATTCAAAAAGCCGCGGTAAATGTGAAAAAAAGCGAATCTCAACTGGATGCCATGATTCGCAAAGCCAATACCGATGTGAAAAAATCTTATATGCAGGTGGAAACCGATCAAGCTAAATTACAGGCACGAAAAGCGGCAATGGATTCTTCAGAAGTGGTTTCACGGGCCTCTCAAGCACAGTATCGGGAAGGCTTAAAAACCATGGTCGATGTGCTGTTAGCCCAACGTAATGCTTTTTCTTCCAAACAGGATTATTTAAATGCAAAATATGATTATTTAATTCATGTCCTGCGTTTAAAAGCATCGGTCGGTAAATTGACCGAAAAAGACCTGGAAGAAATGAATGCCTGGTTGATTGACAAGTCGTTCAAGCCAGCCAGCTAATCTTGCGGTTTTTGTCATGAAAGCTTCATATTAGATATGCTTTAATATTGAACAAGATCATACATTTTAAAATCGCTGTTGTGGAGTACGCCCCTTGCCAAATAATCCGGTGTTAAATCACCATATTTCTTCGCAATTTAATGAAGAGTTGCAAGATGTAAATACCAAGTTCATGACCATGGGGGGCTTGGTGGAACAGCAAGTGGCCAATAGCATTCATGCCTTGTTGGATACCGATGCCGCTTTAGCGATTGATGTGCAGTTTCAGGATAATGTGGTCAATCGTCTGGAAACTGAAATTGATGAAGCCTTGACCCTGATTCTGGCACGCCGTCATCCTGCCGCGATTGATTTGCGTATGGTGATTGCCATGTCCAAGGCCAATACTGACTTGGAACGTATTGGGGATGAGGCGGCTAAAATTGCCCGTATTGCACAAAATTTATGTGAAGAGGGCAGTTCACCGCGCGGCTATATGGAAACCCGACATATTGGCAATCAGGTGCGGGTCATGATTCATGAAGCGCTGGATGCCTTTGCCCGCCTGGATGTCGATCAGGCTTTACGTGTGCTGCTTGCCGATGCTGATATTGACCGTGAATATCAGTCTGCAACACGTACTTTAATGACTTATATGATTGAAGATCCGCGGCATATTTCCCGCGTCATTAATGTAATGTGGGTGCTGCGTTCTCTGGAGCGGATTGGCGACCATGCCCGCAATATTTCCGAACAGGTCATCTATATGGTCAAAGGTCTGGATGTACGCCATACCAGTGTCGAAGAGATTGAACAAAAAGTTCAGCGTTAATTGAAATAGTCTCAAAAAACCCATCTCAATGATGTAATGCCAGTCAGTTAAGAAATTGACTGGCATTTTCTTTTTTAAGTTCATGACTGTAGTTGATATGTGGAAAAGTCATCCGCAACTGTTTGAGGCAGGACTACATTAAAAAATGATTGTTTCTGCGATAAATTTGCTAGTTGATAGTGGCTGACGAGTTTTGCGGATGACATATGCCTTTGGTTACTTTGGGCGAAACCAAAGTAACAAATGAGCTGCAAGACTTTGATTTAAAACGGTAAGACTCCGCCATGACTTACTAAAAAATTAAAGATTTTATTTCGAGACTCCTTAACTGATCAGCATTAATCTCAATGATGGGTTTTTTATGGCCAATGAATTCACGGTCAGGTCATCAATAAGGGTTCAAGCTTGAAGCTCAGCGCAAATAACATATTGCTGCGGTCGATTGATTTAAAAAAGGAATTCTCCAATTTTTGCTGCTTAAAATGGATGCTCTTACAAAGTTTTGCATCTCATTTTCCTGCTCAGAAAAGTAACAAAGGAGTTTCAATCATAGAATGGATCATCAGAGCACGCTTTTATAAAAACATTCATAACATAATCAGCTATGTGTCTCTTCTTCCGCATCTTCTTCAAAAGTTTTGGCAATCTTTTCAATATTCAGGCTTTTGGCCATGGCATCAAAAATCTCCTTATACACCCCGTCTTGATGATAGAGCGCATCATGCTCGCCGTGTTCAGCAATGCGACCTTCTTTCATCACATAGGTGTAATCGGCATCAATAATTTGCGACAAACTGTGCGAAATAATAATCACGGTACGGCCTTGCTTAATCTGATCCAGACTTTGCTTGATTTGCTCCGAAGCAATCGCATCCAGACTGGCAGTCGGTTCATCCAGAAAAATAATCGGTGGATTTTTCAGGAACATTCGGGCAATGGCAATCCGCTGTTGCTGGCCGCCAGAAAGTTGCAAGGCATCAGCCTCATAGCCTTGCGGAAGCTGTAAAATCTGTTCATGAATGGAGGCTTTTTTAGCAGCCTCTATGACTTCTTTCAAACTGGCATCGGTTTTCCCATAACGGATATTGTCAAAAATCGAGCCTTGGAAAATGTGGTTTTTTTGCAGTACCAAACCAATATGATCGCGCAGATATTGGGTATCAATATCTTCAAGATTGATGCCATCCAGTTGCACCTGTCCCGACGCCGGTTGATAAAACTTATCCAGTAAGCTAATCAGTGTGGATTTGCCTGCACCGGACAATCCCACCAAAGCGGTAATTTTATTGGGCTGAATCAGCATGTTGATATTCTTTAAAGCATGATGACCATTGGGATAATAGAATTCGACATTTTTCAGTTCAAACTGGCCCTTAATCACCGGTTTTTGGCTGCCACTCGGCTCAATTTCATGATCGGCTTCCAGAATCCTGAAGAAGCTTTCCGAATAAATCATCGCATCATTCACTTCATCATAAATGCGGTGCAAGGAACGGATCGGGGCAGAGACGTTATTGAATAAAAGCACGTGATACATGATCATACCAATACTCATCTGCCCATCCAGAACGAAATAAGCGGTCAGGATGATGATCAGCACGATGCCAATCTGTTCAATAAAGGTTTTTAAACCGTCGAACAAAAAACTGGTTTGCCGGGTTTGCATCTGGTTATGGGTCAGTTCTTTTTGCAGCTTGAGCTGTTTGTCCGATTCAATCGATTCACGGTTAAAGGATTTAATGACGGTAATCGAGTTAATAATGCTAAGAATACCCTGGCTTTTTTTCTCACGGCCATCACGTAATTTACGCCGCCATCCTCCCAGTTTTTGTGCCTGTATATAGGTCAGCCAGAAATAGACCGGCACAATACTCAGCGCCACCAGTCCCACATAGACATTGGCATAGAACATCAGTCCCAGTGCCACAATTGCGCTGGTAAATAACGGCAAAATATCAATAAAGAAGATTTGTACCAGCCGGGTAAGTGAACCAATGCCACGGTCGATACGGGTTTGTAATTTACCGGCCTGATTGTTGTCTTCATTAAAGAAAGCCAGTCTATAGGTCAGGAATTTTTCAATGATGCCTTGGGCCAAGTCCTGCGAGACAAAAATACGCAGCTTTTCACCATAAAATTTTTGTCCAAACTGAACCAAGGCATTGATGACTTCTTTACCCAATAAAATGGCAGAGATGGTGAGCAGAATATGCCAGCCTTGAGCCAGTCCGAGACCAGATTCAATCAGCCGGTTAATGCTGTCGACTGCATAGCGCAAGGTCAGTGCATTGACCTGGGCGGTAAGAGAACCAATCAGGGTTAAAATTAGGGTGGCGATGACCAGCAAGCGATATGGTCGTACAAAGGGGCGCAGTTTTTGAAATAAGTGCCATAAATTCATATGCAATTTTTTTATTTTCTAGTTTGATTTGAGTCTAAGCCCGATCAGGCCATGTCACAAGCACATACAATGTTTTCTATTGTGAACAGAAATCATCCGCTAGAATAAAGTGAATTTTACATTTATTTTAGACGATGCATTTTTGCCGATGAACTTTGAATTGTTTGAGCCGGAAGCCCGAATCAATCTCTTGCCTTATGATGGTGTGGTAGAAGACTTTGGCCTGATTTTGACGGCTGAACAGAGTGAAAAATATTTGCAGTATTTTTTGGCTCATCTAGCCTGGCAACATGACGAAGTGGTGCTGTACGGACAACATTATAAAACGGCACGCAAAGTGGCCTGGTATGGTGATGAAAATTACCAATATCATTATTCAGGTACATTCAAGCAAGCCCATGTGTGGACACCGGGATTATTTCGTTTAAAACAACATATCGAAAATTTGGTCGGGCATTCGTTTAATTCTTGCTTAGCCAATTTATATGAAGACGGTATTCAGGGTGTGGGCTGGCATAGTGATGATGAGCCTGCTCTGGTTTCTAAAGCTGGTTTGGAAACCGTGATTGCTTCATTAAGTTTTGGAGCTACCCGAAAATTCAGTTTTAAGCATAAACACAAGCCAGCAAAAGTTGATCTGCTGTTACATAGCGGTCAGTTGATTGTGATGCGTGGCAAGACCCAGCAGTACTGGAAACATACTTTAAGGAAATCGACGAAAATTATTGAGCCACGGGTGAATCTGACTTTTCGTTATTTTTACCCGAATGAGCAACATTAAAGGTCAATAATGAACGCATAAAAAAGCCCATCCGGTGATGGGCTTTTTAATTTGAGGAGCGCTTTTTACATCGCATTACGTTATCATGGAATAATGAATGCTGAAGAACAATAATCATATTATGAGAATATATTGTTAAATTCAATATATTTTACATTAAAATAAATTACATTTCCTCAAATTAAAATGTGTCTTCCTGATGGGTCAAGGCCATAAATTTCTTTTCAATCAAACTGGCATTGTCTTGTAAAATTTCAATCAACTTCTGGAAGTTGGTAAATTCAAAGCGGTTTCTAGAACCCAATAAGGTCAAGGCCAAAGGCGGTTCCTTGCTGGAGAATTTCACTGGAATAGAAAGACTGGCCAGATTTGGATCAACTTCTCCACTCGAGAAATAATAGCCCTGCTTTTTAATCTGCTTCATCTGCAACAGAAACTCTTCTTCGTTATGCGCAAATCCAACTTCAGACAGCTCGCTGGCAAAGCGCTGGTAGTAATCCAAAATGCGCTGTTTAGGTAAATGCGCCAAAATCACTTTGGCAGAGGAACCTTTATAGATCGGGCGAGGACAACCACGGCCATAAATCAGCGTGGTCAGATCTTTATACAGTTCATGATGAATATCGATACATGAATCGTAATTTAAATGCGTGAGCAGACAGCCGAATTCAGTGCGCTCTACAATTTGCTGCATAAATGGAATACTGATTTGCACCAAGGGATCTGTGGTGCGGGAAATATAATCCAGGACTGCAATCTTAGAACCCAGGGTGTAGTCACCTGAGGTACCACTTAAGCGCTGCAATAATTCTGCTGAAACCAATTCTTTTAAATAACGGTAGCTTGTGGGTTTAGAGAGTCCTAATTCCTCACTAATGATATCGACATTAATGATAGGACGAGACACCGAAAAAAGATCTAAAACGGTGAGAATCTTACCAAAACTAGAAAGTGCCATAAGTACCTGCTTGGTCAAAGCATATAAAAAAGAAATGAATGAGTATTACTTTATAACAAATAAATAGGCAAAGCAGGGCTTTTGTTAAGCTAATGCTGGATTTGTTGGTAGCTAAAAATATTTTTCATTTAAGCTGAGAAAATAAGGCAATATCTATTTAATAGATCTTATTAATTTATGTCTTATTATCATAATAAGATATTATTGTTGACTTGATGTGTTTTATTTGAAAAAATACTCAAATTAAATATCTAATGATGAATTTTTAACCTTTCTGGGTTGACTGTTTTCCTGTTTTATTCCGCATCAACAGGATGATGTGGAATCTTCTCCATTCATTTTGAATGACACTCATCTCTGATGACATGTTGAAACATGCCTATTTTTACACGATCCATCTTCCAGGTAGATCGTGCCTTGTAGTCGTCATTTAAAAATTAGGAAGAAGGCATAAACCCTAATTTGAGATCAACCCATGTTGCTTACCAAACAAATACTCGCATTTCGTCCCAGCAAGATGGACTGGATTTTTGCGATTAAAACGTTTCTGGCAGGCATGCTTGCGCTGTATGTGGCTTTTGCACTGAACTTGGCTTATCCCATTTGGGCGATTGGGACAGTCTTTGTCATCGCCAATCCTTTTTCCGGGATGACTTCTTCGAAAAGTTTATATCGTGCACTGGGTACTTTATTGGGGGCTGTGGTTTCGGTGGTGGTGACTCCGCTACTCATCAACACGCCGTGGCTGTTTACTTTGTTTTTGGCCGCTTGGGTAGGTGGCTGCTTATATATCTCGATGCTCGATCGAACTCCGCGTAGCTATGTATTTATGCTTGCGGGCTATACCACCGTAATTATCAGCTACAACATTATTTATAACATCGACACAACCTCGATGTTTGATATGGCCGTGGGGCGCTTTTTAGAGATTATGGTCGGGGTGGTCTGTAGTGCCATCGTGACCACGACAATTTTTCCGCTGCATATTGGACCAGCCGTGGCCTCAAAGGTGTCTAAAACGTTTAAAGACACCAAAGACTTGTTTGACCAGATTTTGCTGAACCCATCCAAACTGGAAAATTACAGTAGCGCACTCAGTCAGATTGCCCGTGATATTGCCGAAATTCATGTCATGGCGGTGCATTTGGCTTATGAAAAATCCACCTTGCAGGGCATGACCAAGCCGTTACAGGAAATGTTGCATCAACTGAGCATGCTGGTGGCAAATCTGGTGGCAATGGCGGAACGGATCAAGCAATTGGATCAAATCGACAGTCAATATCGTGCTCAACTTCAAGCCATACATGATCATAGCGCGGCATTTTTAAAAGATGATCAAGACATTCAGGAACAGACTTTAAATCTGTTACCTGACAATTTTGAGCAAGATTTTACCGACTTGATGGCTGCTGCACCTGCTGAACAGCAGGTGATTTTGGCCAGCCTGAAAATGGATATTCGTCATTTCATTCAAAATATCCGTGCCATCAAACTGATTTGGCAACGCATTCAACAAGGCGATGCTTCACTACCTGAAAGCGTAACGCCACTGACTACGACCTATCCTAATTTACACCGTGACCATGGGGTTGCGGTACGGGGCGGGATTTCCGCTTTTATGGTCGTGATCATTGCTACAGGATTTTGGATTTTAAGTGGCTGGAAAGCCGGATTTATGATGGCTGAAATGGCGGCCATCAGTGCCTGTATTTTGACGGCTATGGATAATCCAGTACCGGCATTGAAGATGTTTGTGCGCGGCAATATTTATGCAGGGCTGATGGTGTTTATTTATGCTTACGGCATTTTTCCGCATGTCAGCTCATTTTGGGAATTGGCACTGGTACTGGCACCTTTTGTGATTTATTGCCTGATGATGTTTCCGCATCCACCACTGACTGGAATTGCCTTGCCCGCATTGATGGGAACCATCATGGGCTTGAACTTGCAGAACCGTTATACGCTGGATCAGGTGTTTTTCTTTGATGCCACCATTGGTTCTGTGCTGGGACCGATCATTTCAATTTATATCATTCATCTGGTTCGGGCGATGTCCCCTGAAATCACGGTACAGCGGATTTTATCACTGCATTACAAGGCAATTCGTCAGGCTTTATATATTCCTTACGGTGTGCAGTTCCGGATTCATCTGCGCAGTATGCTAGACCGGATTGGGGTATTGAATACCAAGATGGTTCAGTCAGAAAAATTAAAGACCCAGATTAATTTGGCGCTGGTGGAAACCAGTGCAGTGATTGATCTGACCCGTCTGCAAGAGTTGATGCACCGACTTGATTCGGATCAAGCCATTGTGGCCAATCTGGAAGATCTGCAACAACGTCTGGATGACTATTTCCGTGCCAAAGAAAATGCACAAAACCAGTTGCTTCCAGAGCTTCATCAGCAGGTCATTTTAAAAATTGGCACATTAAAAAAAGAGGCACAGCAACTGGATCATACTGAAATTTCCCAGCGGATTCAGATGTCCTTAAACAATATTCGCAGCAGCTTGTGTCATGAAACGGCACAGTCCAATGAATACACAGCAATTGGAGAAGTAGCCCATGGGTGAGTTAAATGTCTATGGGGTTTATGTCCCGATTCTGCTAATTCAGGCAGTGCTGGCCTACGTTTTACTGCGTGTATTGATGCGCATGCTCGACCGTTTTGTGGAGCAGGGCTGGATTCCGCTGCCGAATATTTTTTATTTCTGTGTTTATCTGGTGCTGCTGTGGCTGGTGCATTGGGGTTTTATTGTCTGCTTGGGCTAAGCAATATCTTTTGAAATGAATGAGGTTTTTCCATGACATCTTTAGACTTGCGTAAAGTCGTCCGACCGCTGCTCTTTGCTGTGGTCGCTGTCGTTGCAATTTTGGCAGTAAAACATATTTGGGATTATTACAATTCTGAACCCTGGACCCGTGATGGACGGGTACGTGGCGATGTGATTCAAGTCTCTTCAGATGTTTCCGGTTTGGTCACGAAAGTGTTGGTGCAGGATAACCAGACGGTCAAAAAAGGTCAGGTGCTGTTTAAAATTGATGTTGCCCGTCAAGCTCTGGATGTCGAGCAAGCCCGATCAGACTTGTCTAAAGCTAAAGCCGGTTTGGCGGCTGCCGAAGCAGAATTGGCACAGGCCAAAGCCAATGTGGTGAAGTCCCAAGCCAATAGCAATCTGGCGGATAAAAATGCCAGTCGCTATGCCAATTTAATGGACGGTGCGATTTCAAAACAAGAACAGGATCAGATCTTTGCAACGCGTGATCAGTCACATGCCGAACATGAGCAAATACTTGCCGCGATTGAACAGGCCAAAGCCAATATTGTGCAGCAAAAAGCCTTGATTGAAGTCGCGACCAGTAATCTGCACCTGTCCGAACTGAACTTAAACCGTTCCGAAGTCGTGGCACCGGCGGACGGCACCTTGTCTAACTTTGAATTGCAGGAAGGTAATTATGTCAAAGTGGGGCAGGCGGTGGCTGCACTGTTAAACCGTCAGCAACTCTATGTAGTGGGCTATTTTGAAGAAACCAAACTGGATAAAATTTATGTCGGTGCTCCGGCAACCATCCAGTTGATGGGCGATTCGCAAAAACTAAAAGGTCATGTTCAGGGCATTGCTTCCGGGATTGAGGACCGTGAACGTACCACGACTACAGGATTACTTGCCAATGTAAATCCAACCTTTAGCTGGGTGCGTCTGGCACAGCGTGTTCCGGTGAAAATCATGATTGATGAATTGCCGAAGAACCAGTTGGCCTTTGTGGCAGGACGTACTGCAACAGTGCATATTGAGAAAAAAGATCAGCCATAAATTTAGCCTTGTTCATTTCAAAAAAAGCATACGAGAGATTAATGCTGATCTAAGGAGTTGATAACAACTCCTTAATTTTCTAACTGGTTCATGACAGAGTCTTACTTCCTTAAATCAAATTTTTGGAGCTCGTATGTTACTTTTGTTTTGGCAAAAGTAACCAAAACCATTTGTCATCCGCAAAACTCGTCCATTACCATCAACTAAAGAATGTATCGCAGAAACAACCACTTTTTAATCTTGCGGTGCAATGCACCTCATGCCTCAAACAATTGCGGATGACGTTTCCGTGTATCAAACAAAATGCTGAATTTATAATAGGGTCTGTTGACATTTCATAAATGGCTTGCGTTGTAGGCTAAAATTGAGCAAACAAGGAATGAAATGCAAAGAATGATGGTTCCATTTTTAAATTTCATGACGCAGTTTGAGATAATTTTAGCCACAACCCTTGGGGACTAGAGTATTTTTTGACGCTACGTCGTTATGAACTACGCATTTAGAATAACTAAATTTTGTAGTTCATGCCTAGTATCCTCTAAAAAATACTCGTCGTCGCAAACATAGACGAATTGTCAACAGACCCTAATAATGCCAGTCAATTATTGAACGGACTGGCATTATTCTAAAAGATGTTTTTTATCTTTACGGTGCGACACCTTCAGGATTTCGATACCAGCTTTCTATAAACAGCGCTGCTGCAATACTGTCTGCAGCCAGTTTTTTGGCGCGACCTTGAGCTTGGTAATGATCCAGTTCATCGCGTGCTTCACGGGTGGTGAGGCGTTCATCCACCATCAAGGTTTCAATATTGGTTTGATGACGCAAGCGACGGGCAAATTTACGCGAACGTGTTGAAAGTTCCGATTCGCTATCATCCATATTTAGCGGTAAACCGACGAGAAATAAGGTGGGTTGATATTGTTTGACAATTTTCAGCAAAGTATCCCAATTCGGAATGCCATCTTTCATGGGAAACAGGGCAAGCGGATTGGCACTTTCAAGCATGGATTGACCCACTGCCATGCCCATTTTTTGGGTACCAAAATCAAATGCCATAATCATGTGCGGTTGTGTTAAATCAGGCATGTCCAATCTCTGATGACAACCAGGTTCGGTCGACACCCATCTTTTTATAGGCAGCATCCCAGCGGTCGTCATAAGGTAAATTAAAAATTAAATCCATATCTGAATCACAGATGAGCCAGTCACCACGTGCCAATTCTGCTTCCAGTTGATTTTTACCCCAGCTGGCATAACCCAAGGCAATCTGGTAGCGTCCTACACCTTCATTATGCGCAATCGCATCCAGAATATCTTTAGAAGTGGTGATACAAACATTTTCACCCACCGCAATGGATGAATGCCAAGTTGGCTGACCGGTATGCAGCACAAAACCGGCTTCAGGGCGCAGCGGTCCACCTTGCAAAACTGCATGGGGATTGACATTATCTGCTTCAATTTCCAGGTCATTCAACAATTCTTTGATTGAAAGACCTGAAGGGCGGTTAATGATAATGCCTTGAGCGCCGTCTTCATCATGGCGTGCCAAATAAATCACCGTATTGGCAAAAAAATCATCGGCTAAATCAGGAGGTGCAATGAGACAGCGATGTGTCAGATATTGTTTAGTCACCTAAGCGTCTCCGAGCCTTTAGTCCATCATTTGAAAAATATTTTTAAATTTGGTGTAGCGGTCACTCTATATGTAGAGCTTTCTTGACTATAACATTGACCTTATAAATTTCTATAAGGAATTATAGGTTGAATATATAAATTTATGTTTTTTTCGCGCTTAAAATCTTATTTTGAGATAAAAATAACATTGAAATATCGATTTTGATTTAACAAAACTTAATAAAATATTGATTTGTTATTCATTTTTACAATTTTTGTGGCCAATATTTAAAATATCTTAATTTAGTCAAAATAATTATATGTTTTATAGAAAAATATTGATTTGATCCAAATTGTTTTGATTTGTATTATGTGTGTAATAAAAAAGTAAGTTGAATATTATTATGTCGATTCAAATAAACAAGAAAGTTATTACTTTATGTCTTACTTCATTGTTCGCTTTAGAAACACATGCAGCGGTATTTGGAACTTATGAAGAAGATGGATCTCTTTTTAGAAGTTCTTTAAATGCGGAACTTAATTCATCCGTAGCGGCGAAGTTTGACAGCAAGAAAAATTCTAAAGATGCGGTTTTATATTATTTAGAGCAGGCACGAATTTTACAGGTCAATCAACAGTATCAAGAAAGCCTGGATATTTATAAAAAGGCATTTGAATTGATCGATCAGCAAAACAACAGAAGTAAAATTAGTGTAACCCGTATGGGATTCAAAGCCCTTTCGATGGTCAGTAATGAGTCTGTAGTACCTTATTTGGTTCCTCCTTATGAGCAGGTTTTAGCACATATTTCTCAAGCAAAAAATTATATTGCGCTGAATGATAGTGAAGCCGCAGGGGTGGAAATGCGTGTTGCACAGCAAATTCAGCGAGAAATTGAACTGGCGCACGAGAAAGAGTTTGCTCAGAAAAAAGAAAAACAGAATATCAATAAACAAATTGATTATTCAACTTTAGATGAAGCTTTTGCTGGTTTGGATCCAATTGCAGGCCGAATTAAAAATACCTATCAAAATGGTTATGCTTTTTACATGGCCGCTAATTTGTGGGAAGCCACAGGCGATTATAACAATGCCTTGGTAGACTTTAAAAAAGCTTATGAATTGCAAGGTGATTCAAACGTTGCCAAAGATGTGACCCGTGTTGATAAAGTCTCAAGTAACAATGCGAAATCAGTACCTGTCATTGTGTTTATTGAACAGGGCACGGTACCGAAAAAGATCGAAAATAAACTTGCTTTTCCCATGCCAAATGGACTGGTTAATATTGCATTTGCCACCTATGAGCCGAGTACTTATGTGCCTCCGCAAAGCTTAAAAATTAAGCTGGGTGATCGACAAGTGCAGCAAAGTGCTCTGGTCAGTGATATTGGTGCTCTGGCAGTAAAAAACTTGAAAGAACAAACCATCAGTACTGTTACCAGTCAGATTGTACGGGCAACGACAAAATATGTAATGCAACAACAATTGGGCCAGCAATTGGGATCTTTAGGGCAGCTGGCTGGAAACTTAATGAATGTTGCCACTGAACGTGCCGATTTAAGAGCATGGTCGACACTGCCAAGTAATACACAGGTGGCACGTTTTGAGGTGAGTCCAGGAAAACATAATCTGCAAATTATGGGACAACAGTCCTCCAGCCCAACAATTAATGTTGAAGCAAATCCAAACCAAACCGTTTTTGTTTATGTCAGTGATATAAATAATAAAATTTCAGCCAGTGTAAGTGCTGTAACTCGTTAATTTTAAAAGAGCGTAATTGATGAAAATATATCTAAAACTGGGGGTAGCAAGCCTTTTAGCTGCTTCGCTCATTGCTTGTACAGCACCCAATTCACTATCTACCCAAACTGCGGCAGATGGCAACTATAGCGTAAAAACCGTGAGCAATAATCCAAAATTGGTCACGCAAATTGCCGTTGATCGGATCAATATGGGATACGCTGGCGATTTGAAAAAAGCGTCGATTGCAATCAAAGACCGCTGGTTTGTGAGCCGTAATTTTGAATACAAAATTGTTTGGGTGGATGCAAACGGTTTTGAAGTCAATCCGGAAGGTTCACGCTGGAAGCCGATTCAGTTAACAGGCCGTGAAATAAAGACTGTTCAATCTATTGCACCTAACCCATCTGCTGTTGATGTTGTTGTTTATTTAAGAAAAGATTAAGGATAAATTTTCCATGAAATTAAAATTAGCCCTGGCTACTACAGTTTTAGCCACTTTGGTATTGAGCGGTTGTGCTACGAATAACGTCAGTTATGGAGATGCGCAGTCAGTTGAAACCTTAACTAAAGATTTCGGTTCTACCGATTTGCAGATGATTGCGGACAAAATGGTTGATGACATGTTGACCTTTCCGGTGATTGTTCAATTGACTCAAAACCGCCGCCCAGTGATGTTTGTTGACCGCATACGTAACAAAACTCAAGAACATATTGATACCGAGTCAATCACTGACACCATTCAAAACAAACTCATCAATTCAGGTAAATTCCGTTTTGTAGATATGACTTCTGCCAATGCATTAGCTCAACAGTTGGCATACCAAAAGCAAAGTGGATTGGTGAACCAAGCGAACTCTGTAAAAGCCGGTGGTCATATTGGCGCTGAATATATGTTAAACGGAAACCTGTCGAGCATTGTTAAAAATGCAGGGGGTAAAAGTGATGTGTATTACAAATTTACTTTAAAACTTCAAAATGTACAAACGGGCATTGTGGAATGGACCAGCGAGAAAGAAATTCGTAAATCGTCGAAACGTGCGGCCTTCGGTTTATAATTCAAATACGCAACTGTGCAATTGCACAGTTGCTTAAGAAGATAATAATGATGAATAAAATATTTTTAGCCTTATTGCTGGCTGGCTGTGCGACCAGCTCTGCATTTGCAGCATTAAAAGAAGTAGTCAAAGAAGCGTCGGGTAGTGGCGCTACCCAGCATCAAGCTATTTCAGAAGCATTGCTGGTTGCAGTTCAATCGGTGAATGGTGCGACTGTTTCCTCACGGGTAGATTATGAAACCACTGTCAATATGTCAGTTTCCAATAATAAATGGACGTATGCTGGTAAAGTTTCTCCAGTATTTAGCGTAGATAATACGGGTTCAGGATCGGTCACTAAATTCCAGGTGCTCAGCGTGACCGGATCAAAAAACAACTACCGTGCGAAAGTACGTGCGCATGTTGTGCAGTACCAGTCATCCGTTCAGGATCAGCATTTACGCCGCATTGCTGTGCTGCCATTTCAATTTTACGAAAAAAATAACCGTTCTGCCAAAGTGGATTCTGCAGAAGATTTTGCATCAGAATTGTCTGATCAGTTGGGTATCTATTTGGCCCAGACGGGTCAATTGAGCTTGGTGGATCGTCATTATTTAAGCGAAATGCAGTCTGAAAATGAGTTTTTATACTGGGATGGTGCACCGCAAGAATTGGCACGTATAGGTCAGAAAGTGGGTGCAGACTATTTGTTGGTGGGCCGTATCAACAATGTCTCGGTTGCCAATGGTCAAGACATGTATGGTCTGAATCAAGGTTCAGATCAAGTACGTTTAACCTGGCGGGTTATTGAGGCAAATACCAGCAAAGTTGTTGCAGCAGGCACCTTCAATCGTGTCATTGCAGATAATGCAATCCAAAACATGCTGAATAATTCATTGAATGACTCAAGCACAGATAAAATTGCGCAAAGTTTGAGCCGGGAAGTGTTGGTTGGGATGAAACTACAACCTGCATCTTATCAGAATCAAGAGACAGGTTTTACTCCAACCTATGACATGACCCCGGGGTCGAGTGAAAAACCAATCAAATGGTAAGTCGTCATTAAATGAACTGATTCACATTGAAGTCCAGAGCCAGTGCAGCATGTACTGGCTTTTTTATACCTGTTGAAACTTAAGTTGACGTAATTGCTTGGCATGTTGCAGGGTCGTATCATTAATCTCGACTCCACCGGTCATACGTGCCAGTTCATCAATACGCTGTTCTTCGGAAAGATTGAGAATGGTACTGCTGGCTGGATCGGTTTGACGTTTCTTCACCAGAAGATGCTGATCCGATTGTGCTGCAACCTGGACCTGATGGGTAATACATAAAATCTGTACATGCTGGGCCAGATCTGCCAGTAAACGGCCGACCATTTCTGCTGTACCGCCACTAATACCGACATCAATTTCGTCAAACACCAAAACTTCCGATTCGGTTTTTTCCGCATTCATGACTTGCATGACCAGGGCAATACGTGACAGTTCGCCACCAGATGCTACACGGGCCAAAGGTTGCGGTGGAATTCCTTTATTCGCAGTAAACAGCAATTGAATAAAACTGAGACCTTCAGCACCGGCTTGTTCCAGAGGCTCAAATTTGAACTCAAAATAGGCTTCCGGTAAAGCTAGCTGTTTTACCTGTTCAGTCAGATGTTTGGCTAAAGGAACCGCTGCACTACGACGAATCTCATCTAAATGTTGTGCTTTGGCTATAAAGTCCTGATGCGACAATTCTACCTGTTCGGCCAATGTTTCAGGGTCTTCAAGCTGATGCAACTGCTCAAGTTCAGCCTGCCAGGTCTGATATTCTTGTTTCAAGTTTTCTGGCTGGCTGCGGTATTTACGGGCCAAACGGTGGAAAACTTCCAGTTGTGTATTCAGTTCTTCCATCCGTTCCGGATCGAAGCTTTGACGATCTATAAACTGACGCAAATTTGCCGTTGCATCCTCAATTTCACTTTGTGCATTGATGAGTGAATTATAGATTTCGGCAAGCTGTTCACTACGTCCAGAATGTGACTCCAGGCGGCGAATAATGGAAGACAGTTCCTGGGTAATATTCTGTTCCGCTTCATCCAGCACATTTAAACTGCTGCCACAGTCCAGCATGATATGTTCATGATGGCTTAAGCGGTCAAACTCCTGCTCAATCTCTTTATAGTCAATTGAGGTAATCTCTTCGAGTTCTTCCAGTTGCAACTCTAAAGTTTCAATACGCTGTTTGCGTGTGGCTTGCGCATCTAAAGCTGCCTGATGCTGGCGAATATCTTTTTGCCATGTGCTGTAGGCATCACGTACCTCTTGAGCTGGCTGATAAAAATTGCTGTAACGGTCGAGCCAGTGTTTTGGATAAGGCGGTTCGAGCAGTTGTTGCTGGCTATGCTGACTATAAAGCTGTACCAGTAAGCGGCCAATTTCTTTCAGTTCAGACAGGCTGCTTGGACGGCCATTAATCCATGCCTTACTGCGACCAGTGGCAAAAATGACCCGACGTAAATGAATTTCACCCGATTCATCATCCAACTCATGTGCTTTTAACCATTCGGCTTCAGGACTCTGTTCCTGATAGCTAAAAATAGCAGTCACATCGGCTTTATCTGAGCCGAAACGGACATAATTGGTGTCGGTACGTTCACCGAGGCAGGCTGAGAGCGCATCCAGCAATAACGATTTACCGGCACCTGTTTCACCGGTCAAGACATTGAAACCTTGTTCAATATCAATGGCTAGATGATCGGCTAAAGCAAAATTGATCAGAGTTAAATGTGTCAGCATAAACGCATCCAAGCTGCGAAAAGTTTTAGTCTAAGATAGTGAAATTTTGTTTTGGTCACAAGACAGCTTTTATTTTAAAAGGACTTAAAACATCAATATCTTACCCTATATTGGCTGTGAACATGAAACTCGCCGTTCAAGATTGCCGATCATTTTTCTGCTCTGCTAATTCATGTTATTAAAAAAGATAGATGTTTGAGTCACCAATCTATCTAAATCAGCACAACTTGAAACTGTTCAAAACTTCAATCGGGTGACATTTGAAGATCTAAGACAGAATCACAACCCCACTATTAGCCTTTGGTCGGGGAAACATTATCCATCATTTGGGCTTATAATTTCATGGTTATCGCTATTCATGTACACGGCATTCATTTTTCACTGATACAGAAACAACAATATTTGTAAAAATTTGAAAAATATTGATTTAGCTGTATGAAACAGCGATTGATTAGTTGAATGCTCAGCTTTAAACTAGCTCGAGCAAAAATTATAAATGCGCATTATCTGGAGAATACGCATGTCAAATCAGTTTGATCACGTTTCGGTTGTCAAAAAGTCGAATGTTTATTTCGATGGCTTATGTATCAGTCATACCGTACAGTTTGAAGATGGCACAAAAAAAACATTAGGGGTGATTTTGCCAACTGAACAGGCACTGACCTTCCAAACCCATGTACCTGAACGTATGGAAATCATTTCAGGTGAATGCCGTGTACAAATTGGAGACAAAATCGAAAGTGAATTGTTCCGTGCCGGCCAGTCTTTTTATGTACCAGGCAATAGCCGCTTTAAAATCGAGACCGATGAAGTCCTCGATTATGTCTGTCATTTTGAAGGCTAGGCATTAGCCCAGATAAGACAAAGAAATTTTAACTTGAATCGGTTAAACTAGATTCAAGCGTTAATCCTGTAAAGCCTGCTTTGCAGGATTTTTCTTTTTGTATTGTTACCATAGATTTTAGAGGCCGTTCATGGCAAAACCAGAATATTATTATGGCGTTCACTCAGTGGAGTCATTATTAGAACTCGAGCCTGAGCGCGTATTGACTCTATTTACGTTAAAAGGTCGTGATGACCAGCGTTTGAAAAACGTCTTGGCTTTAGCTGAACCTTTTGGCATTAGTGTGCAGCAAGCCAGTCGCGACAAACTGGAAAAACTGGCAGGTCAGCCTTTTCATCAGGGTGTGGTTGCTGCTGTACGTCCACATCCGGTATTGAATGAACAGGATCTGGATGAAGTGCTCAAGCAAAATCCTCAGGCACTTTTGCTGGCACTGGATCAGGTCACCGATCCTCATAATTTGGGCGCATGTATTCGTACAGCTGCTGCCATGGGGGTTGAAGCAGTAGTGGTTTCGCGTGATCGTTCCGCCAGCTTGACACCAACTGCACGTAAAGTGGCTGCCGGCGGCGCAGAAAAGGTGAAGTTTATTCAGGTGACCAATTTGGCGCGTACTTTGGGTAACATCAAAGATGAATTTAATGTGCGTGTAGTCGGAACTATGCTGGATGAAAAAGCCTTAGCAGTGGATAAATTTGATTTTACCGGGACGGCCGTTTGTGTGGTGATGGGGGCTGAAGATACAGGTTTACGCCCGATTACCCAGTCGCAATGTGATCAGACTGTATATATTCCAATGGCAGGAAACTTGCAAAGCTTAAATGTCAGTGTTGCCACAGGGATGGCACTGTATGAAGCTTGTCGTCAACGTAACGTGTAATTATTTTTCTCCTTCAAATTTAAAAGTTGTTTGCTATGTCTCCCCGGTCTCAAGGTTATCTTTATGTCGCCATTACCATGTGTATTTGGGGGGGATTTACCATTACTTCCCGTCTGAATGCCCAGTGGGGAATTAGTGCCTGGGATATCACCGCCTTACGTTTTGCCTTGGCATTTTGTATTTTGATGCCTATTTTGCTCTATAAAAAAGACACTGCTTTTTTATGGAAAAAACAGCCTTTTATTTTGGCAATGATCGGCGGGGTCGGATATTGTCTGACCTCATACAGCGCATTCCATTACGTGCCTGCAGCCCATGCCGCCATTTTTCTAAATGGTTGCCTTCCTTTGTGTACAGCGCTTGCTGCATTTTTTCTGTTTAAACAGCCCTTTGATAAACATACCTGGATCAGTCTGGGCATTATGCTGACTGCGATCAGCGCGATGAGCTTTTTAATGTATCAGGAAACAGGCGTGGCTTTTGGTTTTGGCGACCTGCTGTTTTTGTTGAGTGCAATCTGGTGGGGTGTATTTACCGTGCTGTTAAGGCAATGGAAACTCTCTGCATGGCATTCTATGGCAGGCGTTGCCATCTGGTCGGCAATTGTGTATGTGCCGATTTATTTGCTGTTTTTGCCAAAAAATTTAACTGCACCAGAGCCTATGCATTTACTGTTACAGGTAATTTTTCATGGTATCTTTGTGGTGATTGTGGCTACATTGACTTATGTAGAAGCCATTAAACGTCTAGGCGCATTCAAGGCGGGAAGTATCGTGACTTTGGCACCGTTTATGGCTGCAATTTTAGCAGTACCGCTATTGGGTGAACCTTTAAGTCTGGCCATTATTTGTGGCTTGATTGGTATGGCGATTGGTGCTTTGCAGCCGTGGCGATGGATAGCTCACAAAGACAGCTTGCAGCAGCAACTTGATCAGCAAAAAAAGCAGTCCTAATCGACTGCTTTTTTTATTTCAGCGTTTTAAATAAGCCTCATGCAGCGATTTTAAATGGCTGTATAAATGCTCAAGATGGCCATCATTCAGCACAATATCATCTGCCAGACTACGCTTTTGCTCACGTGGCATTTGCGCCTGAATAATCTTTTTAATTTGCTCGATCGATTGGTGATCACGCATAGCAGCCCGCTGAATCTGCAAGTCAATCGATGCATCTATGAGCAAGGTATGATCAGTCAGTTCATGCTGGTTGGTTTCAAACAGCAGGGGAGAAACCAATATCACATAGGGACTGGTCGCAGCATGGAGTTGCTGAATAATCGACTGGCGAATGGCGGGATGGGTAATGCTTTCCAGTATTTTACGCGCATCTGGATCTTTAAAAATATGTTCGCGTAATGCCCGACGATTCAGTTCGCCATTTGCTAAAAGTACCCAATCCCCAAAAGCAGCATGAATTTGCTGTAAAGCGGGTTGGCCTTTTTTAACAATCTCTCGCGCGACAATATCGGCATCGACTACCATAATGCCCTGGGTTTCAAACCATTGACTGGCAGCCGATTTTCCACTGCCAATTCCTCCAGTTAAACCCAAGATAAAAGTCATATATATACCTAAAAATTACTGTCCCAAATAGATTTTCATAATCTGCTCACCCCAAATGAACGCAATCCAGCCAGCAATCGCAATATAAGGACCGAATGCAAAAGGTTGGTTCTCTTTGCGTATTTTCAGCAGAATAATACCAATCACTGCACCAACGAAAGAAGAGAGCAATACGATCAGCGGCAGCAGAAATGGCCCCATCCAGGCGCCTAAGGCAGCAAGAAGTTTAAAGTCTCCATAGCCCATACCTTCCTTGCCCGTTAGGATTTTAAACAGATAATACACAATCCAGAGACAGAGAAAGCCAATAATGTAGCCCCAGATTGCAGAACTTGGACTGGTATAGATACCATAACTATTAATGCCTAGACCCAAGGCTGCCAGGGGTAAAGTATAGCGGTCAGGTAAAAGTTGGGTATCAAAGTCGATAAAAGTCAGTGCAATCAATGTCCATGTGAGAACTAGACCAAACAACATTTGCAGGGTGGGGCCAAATACGGCCACAATGATCAGGGAGCATAGTGCAGTCAATAGTTCAATTAAGGGATAACGACTACTGATCGGATTTTTGCAAGAACCGCATTTACCGCCTAAGGCCAGCCAGCTGATGACGGGAATATTTTGATACCAGCGAATTTCAGTCTGGCATTTCGGGCAGGTAGATGCCGGTTGGCTTAGCGTCAGTTTGGATTCATCAATAATGGCTTGTTCAGGATGCAGCAATATTTGACAATCCTGTCGCCACTCTTGCTCCATCATCTTGGGAGTTCGATAGATGACGACATTTAAAAAACTGCCGATACACAGACTAAAAAGCCCAACTGCAAGATAAAGTGCAGTTGGGTTAATCATAAAATAAGCGATAAATTCTTGCATTAAACCACAGAACCCATTTGGAAGATTGGAAGATACATGGCAATCACCAGACCACCGACCAGTACACCCAGCACTGCCATAATTAGGGGTTCCATCATGGAGGTTAAGCCATCTACAGCATTGTCGACTTCGTTTTCAAAGTGTGTTGCGACTTTATCGAGCATACTGTCAAGAGCACCTGATTCTTCTCCAATCGCGACCATCTGTACTGCCATTGCAGGGAATTTATTGGTCACACGCATGGCAAATTGTAATTGTTGTCCTGTAGCTACATCGTCACGGATTTTCATGACCGCAGTTTCATAAACCACATTATTGGTTGCGCCCGCAGTGGATTCCAGTGCATCAATCAAGGGCACACCGGCAGCAAAGGTGGTTGCCAAAGTTCGACTGTAACGTGCAATAATGGCTTTATAAACGAGGTCACCAAAAATAGGGGCTTTGAGTGCGGCTTTATCGAGAAAATCACGAAACTTTTTACTACGTTTTTTTGCTTCTAAAAATGCAGTTATCGCAACACCCACAGCTAAAATTAAAATAAACCAATACTTCTGCATCCATTCAGACATGCTGACGACCATTTTGGTAAAGGCCGGTAAATCTGCTCCAAATGAGCTAAAGACATCTTTGAATACGGGCACGACTTTAACCATCAAAATAATGGTCACAATTACGGCAACACAAATAACAGTGGCTGGATATTTCATGGCTTTTTTGATTTTCTGTTTTAAGAGTTCGCTTTTCTCTTTATAAATTGCGACGCGATCAAGCATGGTCTCCAAAGCACCAGACTGTTCACCGGATTCCACTAGGGAGCAGAACAAATTATCAAAATATTGAGGGTATTTTTTAAGGGCACCGGCAAAAGTATTCCCGCCCTCTACTTCGCCTTTAATCCCTAATACCACTTCACGCATGGAAGGATTTTCAAGGCCTTCTGCAACAATTTCAAAGCTTTGGACCAGGGGAACACCTGCTTTCATCATGGTCGCGAGCTGGCGGGTAAAAATAGTAATATCCAGCGTGGTTACTTTCTTTTTCATCAGCCCTTCGAGAATATTTTTACGTTTTTCCCGAATGTGTTTAATGGTAATGCCTTGCTTACGTAAGGTCACTTTAGCAAGTGCCATATTACGTGCAGGTAACTCCCCTTTAAGTTTTTCCCCTTTACGATCAATGCCTTCATAACTGAAGGTGGGCATCATCTGTGCTTTTTTGACAGCCATGCGTTTATCCTTATTTTAAATTTCATTTATTCACTGGTTACACGATTGACTTCCTGAAGCGAAGTCACCCCCTGCATAACCTTAACTAATCCTGAACGTCTTAAATTATTAAACCCCGATTTTTCAGATGCTGCTGCAATTTCCAGTGCATTACCATCTTCCATAATAATTTTCGAAATTTCAGGTGTCACTTTCATGACTTCATAAATACCGACACGACCTTTATAACCTTCACGACACTCGGAACAGCCTACAGGCTGATATACTTGAAATTCTGGATGTTTAAGATCTTCCTCAGTAAAACCCATTTCTAATAAGCTGGGTTCTGGAATATCTGCAGGCACTTTACATTGTGAGCATAAACGACGTGCTAAACGTTGTGCAATCACCAAGTTGACAGAGGTCGCAATATTAAAGGATGGAACGCCCATGTTGCGTAAACGCGTCAAGGTCTCTGGTGCACTGTTGGTATGCAGTGTAGACATGACCATATGACCCGTCTGCGCGGCTTTTACGGCAATTTCGGCAGTTTCCAGATCTCGAATCTCACCCACCATGACAATATCTGGATCTTGACGTAGAAATGATTTCAACGCTGCAGAGAATGTTAAGCCCACTTTGGCATTGACGTTGACCTGATTAATTCCTTCCAGGTTAATTTCCACTGGATCTTCGGCAGTTGAAATATTGGTGTCTTCACGATTCAGAATATTTAAGCCAGTATAGAGTGATACGGTTTTACCTGAACCTGTTGGACCTGTAATCAGCAGCATACCCTGAGGTTTGTCTAAGGCCTGCATAAACAGCTCTTTCTGCTCTGGCTCATAACCCAATGCATCAATACCGAGCATGGCACTGGAGGGATCCAGAATACGCAGCACCAGTTTTTCACCAAACAGGGTTGGTAAAGAGTTGACACGAAAGTCGATGGCTTTGCTTTTTGAAAGCTTAAGTTTAATCCGTCCATCCTGAGGTAAGCGCTTTTCAGAAATATCCATTTGAGACATGACTTTTAAACGCGATGCCAAACGTGTAGCCAGTTGCAAAGGTGGATTGGCAATTTGACGTAATACACCGTCAATACGGTAACGGACACGATAAGATTTTTCATAAGGTTCAAAATGCAAATCTGAAGCGCCCATACGAATCGCATCAATTAACAGTTTATTAATATATTTAACGATGGGAGCTTCATCCCCTTGAGGGCCATCATCTTCATCGCTAGCTTTATTTACATCTTCTTGTTCCAGATCCAGATCGATATCTTCATCAGAGAATTCGAAGCTATCCGCTTGGGCGAAGTTTTGTTCGATCAGTTTGTGTAATTTTGGATATTCTACAATAACCGCTTCAATATTCATTTTACTACTGAAGCGGATTGCATCCATGGCATCTATATTGGTGGGATTACTGGTTGCGACGTAGAGTAAATTCCCTCGTTTGAAAATGGGCAAGACGCAATGTTTGCTAATGAGTTTTTCATCCAGCCCTTCGCGGATAATTTGAGCCGAATCATAGGCACTCAAATCAAAAAGAGGTTCTCCAAATTCTTGAGAAATTTTTTCTGCAATATCCAGGGAGGAAATTTTCAACTGATCAATTAAAAAAGGGACAATATCTTGATTGGCTTTTTTTGCATTCAATATTGCACTCTGCATATTTTCAGCAGAAACTAAGCCATCTTCGACTAAACGCCGAATAAAACCTGTAAATCTTGGTGAACCTTGTAATGCTGCCATGCTTTAATATGCCTGCTTAATCAATCTGTTTATAATTGGTATCATTAAATTATACTTTTGTTATATAAAAATACCATATCTGAAAGTGTTGTCATCTACTTAATATCAGATAAAACTTTGAACCAGTCGTAATTACAAGACTAAGTTTTTTTTGTAGCAATTTTGAAAAACAACAAACTTATAAAAAAGGCTGGTGAAAATTATCTAAAAAATGCTGAATTCCGTGTAGAATGTGCGCGGTTTAATGAATTGTTTTTAATAGGTTACTGTATGTCGGGTTCGGCTATTACTCCTTGGGTTGTCGGCAATTGGAAAATGAACCCAATGCAAGCAGATGCCAAAGTATGGGTAAATGATTTTAAAAAATTATTGCAAAATAATGAAATTAAAGAACAAGATTGTTATTTAGGTGTGGCACCGACGATGCTTGCTTTAGCTGGAGTGAAGAGTGAATTAGCAGATTCAGTCCGGCCCATTTATAGCGTTGCCCAAGATGTTTCCCGTATTTCTGGAACAGGGGCATATACCGGTGAGGTGAGTGCTGAGTTGCTGAAAGATCATCAAATTGACTTTGTACTGATCGGTCATTCAGAACGTCGGGAAATTTTTGCTGAAACTGCCCAGATCCTGAATGAAAAAGTTAAAAATGCTTTAAATGCGGGATTAACCATTATTTATTGCGTAGGTGAAAGCCTGGAACAGCGTGAAAATGGTCAGGCAGAGCAGGTGGTATTGCAACAAATCTGTGATATTGCCGCAGTTGTTCAGGCTGAACAGTGGAAAAATATTGTGGTGGCTTATGAACCCATTTGGGCGATTGGTACCGGCAAAACAGCTTCACCTGAAGACGCACAGGCGATGCATGCCAAAATTCGTGCAGGTTTGACTCAAATTACACCTTTAGGTGTAAGTATGGCGATTTTATATGGTGGTAGTGTTAAGCCAGAAAATGCAGTAGAGTTGGCTGCCTGTCCAGATATTAATGGTGCGCTGGTTGGTGGTGCATCTTTAAATGCAGAGTCTTTCTATAAAATTGCTCAGGCTTTTGCAAATACAAAATAATTAGGAGTTCAGCATGCATGCATTTGTGCTGGTAGTACATATTATCTTAGCCCTTTTAATGATTGTATTGATTCTGGTACAACATGGTAAGGGTGCCGATGCGGGTGCATCATTTGGTGGTGGCGGTGCAGCAACTGTATTTGGTGCTTCGGGTTCAGGTAATTTTTTAACCCGTGTAACGGCAATTTTAACTGCTTTATTTTTTGTAACGAGCTTAAGTTTAGCGGTGTTTGCCAAGAAACAAACCACCGATGCCTACAGCTTGAAATCGGTACAAACCACAGTTCCTGCACAAACTCAATCGCCTGAAACTTCGCCAGTTGCACCAAAAACTGGTGAATAAACCTATTTAGTTCTTTCTTTTTGGGTTTGATCCGACTAGAATGCGACACAGCTGCGGTGGTGGTGGAATTGGTAGACACGCTACCTTGAGGTGGTAGTGCTTTCGGGCGTGGGGGTTCAAGTCCCCCCTTCCGCACCAACTTGTAATCCAGAACATAAGTTGGTGTGTGCAGCAAATCTGTTGATGCGGGATGGAGCAGTCTGGTAGCTCGTCGGGCTCATAACCCGAAGGTCGTTGGTTCAAATCCAGCTCCCGCTACCAATCAATCTTATTTTAGATGCAAACTGAAATAGGCACCTTGAATATTTAAGGTGAGATTAATTTTTGTAATGTTGTTGCGGGATGGAGCAGTCTGGTAGCTCGTCGGGCTCATAACCCGAAGGTCGTTGGTTCAAATCCAGCTCCCGCTACCAAGTTTTTAAGTGTGTAGGAACGCTGTTGATTGAAAAGTTGTTTGCTCTTCGGGCTCAGCTCTTCATAGAGTGGCGAAGGTCGTTGGTTCAAATCCAGCTCCCGCTACCACTTTTGATTAAGGTGCAACTTAATCAAGCAATCATTGAATAGTTTTTAATTGAAAATGTTCGGTAGATTGTATATAATTTTTGCACGTTGATGCGGGATGGAGCAGTCTGGTAGCTCGTCGGGCTCATAACCCGAAGGTCGTTGGTTCAAATCCAGCTCCCGCTACCAAGTTTCTAAAAGGCTCACAAAAGGTGGGCCTTTTTGCACAGTGGACTTTGGTTTTTCTGTGTAAATAGGGGCGATTACGCCCTTTTTTATTGGCTATCGTGTAGTGTCCGACATTTATTGGTCAAATCGTCATGTTTCACTACTAATATAGTTGAGTTAGTCTGAACCGGTCACCGCGACCATTAAATCGCACCATATTGACGAGAGTAAATGAAGCTATCAAATAAAACTCAAGCACTCCAAGACCTAATCGCTCCTGCAGTGCAAGCATGCAATGTAGATCTTTGGGGAATCGAATTTCTTCCTCAAGGAAAGCGTTCTTTATTGCGTATCTATATTGATAAAGCAAATGAAACCGATGCCCAGCCTGTTTTGAATGAAGAAGGCGAGCTAGAGCAGGGCCGTGGCATAGGCGTACAAGACTGTGTGCGCGTAACACAGCAAGTCGGTGCCATGCTTGATGTGCATGATCCAATTTCTGGTGAATATTCACTTGAAGTGTCTTCGCCAGGTTGGGATCGTCCATTTTTTCAACTCGAACAAATGCCAGCCTATATTGGACATCAAATTGCGTTACGTCTGATTAGTGCTGTCGATAACCGTCGTAAATTTCAAGCAAAACTGATTGCTGTTGATCTTGAAAATGAACTCATTCAAGTGGAAGTTGAAAAACAACAAGTCCTTGAAATTGATAGTCATAATATCGACAAAGCAAATTTGATTTACCAAGATTAATTTATCTAATAAATAAGAATCTGAACGAATAGGTGACTTATGGCACGTGAAATTCTTACCGTAGTAGAAACGGTTAGTAACGAAAAAGGTGTACCTCGTGAAGCGATCTTTGAAGCGCTAGAACAAGCGCTTGTAGCTGCGACTAAAAAGAAATTTTATGAAGGTACACACTCGGAAGAAGCACGTTTGCGTGTGGAAATCGATCGTAAAACAGGTGATTACCGTACTTTCCGTCAATGGGAAGTAGTAGCTGATGAAGATCACGAGATGCCTGCATGTCAGGATGCCATTTCGGATGTTGATCCTGCTCAATGGTCAATTGGTGACATTCGTGAACTCGAAGTGGAATCGATTGATTTCGGTCGAATTGCTGCACAAATTGCCAAACAGGTAATTGTACAAAAAATTCGTGAAGCTGAACGTGCTTTAGTTGCTGATGCCTATGAGTCTAAAGTTGGTGAACTCATCTATGGTGAAGTGAAAAAGCAAACCAAAGATGGCTTTATTATTGACTTGGGTGACAATGCGGAAGCTTATCTTGCTCGTGAAGAAATGATTCCTAAAGAAATTCTTCGTCCTAAACAACGTGTAAACGCGATTTTATATAGCGTGAATCGTGAAGGCCGTGGTGCACAATTATTATTGTCGCGTGCACGTCCTGAAATGCTGATTGCGTTGATGAAGAAAGAAATTCCTGAAATTTCTGAAGAAATTATCGAAATTAAAGCAGCTGCACGTCAACCGGGCGTTCGTGCTAAAATTGCTGTGAAAACCAACGATCACCGTATTGATCCTGTGGGTGCGTGTATTGGTATGCGTGGTACACGTATCCAGGCAGTACAATCAGAGCTCAATGGCGAACGTATTGATGTCGTTGTATGGTCTGACGATCCGGCACAGTACATTGCAAGTGCTTTAGAGCCTGCAGATGTATCGAGTATTGTGATTGATGAAGATGTTCACAGCGCAGACATCATTTTTGCAGCAAGCGATCAGTTGGCACGTGCCATTGGTTCACAAGGTCAAAATGTCCGTTTAGCCTCTGAATTGACCGGCTACAAACTGGATATGATGCTCGAAGATGAATTCTACGCACGTCAACAAAATGAAGCTCAACAATATCTCGACATGTTTGTTACCCGTCTGGATATTGAAGAAGACTTGGCAATGGCTTTGGTTGAGATGGGCTTTACTTCGCTAGAAGAAATTGCTTATGTTCCAGCTGAAACATTTGATGAAATTGAGTTGGATGCTGAAACTGTTGAATTATTGCAAAGCCGTGCGAAAGAAATTACATTGGCAGACGCGTTAAAACAACAAGAAAACATTCAAGATCCAAGTGCAGAACTTGTTGCAATGCAAGGGATGACACAGGAAATCGCATATGCCCTTGCGGCCCGCGGTGTGGTGACTGTAGATGATTTAGCTGACCAAGCCACTGACGATATTGAAGATATTGAAGGTTTAGGTGCGGAAAAAGCGGGTCAACTTATTATGAAAGCGCGCGAATCATGGTTTAACTAGGAGGAAATATATGACGGACAAGTCGATTAAAGAGTTGGCTCTCAGCGTGGATCGCCCCGTTGAGAAGCTCCTAGAGCAGGTTCGTGACGCAGGTTTACCGCAACGTAAAGCTGAAGATATTATTTCCACTGAACAACAAAATACCCTCGTTAACCATTTGAAGAAAGTTCATGGTCAAGACGATGGGCATGCAGGAAAAATCACGTTGAAACGTAAAACAACCAGTACTGCTAAAGTGGCTAGTACATCAGGTAAGGCAAAGACAATTAACGTTGAAGTGCGTAAAAAACACACGTTTGTTAAGCCTGATCCTGAACAAATCAAAGCTGAAGCACTTGCTAAAGCACAGGCAGACAAGGATGCAACTGCATCTGCTGCTAATCCTGAACAAAAAACTGAAGCACCTCAACCAGGCGCATCTAAGGCTAAACAAGCTTTAGAAGCAATGCGCGCTGCTGCTAAGCAAGAAACGGCTAAGCAAGAAGTACCAAAAGCTGCTGTTGTTGTGAAGCGTAAGTCAAACAACAAACCAATTGTAAAACAAACGGTTAAACAGGTTGAGACGGCTGAACAGAAAAAAGCACGTGAAGCGCAAGCTGCCCAATTAAAAGCAGTTGAAGAAGCAGCACGTCGTAAATCGGCTGAAGAAGCGCAACAACGTACGCTTGAACAAATGCGTCAAATGGCTTCTAAGTATACCTCTGAAGATACTACCGCAACGATTCGTGTTGTCGATGATTCTCCATTGGCGGCTGGCCTTGTTGGTCAGGCTTATGAAGATTCATTTGCAAAAGAAGACCGTGAAATTAAACGTGGTGGTAATACTACAAGTACACGTGCACCGAAAAAAGGCGGACGTCGTGGTCAGGAAGAGCAATCTTTCAGCCATAACCAGCATAAACGTGGTTTGAAAACCAGCCAAGGCAACAAGCATGGCTTTGAAAAACCTGTTAAAAAACAAGTTTATGATGTTGAAATTGGTGAAACCATTGTTGTTGCTGACTTAGCTGCGAAAATGGCGATTAAAGTTCGCGAAGTTATCAAATCACTCATGAAAATGGGTGAGCTTGTTACTCAGAACCAGGCGATTGAGCAAGAAATTGCGGCACTTGTGGTTGAAGAAATGGGTCATAACCCAGTTCTAGTATCGGATACTCAAGCTGAAGATAACTTATTTGAAGCAGCTGAAGAAGCGCGTGGCGTTCAAACCACTCGTGCGCCAGTTGTAACGATCATGGGTCACGTTGACCATGGTAAGACATCGCTTCTTGACCGTATTCGTCGTACCAAAGTGGCTGCGGGCGAAGCGGGCGGTATCACCCAGCATATCGGTGCATATCACGTTAAAACCGATAAAGGCATTATCACTTTCTTAGACACACCGGGACACGCAGCGTTTACTTCAATGCGTTCACGTGGTGCGAAAGCGACTGATATCGTGGTTCTGGTTGTTGCGGCTGATGATGGTGTAATGCCACAAACCGCAGAAGCAATTGATCATGCACGTGCTGCAGGTACACCAATCATTGTTGCAATCAACAAGATGGATAAAGAATCTGCCGATCCAGATCGCGTATTGAACGAATTGACCACCAAAGAAATCGTGCCTGAACAATGGGGCGGTGACGTACCTGTAGCAATGGTTTCTGCACATTCTGGTCAAGGTATCGATGAATTACTTGACCTGATTTCAATTCAGTCTGAATTGCTTGAATTGAAAGCATCTGAAGAAGGTGCTGCACAAGGTGTTGTAATTGAAGCACGTGTAGATAAAGATCGTGGTGCGGTTGCTTCTATTCTGGTACAAAACGGTACATTGAATGTGGGTGATTTAGTGCTTGCTGGTGCATCTTATGGTCGCGTTCGTGCGATGGTAGATGAAAACGGTAAACGTATTAAATCGGCAGGTCCTTCGATTCCAGTAGAAATCTTGGGTCTTCCTGAAGCGCCAATGGCGGGTGACGAAGTTCTTGTTGTTAACGATGAGAAGAAAGCACGTGAAGTCGCTGATGCACGTATGTCCCGTGAACGTGAAAAACGTCTTGAGCGTCAAAGTGCAATGCGTCTTGAAAACATCATGGCATCTATGGGCAAAAAAGATGTTCCTTATGTGAACGTTGTGCTTAAAACTGATGTACGCGGTACATTGGAAGCATTGACGGTAGCATTGCAAGCATTGGCCACTGATGAAGTTCGTGTTCGTGTGATCGGTTCAGGTGTAGGTGCAATTACCGAGTCTGACGTTACCCTTGCTGAATCTTCTGAAGCTGTTCTTCTTGGCTTTAACGTACGTGCTGATAATACTGCACGTCAAAAAGCAGATGCAGATGGTATCGACATTCGTTATTACAGCATCATCTATGAATTGATTGATGACGTGAAAGCGGCAATGAGCGGTAAACTTGCTCCTGAGCATCGTGAAACGATTCTTGGTGTTGCGCAAGTACGTGAAGTGTTCCACTCAAGTAAATTCGGTGCGGCTGCGGGCTGTATGGTACTTGAAGGCGTATTGCATCGTAACAAACCGATTCGCGTATTACGTGATGACGTGGTTGTGTTCCAAGGTGAGCTTGAATCTCTTCGTCGCTATAAAGAAGTGGTTGAAGAAGTTCGTGCCGGTATGGAATGTGGTCTTGCGGTGAAAGGCTATAAAGACATCAAAGCACTCGATAAGATCGAAGTGTATGATGTTCAATTGATTAAACGGAGTCTTTAATGGCGGGTAGTCAACGTCTGAAGCGTATGGGAGATTCAGTTCAGCGTGAATTGTCTGAACTGATTCGCCAAGAGCTGAAAGATCCACGCTTAGGTGGTCTGGTGACCATCTCTGCGGTGAAAGTTAGCCCAGATTTAGGATATGCCGAAGTTTATGTGACCGTGATGGGTCGTGAGCTGGGCGATGAGCAAAGTGAAGCAGCAAACAAAGATACCTTGGAAGTTTTAAATAAGGCTTCCGGTTTCTTGCGTCACGAACTCAGTCGTCGTATCAAGACACGTATAACGCCTCGCTTGCGTTTCCATTACGACAAAACCAACGCATATGGTAACTATATGTTTGGTCTGATTGCAGAAGCAGTGAAGGATTTACCTGCAGCTGATGATGCAAAAAAAGATGATGAATAATTGTTAAAAAAGAAAAGCCACCTTCGGGTGGCTTTTTTTATGGCAATTTATTCTACTCAAAATGAGCCGATTTCAGGCCAGATCATCATGTGAGTCTTTTTCTGCTTTTGGATTACGGCGTCGGGTACGTTGCCAGGGTAAGGGACGATCCAGCGCTTCCGGGACTTCACCACTGGTTGAACGTAAACGTAAATGTAGTGCTGCCTGTGCCATCAGGTTTGCAGACACGGGCGCAGTAATGAACGCCAGTAAAGTCAGCAACAGTTCGGCAAAACCAAAACGTCCCTGAAAGGCTGAAAAAATCATGGCGGCAATTAAGAAGCTGCCGAGTCCCAAGGTGCTGGATTTGGTCGGTGCATGCAGGCGCATGAATAAATCGGGCAGGCGCACCATACCAATGCCGCCTACCAGCATAAAGAAGGAGCCAATCAATAAAAAAATCGAGACCAGGATTTCCATGAAAAGTTGCATTGCTGTAGCTCCTAGTCGATCACATGGCCAGTGGTAAAGTAACGTGCCAAGGCTGCGGTAGAAACGAATCCCAGCATGGCCACCAGAAGCGCGCCTTCAAATAAGGAGGTACTGGCCCAATAGATGCCCAGAATGACCACCAGACAGGTTGCATTTAGAAATAGGGTATCCAATGCTAAAAGCCGATCTACGATGGATGGCCCCATTACCATACGAACCAGGCAAAGAAACATGGAAACAGTGATTGCGACCATACACAGCCCGAGTGCATAAGGCAAAATACTCATGAATCTTCTCCTAATTCCACATCAAAGATTTCAATCAGTGCTTTTTCATAACGGGTTTTAATTTCGATAATATCAATTTCGGCATTATCGGTGCTCAAGGCATGAACCAGAATATCGCCACGATCATGATCAATCCCTGCTGTCACTGTACCCGGAGTGGTGGTAATAATCAGGGCAAGTAAAACATTGACCTGTTCATGCTGAGTTTCCAAAGGCACACGAAACCATTTGGGATGCAGTTTATGGGTTGGACCAAGGACCAATTTGGCCACTTTAATATTACAGACAATAATGTCCCATAACACCACAAAGAATAATTTTACAGCCAAAATCCAGTGAATATTAGGAGTATGGCCAATAAAAGGTTTGACTAAACGTGGAATGGCAATGCCTAGTAATAAAGCCATGAGCAAGGTTGCCGGATCAAGGCTATGTGACAGCATGACCCAGCTTAATGCCACAATCACGGAAACAAAGGGATGAGGCAGCCAGTTTTCCCAAAACGATGTTTTTTGCATGCTTAAGGCTCCATAGGCTTGAGTTTGACATCATCCGGATAGGTGGAGAGCTGTTGCTGCTGCCTGATCTGACGCTGCTTATATTCTGAAATATGCTCACCTTCGAGCGTATCTTCAGAGATGATATAAGGAATCAGATGGGCATTTGGATCAACTGTTTCACCGCCATATTTGGTTTCGGGTAAATTTTCAGAATTATAAGGCTGCACACTAATCACTTGATGCAGATTATCTTTATGCAAAATAACCTGTTCATATAAGCCATTGTTCTGGATTTGTTCAGCTGTTTTGAACATATATTGCTGAATCGGATTTGCGCCAACCATATACAGCACCAAGCCTGATAACAACAGATAAATGGTTTTGTCATTGCGTGCAGGAGCTCGATCGGGTAGGGCCTGATAAGCTTTAAACTCTTCAGTTTCCGGATGATCTTCAGGTTTGCTGGCACGCCAGAACAGAATGAAGCCAACCCGGGTAAAGGCAATAATACTGAGCAAACTCACCAATAACACCATCGCAATAATAACGCCCTGATAAGGGGAATGCGAAGTCGCCTGCAAGATAAAAACCTTGCCTAAAAATCCACTAAAAGGCGGTAAGCCAGCCATCATTAAAGCAATCAAAAAGAAGGTCAATGACACCGCTTTTTGCTGTTTTATTTTCGGAGCAATATTGAAATGATCTTTGAATTCACCGCGTTGTGAAGTAATCCAGCCCGAGAGCAGATAAAACGCAGCGCCAATAATGGTGCTATGAACCAGATAGTACAGTCCTGCAGCCCAAGCCAAAGTATTAAACAGTGAAATGGCAATCAGCAGGGTACCGATGGAGGATAAAATCATAAAACCGACAAAACGGCGTAAACGCTCGGCTCCAATGGCGCCAATCACGCCATAGACTGAGGTGGCTAGGCCGATTGGAAGTAACCAGTTTGCCAGAATGCCCTGACTTAATTGGTCATCAAAGATCGTGCCATTTACCCGAAGAATGGCATAAATGCCCACTTTGGTCATAATGGTGAAAATGGCAGCCACGGGAGTGGTGGCAACGGCATAGGTTTTTGGCAGCCAGAAGCCGACCGGCAACATGGCAGCCTTGATGCCAAAGACCACAAAGAGCAGCAAGCCACCTGCAACCGCCAGGGTATGCTGATCCGGTTCTAACAGCGGGATTAAACGCGCGACATCGGCCATATTTAAACTGCCGACACTGCCGTAGATCATGCCCAGACCAATCAGGAACAGTGCAGAGGCCAGCAGGTTGATGGTGACGTAATGAATGCCGAGCTGAAAACGTGCCTTGCCTTGTCCATGGAGCAGCAGGACATAAGAGGCCATCAACAGGATTTCAAAAAATACAAATAAGTTAAATAAATCGCCGGTCAGAAATGCGCCACATAAGCCCATGAGTAAAAAATGGAACATGGCATGGAAATAACGCCCTTTTGCATCCCATGCGTGACTGGCAAACCATAAGATCGGTGTCGCCAGGGCATAGGTCAGCACCAGCATGAGGGCAGAAAGCTGATCCAGAACCAGCACAATTCCAAACGGTGCAGACCATTCACTGAGGTTGTAAGTACTGATTTGCCCGCTACTAGCGAATATTAAATACACTATGGCAGTGCTTAATCCCAGTATTGACGAGACATAACTGATGCCGCGACGCCAAGGCTGTCGCCAGTCACGTGATAACGAACCTGGCCCGGGATTGCCTAAAAGAACCAGCAAAAAGCCGGTAAATGCCGGAATTAAAATGCTAAAGATCGGGGTGTGTTCAGTCCAGAACTGGAGGATCGCATTCATTAAGGCTCATCCTCACGCGGGTCAATCAGGGGGATTTCTTCTTTCGAGTCGACGTGATCGGTTCCGGTTTCATAACGGCTGCGTAACGCCAGTTGTACAATAAAGGCGGTGGTAGCAAAGCCAATCACAATGGCGGTCAACACCAGCGCTTGAGGTAGAGGATCGGTAGCCTTGCTGGTTTCAGTCAGGACAGCCGGTGCATTGACCTGAATCCGTCCCATGGCAAACAGGAATAAATTGACCGCATAGCCAATCATCGCCAATCCTAAAACCACAGGAAAAGTACGGGCACGCAAGATTAGGTAAATGCCTGTTGCAGTGAGTAAGCCAATGGCAGAGGCAAGTAAAAATTCGAGACTGATCATTTTATTCCCCTTTCAATACTGGACCAGACATGCTGGAGTGGCGCGAGTCACCCAAGACTGAAATCATCAACATGGTGGCACCGACCACGGTGACATACACACCGACATCAAATAATGCAGCAGATGCTAAGTGAATATCACCCAACAGGGGCGGAGCAATATGGATATGGGCACTGGTCAGGAATGGACGTCCCCAGAACCAGGCACCCAGCCCGGTCAGTCCTGCAATAGTGAGTCCTGAACCAATCCAGATTTCATATAAGCGGCCTGATTTGGCTCTTAGCATCTGTTCAGCCTGGTCTTGGCCTAAGGCAATGTACTGGATTACCAAAGCCAAAGAGGTAATTAAACCGGCAATAAATCCACCGCCTGGCAGGTTATGGCCCCGCAGGAAGATATACAGGCTCACCACCAATGCCAAAGGCAATACCCAGGATGCGGTAATACGGAACATCAACGGCGAAGGGTTAAAGCGGTAAGTCAGTCCTTGGGTAATGCTGGTACCGTGTGCACGCATGCCATCCATGAGACAGAGTGCCCCTATGGCAGCAATGCCGAGTACGGTAATTTCGCCGAAGGTATCGAAACCACGGAAGTCGACCAGAATTACGTTGACCACATTGGAGCCACCACCGAGTGGAAGCGACTGTTGCATAAAGAACCATGAAATCGAGTTGTGGTCACGGGTCAAGATCAGCCAGCTAATCCAGCCGATGCCCAGACCGCCACCAATCGCAATCAGGGCATCGCGCCAGCGCTGCGAAACGCTGGATTCATAAGGGGTAAGCTGTGGCAGCAAGGAGAGGCTCATCAGTAGCAATACTGTAGTAACCACATCGACCGTGATTTGGGTTAAGGCCAGATCAGGGGCAGAAAGGGTCACAAAAACCAGGGTGACCACAAGACCAACTGCACCGCTAATCAGTACCGCCTTAATCCGTTCATGATGGAACCACAGCATCATCCAGCAGGCCGAGAACAAGAGCAGCCACAGTACAATGGCAATAGCCGGTGCATGGGTAAGTTCACGTGTGCCTGTGGTCAGGCCTTGATGGATAAAAGGCATGGTCAGCAAAGCGGCACTGAACAGCACAATCCACATCAGATAGCTTTGCAGTGAGCCATTTTCAGTTTGACGTTTGAACTTGCGTGAACTGAGTAACAGGTGCTTGAGAAATAAATCAAACAGCACCTTGCCCTGAAATTTTCCGAGCAGTGGATCAAGGTCAATGTCACGAATTTTTCCATTTTTGGCCAAAGCAAAATAGAAAATGATCCCGCCAAATAACGCAATTGCACTCATCAGCAAAGGCAGGTTAAAACCATGCCAGATGGCTAGATGGGTACCGGCAAAGTCAGGTATTTGAGTGCTGGCACGTGCAGTTGAATTAACAATATTTTCCACCAGCAGGGCAGGTGCAAGGCCGACCAAAATACATAAAACCGCCAGCAGTATTGCAGGTAAGCGCATGCCCAAAGGGGGTTCATGCACTTTGTGGTTGGGTACCTGCGAGCCTACAGGCCCATCAAAAAATACGCCATGTACCAAACGTACTGAATACGTTACTGCGAAAATTCCCGCCAGCGTTGCGGCAATGGCAGAAAAAATCAGTACTGGGCCGGACAGATTGGCCAAAAGTTCAGTAAAGAACATTTCCTTGGACAGGAAGCCATTGGTCAAGGGCACACCGGCCATAGAGGCAGCCGTGATCATGGTCAGGGTTGCAGTAAAGGGCAGCAATTGCCAGATACCGCTGAGTTTACGCAAATCACGGGTTCCGGTTTCATGGTCAATGATCCCGGCAATCATGAACAAGGCAGCTTTAAAGGTGGCATGGTTAATAATATGGAAAATGGCAGCAGCAATCGCTAGGGGTGAGCCAATCCCCAGTAAGCACACAATCAGGCCTAAATGACTGATGGTGGAATAGGCCAGTAAGCCTTTTAAGTCTTCCTTGAAAATGGCAAAGAAGGCAGCCATACATAAGGTGAACAAGCCCACGAAAGTCACAATATTGTGATACAGCGCGGCACCGACAAAAATCGGGGTAAAACGGGCCAGCAGGAAAATTCCGGCTTTGACCATGGTGGCAGAGTGTAAATAGGCAGAAACCGGGGTCGGTGCAGCCATGGCATTCGGTAGCCAGAAATGGAACGGAAACTGGGCACTTTTGGTAAAGGCGCCGGTTAAAATCAGCAATAAAGTTGGAACAAATAATGAATGATGCTGAATTTGATCCTTCATCGTAAGGATCTGGTCAATCTGATAGGTTCCGGTCATTTGACCTAACAGAATGAAACCGCCCAGCATAGCCAAACCACCCATGCCGGTAATGGTGAGCGCCATACGTGAACCACGTTGTGCCGCTTCATAATTATTCCAGTAACCCACCAGCAGGAAGGAGGAAATACTGGTGAGTTCCCAAAAAATAAGCAGTAAAATTAAATTATTAGAAAGTGATATGCCGAGCATGGAGGCCATGAACAGCATTAGCAAAAGATACAGTTTGCTCAGGGAGTTTCTGGGATTTAAATAATAATAGGCATAAATATAAATCAGCGTTCCGATACCACTAATCAGCAAGCAAAATAACAGGCCTAAGGCATCCAGACGAAAGCTTAAATCAATACCTAACTGGGGTAACCAGGCCCAAGTTTGTGTGACTGTTCCACCATTAAACACATCTTTAGCTTGCATCAGTAACAGGGTCAGACTACTCAGGCTGACCCCTATAGCGGCTAAGGCCGTCACCCCGCGTGAAAATTTCAGCCACGAGACAAGGGTTGTGCCTAGTATTAACGGTAACAAGATAATAATCGGTAGCACACTCATATCCAAAGTCGTGAGTTAGGCGATAAACACCTAAGCGTGAATCTTATCTTTCAATGATTACAGGACTGCAAAGAGCTATCCAAACTTTTCAATCTTGAAAGCCGGTTTGAGTTAAAAAATGAAAAACAAGCTGTGTTGCGCAACCTGTAAAAAGTCATAGTAAAATCGGATTTTACTATTAAACTTTAAATATACATGATCTTTTGACATGAGTAAAACAACATCAATTATTTTTGCGCACACACCAGGGTTGGTCGACATTTCATAAATGGCTTGTACTGCAGGCTAAAATTGAGCATGAGACGTATCTGTCGCAAACATAGACGAAGTGTCAACAAACCCTGTTTATTATACGCCTGTCCATGCAAAAGGGGCGCAGCGTGTTTAGCCAGATCACGCCCCAGAATGGAGTATTTTTAAGATAGAAACTTTTTTGAATTAAATTCAATCTTTTCAGTCAAGGCAAAGGATGGGGAGAAGATGTATCATCCTGTTGTTGAATTAAACGCAGCAATTCGGTTTGCTGTTCACCATTTAAATGCTGTTGAATCTGTTCTAACAGGCTTTGTGGCGTGATGCTTTCCAGTTCAGGTTCAGTTAAAGTGTCGGTTTCAATCACTTCTTCATTAAACACCAGGTTCTCATAAATGGTGTCAAACTTTTCCTGCAAAGGCTGTAGTTGCATATCAAACAGCAGTTTATTTTCCAGTTTTAAGCATTGATATTCAGTGGCATGTTCCAGCAATTCGGTACGATTGCCAGTGGCAATAATTTGTAGACGCGGAAAAGCCTGATGCAGGCGCTGTAAAATCACTTGAGAAGTATTTTGATCCAGCTGGTGATCAATGGCATCAATCAGCAAAATGCCATCACCTTCCAGGCAGGGATATAAACTGTTGGGATTGAGCAGGCACAACCGCCGTACGATATCTCCCACCAAGGCGATCCAGTTTTTGACACTGTTGGAAAGCTGCTGATAGAGCATGGTTTTTTCTGCATAACTCACCATCAGCTGCAATTTGGGCTGATACTGCAAATAAATATCTTCAAAATCGGGAAGAACGGTGCTTAAGGCCTGTTTTAAAGCGTCCAGACTAGGCGCGTTCATTTGTTTTTGTGCATTCACCAGATGTTGCAAAAAATCATTTTCTTTATTCTTCTGAATGGCAGGATGCGACACCAGCTGCTGAAACAGCTGTGCAATCTGGGCATTTTCAATATCGCTAATTTCACGAAACCATTCAAAGAACCGGCTAAAGGTGGTATAGGGAATGGTGGAAATTTCATAGGCATGTGAAGTCTGGAAAACCACCGGATTATTCTTGCTCTGAATGTTCATTTCATTCACAAAGCGTTCTGCCGGATAATAGGCAATTAAGGGCAAGCCTTGCAGCTGATCGTGTTTGAGCGCGTTATGATAGAGCTCCACCAGATTGTCTAATTGTTGGGTTTCGGCCTTGCTGGTGCCAATGCCATGACTATTTAAGGTTTTATAAATTTGCCAGTCACAAACCGTGAGTGTCTTGTCTCCAGCTTCGTTAGAGGCATTTAAAGTACCAATATCGGGCGGAATATGAACCCGAATATCAATTTTGGATTGCAGGCGGGTAAACATGATGTCCTGATCCAGCATCACCACACCGGTCGCACGCAAGTCTTTATAGCGTGCCGCAAACCAAGTCAGTGCCTGATAGGTAAATTTTAAAATGCCGGTTTTGCCGGAGCTTTGATCGCCTAGAATCAGGGTGACGGGCTTGTCGTTAAATTTCAGCTTGAGATCGGCAAAATGAAGCGCGTGTTTGAGTTGAATAGAATCGATTTTCATAAAACACCTGCCTTGCAGCTAAAGCTAAAATTATTCTCCCACAGCTTTACGTAGCGATACCGGCATTTGCTTTTTCAGCTGTTGTACCAGATCGTAAATGTGGTGAATATTTAAACTTACTTTAGCACGTGTGCAGGCCACGTAAAGCAATCTTAACTCTTCGTCACTAATTTTATGGTCTTTTTCATTGACCTTGAATTGATAGTCATCTTCGATATGCACACGCTCCCATTCCAGACCTTTGGCTTTGTGTGCGGTCGAAATAATGTAGTCAGCTTGTTCAATCGGGGTGATTTTGGCCAAGGCTCTTTTGAGTGGATCGGTGCCGTGATCATCCACCAGTTTCACCAAAGGCTTAATGTCACTACCATCATTGGTTTCACAATATTCATGTACATCATGCCATGAATTAAACCAGGCCAGTTCCGGCACATCAGTCACACGGCGACCCTGTTTCAGCATGCTGGCGGCATCGACAAAACGGTTTAGTTTGGCATGATCGGCCTGCAAGCTGACTTTGTCGCCATGCACCAGTCCGGAAAGCAGCAGTTCCATGGCCCGGGCATTGGTACGGCATAAAATCGCATCACGTTGTTTGGTATGCGGTTTATTGACCACTTTGGAGTTAAGATGCGGATTACCAAGTAAAGGTACAGTCTCGTTTAATGCCCCCAAGATGGCATTGGCATTCAAGGCAATTTCTTCACCAAAACGGAATGATGTGGTCAAGCGCGATTCAGGCAGCGGCAGCTGCTGCATGGCATTGACCGCACCACGCCAGGCATAAATCTGTTGATGGGCATCGCCAACATAAATCACCTGGGTATTTCTTTGACGCAGCAAAATTCCCAGCATTAATGGATCGGCATCTTGCGCTTCATCAAACAGTACATAATCGGCAGGGATATTCGGCTCTGAGAGTGCCCAAAGTTTTAGATAAATATCGTGACCAATACCGGCTTGATGATTGGGATCAATCGACTCGAGCCAGCGCCGTTCAATGGCCGGATATAAATGTTTCTGCAGCTCTTCAATATCGTCTGGATGTAACCAGCTGGGCGCTTGCAGATGACGCGGTGCAGGATATTGTGAACTGGTCGAGCAGAAATAACTGACCGCATTGGCCACCAGACTGGCGAGACGCGATGGCATCATCACATATTTTTCATAACGCCCGCCCATCATCCGGCGCAGGGTAATCGGTTGCAGTCGATATTCCTTGGCGATAAAACTCGGACTTAAACGTGGCAGCCGCAGTTTGTCAGTCACGCCACGCGGCGCACTACGAAAAGCCAGCGAGTGAAAGGTGCGACAGTCGACGTTGCGATGAAATTTACTTTGCGCCTCGCTAGCAATGGCTTTGTTAAACGCCAGATACATGCCACGCCGCTCGGGCATGGCATCACTGATCATTTGTAAAGTCGTGGTTTTACCTGTGCCTGCATAGGCAATCACTTTAAAGGATTTGCCTAAACGCGCATTATCTATGGCAATCGCTTGCTCATAAGTGGCGCTCGGTTTTTTCGAATCAGACACAGTCATGGGCTTAATGTTGACGACTGGCTTTTTCAACCAGGCCGGACAAGCCTTGGCGACGTGCCAACTCGTTGAGTACCCGTTGTGGTTCAAGATCGAAATAGCCCAACATCACAATAGTATGGAACCATAAATCTGCCACTTCATAAATTAAATCGTTTTTATTATCTTCATGCGCTTCGGCTTTAAAGTCTTTCGCTGCAATGATGGTTTCAACGCTTTCTTCACCAACTTTTTCTAAAATTTTGTTTAAACCCTTGTGATACAGCTTGGCCACATAAGAGGAATCTGGATCGGCTTTTTTACGCTCTGCCATCATCTGACCCAAATAATCTAAAACTTCCACTTGTTCAGATTGGGCAGTCGAAGCATTCATGGCAAGGGTGTGTGGATTGGTCGATTTTTCAGCATAAATTTGCTTTGGATCTTTCAATTGTGCATCAACAATTTCCCAGCCATTTGCAGTTAATTTACGATAAAAACACGATTCACGACCGGTATGGCAAGCAATACCGCCGTGTTGTTCGATTTGCAACACAATCACGTCGGCATCACAGTCCAGACGGATTTCATGCACGGTTTGGAAATGACCGGATTCTTCACCTTTATGCCACAATTTTTGACGCGAGCGAGAGAAATATACCGCCTGGTTTTTTTCCGCAGTTAAGGCTAAGGCTTCACGGTTCATCCACGCGACCATGAGCACACGGCCGCTTTGATGATGCTGGGCAATGGCAGGAATTAGACCTTGTTCGTTAAATTTTACTTCATCGAGCCATTGCAAGTTGTTCATGAGAATTTCACCAAAAATATGTTCAAAATGGAAAACAGCGAATAAAAATCGCCACTGCATAGTGTACGTGATTAGCGCTGCTTTGAGAAAAAAATATACGCCTGATCATTTTGGATTTTGACTCAAAATGGCTCAGGTGCTTTATTTACAAAAAATTTTATAATATCTCAAGCCTTGGAAAATAGATTCATGCAATGATCCAGCGTTAAGTGAAACCTGATCATGTACAGGTTTCTCTCAACATGGTTTTATAAATCCTGCATAAATTGCGGAAAATTTTGTTTCGCCACCATCTCCAAAAACTCATCCCCCAAACGCTGGCTTTCTGCGACTGATTGATTCCACATCTGAATCCGCTGTTTCTGATCCAGGCCTTTCAAGGTGAAATCTTTACGATCAGGCAAACGACCCAAGGGTAAAGATTGCAAATAGTCCTGTGACGGTGAAAGCAGTAAAGTGCGTGCCTGATTTTCAGGATTGGCTTTACGCTTTTTCAACATCTTGTCGAACCAGCCCGGGGTGATGCTGTCGCTAAAGTGCGGATACAACACAATGCCCTGACTTTCAAAGGGCAGGTCAAGGTGATAATCAATTAAACCCCCATCACGGTAGCTGCCTTTGGGCGCATCTGGAATATCCCGAATAGCTGCCATAACGCCGGGGATGGATGCAGATGCCATTAGCCAGGGTGTGACATTGTCCTGGGTTAAAGTCTGATAATGCGTGACAAAATCATCTTGTACCTTAAACTGTTTGCCCGTTTCAGGTTGGCTGATGACCCGCTGCATAAATAAACGGTTATGCTTGCGTGCCAAGGCATTGCTGCTGACGATGCCTGCCACAGAAGCCAGCAACGGCAAGGCTTGGTCACTTTGAAAGATATGTTGGGCCTTCACCGAAATCACTGCAAGATGATAATCTGGATGTTGTACCAACTGTTGCTCTTTATCTTGAATCAGATTAACCAGCATCTCGCGGCAGATATTACCGACTTCCTGACGGGTCATTTTTTTATGGAAATACAGGTTGGTATAAAGCTCTGCAAGACGCTCAGTCCCTTCTTTCGCCCCCCAGGCAGCAATACTGGCAAAGCGCCAGCTGCCAATAGATGAGCCAATCAGGGTTCTATGCTGTGGTACCCGAGCCAAAAAATCACCGAAAATGGCCTGATCCAAGCCTTGAATACCAATCCCTTTGGGACCACCTGCAGCGCCAGGGATAATATCGACTTGCTGGGCAAGTAAACCGTCTTTTTCAATCAATTGACGTGCCAAGTGACCGGCACGGATGTTTAATGCTGGTGGACGTTTCTGCAGGATTTGCGTCATGATCTATTATTAAATATACAAGGATATGTTTATTTTAAGTCGCTAGCTCAGGGCAACAATGGCGAGATGATTCAGTTGGTGACTATGTAGTCACTCTAAGATCACAGGTGATTTATGCTATTAGATTTAACGCATTTGATGAAGGATTACTCTACTCCTGAGGTTTCAGATAAAACTTACATCTATGGAAAAAATGATGATCAAAGCAGATAAATGATTTATAGGGAAAGTCGGAGGGAAAGATCGTTTAATATTTCCTCACTGCAAGAGGATCGTATTGTAGTTTTTTAAAGGGGCTTAAAAGTTATAAATTGTGAGCCCGAGGGTTGCAATTCCGTAACGTTGGTCAAGATGTGAGGCGGTCACCGCATTGTATAAAAAGGGGATGTGTCCGACAAAGTTATGTTGATACAGTTCGCCTTTAATAAAGGCCGTAACGTGGGAGGTGAAATGATAACTAAATTTCGCCCCCAAACTATGGTTATCTTTTATCGCTTGATTGCCAAAGTTGTTTACACGATCATCGATGTCATTACGCCATAAATGTTGGTACTGGTATGCAAGCTGGCTTTCAAAGTTTTGATAGCGCCAGTTCCAGGATCCTCCCAAACTTGCATAGTAACTGTCATAGTTGAGATCTTTTTGTATATCAATGCCATATTCATTGGCATTGCCAGAAACGTTTAATTGAGTGACTGGTATATTACCGATAGAGCATGGTTTAGCTAAATTCCCTGTAAACTGATTGTTTGATTGAATATTTATATTCACTAAGCAACCATTCGATTGTGCCTGAATCTTTAAATTTTTCACCTCGACTTCACTATATCCCAATGAAGTGAATATATTGATTTGATGCATTGGGCTTATTTGATGTGAAAAAACAGTATCTAATTGAAAGTTAAGGTCTTGTGGCTGATTAACAGTGACTTGGTTAAAAGTTCTTTGGTTCACCTCTGTGGGTGAGGATTTATTTAACTCATCAGCCTCATTATTCCATACACTGGTTCTAAAAAATAAAACGCTATTTTCATTGATTTTAAAATTGGGAAAATAACGTATACCTAAGAGCAGGCTATGAATGGTATTGGTATCTTGAGAATAATCAAGTTCCCTATACCAATAAGATCCTTCTAATAACCATTGAGGATGGAACTGATATTCAGCTGTAACATGAGCACCGCGATAATCACCAGTACTATTATCTTGTATACCTGCATTTTCTCGGATATCAAAAAAATCAATGGTTTCATCAACAGCATCCAAGCCAAGTGTTAATTTAAACGGAGTTGAGATCTGTTCCGTAAAAATATCTGATTGAAGAAAAAGATCTTCAGGTGCGGCATATATAGAAGATCCATATATTAGGCCAATTAATAAAGGCAAATAATTAAATTTCATATGGCTACATCACTAAAATAATTTTTCTTATTGAAGAAAAAATCCAGCTTGAAGGCTGGATTTTGATCAATTAACTCAATTTAAAATAACCAGTCAATGCAGAACCTTTGAATGTTAAACTGCCGATAGTGACCGTTTCTTGTGAGAGATTAAATTGTGGATTAATGGTATAAGTGCGAGGTAGTACATAAGCAGTTACCTGAATAAGACTGCTAGCAGGTAATTTGTTGATATAATTAGTGTAATAATTTTTTAATGTGCCATTACTTTGGATTAAGTCATTTAAAGAAATATTGCCATTAGCGTTGACCATCATGTCTTGTGGAACAATGAATTGAAACTGCTGAATATTTTTTGAAGACGAAGAAATATTAATAACTGTATTTTTAGGTATTTTTGCCGAAAGCAGCGAGCCCTGATTATTAAATTTAACCTGAATATTGTTAATACTTATATTTAAATTTTCGTGATATGTACCATTAGTTCCATTTAATTTGAAGGCGAGTGCTAGCGTATCATTTAATTCAGATTTTGCATTTGCTAACTTGAATTGTACAGCAAGGGTGTCATTCAGATCTTTAAGACCGATATTTAGTGGATTAGTCTCACTGGAAGCTTTAATGGCAGCGACATCGTAATTTGCTAAAAAGAAGTCATTATATGTAGGTGTCTTTAAATTTTCAGTAATTGTTTCAAGTGCTTGAGTATTTGTTTGCAATGCTGATAATAAATCGGCACTGGTTCCTCCTTGCTGAGCAATGCTGTCAATGGTGGATGAAACTGCAATGATATTATTGCTAATTTGATCGGTAATTGTAGGATCTATAGTGCTATCTGGATCATTCATTTGAACTTTTGCAGTATTAATCGCCTGATCAATAATATTTTTTAATACATCAGGGTTAATTTTAGCCGAGTCAGCTGTAAATAAGGCTTGAGTGGATAATTGACTAATCAATGTGTCAAAAGTAATTTGAGCAGCCTGTTCCTGAGAGAATGCATTTGAACCATCATCTTTATGAATGGCCTGTAGATGATCTTCAATTTGAGTTGCAAGTTGTTGTAAAATAAACACTATAGCTAGCGTATGAGCATCACCATCTTTTGCCGGATCGAACTGGGAAATATTACTAATATTACTTAAACCTAAGTTTGTTAAAATTGGATTTAATTGGCCCGATTGTCCTGCTTTTTCTAGATAATATTCTAAAGAAGTTAATGGACTAACCACCAATATGCCATTTTGTAGGTTTTTTAAATCCATTTTTTTAAATTTTAATATACCTGTAAATGGCAGGTTGGTACCAGTATCTATGCCACCCGTGATGGTAATGGCAGACTCATAGCAAGCGGTAGTGGTGGTAAAAGAAAAGTTGCCATTTGCATCAGTTTTTATGGACGTGTTTTCACAATCATCAAATTTTATATCTGCACCTTTTAAATAAAAATCTACTGCCGTACCTTGAATGGTGGTAGGTGTAAAACTTGTACTTTCAGCTTCCTTACTACTATCACCACAAGCCGCTAAAAAACCTGAAACCGCCATTGTAAATACACAAATTTTTGAATTTTTAATTAACATTTTTTTATCCTCGTATTATTCTTATTCTTTCTCTTATATCAAAAAAAAAGCTCGAAATAAGGATTGATCTACATATTTATTAATCTTTAAAATTACATTTATTCTTTTTTAAAGGTTTGATTATTATTAATTTAATATTTAATTAATGATATCTGGTTGTTGTTGTTAATAATTTTTCGCGAGTTGTTTTTAAATAAAAAGAAATAGTGTTTTAATTTTTGGGTGAAATAAAATTTTTATTTATATTAAAGAGTAGCTCGTCTTTAATGAGGTTAAGGCGAACTATTTTTTATTGATTATAAAAATAACTAAATGAATTTATTGATTTTTTATTTGCTTAATTATTTTGTCAGACTGTTTTAATAATGTTAGATTGTGAAAATAAAAGCCTATTTAAATTTTGCTGTTTAAACAGGCTGGAGTAATTTTTTATTTTATTGTTTTTCAAAGTTTTAATTTGAAACTACTATTTCACTACCCGCCAAACGGCAAGCAGGCTGGAAAGCAGGATTAAAAGAATTGACACATACCACGGCGCAATAATGGCTATCGATAACAAGATCGCCATGATACTGCCAAACATCCAGCTGCGTTTTTGCTGATGTTCCATTTGCAGACGCATGCTTTGCAGTTCATGTAATTGTTTGGAATGCCAGGCCGACTGATTTTTTAAACCGTTCAGACTATCGATCATCAGGCTTGGTAAATCCTGTGCACCGAGCAAAAGGTCTGGAATTTTTTGTCCCAATTCCTTCAGGTTCTTCTGCGGATTCATTTGCGCTTTAATCCAATCGGTCAGGATCGGTTTCGCCAGTTTCCAGATATCCAGTTCCGGATAAAGGTCTGTTCCCAAACCTTCGACATGAACTAATGTTTTCAGCAAGAGCATCAGCTGTGGTGGAATTTCCAGATGGAAACGACGGGCAATATCCATGACCTGAATCAGGATGCCGGCAAAGTCCAGTTCATGCATTGGCTTCGATACCATTGGCCCCACAGTGCGACGCATTTCACGCGCTAAGGCATCTTGGTCTGTACCCGGTGGAATCCAACCGGCTTGATGCACTACAAGAATCAACTGCATAAAGTCACTGTTCATGACTGCCAGTAACATGCGTGCCACAGTCATCTGATCATGCTTGGACAGTTCACCCATAATCGCGCAGTCGAGCGCAATAAAGCGTGGATTACTCGGATTAATGGTTTCGACAAACACATTTCCTGGGTGCATGTCGGCATGGAAGAAGTTGTCGCGGAACACCTGGGTAAAGAAAATGGTTAAGCCTTTCTCTGCCAAGTCCGCACGATTCATGCCCATCTTGTCGAAAGTCGCCGTGTCAGAAATCGGAACACCAGTGATCCGTTCGGCCACCATCACGTCTTTGCTGTCCATATAAACTTCAGGCACATACATCATGCTTGAGCCGGTGAAGTAATGGCGCATACGACGGGTGTTATCGGCTTCCAGAGTCAAATCCAGTTCATTCAGAATGATTTGACGATAGTCCTGAATAATTTCAGAAAGATGCAAAGCGCGGGCAGCTTCTAAACGTTTTTCTAAGGCGGCACCGAGCCAGTCTAAAATCTCGAAATCCTGTAAAATTTGACTGCGAATATTGGGACGAGTGACTTTTACCACCACTTCACGACCATCATGTAGCGCCGCAGTATGCACTTGAGCGATTGACGCGGCTGCAAGCGGTTGCTCATCAAAACGAGCAAACAAGGTATTTATATCGGCTTTCAGTGATTCTTGAATGCGGGTTTTGGCAACGCTATTGTCAAAGGGTTTGACCCGGTCTTGCAGCAATACCAACTGTTGTAGAACTTCAGGTGGAATCAAATCACGACGGGTCGAGAGCAGTTGCCCTAATTTAATTGCCAACGGTCCCATTTCTTCTAAAGCTTGTTTCAGCTTGAGTGGGTTTTTACGTTCACGGCTAGACCATGCCGCAGGATGCATGCGAATGAAATTTAAAGCATGACGGGCTTTTTCTGGTAACTCTTCCGCAGGAAACAACGTGTCGAGTCTATAGTGCGCGGCGATGCGCCAAAGTTCGAGTAAACGTGAAACGTGCGGAATCATAAATGTAATTACCTAATCTTGAGGTGAGGCAGGAGGGGTATCTAAAGCATCAATCTGTGCCTGAAGCTGTTGAATTTTAGCTTCAGCACGATCTAAATTTTGATTGAAAATTCGGGTATCTTGCTGCAAATCATCCATTTGCCAACGTGCAGCAAATAAGCCGGTATCTTCTTTTAACGCATCTTCAGCAAAGAATAAATAACTTTCTAATGAACGTTTTAAATGTTTCGGTGCCAGCTGGATTTTTCCCAGTTCATGGGCTAGGGCAGGACCAATCCATGGACTTAAATGTGAGGCTAAATCCGGTTCGGCCTGTTGCATGATGCGTTGAATATCCTGCAACAGGTGATAGTCCCCTTGCAGCGGAATATTGCCGACATCTTCAGCCAATAGCAGTTTGATGAGCTCGACGACCGTTTTGACATGCAAGGTCGCCGTTGCTTCAGTTATGCTTGACTGCTGCTCGAATGGGCGTTGTTCAAAGATGGATGCGCTTTCAGTGTGTCCTGTTGGCGTCGGTTCCAGACGCACTTTATTATCGTCAAAAAACACATCGACAGAGAGCTGTGGTGAGTCAATCACCACACGCAACATTTTGCCTTTCAATTCATTGAGCTGAATGCGGGTAATGGCATCCAGATCAATCACATGATGAATTAATCGTTCAACTGCACCGAGTGCCAGAATCGACCACATAGCATAAAACCTTAAAGTTTAAAGCCGCGGTGAACCGCCACAATACCACCAGTTAAGTTGTGGTAATCACAGTTCTGGAATCCGGCATTTTCCATCATGCCTTTGAGGGTGCGCTGGTCAGGATGCATACGAATCGATTCGGCCAGATATTTATAACTTTCCGAGTCATTGGCAATGATTTTGCCCATGATGGGTAAAGCCGTGAATGAATACAGGTCATAAAGTTTAGAGAAAGGCTCAAACACCGGTTTAGAGAATTCAAGCACCAATAAACGGCCACCTGGCTTAAGTACGCGGTACATTGCAGCGAGTGCAGCATCCTTGTCGGTAACGTTACGTAAACCGAAACTGATGGTCAGCAAGTCAAAACTGTTGTCTGCAAAAGGTTCCAGGGTTTCGGCATTGGCCAAAACAAAATCGACATTGGTGCAGCCGGCATCGATTAAACGGTCACGACCGACATTCAGCATCGATTCGTTGATGTCTGAAAGTACTACATGACCAGTAGGGCCGACTTCACGACTGAAGACTTTAGCCAGGTCACCTGTACCGCCTGCAATATCAAGCACATGCTGGCCACGACGTACGCCAGACATGTTAATGGCAAAGCGCTTCCATAAACGGTGAATACCGAATGACATCAAGTCATTCATGATGTCGTATTTACTCGCTACAGAATGGAACACTTCTGCCACTTTCTGGGCTTTATCTTCACTACTTACTGTCTGGTAACCGAAATGGGTGGTTGCACCGACATTACCGGTATTGGCACCACGTGGAAGATTGTATTTCGGTACTGAACCGGTTACTGGAGTATCGGTCAACTGTTGTTGTAGTGATTGTTGCTGACCTTGTGCAGTCCCTTGCGGAAGGGGCTCAGTTAAGAAAGGACTCACTTTGTCTTTTTTTTGTGCCGGCTCGGTTGTCGAGGTAGGCGTTTGATTTTCGTTAGACATTAGAGTCACTCCTAACATAAAAATAGGGTTAATGTTGCAGTGCTTGCATGATGACAGATTCTAGGACGTTGTACAGCAATCCGCATGCAATTGTTATGAATAATATACAGAAATCTGTTCTGAGTTTTTATTCACTGCGCAAATTTGTTATTTCCATCACCATATAAAGTTACTGAAATGGATCAGGATCGCCTGCATGAACCTTGTGGATAATTTGACGTTCAACTGCAGTGAAATCTTTCACGAACTTCTCTGCCGACTTTAACGGTTTCATTGCTAAAAAGCCATCCTGCATAAACTCATACATCACGTCGAAGTTATATTTGCTGGCTGTGCCTTTGCACATTTTAAAGGCGGTATAAACCACAAATGAGCGCATGTATTTATCTAAACTTAAGCCCAGCTGATCGAGTAAATCCAGCTGCTGCAAGCGCTGTTGGCCCTGATCCAGTTTTAGATAGGTCAGTCGCATCATCTCATCGGTTAAGCTTTCATGCGGATGATAGTCCTCAAGCAACTGCATTGCTACCTGCTCATCCAGCTGCACTGCAAAAATGGCTAAAGATACGCCTGAGGTACCGGTTTTAACGGCATTTTCAGGAATCAATTTTTCTGCCTTGTGGGCATATTTCATGAGTCGTGCAATTTGCTCAGCCAGGGCATCAAAGTCCGGACCGCCATACAGGCGATTCAGAAAATACTCCGACATCAACACATTATGCTTTTCTGCAAAAGGCTTGCTATGGGTAGCTTGCATACGTTGCTTTTGCCAGGCCTGTACATCTTGCAGGCGCCGAAAAATGTCAGGGTTTTGATGATAATTTAATTGATAATACAACTCTAAAAGATCATCTAATGCAGCCAGTTTAGACATTCTGTGTCTCTATTATTTTTTAGATGGCTAAATCTTAGAGCGAGATGGGCAAAGTCGCTATGACAAACTGCAAGAAAAATGATTTAAATTAAGTCAGTTTGCTGGAAAACGAAGCAATTATACGCAATATAAACACTATGGGTTTAAATTCAGTATTGTACTATGCTTGAATAGACTGAAATCTAGAAGAAAAGACGGGGAAAACATGACACTCAAAAAAACAAAAAATCCGTTGCTGGATGAAGATGAGCTTTCCCTGAATCTGATTGAAGCACAATATTTTTTAAAAGATACCCGCGATCAGAACAATGCCAAAAGCGTACTGGTGCTGGTCAATGGCATTGAGCTGGCCGGAAAGGGCGAGGCGGTGAAGCAGCTGCGCGAATGGGTCGATCCACGTTATTTGCTGGTCAAGGCCGATGCACCGGTCATGTTCAATCAGAAACAGCCGTTCTGGCAACCGTATGCACGTTTTATTCCTGCCGAAGGTCAGATCATGGTGATGTTTGGCAACTGGTATAGCGATTTGCTGGCCACAGCATTGCATGTGTCCAAGCCCCTCGATGAAACCCAGTTTGATGCCTATATTGAAGCTATGCAGGCTTTTGAGCAGGACTTAAAAAATAACCATGTCGATGTGGTCAAGGTCTGGTTTGACCTGTCCTGGAAATCCTTGCAAAAGCGGCTGGACAATATGGATCCCAGTGAAGTGCACTGGCATAAATTACATGGTCTGGATTGGCGTAATAAAAAGCAATATGACAATCTGCAAAAAATGAGTCAGCGCTTTCTTAAAGACTGGCAAGTGATTAACTGTGAAGATGAAAAATCCCGTGATCAGCAATTTGCGCAGATTATTTTGGCGGCTTTGAAACACTGTCCCAAGCACCAGACTGAAGCAAAAACTAAATGGAAACAGGCGGCTATTCCAGAGCTGCTGCTGCATCCGGAAAATCAGCCCACTACCGATGAAGACTATAAAAAAGAACTGAAAGAGCTGTCGGTAAAAGTGGCAGAGGCGCTACGTTTTGATGACCGTAAAGCCATTATTGTTTTTGAGGGCATGGATGCGGCAGGAAAAGGCGGAGCGATTAAACGGATTGTGAAAAATCTGGATCCGCGAGAATATGATATTCATACCATTGCTGCACCGGAACAATATGAATTACGTCATCCGTATTTGTGGCGGTTCTGGACCAAGTTACAGACTGATGAAGATATCCGGATTTTTGACCGTTCCTGGTATGGGCGGGTGCTGGTGGAACGGGTGGAGGGTTTTGCCAGTGAACAGGAGTGGCAGCGGGCGTATGAGGAAATTAACCGCTTTGAACAGGATTTGGCCAATAGTCAAACTGTGGTCATCAAGCTGTGGCTGGCGATTAGCAAGGAGGAGCAGGTAGCCCGTTTTAAAGCGCGCGAAGAAACACCGCATAAGCGCTTTAAAATCACGCCGGATGATTGGCGCAATCGGGAAAAATGGGATGCCTATCTGGATGCTGCCGCCGATATGTTCGAACGAACCAGTACTAACTATGCACCGTGGCATATCATTGCTGGCAATGATAAAAATACCGCGCGTTTAGCCATATTAAGAGCCATTTTAAAACAGCTGAGAGCGGATTGAGCTCTCAGCGGCGAGATACATCTATCTGATGATTGACTTGCTGAACAAAAGTTTTTAGCTCACCGGCTGCTTTTGCTGAATACTTTTAGCAATTTTGTAACAATCTTCTACATGTGCATCGGCAACTTTTTTCATGACCATATAGCCCAGACTTGCAGCAATAATTTGTCCACCTAAGGGAATAAATTTAGTCACCTGTTTGGTGATGACCTTGGCTACCACATTATTGAGGGACTTTTTGACCGCTGTACGCGCAACCACCAAACCGGAAAATTCCACGCCACGTTTGCGCAGTTCCTGCCAGTGTACTTGTTTGGTTTGCGGATCATAGACACTGATTTGTTCAGGAGCCAAACCAAAACGTGCATTCACTTCCGGAATGAGTTGTGACAAAATTCCGACATCGATGACCACATCGAGAAATGGAACAGGAATGACGGCTGCACCTGCAGAACAGTAAGCACGTTTTTTTACAAGTTCTAGGCATTCTTCCCGAATGCTTTCCAAGTTTAATTGGGGATCGATTGCGTCTGGAATTTTATCTATTTTCATCATGTAAATACCTTAAATTTCGTGTTATTTGTTCTATTCAACCATCATTAAGGTGTGAATTTCAAAGCATTTTTAAATTCAATGTCCAATTAAAAGTGACATAGACAGATGCAGATGTATAGTAAATAATCTTTATGCTTTTGTAGGCATTTCATTTTGCAAAAAAAACTGGAGAAAGTGAGTAATGGCCATTCATGTGATTCAAAGTCAGCGTATAGACGTGCTTGTGCACGCCATGCTGACGACCGTGAATAAGCCTGCCACCACACCTTTTCAGGTTCTGCAAAGTAAACATTTTATTGTACCGTCGCATGCAGTTGAAGTCTGGCTTACCCAGAAGCTGGCCGAACAAAAAGGCATCAGTGCCAATACCCAGTTCCATCACCGTATTCGTGGTTTGCAGTGGTCAGCCTATCAATGGGTGCTGACCGAACACAAAGAACAGGTCCGTAAAGCCAACATTCCCCGTATTATTATTAAGTGGCGCGTGTTTCAGGCACTGAAAGCCTTTATTCAGGCTGAACAAAATCCTCTGGCGCAGGATCATCCACTGCATCCCATCGTGCAGCGAATTTATGACAGTGCCGACCGTTTAGAACAAGGCATTGAAAAGCAGCTGAAAAAGCAGGGCATGTTGTACTGGGTTGCGGAACAGGTATCGCGCCTGTTCACGCATTACATGGAATATCGCGGACATTGCCAGAAAAACTGTCCGTCTCATAGTTGTAACTGCCAGACCAACTGGTTGCAGGCCTGGGGGCAGAACAGGGAACTGGCTATTGAGGACATGTTTTTTAAGACCAATAGCGAGATTTCCGAATTTACCCTAAATCAGGCCCGTGAGCTGGAAGCCTGGCAGCGCTGGTTGTGGCAGGAAGTGTTTCATCAGGACTTTGAACAGATGCAAAGTATTGATGCCATGTTCTGGGAGATTCTGGACAATCCGGTAACACGCAAAGCTGCATTAAAAAAATTGCCACGACAACTGGTGATTTTTACCTTGCTGGATTTACCGCCGATGCAGCTGGAGTTTGTCCGCCGTTTGGGGCAATACATCGATATTTATATTCTGCATTACAACCCATCGCAAGAATACTGGGCCGATAGCGTCGATCCGAACTGGAAAGCACGTTATGACGTGCGGGTCAAAGAACGCTTTATTGCCAAATATGAACAGCAGAACAACAGTAAAGCCAGTGATGCCGACATTGAAAAATTCTTTCAGGAATTTACTTTAAATTTCAACGCGGAACAGCGCGAGTCACGCCATCCTTTACTGACCCGTTTCGGTAAGCAGGCGCGAGATCATTTCTCTTTATTATCCAACTTGTCTTCAGGCGAAGATGGGGTCTGGGCAGATGCCTTTGTGGATGAGTATAAGGAAAATTTGCTGGGTAAAATCCAGTCTGACATTCTCTATCTGGTCGAACCGGAACAGCATCAATATGCGCTGGATGAACAGGATGATTCGATTCAGATTCATGTCTGTCATTCCAGTTTACGCCAGCTGGAAGTATTAAAAGAGCAACTGATTCACTGGTTGACACAGGGGACAAAAGATGTACCACGCCGGCCGAGTGATATTTTGGTGCTGAGCCCAAGTTTAAGCGAACTGGAGCCGTTGATCCGTAGCGTATTTGCCCCGCCGCCGAGTGAACGTGATCTGATTCAGCAAAAAACGGGCAGCAGTCATCAACTGTCCAAAGACAGTGTTTATTTACCGATTCAGATTGCCGGCGTGACCCAGCTGGATGCGCTAAATGCCTGGCGAGCGGTACTGGGACGCATTGAACTGATTCAAGGGCGTTTCAGCATTGAAGATTTTGCCGACTGGCTTAGTCTAAGTGCAACCCAGCAGCTCTACGGTTTAGACGTCAATTCCATTGAACGCATCACAGCATTGCTGATTGATGCCGGCTTTAAACGTGGGCTGGATGCGCAGCATTTAAAACGCAGCCTGTGCGAGGGCGATGAAGATTACCGTTTCAGTTTTAAATTTGCACTCGACCGGCTGGCACTGGGTATCGCCATTCCTGAACATACCTTATTTCAAAATACGCTCAGTTTTGCCCAAGTCTTGCCGAGTGATTTTGAGCTAATTGGCAAACTGATCCAGATTTATCAGGATTTTGATGTACGCCGTGACTGGATGATTGCCCATGAGCAAGGCAAAACCGTGCCGGTGGAGCAGTGGTTAAAATGCCTGATGCAGGATATTGCCGAATTTGAAGAAAGCGGTGTCGAATCTTTAGCAACTGTTTATAAAATTATTAAAAAGCAAGAGCGTATGTTGACGCTGGCCAGTTTCTACGATGAACATGATCATCATGCCTTACGTAGCTTGAGTTTACCCTTGCCTTATTTGCTGGCCGAAATTAACAATACCCTGGAAGCTCAGCTGGAACATGCCGAACCGACCGGACAGATTACCTTTAGCCAGATCGGGCAGATTCGTCCTGTGCCGTACAAGCTGATTGTGATGTTGGGACTGGACAGCGGTAAGTTTCCGAACCGGACCCAGCATTTGCCGTTTGACTTGATGGATTTGCTGAAACCTCAGTTGGGTGACCGTTCCCGTCTGGAGGATGATCAGGGCGCATTTTTAGATCACCTGCTGCTGGCGCAGGAGAACCTGTGGCTGTTTTATAATGGTTTCGACATTAACGATGGTGAAGTGCGTGATCCATCCACCGTGTTGCAGGAACTGGTGCAACATCTGGCTTTTATTGTGCAGAGCAAACAAGCGGACAATCAAGCCGATGCCACTGTAGAGATCAATGGCGTGGAAGTGCCTGAACAACTACGGTCGCTGTATCATGTGCATCCCTTATTGCCGTTTGATCCGGCAGGTTTTGAAAACAACAGACCTGTGCGTTATCAGGACCAGTGGTTTTGTGTGGCCGGGCAGATTCGCCATGCCACGGGCAAGCGAACGTCCTGGGTGAATACGCCTTATCAGCTGTTGCAACACGATATTCAGGTGCTGGACAGTCATCAGTGGATTCAGGATGTCACCTTTCCGGCACGTTTATATTTAAAAACCCTGGGGGTGGAAAACCTGCGTCCGGAAGATTTGCCTGCCGTGGATGAGCCTTTGTTATTAGATGGTTTGGGGCGCTATGCCGTGCGCCAGTTCCTGCAAAAGCAGGAAGGGCCAAGCAAGCCGGAATTACTGATGGATCAGCTACCGATTGGCAAGCTGAAACACAGTAGCTGGGAAATAAGCCTGGTAGAACAGCAGCGCCTGAAAGACCGTTTGCTGAAATATGCGACCGAAGTGACGCCTACTACACAGCAGGTCTGGAAGGTCAATGATCATGTTTATATGAACATCAGCCTACCCAAGCATGGTGCAGAAAAATGGGTCAGTCTGGATGCATCCAGTGCACGCGCCAAGCGTCGTGCCAAAGTCTGGCTGGAATATTTGCTCTGGCTGGCGTATTTGAACATGGGCGAGGGTGGTGAAAAACTGGCGCGGATTGTGGTGTTTAGTGACCGGACCCTCTTGTGTCATGGGGTAACTTCCAACAAGGCACGCGAGTGGCTGGATCATTGGCTGGCTGCCTGGAAATATGGACAGACCCAGCCGCTGGTTTTACCTGCAGCCTTGCTGCTGAAAATTGCTGAAAAAGACAAACAACATGACTGGCAGCCGAATGAACAGAATCAGATGTGTATTGATGATATGGACGTGATCTATAAAGACTGGCATGAAGATGGCAAGTTCAGCGGTTTTTCGGTGGCGGATAATGAAGCAACCAAAATGCACCGAGACTGGCAGTTTATTTTACAGGAACAGGATGCCACTGCATTGCTGGAAGATGCCTGTGCGCAATTTTCCTATCAGCTCTATCAACCGGTGTTCTGGCATCAACAAGTGATTGAAGAATAAACAATAAGATGAATCATCCTCAAACATTAACGGCCGTTTCCTTTCACCCGATTGTCGATATGCAATTCAAGGGTTTGCACTGGATTGAAGCTTCCGCAGGTACAGGCAAAACCTTCACCTTATCCAGTCTGATGGTGCGGATTTTTCTTGGACCATACTTGCCCAATCAGGTGATTGCCACCACCTTTACCCGTAAAGCGGCAGCCGAACTGAAAAACCGGATTCGGACACGTCTGGTAGAAACCCTACGCTATTTTGAACACTGTCAAAGCCTGACCGAAGCTGAGATTCAGGCCAAAATCGCGGCTGAAACCGATCCTTTGTTTCAGAAAGTTTTAAGCGACTATGCCATGCGGGTGGATTTTGCCCGTGAACGTTTAAAGCTGGTACTCGATCAGCTGGATGAGCTGTTTGTGGGTACGCTGGACAGTTTCAGCCAGAAATTGCTGCGCGAGTTTTCCTTTGAAAGTGGCAAGATTGAACGTGCCGATATCACCGATGATGCCAAAAGCTATACCTATCAGCTGATTCATGATGTGCTGCGTGAATGGATTCAGTCCCAGCCACAAAATGTGGTGGATTATTTGCTGCTCAATCAAAAGCTAAAATCTCAGGATGCCTATGTGCCGGTGGTGGAAAATAGCCTGAATTTTGCTTCGGCGCAGTTTCAGGAAGTCACTGCGCCAGAGCTGGACTTAAACCAGTTTGAACAACTGGTGGATGATTTTATTCAGCTAGATTTAAGCCTGATTGCCGGGTTGGGCGAATACTATCGGCCCGATGGACAACACCATGCCGTTATCGGCAAAAAGTGGCGCACCGATGGCTTGATGCAACGCACCTTGTGTGATGATTTGCCGGCCTTTATTCAGGCGCTGGCTGAACAGCGCTGCTATGCCTTATTTGCGCCGCATTTTGAAAAGACCCTGAAAAATCTCAGTGATCTGGCGACCAAAAAAGTCCTGAATAAATGTGCTGAAGATGTGCTGCATCAGTTTGAGCAGCATGGAGTAATTCAAAAACTCAAAGGTTTTTGCGAGGCTTTGTCCAAACTGAATCTGGATTTGGACCTGCTCGATGCCTATTTGAAATTTTATTTAAGTCGTGAAGTGAAAAAGCGCCTGCCGCAAGTGTTGCAGCAAAAAAGTGAAACCACCTTTGCCCAGCAAATCCGAACCTTGTCTGAAGCCTTGCAGGGTGAACAGGGGCTACGTTTTGCCAAATTTGTCCAGACCCATTATCCGCTTATTTTAGTCGATGAATTTCAGGATACCAATCAGGATCAGGACAACATGCTGGCGCGGATCTGGCGCGACCAGAAGCGTTATATGCAAGGCTGCATGATCATGGTCGGCGATCCGAAGCAGGCAATTTACGGCTTTCGCGGTGGCGACATGCTGACCTATAACAAGGCCCGTGCCGATGTACTGTCCAAACAGGGCCAGGAATACAGCCTGCGGCATAATCACCGTTCGGTGAAAGTGCTGGTGGAAGCGGTCGATGCCTTGTTTCAACGACAGATGGATTTTGGCGAACAGGTCAGTTACAGCCCGGTTCAGGCCGGTTCGCGTCCTCATCCGGCACTTATAGATGTGCATGGTGAGAATCACCAACCGCTGCGCTGGATTATGCTGCAAGATAAGAAACATGAACCGATTCAGGTCGCCTGGAAAATTCAGGATTTACTTAATCAGGGCATTGAAGAAAAGCTTTATCTGGCAGAAAAGTCCGGGCCCAAATATCTGCAGGAAAACGATATTGCGATTTTATCGAAAAACCATGATGGTCTTGATAAAGCCCAATATGAACTGGAGCGCTTAGGCATTCGGGTCAATCGTCCTTCCAAGCGCAGCGTGTTCGATCATCAGGTGGCCAAAGATGTCGGGGCGGTGCTCAGTGCCATCATGCATCCTTATGACGAAGGCAAAATTAAACGTGCCTTGCTGAGCCGTTTATTGGGCTTTAACTTACAACAGTTGATTCAGCTGGAAGCTCAGGCGGATGGCTTAAGCCAGTTTATTTACGACTTCGACTGCATTCGCGAAATGTGGCTGGAAAAAGGCTTTTTAACCGCCTGGCAATATTGCCTGAATCTGTTTCAGGTCTGGAAAAATCTGGTCGCAACCCAGAGCCGCGATAATGAACGTTGTGTGGTTAACTTGCGTCATTTGACCGAATTACTGAGTCAGCACAGTGAACAATATCAGGGTGCGCAAAAGCTTTATCACTGGTATTTAAAACAACTGCAATCTCCGGCAGAGCGGGAATGGGAACTGGAACGCAAACTGTCGAATGAGGCAGGGGTGCAGCTGATGACCATCCACCAGTCCAAAGGGCTGGAGTTTAAAATTGTCTTTTTGCTTGGGGCAGACAAAGATTTTAGGGAAATGAACAAGACCCTGAACTTTTCCACTGTGGATCATATTCATCCGGTCACAGGCAAAGTGGAAGTCCATCGTGTGGTTGCAGTCAATGACAAGAACCTGCTCGATCAAAATGCGATTGATCAGCACAATGCCCGTGCTGTGGCAGAGCAGCATAGGCTTTGGTACGTGGCACTGACTCGGGCTAGCCATCGGGTCTATGCTCTGTTGCAGGATCAGGAAGCTAAGTCCAGTCATGGCCTGGCCTTTTGGCGTGGAACAGACTTTGCCCATTCTGCCAGTGCCGACGAAGCCTTAATCAATGAAAGACCGGTCAAGCTGCAAGCCAAGCAGCAGGAACCGTTGCCTTTACAGGCACTGCAATTCCCGAGTCAGCGCTTTTATCCGCGTTCCAAAACCAGTTTCAGTGCCTTGGCCCAGCATTTAAGCCGTAAACAGGCTATGGATGCCTTGGCGGTCAATACCGAACAGTTGTCCAGTGCAGCTGATGAAATTCATGTGTTTGAACAGATTGAAATTGCATCAACCACACAGCCGCTTTCATGGATTAAACGCAATTTCCCGATGGGAACAGTGGCTGGAACTTTCCTGCATGAAATTTTTGAACATATCGATTTCCATGATCCGCAGGATTGGCCATTAGAAATTCGCCGTCGTTTTAAAAATGACTATCCCGGATTATGGACAGAACTGAGCGGCAAATATGAGCAAGAGTTTCAGCAAGTCGATGAAGAGCAGCTCATCAGCTGGATAGGAGAATGGCTGACAGAAGTTTTAACTACCCCTCTGCATCAAGGGTTCAAGCTGAATCAACTGGATGAAAATGAGCATTTAGCCGAATTTCCTTTTTATCTGTCCTTGTCGGATCATGTCTTGGCGATTCAGCGTATTCATCAGCTCTATGCAGAACACGGCATAGACATGCTGGACTTTAATCAGGCCAATTCTGCCCGTTACTTAACCGGTTCCATCGATCTGGTTTATTTTGATGGTCAGCAATATCATATTGCCGATTACAAAAGTAATTTTTTAGGCACCGATCAAGCACATTATGTTGCGCAGGAAATCAGACAAAGTATGTCACAAGCCAGTTACTGGTTACAGGCAGGTTTATATTTGGTAGCCTTGCACCGTTATTTAAGCGTGCAAATGCAGGACTATGACATTGAAAAACATTTGGGCGGCGCGAGCTATCTGTATTTGCGTGGCATGAACGGGCAAGCCGAACAGGGTTTTTATCACTGGAAGCCGAAGGCAGAATTTATTCTGCGTCTTGATGCAATTTTGGGCTATTTTGGTGAAGATAAAAGCAGCAAAATTGCCTGATGTAGTGAAATTAATGGCTTTTAAACAACAGATTGGGTTGTGGATAACTTTGAGGATAACTATGTGGAAAATAAACAATATAAAGATGACCAAAGCGCTGCATGGATCAGCACTTGGAGTCAGTTTATTTGCCAGCAGCCTTTTAGTGGTGCAGCGCAGGATGAAAATAGCAGCCACATTATCGGGCAGGTTCTGGAGGCTATTCAACAAGGGGACAGTTGTATTTCGGCAACAGCGCAACAGATTCAAACCCTGCATGATCTGGTGATTTCGGCTGAAAATATTGAAAAAAATATACAAGATCAGATCGCACCCTTTGTTTTCGATCAGCAGCATTTGTATTTATATCGTTACTGGGCGCTGGAGCAGTCGTTGGCCCGGCAAGTGGCACGTTTAAAACAGCAATCCATAGAAGCGGTGGATCTTTCTGCTTATCCGGACTTACTCAGCGATGAACACCAAATTGAAGCCTTGAGCATGGTGGCGAAGCAAGCCTTGAATATTATTACCGGTGGACCGGGGACGGGGAAGACCTATACTTTGGCACGTATTATTGCCGTGCTGAATCAGGCCATGCCAAATATCCGCATTGCCATGGCTGCACCGACCGGTAAGGCAGCACAGCGGATGAAAGAAGCGCTGCAAAACTCGCTGAATGATGAAAAACTTCAGGACCTAGTCAGTGATGAGTTAAAACAACTCCATCCGATTACCATTCACCGCTTATTGGGGCTGGGAAGTAACTATCAACCGCGCTTTCATGCCAAGCAGCCTTTGCCCTATGACGTGATTGTGGTGGATGAAGCATCCATGCTGGACCTAAGCCTGGCCACTATGCTGCTGTCTGCGGTGCCGGATCATGCTCGCCTGATTTTATTGGGAGATGCCAACCAGCTCGCTGCGGTCGATGTCGGCTCGGTATTGGCAGACTTACAACAGGTGCCGGCTTTGGCTGAAAATCGGGTCAATCTAGTCAATAGTCGCCGTTTTAAAGCCGGGGCGCTGATTGGACAGATGGCCGAATTTATTCAACTGCAACAGCCGGGGCAAAATAGTGCCGCCCTATTAGCCCAGTTTGCCGAGCAGATTGTGCAACCTGCTGAAATAAAAGCCATTGCCTTAAAGGCCGAAATGCAAGATCAAATTCAACTGGAATATCTTCCTGCCCACATGTCTACTCAATTTGACCGCACGGCCTATTACGACAAACTGATGCTGGGCTATCAGAATTATATTGCGGTGCTAAAAAGCTATTTAACCGCAGATGAGCCTGAACTTTGGGTGATGCAGGTGGTCAAGGTGTTTGATGATTACCGTATTTTGGCGGCTATCCGACATGGCGCCTTGGGGTTACGCCAGCTGAATATGCAAATGGAACAGCGCCTGCTGGAAGCCTTGGCATTGCATATGAGTAAACAGGGCGACTGGTATGTCGGCCGTCCGGTCATGATGACCTATAACGATTATCAGCTGGGCCTGTCGAATGGAGATATCGGGATCTGTTTTAAGCGCAGTCGGGATGCGCAGTCTCAGTTTGAAGTGTATTTTCCCAGTCTGGAAAAATGGGTACCTGCGACCCGCTTACCCAAAAGTATTGAAACGGCATTTGTGCTGACCATTCATAAATCGCAAGGTTCGGAATTTACCCATACCGCAGTGGTTTTAGATGAAGCTGCAAAAAATTTATTGAGTAAAGAATTACTGTATACGGCCATTACCCGTGCCAAGAAAGTAGTGAGTCTTTTGGTTGATCAAGAGGCTTTCATACCATCTTTAACCATTAAAACCATAAGAAAAAGCGGTCTGTTAGATAAAATAAATAATTTTCTAAATTATTAACAATAAATAAATAATTTTAATTTTTGTACGAAATTGCTTACATCGATTCGAGAAATTGCCGCATAGAGCTTTAACCATGTTTTTGAGATGATGGCTGCACATAAAAAGCTCGATACGGAAAGTTGGGCAAAATCGCCATAATATAATAATAATGTCGAAAGACAGCGAACTTACAGTGAAGTAAGGAAAAAGAGGAAACTTACAGCCGCTAAGCCTTGTAGTTTTGGGAGAGACTACAGGGCTTTTTTATATGCAAAAATGGACGATTTATTACAAAAATGATTGGCTGAAACAGCCACTATTCAGACGCAGGTATATAAGTAAAAATTAAATGTGGAGCAATATGACAGCTTTTGTATAAGTTAGATATTTTATTTAACCTTAAGTAATTAATTTTTAATAAATAGTGCTTATTTTATTGGTTACATGAAACATAAGAAATATTAATTAATGTACGAAAATGCTTACAAAGAGATACGAGAAAGTCCACTTTTTTACATAATGCTTTGTGGCAGAATCTACCACATAGGGAAGTAAAACTTCACACACGGAATGTTTATAATAATAAACGCGAACAGCGTAAATTATGACTATAAATAAAAGAATAATAATTAAAATAGAAGAAACTACAGCGCAAAAAAAAAAGCCCAAGCTCAGCTTGGGCTTTTTTTTATCTTATATGCATGAACAGAACATAAAAAATAAGGGCTTTGTTCAACTGGAAAAACAATTTGCACCGCGTCTTTTTCAGGGGAGGATTTAACCGGCAATGAATAAATTCAAAGCTCAAGCGATAAAATAAAAAAATGAAGCTTTTTCAATGAATTGATATTAAAAGATGAAAAGCAGTTTCTCTTTTTGCAATCCCCTGACTTTTCCCTTAAAATAACGCACTTGCTGTAGTGATGCACGGCAGTCAATTGAGAAATCAATTGATTTCTATCAAATGTAATTTTTAAGCATCTCGGAGAAATCGAATGGCTTTAACAAACGCAGATCGCGCAGAGATCGTTGCTAAATTTGCTCGCGCTGAAAACGACACTGGTTCACCTGAAGTTCAAGTAGCTCTTTTAACTGCCCAAATCAATGATTTGCAAGGTCACTTTAAAGAACACAAACACGACCACCATAGCCGTCGCGGTCTTATCCGTATGGTTAACCAACGTCGTAAGCTTCTTGACTACCTTAAAGGTAAAGACGCTACTCGTTACAGCGCTTTGATCGCTGCTTTAGGTTTACGTCGTTAATTCGATTAAACTTATTTTTTCGGACTATTGCATGTTAAGTGCCGTATTACTGAAAATTAAAGTATACCTGGCCTTGGTTAGGTAATGGGGAAGGGGCGATTGTTTCGCTCCTTCTTTGTGTTTAAAAATAGTGTATTCATACATTTTTATAGTCTAGTGAGGTCGGCTTCTAAGCTTTGTCATTTATGCAGTTGATGTGAATGCCAAACCTTAGGGGTCTCCACTAGAATAACTGTTCAAAAGAACTAGGAAAGAAAAATACATGTCAATGTTTAATATTGTTCGTAAAGAATTTCAATTCGGTCAACACAATGTAATCCTGGAAACAGGTCGTGTTGCTCGTCAAGCAAACACTGTAGTGATCACCATGGGTGGTGTACAGGTTCTTGTGGCTGTTGTGGCTCAACCTAAAGCAAAAGCAGGTCAAGACTTCTTCCCATTGACTGTTAACTACCAAGAAAAGCAATATGCTGCAGGTCGTATCCCGGGTGGTTATGGTAAGCGTGAAGGCCGTGCTTCTGAAGCTGAAACTTTAATTTCACGTCTGATTGACCGTCCAATTCGTCCGTTGTTCCCAGAAGGTTACTTCAACGAAATCCAAGTAACAGCAACTGTAATTTCATCTGACAAAACCATGGATGCTGACATTGCTGCAATGCTTGGTACTTCAGCTGCATTGTCTATCGCTGGTACGCCTTTCCGTGGTCCAATCGGTGGCGCGCGCGTTGGTTTAATCAACGGTGAATACATCCTTAACCCGAATCTTGAACAATTGAAAGAGTCAGATCTTGATCTTGTTGTTGCGGGTACAGAATCTGCAGTATTGATGGTTGAATCTGAAGCGAAAGAACTTTCAGAAGACCAAATGCTAGGCGCTGTGCTTTTCGGTCATGACGAAATGCAAATCGCGATCCAGGCGATCAAAGAATTTGCTGCAGCAGCGGGTGCAACTGAGTCAACTTGGGTTGCTCCTGTTAAAAATGAAGAACTTCTTGCTCAATTAAAAGCGGCATTCGAAGCGAAAATCTCTGAAGCATACACAATTGCTGTTAAACACGAACGTTATGCAGCGCTTGATGCACTTCAAGAAGAAGCATTGGCTCAATTCGTTCCTGAAAATGACGAAACTGGCATTGCTGACGAAGTAAACGAATTATTCGAAGACTTAAAATACCGCACAGTACGTGACAACATCTTGTCTGGTAAGCCACGTATTGATGGTCGTGATACTAAAACTGTCCGTGCAATCGACGTACAAGTGGGTGTATTAGGTCGTGCTCACGGTTCTGCATTGTTCACACGTGGTGAAACTCAAGCCTTGGTAACAACGACGTTGGGTAATACTCGTGATGCATTGATGGTTGATACCCTTGCAGGTACCAAAACTGATAACTTCATGTTGCACTACAACTTCCCTGCATACTCTGTAGGTGAAACTGGTCGTGAATCTGGTCCTAAACGTCGTGAAATTGGTCACGGTCGTCTAGCGCGTCGTGGTGTTCAAGCCGTTCTTCCTGCAGCTGACCGCTTCCCGTACGTGATCCGTATCGTATCTGACATCACTGAATCTAACGGTTCATCTTCAATGGCTTCTGTATGTGGTGCTTCTCTATCACTTATGGACGCAGGTGTTCCACTTAAAGCACCAGTTGCGGGTATCGCGATGGGTCTAGTAAAAGAAGGCGAACGTTTCGCAGTTCTTTCTGACATCTTGGGTGACGAAGACCACCTTGGCGACATGGACTTTAAAGTAGCAGGTTCTGCAAACGGTATTACTGCACTTCAAATGGACATCAAGATCGAAGGGATCACTGAAGAGATCATGGAATCTGCATTGAACCAAGCGTATGCTGGTCGTATGCACATCCTGAACGAAATGAACCAAGTGATTTCACGCGCTCGTCCAGAAATTTCTATGCACGCGCCTACATTCCAAGTGATCAACATCAACCCTGACAAGATCCGTGATGTCATTGGTAAAGGCGGCGCGACTATTCGTGCAATCACTGAAGAAACTAAAGCTGCAATCGATATCGAAGATAACGGTACAGTTCGCGTATTTGGTGAAACCAAAGCTGCTGCTTCTGCTGCAGTTGCAAAAATTCAGGCGCTTACTGCTGAAATCGAACCAGGTACAATCTATACGGGTAAAGTAATTCGTATCGTTGAATTCGGTGCGTTCGTAAACATCCTTCCTGGTACTGATGGTTTACTTCACATCTCTCAAATTTCAAATGAACGTATTGCAAACGTTTCAGACGTATTGTCTGAAGGTCAAGAAATCAAAGTTCAGGTTGCTGACGTTGATAACCGTGGTCGTATCAAATTGACGATGAAAGACATCGAACAAGCTTAATGGTTTGAGTATTCACATGGCTGAGTCCATGTGAATAGCTGTTTATAAAGAAAGCCCTGTGCTTTGCTAAAGTTTTGACTTTGGCTTACTCAGGGCTTTTTTATGGGCAGAGAGAAAATTGATTTAAAATTTGCAAATCCAGTTGTATGTTATTGCTTAACGCTTGCGCGCAGCTCATAATTTTATGCCAGATCGCGGGGTTGAATTATTGAAATTTCAATCAATCCAACAATAAGAATGTACACCAGAGAATTGTTTATATGCAGGTTTATTATTTCTACCAACACCCCACTGAACAGCATATTTTTGTACAAAAAGACCAAAATACTGAAGCTGAACCAGTCTTTCTATGGATAGATTGCACCCGGGAAGATGTAGTGAACCGTGCAGATGAGTGGCAAAAAGAAATCTATCAATATACTCAGCTGATACTAAACGAGTTTCATGTGAGAGATGTTTTAAATTTAGAGCATCCTTGTACCTTCGATAGCATGGAAGACTATGACCTGCTGATTTTTCGTAAACTGATTACACCTGATGATGATATTAAGACCGGGGCACAAGCGCTGGAACAGCATGAAAAGATGTTTGGTTTAGCCACCACGCCAGTGAGCTTTATCATGACGCCTCAGGTGCTGATTACAGTGCGTGAACAGGGCAACAGGGCAGTTGAAAATTATATTTCACGGATTGAAATGAATTTTTCCCGTCCTGTTCAAGATCAAAACAAATCACGTAAAGTTTCTACTACCCCTTTAGACCTGGCTTTACGATTATTAAATAGCATTGTAGATGGCTATTTAGATTTACGTGTACCCCTGACCCGACGTGTAGAGTTCTGGCAGCAAGAATTACTGCAAGGCCATCGCAGATTTAGCAAATGGAATCAGCTATTACAGGAAAGCATGTCTTTTCAACAAGTAGAGAATCTCTGTGAAGAACAAATTGATGCCTTACAAGAATTGCGCGATGAAATTGTAGATAATTACCCACATTTAAAAGGCAAGAAAAAGTCTGAACGGCAAGATATTATGCTGGTGCGGATGGATGATTTGGTCAGTCATGTAGAACGAATTCAAAAACATACAGCTCGACTGCGTGCATCCATTCAGGCCGCAATGGACTTGCATTTTTCAGCCATTGCCAATCAAACCAATGAAAATATGCGGATTCTGGCCATTATTACCGCAATATTTGCCCCTTTAACTTTATTGACCGGGGTGTATGGAATGAACTTTGAGTTTATTCCAGGATTAAAATCTCCAACCGGGTTTTGGAGCATGCTGATTGTAATGCTGATTACCACGGTACTTTTGGTTTATTATTTTTATCGCCGGCATCTGGTGGGGAGAGGGGAAAAGAGCGTGATTGATTTGTTGGCACAACAGCATCAAGATCAACACGTGAACCTGTTCTGGTTTTTAAACTATGAGCCGATTAAGCAATCGGTCAAAGAAACCATGAAAGAAGTTGAAAAACTGACCAAGTTAAAATAAAAGGTCAGTTTTTATTCCTGCTCGCAATGTGTGATGCACAATCCTGCCAGTTGATTCAAACCCAAAATGGTCTTGGTTATTTTTAGTCTGCTGGAAGATTAGCTCACCTGAACACTCTGCGACAAAATCTTATAAATTTCATCTTTCATTTTGAGCTTCTTACGTTTTAATAAATCAATATCATCATTAATTAAATTGACCGGATTGAGCTCAAGCTGAGTAATCTCCTTATCGAGTTCCTGATGGTTCTCAAATATTTTTGCGAAATGAGGATCATCATGCCGTAGTTTATGGATCAATTCCTGATATTCAGGAAACATTCTCTTCACTTTTTTATTGCATTCTTTGGTTTTCATAAGCCTAGATTATTCTCCAGCGTTGAATTTCAGAACAAAATAACCACCACGTACCTGTTATATAAACGGTACGCTGGAGGTAGAAAAGTAGCCTTAAGCATCTTTTACATTGAAGTGTTTCACCTGTTTACGTAATCGTTGCACTTCATCAATCAAGTCGAGCATCATTGCCACAGCAGAAAAACTGGCATCAAAGTCGCGTTGCAAACGGTAGGCTCGACGTGCACGCGAAACATCATCACCAAAAAATTGATGAATTCTTTCTTCTGGACGCGTGTCTAAAATATCGTATTCAAGTAGCTGTAAAACCCATTCCGGACTTTGTCCACACGCATCAGCAAAATGCTTTAAATCAAAACTGTAATGTTCATCAATGACATCTGGAGCATTAAATTCATCAGATATAATTTCACGATAATGAATAGTCGTCATGATGTTCTCCTTAAGCATTGCGAGGCTTAAATGTTGCAAAAGCTTCGGCAAAAGCCTGGTAAGCCTGCTGTTCATGTTCAGTTTGCGCAGTTGGATACACGATATTTAAAACCAGATAGAGATGACCTGGCACTTTGCTTGGAATCCCTTTGTCCTTGAGTCGTAACTGTTGACCGGTTTTGGCATTTTTAGGCACATTCACCTGAATTTTTTTACCTTCGGGTGTCGATATTTCAATGCCTTGACCTAGTGCTGCTTCCCAAGGTGCGATATCCACGTTGTAATAAATATCGGCACCTTCAACCCGGATCCGTGCAGTGTCCTTATAGTGAATTTCGATATACAGATCGCCATTTTGCCCACCCTGAATGCCAGTTTGACCTTGGCCACTGAGGCGAATATGCTGGCCCTCTTTCATGCCTTTGGGAATTTTCACCTGCAAGGTCTTGCGCTGAACCTCAGGCTCTCCATAGGCATTTAAGGTGGGTATCTGCAAGGTAATTTGTTGGGTGGCACCGTGATAAGCAATTTCAGGCTCAATTTCTAGACTGGCATGCTGATCTTCGCCTTTATAACTGCGCTGTTGCTGTCTTTGCTGATTTTGATATTGATAGTTGCCGCCACCAAAACCGGAACCAAAGCGTCCAAAAAGGTCTTCAAAACCACTAAAATTGGACTGCTGTTGATTAAATCCCTGCCGGTAAAAGTGTGCGTTATCAAAACCCCCGGTTCCAGTCTGTGCTCCCGATTGATAAAAAGCTTCAGGATGATCCAGCTGAAAATCATATTCCGCTTTTTTCTCTTCGTTGCTTAGGGTGTCATAGGCAACATTAATGCTTTGCATCTTTTCTTCGGCATCGCTCTCTTTGCTGACATCAGGATGATATTTTCGGGCCAGTTTGCGGTAGGCTTTCTTGATTTGATCCTGCGTGGCATTGCGGTTAATGCCAAGAACTTCGTAATGACTTTTAGGCATAAACTGAGAAGCTGAAATTGATTATGTTTTAATCATTATTGTGTTTTTCATAAATCTGCAACAGTGTAGATCTGTACCTTATTGTTTCAAATCATGACAAAAAAAAGGCCCCTTAACAGGAGCCTTCGCAAATCATGAATAAGATCAATATTTAATCCATGTCACACTGCGGCCAATTACCGATACACCGACATAACCACGCAGGTTTAAGTGCTTGCCACTGGCACTGATGCGTGCTTTGCCCTTGTAAACTTTGCCGCCAATCGGATCAAGTACGCGACCATGATTAAATTCGCGTGGATTATCCGGATTCTGTTTAAATCCCCAAATAAAAGGTAAGCCAATAAACGGTTTATTTTTTAGGTTACCCGGGCAGTTTGAGCAGGTGACCATCTTCTCTGTACCAGGTACATTACGGGTCGCGACGATGACCCCCTCATAGGTACCATCCGGCTTTTTGCTAATTTCTACATCAGCACGAGAATAACCGGTTCGATCATCAATTGTTTTCCATTTGCCGACCAAAGGATCATTATTGTTTTCTGCAAAACTGAATGAAGAAAGTGTTGCTAATAGTATTCCTGTCATAACACCTTTATATAGATTCTTCATTAATTTCCCCTTTTTAAATGAATGGCTTATATTTTAGAGTAAACCCTCTAATTTATAACGAGATGTGGATATAAAATCAAATCATTAAATTGATAAATAAGTCACATAAATCATTAATTATGTTGTGGGGTTTATTCTTCGAGTATTTTTTGATTAAAAAACACGCTAATGAAATATTAAAATGTTTAAATTTTAATCCAATGAGTATTTTAATCGACTACTTAATATTGTTCTGAATTAAAGCAGAATGAAAAATTTTTATTATTTTTATACAACGTTGGAGTAAAACAAATTTTATCGGATGATATGTCTAAGTAAATAATAAAAATGAATTGTTTATAAATGGCAGGGTGAAGTACTCGGTGTTAAAAAAGGTAGGGTTCACAAGTTTCTATCTGCTTGAAAGATAAAAACTTGTGATAATTTATAAAGGTTTTATTCAACTCTAATCCAGGATACGGTTCGGCCGAGCAGGCTAGTGCCGATAAAGCCACGTAGGGTCAATACATTGCCTCGTGTATTCAGACGTCCTTTGCCCTGATAGGTATGACCTGACAGGGGATCTAGCACATGGCCCTCAATGAATTCATTGTTCTTTTTCGGGTTTTGCATGAACCCTGTTAAAATGGTCAGTCCAATCAAAGGCGCATTTTTTAATGTTCCTGTGCATTTTTCACAATGATCAATGGGTTCCCGGTTTGGAATGGCATGTACTTTAACAATTTTTCCCAGATAAGTACCATTGCTCTGTTTGGTAATTAAAACATCGGCACGTGCATAGCCTGTTTTGTCATCGATGGCTTTCCATGTTCCGCCTAAGTCCGATATTTGCGCGTAACTAAAAGTACTGGCAAGAAGTAATAATGTACTCACAACTATTTTTGTGTTCATGTCGCTATTCCACTCATTAATTTATTTTTATGCGGTCAAAATAAAACATTATTAAAAAAGATTATTTTGCTTTATTTTGATTAGAAATTTTACTCTAAAACATTCAGATTACAAGTGTATAAAATTGATATAAAAAAATAATGTATTTTATTTTAGGATAAAAAAAGAGCAGCAATTATTATTGCTGCTCTGATTTTGTTTACTTGATCAAATTAACTGAGATGTTTGCCAAATAAACCAAAAGCTTCTTCCGCAGTAAAAGTATAGCGGGTGCTACAGAACTGGCAGTCCATGGTAATTGGATTCTGGAATTCTAAAGTTTCACGTACTGCTTCTACACCAATTTGAATGAGCGCATTGGCACAACGTTCTTTAGAACAGGTACAGCCAAAGCTTAATTGTTCAGCTTCGGGTAAACGCACATCTTCTTCATTATACAAACGGTAAAGAATTTCAGTCGGTTCAAGCTCTGTAAGTTCTTCCGCTTTCAGGGTTTCGGTCAGCATGGTCAGGCGTGGCCACAGGTCTTCATCCACACGCTGCTGCTCTTCTTCACTGTTGCGTGGCAATAGTTGGATCAGCAGACCGCCAGAGCGTTCGGCCGAGCTGGCCAAAACAATTTTTGTTGGAATCTGTGCAGATAAATCATAATACTGCATTAAACAACCGGCCAAGGTATCGTGCTCAAGGGCAATAATGCCCTGATAGCGTTCACCAAACTCAGGTTCAATGTTAATAAACAGTACCGGATTGACCAGTGCATTCAACACCGTGCTGCTGTTTTCTGCCTGAAAGAAACGCGGATCTTCTTCATAATCGGCCGATGCACGTAACTCACCGCGATGGTTACATTCTGCCATAGCCCATTTGAACGTGCCGGCTGCCTGAATTTGCAGGCTGATCCGGCCTTTAATTTTCAGGGTGCTGGCCAGTAATGCCGTGGCACTCAGCATTTCTCCCAAAAGAATTTGAATGGCTTGCGGATAATCACGCTGCGCGAGGATCGTTTGCAAAACGCTTTCAAGATGGACCACTTCACCACGAATCGGGCAATTCTCAATATAAAAGCGTTGACGTAATTCAGACATAAATTTCTCCAATAGCCCGTGTTAATGGTGTCTATATTGTAAAACACAAGCTAGTTACTATCATCTCTTGTGACATCAATACGCTGATGTGCTAAGCCACGTTGTAAATTGACGCCAGTTGGTTCCTGACGAATCTGCGCATCACTTTCAAATAAATGTTCTAGCTCGGCCAAAGCATTACGATGGGTTTCATAAATTTTTTGTTCATCGGTATACACCCGTTGTTGCTGAAGCAACAGTTTTTCATCGTAATCGCGGAACAGTTCAATACTTTTATACGCATCTTCTTCGCTAATATCTAACTCGCGCAGGACACGATAAGCCATTCCCAAAGAAGACAGATAAGTTTCACGCCAGATATGTTCGACATCCAGATCACGCAGCAAATGCACATGATGACGATCTCGGGCGCGTACCAGAAGTTTCAGATTGGGGTAGTTGAGACGAATATGACGCGCCACATTCATGGAGTCCTCAATATCATCAATGGCCAAAACGAAAACCTTGGCGTGTTCAATACCCGCAGATCGTAAAATATCCGGCTGTGTGGCATCGCCATAGTATAGCGTACCGCCATATTTTCGCACGAAATCAACTTTTTCCAGATTACTGTCAATGGCAGTAAAAGACTGGTGCTGTAAATGGGCAATACGGGCAATGATCTGTCCAAAACGGCCAAAGCCGGCAATGATCATCGGGTTATGCGTATCTGGAATTTCATCATAAACCGGCGTTTTTTCTTTATCGATAAGCGGAATAATCCAGTTGCTGATGATCCAGTACAGCATTGGGGTGAGCACCATGGAAAGGGTCACAATCAAGGTTAAAGGCTCAAGCATGGCTTGAGTGAGTACTTTTTCACTACTGGCCACCTTGAGTACCACAAAGGCAAACTCACCGCCTTGAGCCAGACAGGTGGCAAGCAGCAAGCTGTTGCGCCATGAATAGTTTAAATAACGGGCAATAGCGGTCAGGGTTACGCTTTTGACCAGCATTAAAACCAGCGCACCGCCAATGATCAGCCACGGCATATCCACCAATAGAGATAATTGCGTGGTCATGCCGACGGTCATAAAGAACAGACCGAGTAATAAGCCTTTAAACGGCGCGATACTGGCTTCAAGTTCGTGGCGGAATTCAGAGTCGGCGAGCAATACCCCGGTTAAGAAAGCTCCTAAAGTGGTGCTGATTCCGAGTACATCCATCAGGGCAACCACGCCCAAGACAATAAACAAGCCGACTGCAGTAATCAGTTCATGTGCACCACTTTTGGCCACAAAACGGAAAAAGGGGCGCATCATATAGCGGCTAAACAGGAACAAACCGCTAAAAGTGGCAATAATTGCTGCAAAATAGGCAACGCCATGATGGGTCGATTCAGTACCAGCGAGTAGCGGAATAATCGCTAATAGCGGAATAGCAGCAATATCTTGGAACAATAAAATAGAAAAGGATTGTTGCCCGAAGGTGGTATTCAGTTGTTGCTTTTCCGCCAGAAGCTGTAATACAAAGGCCGTAGAGGAAAGTGCCAGTGCCATGCCAATCACAAAACTTGCAGAGAGGCTCTGGTTTAAGGCAAAAAAGATCAGCAGGGCCAGAATAATGCCGCTGATACCGACCTGCAAGCTACCCATCAAAAAGATCGATTTACGCATTTCCCACAGTCGTTGTGGACGCAGCTCCAGACCAATAATAAACATCAACAAAATGACGCCAAATTCCGCCAGTTCCTGAATCGCTTCCGGGTCACTGGCAATATTAAAGACGCTGGGACCGAGTAAAATACCGGTAAACAAATAGCCGAGTACGGTGGCAATGCCAAAACGCTTGGCGAGCGGCACCAAGAGTAGCGAAGCACCCAGAAAAATCGTAATTTGTAACAGTAGCGACATCGGTCTGTCCTAGAATTTATTTTAATTGCAAAAAATTTAAGCAAAGCATGAAACTTTGACTTAGCTTAATTCCTGAGGATCTATATCGAGTGTTAGTTTCATGGTTGAGGGCTTTTGATGCAACATGTTTTGCCACCAGCCACGAATATAAAAATGTAATCGGGCACGATCTTGCGATAACAGCACCATATGTGCCTGATAACGTCCGGCCTTGCGTTCCATCGGTGCGGGAATTGGCCCCCAGATATCAATCAGGTTTTCCGAAACCTGTCTGAGCGCCTGGGCATGCTGCTGCAAGAACTCTTGATGCTGTTCCTGACTTTTTGATTCACAGCGAATCAGGGCAGCATAACGAAAAGGCGGCAGCAATGCAGCTAGGCGTTCTTTTAGCGTCTGTTTGACAAAATGACGGTAGTCATCCTGAATTAAGGTATTCAGCAGGGGATGGTCTGGCCGTAAGGTTTGTAAATAGACTTCGCCTTTACGTTCACCGCGTCCCGCACGTCCTGCAACCTGTACAATCAGTTGTGCCGTGCGTTCGGTGGCACGGAAATCCACGCTGAGTAAGCCAGAATCAATATCCAGAATCGCCACCAAAGTCACATAGGGAAAATGGTGTCCTTTGGCCAGCATCTGGGTACCGAGCAGAATCACCGGTTCGCTTTTTTGAATCTTGTCATAAATTTTCTGCCAGCTGCCGACCCGACTGGTGGAATCGCGATCGACACGGATCACGTCAAAGTTGGGGAACAGTTGTTGTAAATGTTCTTCCACTTTGGCGGTGCCCAGACCAATCGGTTTTAATTCGCTATGCTTGCACTGCGGGCAATGATCGGGCATGCGGTGAATGCTGCCGCAGTGATGACAATGCAGATGCTGATAAGGCTGTCGATGCACGGTAAAGTTGGCATCACAATGCGGGCACTTGGCCTGCCAGGCACAGCTTTCACAAATCAGCACCGGTGCATAACCCCGGCGGTTCAAGAACACCAGCACCTGTTCTTTTTTATCCAGCCGCTTTTGAATTTCTTCAATCAGGTTTTGACTGATGCCATTTTGTTTTTGCGCAATTTTCAGATCAATCAGATGAATCTTTGGCATCACTGCGGCACCGGCACGCTGGTTCAGCTCTAAACGGGTTATTTTCCCCGATTCAACCAGCGCATAACTGTCAATGCTCGGTGTTGCTGAACCTAAAATAATTGGACAATTTTCAAGATGGGCACGATACATCGCTACATCCCGCGCATGGTAGCGAAAACCTTCCTGCTGTTTAAAGGACAGGTCATGTTCTTCATCGAGAATGATCAGTCCCAGATTTGGCAACGGCGTATAAATGGCAGAACGTGTTCCTAAAATGATGGAGGCTTTGCCTGTTTGTGCAGCCTGCCAGGCTTGCAGGCGTTTAGAATCGTTTAGTCCTGAATGTAGCAATACGATATTGCCATGAAAGCGCGACTGGAAACGGCTGATGGTTTGTGGAGTAAGCCCAATTTCGGGGACTAAAACCAAGACTTGCTTGCCCTGTTTTAGTACCTCTTGCATGATCTGCAAATAGACTTCGGTTTTACCGCTACCAGTGAGACCATCCAGCAAAAAAGCCTGATATTGTTTCTGTGCTTTCAATACCTGTTGAATGGCTTTCTTCTGATCTTCATTGGCGGTTAAGGGCATTTGTGCCAGAGTGACCGGCTGGGGACTAAAATCCTGATGTTCCAGAACACATTCCACAATGGCCTTTTTTTCCAGCGTTTTGAGTGTCGCCGTTTCAACCCCAGCCAAATTTAAGATATTTTCTGTGGTGCCTTGAGGATGCAGTTTTAAAACTTTATACGCTTGTTGCTGTTTTTCAGAGCGGGTCAGTTTGGCTTCAGCAGCCAAATCCAGCACTTTCCACATCCGGGCCAATAAATTATACGGTTTGCCCTGACGTAAAAATGTCGGTAAAGCGCTCTGAAATACTTCACCAATCGGAAATTGGTAATATTGCGCTGACCAGGTCAGTAAATTTAAGGTTTTTTGATCTAAAAGAGCATGCTCATCTAACAGCTCGGTGATGGCTTTAAGCTTAAAACGCGGATCAATCGGGGTATCGGCTGTTAATTTTTCAACAATGATCCCGACCAGATTTTGCCGTCCAAATGACACGGCGACACGCGCTCCCACTTCGGCTTGCTGATATTGTTCAGCCGTTACGGTGTAATCGAAACAGTCATAGATATGTACGGGTACAGCAACACGAATGCGATAAATGTCGGCTGGAGTCGATGGTGTATTTGGCATAAATAAGGGTCAAAGCGTCCTGATCAAATTTCGTCGTGCTAAAGGTCGAGTTATGTTAGAGTGAGCAAATCATTTATGTATAAGAATATGAATGATTTTGGTAGTCAGACGCAACTGCGCTGAAGCAAATTTTGGAAAATTAGAGCATCACAATGCCTGCATATCAATTTACTGCCATTGATGCTTCAGGGAAGCAGCAAAAAGGCGTGCTAGAGGGTGACTCGGCACGTCAAATCCGTCAACAGCTCAGAGACAAAGCGCTTATTCCTGTGACGGTTGATCCTGTCGAGCAAAAAGATAAGCATAACTCCACCCGCTGGTTTCAGAAAAAAATTACCGCTTATGATTTGGCACTATTTACCCGTCAGCTTTCGGTTTTGGTGGCAGCTGCAATTCCTTTAGAGGAAGCACTGCGGGCTGTGGGTAAGCAAAGTGAAAAAGCCCATGTACAGAACCTGTTGATGTCAGTGCGTTCCAAAGTCATGGAAGGGCATTCACTCGCCAATGCTTTGCAGCAAGCAGGGCGTTTACCGGATTTATATATCGCGACCATCGCAGCGGGTGAACGCTCGGGACATCTGGATTTAATTCTGGATCAGTTAGCAGATTACACTGAAAATCGCTTTACCATGCAGAAAAAAGTGCAGGGTGCGATGATTTATCCGATTATCTTGATGCTGATGTCCTTTGCCATTGTGATGGGGCTGATGACTTATGTGGTTCCCGACATCGTCAAGACTTTTGACCAGAGTAAAGATGCCTTGCCATGGATCACGGTTGCCTTAATGAAAGCCAGCGATTTTATCCGGGTGGCCTGGCCATTTTTACTGGTCGCGGGCGTGGTGGGTTTTACTGGGCTGCTACGCTTTTTAAGAACCACAGCCGGACATTATGCATTTGATCGTTTAACGCTGAAATTGCCATTATTGGGTAAATTGTCACGTGGTATCAATGCCGCCCGTTTTGCCAGTACCTTATCTATTTTGACCCAATCTGGCGTACCTTTGGTAGATGCATTGAAGATTGGCGCCGCAGTCAGTAATAACTGGGTGATTCGAGATGCTGTCAATCTGGCTGCCGAACGCGTTACCGAAGGGGGTAACCTGGCCACACAACTGGACCGTAGTGGTTATTTCCCCCCGATGATGGTACAAATGATCAAAAGTGGTGAAGCCTCTGGGGAACTGGATCGTATGCTGGCACGTGCCTCTACCATGCAGGATCGGGAAGTGACCACCCTCATTTCAACTTTGCTGGCTCTGCTTGAACCGCTGATGCTGATTTTAATGGCAAGTATTGTGCTGGTGATTGTGATTGCGGTGATGCTGCCAATCGTGAATATGAATAATATGATTTAATAAAATTGCGTGAAAAAGATGAATAGGAATAAAGCCAAAATGCAACACAAAGAGATTGTCGTGAATGATATTCAAACCTCCTCAAGCATAGCTTTCGGACTTTCTTGCGAGGTAACGCCTCTCAGGTCGAGTGATGGTTCTATGTGCCACCTCGAGCATAGCTCTCGGTCTTGCGTTCGTGCAAAGCGTAGCTTTGCTCACACTCACTCAGGCTTTACCCTCATTGAAGTGATGGTGGTGATTGTTATTCTGGGTGTGCTTGCAGCACTCATCGTTCCGAATGTGATGGGGCGTGGTGAAAAAGCCAAAGTCGATACTTCTGCAATTACCTTAAAAGGTGTGGCCGGCGCTTTGGATCAATATAAACTCGATAATGGTAAATATCCTTCCATGCAAGATGGCGGTTTAGATGCTTTGGTGAATCAGCCGGCTTCGGCAAAAAACTGGATGCAGGGTGGTTATGTCAAAGGGGGTTATCCCAAAGACAGTTGGGATAATGATATTCAATATGTAATTCCTGGTGCTGAAGGCCGTCCATTCGATTTATATTCTTTTGGTGCCGACGGTAAAGAAGGCGGTGAAGGTACAGATGCCGATATTTATTATCAACCTTAATTAAAAAGTCTTAATTATTTTAAGGATATGAAATATATCACTTCACTTTATCTGGTTATTCAATACTAAGTGAAGTGATAATAAATCTTAATTATAAAATATATATTAAGTTATTGAATTTAATTAAAATTATATAATATTGGCTGTTTGAGAGTTATAATAAGAATTATTCCCATATTTGATAGTTACAATAATGATTATATGTGAATGGAAATAGACTTTCTATTTATTCAAAAGCTTGCATAATGTTCTGAATGGCAACGGTTTTGCCGGGGAGAATGGAATGAAAGCATTAATAATATCGGATGAAATTAACCAATTTCATTGGGCAATGCTCAAGTCTGTTCTTTTAATTTTGAGTTTGCTTCCCATGAGTCAGGGCATTTTAACATTATGGAATGCAACCGAAGGAAGTAGCCAGATTATGGTAGGCTTTTTTGCAATCAGTGTATTGAGTGCATTATTTATATTGTGCTTTTGGTCTGCCTTAAAAGCGACGGTACTCAATTTAAAACAACAACAGACTTCAGCTTTAGAACACATGGTAGTAAAAATTTATCGCTATATTCCTATGGTGTTTTTAACTGTCATGGTGTCCTATCTGGTCACCCAGTTATAAAACCAATTGAATCAAAAAACCGGGATGAAGATTCCGGTTTTTTTATCGCTTCAGATTTAGAAACTCATCTTATTAAAATTGTCATTTTTAAGTCATCGATTGTCAGATTTGTTGTATAGGAAGTCACCACATATGAATTAGAATTTTCGACAAGAAATAGAAAACTATACGGTGTGAGTGAACAATGCAGCAGATTGATTGGCAGGATTTTATAAAGGTTGAATTGCGGGTAGGACGAGTCATTCGCGCAGAAGTATTTGAACAGGCCAGAAAGCCGGCTTATATTTTATATGTAAATTTTGGTGACGAATTAGGAATAAAAAAATCGAGCGCTCAGATTACCGATTTATATCAACCTGAGCAGCTGATAGGAAAGTTGGTGGTCGCAGTTGTGAATTTTCCCAAAAAGCAAATTGGTCCAATCCAGTCAGAATGTCTGGTCACAGGCTTTCATAATGAGGCAGGGCAGGTGGTGTTATGTACACCGGATATTGAGGTTCCACTGGGGACAAAATTGTTGTAACAAAAAACCGAGATATTTATCTCGGTTTTTTATTTCATTTTAACAACGCCCCCCTCTATTAAAGGGAGGTTGGAAGGGATTTTAACGTCGTGATTTAAACGACACATCAACCTTACGTGGACGGAAGCGCCAACCCAGCAGTAATAGCAAGATCGACACAATCAGCACTGGCCAGTCGCTTAAGCGCATATACAAGGTTTCACCTTGCATTGCAGGCAGTTCACCACGAAGAATGGCTGTTTGATCGGTCGGTGCCTGTTTCACAATATGCCCGTTGTGATCAATAAAGGCAGTTACACCGGTATTGGTGGCACGAATAAACCAGCGGCCATTTTCTTTGGCGCGCATTTGCACCATTTGTAAATGTTGCCAAGGTCCCGCAGTACCGGTAAACCAGGCATCATTGGAGACCGTAACCAGATAATCGCTTTGACTGGCATTGCGACGGGTCAGGTTTGGATAAGCCACTTCATAACAGATAGCTGCACCCAGCGCATGATTTTTTACGTCTAATGGTTTTTGGTCACGGGCACCACGAGAAAAACCACTCATGGAAGGGTCATTTTGCAATGCCGGCAGTACCCAACTGAGCCAGCCAGATAAAGGTACATATTCGCCAAACGGAACCAGACGTTGCTTTTTATACAAGCCTTCAGACTCATCACCCATTGCCATAATGCTGTTGTAATACATCGGGTGCTGTTCAATTTTGGATTCTTTCAAATCCCAATAAGGAAGGCCGGTGACCCAAGCTGTTCCAGATTTTTCTGCCTGAACTTTCATGGCATCGAGGAAAGGTTCGATATCGGTCTGGAACATGGGAATCGAAGATTCTGGCCAGACAATCAGATCGCGTCCCCATTCAGTGCGGCTTAAATTGGCATAGATCATCAAGGTTTTGACTTGATACTCGGTTAGCCATTTCAGGTCTTGCGGAATATTGCCTTGAATCAGGGAAACCGAAAGCGGCTTCTCATCTTTTTGTTCCACAAACTGAAGATGGGAAGCACCCCAAGCACCCAGCAGTATCAGGGCTGAAGGGATAATCCAGAATATGCGTTTATTCAGGATTTCCACCAGCGCACAGGCCAAGATAATCACCACAAACGAGACACCGAAGATCCCAAACAGTGGTGCATAGTTATCCAGGAAACGTTCAGTAAAGGCATAACCTGCAAATAGCCAAGGAAAGCCGGTAAATACCCAGGTTTTTGCCCACTCAAAGAACACCCAAAGCGGTGCAAAAGTCAGTGGCGTTTCAGGGAAGAATCGACGATAGATCCAGGTTTGCAACGCGGTAAACAAGCCCATTAACAATGCCATGAAGGCAATCATTAATACACTGACAAAAGAACTGGTATCCCCATAGACATGGATGGAGGTATATAGCCAAAATGCGCCAACAAACCATAAACCAAAGCCATAGGCCCAGCCAATGCCAAAAGCCTGCTTTGCTGAACGTTTACGTAGTGAAGCATAGAGCAGGGCTGGGGATAGCAGTGCCAACCACCAGTAATAATAAGGTGCCAGCGCAAAACTGAACATGGCACCTGAAAAAAGCGAAATTAAAAAGGGATAAATAAACGGGAGCTGTTTTTGTTGTTGAGATGAATTTAACAGCTTATCAAAGTAAGTTCTCATTTACGGACAGCTCGAATCAGATGAATAGTACGTGCATCTGCTTCTACAATGGTGAATTCCCAATTTTCAAGTTCAATCACTTGACCTTGTAAATCGCTGACTAAACCAATTTCTTGAAGCAATAAACCGCCGACAGTTTCTACTTCATCATCGGAAAAATCAGCATCTAAAACATTGTTAAAGTGTTCAATTGGTGTAAGTGCTTGAACAAGCCAGGTATTCGCCGTGTGTGGGTCATTATCGGGAATAATGTACTGGGCTTCTTCATCCACCTTGTCGTGTTCATCTTCAATTTCACCGACAATCTCTTCCAGAATATCTTCCAGCGTGACTAGGCCTGAAGTAGTTCCATATTCATCAATCACGACAGCAATATGGGTCTGGGTGTTTTTCAACATCCGCATGACCTGGTCAGAACGGGCACTTTCCGGCACAAACAGCGGTTGGCGCATGAGTGCGCGAATGTCCACTTTGGATGTCGGCTCGGTCAGAAATGGCAATAGGTCTTTGGCCAATAAAATGCCGACCACATTATCCGGCTGGACAGATGAAAAAACAGGAAAACGTGAATGGGCAGATTCAACCAGCACATGCAGAATATCGAATAGCTGATCATCTTCTTGTAAGCTGATCATGGCGGTTCGCGGAGTCATGACCTCACGAATTTTGGTTGCTGGAAGGTCAAGCACGCCTTCAAGCATGGCAACCGTATCGGGTTCTAAAAAACGACGTGAATCTTGTACTAATTTTAGCAGTTCGTCGCGAGTTTCGGGTGCTGTACCCAGCCATTTGCGTAAGCCGCGCATGCCCCACGACGGGCCTGATTCCTCGTGCATGATCTTTCCTAAAGACTCTTAATATCTAAAATACATAATTTTAATCATACCGTAGAAAATACAGTTGTCTATCGCTAATATTCATCTAATCCATAGGCAAATGAGTCAGAAAAAGAGACTATCTTCTTCATTTTCCTGCACATCACAGGGTGTTTATGTTTATGCTAAAATAATCGCAGATTTTAAACCTGAGTTTTCTGATGTCTGAACCCTCTGTCACTCCAAGCATTCAATTAAATACCCGTGGATTACGTTGTCCTGAACCCGTGATGATGCTGCATCAGGCGATTCGTAAATCGAGGTCTGGCGATGTGGTTGAAGTGTTTGCGACAGATAATTCAACTTCTTGGGATATTCCAAAATTTTGTATGCACTTGGGACATGAATTGTTATTGCAAGAAGAACGTTTAGATGAAAACGGCAATAAAGAATTTCATTATTTGGTGCAGAAGGGTTAGAGCGATTCAGCATAATTTTTTCTAAAAGCTAAAATAAAAAAATCCCTGCGTGATGCAGGGATTTTTTATTGTAATGGTAAGGTGAGACACGTTAAAACAAAGTTTTAACGTGCCGCATCAAACATTACATATTTGGATACTAATTACATGTTCGGATAATTAGGACCACCGCCACCCTCAGGTGTTACCCAAGTGATGTTTTGTGATGGGTCTTTAATGTCGCAGGTCTTGCAGTGCACACAGTTGGCTGCATTGATCTGGAAGCGTTTCGAACCGTCGCTGTCTTCCATGATTTCATAGACCCCGGCCGGGCAGTAGCGCTGCGCAGGCTCATCCCATTTTGGCAGGTTAACGTTCACCGGAATCGAGGCATCGGTCAGCTTCAAATGTGCCGGCTGGTTTTCTTCATGCACGGTATTCGATACAAACACCGAAGACAGGCGGTCAAA
>NZ_NEGE01000010.1 GCF_002135355.1 Acinetobacter sp. ANC 4169 | reverse complement strand
AATGAAAATACCAATGGTTTAATCAGACAATATATTCGAAAAGGAAGTGACTTAAATGACTATACAGATGAATATATTGCAGAAATCACTCAACGTTTAAATCAACGTCCAAGAAAAAGACTCGGATTTAAAAGTCCGAGTCAGGTATTATGCCAACAACATGGTGTTGCACTTCAAATGCTAATCTAAGTAATCTTATGACGTCATACTTAAAAGATTATTTTGGAGCAGCTCGGGTCAGCCGGAAATATCCCCATACCAAACAGATTCCGGCAAAAGTCGCCAAATAAATCATTTTCGGAGTGACCAGCTGAGTCGGTACGCCCATCTGGTTCAATTGAATAAACATCTGTATGCCTTGGGTAGAAGGCAAAATATTTCCCAGCCATTGCATCCACTCAGGCATGGCTGCGTGTGGCCATGCTGTCCCTGAGAGTAAAAATAGCGGAATGGAAGTAAAGACGATCACATGACCTGCACGTTCCGGCATATCCAGAAAAGATGCAATCAGCATGCTGAGGCCAATCACGCAACTTACAAAAATAGGCACAGCAATGAACATTCCCAAGAAGTTACCACCACGCGGATAATCATTCAGCCAAAAGGTAAATCCAAACAGGTATAAACAGCCCAGGAAGCCAATGGTCAAAATGGCACTGAATAATGCCCAGAATTCAGTTTGACTCGGTGTCCAGTTCTTTTCACGATAGCCCGTAATCAACATGCACAGACCCAGCAAGATGGTCTGATGGATAATTAGCGGTGCAACGGCAGGGAAAATATAACTGCCATAGCCCGACAGCGTGTTGAATAAAGGAATTTGATGAACGGAAAGCGCAGGGGAGAAATGCGAAATATTGCCAAATTTTTGTGCCTGTTCCGCAATTGCATGCTCAATAGAGGTCGCTAGACCTAAACCGATATTTTGGGTTTTTAAGAAATTGGCGGCACTTAAATATAAACCGATACCGCCAACTTCACCACGACGGATACTGCCGGATAAATTGTTTGGCAATAACAAAATACCATCGGCCTGTTGCAGCCTGATCATCTGCTGCGCTTCGGCAAAATTACCTGTGACTGCCTTAACTTGTACATTCGGGCTTTTAGCCACTTCGCCAATAATGCTGGAGGTTATCTGGCTTTGTTCTTCATCGACAATGATAATCGGCAAAGATTCGGCATGTTCTGCCTTGTAAGCTGTTGGATAGAAGAAACTGTATAAAAATACCGAGAGCACCAAAGTGGTCAGAATCGAGCTATTCGCGGCAATATCTTTAAAGGTTTTAAAATAAAAGTGTAAAAAGTTCGTGAGAGTTTTCATGCCTGAACTCCCTTTACATACTTTTTAAGAAAGAGATAGGCAGTAAACATATAGAACAGGCAATAAACGGCTAAAACTGCAAGCGGTAGCAGTGAAATGGATATTGGACTGCCCACGACCCATTGTTCCGTTTGTAACTTGGCATAAGGCGTATATGGAATAATATTCGACCAAAATTGGGTGAATAGAGGTGCATTGTTCAGCGGCAAAGTCACGCCGGCAAAACTTAAAGACGATCCGCCATAGACGGCAATAAAACCAAAACTTTTAGCCAGATTATGTGTGGCCAAAACCACGGTACTGCTGATAAAGGCATAAGCGCTATAGAGAAGAAATAGTCCTAATAAAATAGGCCAGAGCTGTCCCTGTACAAACCAGCCGCGAAATTCGATTAACCAGAACATCCACAGCCAGGTCCAGAAACTGAAAATCAGCACATAGGTCATATTCTTGGAAAGCAGGGCAAGCCATAAATTTTGACCATCGAGCCATGTTTTTGTCGTACCAAATTTCAGTTCCTGTCCCACGGCAAAAGCCACGCAGCAACACAGTAATAAATGCAAAATCGCTGGAATCATGTAGGGTTCTAAATAGAACTCATAACTTAAGCCCGGATTGAACAGCGGAGAAATTTTGACATTCGGTGTGGGTGCATCCAGATAAGGAATCCGGTTTTCCAGATATTGCTGACCGCCAAAATCGGCAATGGCTTGTAAGGTGCTCATCAGCATAGCCGATGAAATAGTATTGCCGACACTAAAATAGCTTTGGTTATAGGCAATGCTGATCTGGGCATCCTTGGCTTGTACCAAGCGTTGTTCTGCACCTTCCGGAACAGTAATATAACCCCAAATTTTATTTTGATTCAGTAACTGTTCAACCTCATCCTGACTGCTGGAAATGCTGTTGATGCTCAGGCTGTGATTCAGGCCTGCATGATGAATAATCGTCCGGCTCAGTTCACTCTGGTCCTGATCAATAATTGCAATTGGCAGATGGCTAGGTTTGCCTTGGGCAAACATACTGGCGAACAGCACAATCATTAATGCTGGCGCAAGCGTAACCATACACAAGTCCCACTTATGCTTGAGCAAATAGTCAAGTTCACGCAGTATGCCATGCAGCATGATCAAGACTCTTTGATTTTAAACAGCACGCTCATGCCGACCTTTAAGTCTGCAATCGGCTGGGCTGGAGTAAGCTGAATCTTGAAACTGCGAATATCATAGCCACCGGTTTGACGCGTGGTTTTAATAGTGGCGAATTCACCTTCGGCATCAATATGTTGAATTTTGAACAGGGCCTTTTTGTTCAATGCAGGAATTAAACCTTCAATCGATTTGGCCTGATAGATCTGTGCATATTGATCTTCACGAATATTTAGGCTGACCCAGAGCTCATCCTCCTGAATAATACTGACCACAGGCACGCCCATAGCCACCAGTTCAGACACCTTGCCATAGGTTTTGGAGATGGTGCCGTTGATTGGGGACACCAGTTTGGTTTCGGCTTCTAGGGCATTGGCCTCTGCAACGGCTGCTTTGGCAATTTCCACCTGTGCATCTGCGGAAGATTTTTGTTCGGAGGTGCTGCCACGTTTGGCACGTGCGTATTGTTGATAAGAAGCTTCGGTCATTTGCGCGGCAGATTGTGCAGCTGCATGCATTTCATCACGGCGTTGGCGTGAAATGACCCCTTCTTTAAACAGGTTGGCTCCACGTTGATAAGTGGTTTGGGCCAATTCTTGCTGGGCTTTCATGGCCTGCCAGTTGGCATATAAACTGTCGATATTTTCCTGTTGCGAGCCGCGCTCAGCTGTAGATTGCAACGCTTGAGCAGATTGCAGGCTGGCCAGAGCCTGTTGTTTTTTAGCTTCCACTTCCGGACTAAACAAACGTACCAGTTGCTGACCTTTCAGCACTTTCTGACCATCATGGATATACATTTCTTCAATGCGGCTCGGTACTTTGGTACTGACATGAACAGTTTCGGCTTCAACACGACCTTGCAGCTCAACTTCCTTGGGCTGATAGCTTTTCCATAACCCAAAGCCAATTAGGCCTAAAAGCAAGATCAGTATGATGATACCAATCACTTTAATGGCAGCTGAAGATTTTGAATCTGTATTTTCAGTAGCTGGCGCTTGCGCTTGTTCTGAATAACTGAAAAATGCTGAATCTGTATGATTTGGCTGTTCTTGAGACTGCTCTACAGCATTCAATTCATTTTGCTGAGCGGATAGATTGTTAGTAGCCTCTTCTGATGAGGCATTTTCTACATCTTGATCAGCTTTGTTTTGATCTTGAGTCATGTTGTTCCCCCATCAAAAATTAACGAATATAACTGGTATTGCTTTGGCTGACATAGTTTTGAAACTGATCGATCGAACCGTGGCTTTGTAATAAAGTGGCCAAAGACATGACATATTTATAGGCATTTAGCGCCATCTCACTTTTTAAAGCATTCAAGCTATTTTGTGCATCAATCACTTGAGTGGCTGTTCCCATATCTTCCTTAAAAGATAAGGTTTGAATACGCAGATTTTCCTGAGCAGCCTGGACATTTTGTTGCAGTAATACATGGCTCTGCTGCGCAGCCGAAAGCTCATTGTAAGAGCTATAGATGATGTTTTCGACTTCCTGTTTGGTGCGTTCGGTTAACAGTTGTGATGCATAACGTTGCAGTTCCGCCGCCTGAATATTTTTGTTTTTATCAACGCCTGAAAACAGGTTATAGCGTGCAACCACGCCTACAATCCAGTTTTGCTTTTCATCCAGACTATATTCGCCAAAGGCAAATAAGTTAGGTTTTTTCGCGGCACTTTGAGCCTTAACATTGGCATTGGCCAATTGGGTATCCATCTGCATTTTCTGGATCAGTGCAGATTGTTCCGGATAACTTTTTAACAGCGCATTCAGGTTCTGATTTTGGCTGGAATTGACAAATAAGGGTGTGCTCAGTTCGGTAATCTGACTCTGCTGTAACAGGTTATTCAGCTGAAACAGGCTTGATCTTAAATTGGCTGCTGCATTTTGCGTACTACGTTCAGCATTGTTCTTTGCCACTTCAAATTGCATGCGTTGCCCTTTGCTGATGAATCCCTGGCGTTCCAGTTTTAAGGCATTACCGTAATGGGTTTGCATGGCATTGAAATTGGACTGACTGGCGGCCAAAAGTTGTTTCTGCAATTGGACATTAAAATAAGCCTGAATCAGTTCAAAGCGTTGTGTATCTTGCTGTTGCTTGCTATTCAATTGACTGCGCTGTGCCTTAAGATCAGCCATTTCCTTGGTGCTGGAGGTCAGGCCGCCAGTATATAAAGGCATTAACACTGAAACGGTAGGACGGATCACTTGATCTTCCAGTACCACATTGGCCGAGTCGGGAAATAAACCCATACCACTATGAATGGTTTGATTAAGTCCTTGTTTTAAAGGATCAGAAATAGTGGAAGGAAAGTTTTCTTGATTAATACGATCGTTGATGCCTTGAGCAAGCGTTTGTTCCAAATTGTTTTTAAAAGAATCCAGAGGAATGTCGACTTCATTATGAAAGGCATAGGCACGGACATTTAAATCGACCCGGGGCAGACCTAACCCTTTGACTGCTTCGGCTTGTAATTGTGCGGATTGTTGTAAGGCCTGATTGGCCTGCGTGGTGTAAGAGTCTTTCAACAGGCTCTGTTCAGCCTGTACATAACTGATGCTTTGTGCAAAGCACATCGAACTGCATAGCGCTGAAACTGCAAAAATGGTGTGATTCAGCGCAGTATGTATTGTTTTGTAGATTTTGCCTGTTTGTTCAGATCTGCTTGAACCTGAGGAACGCTGTAACATCGAATAGATTCTCCGTATCGTCCAGCCAAGTATAAAGCAATGCTGCAACATTATGTTTTTTATACAGCTGTTCATTTTTTTGATCATACCATTATGGTGTAAATAATCGGATTTATCGGCTATATTGTGTACAAATTACTATCGCATTTAATAAATATAAGATGGATTTACACGCCAAAGCACCAAATAATTTTGCAGATTCCTTTACCCTGAATGAAGCCATGACGCTATTTTATCAAAAAAATGGCTTTGGCCCGATTGTGGGAGATCGGGAACCTTTAACCGTAGGCGTATATACGGGCTGTTTGATTGTGCCGATGCCGAATATTGGCGTAAGACATAAATATCTGAAATATCATGATCTGCACCATATTTTGACTGGCTATACTGTCGGTCGTATCGGCGAGGGCGAGGTAAGTGCTTGGGAACTGGGCACCGGTTCGATGTTCCGCCATCCAATTTTGGGCGTGATGAATCTGATCGCGCTGTCTACCGGATTCTTTTTAAAACCGAAGCGTATCGTGCAGGCCTACTGGCGCGGTTTAATCAGCAGTAACACTTATGATGCACATTCTAGACAATGGATTGATGCACATGGTGACAGTCCGCTGTCCGAGCTGAAGCGTTTAAAACTGGAAATTAAATCCCGGGCTTTTTTAGCTTGGCTGCGCTGGCTTGAGTTTTCTATTTATATCAGCTTGGCCACTGATTCACGGCATTGTGGTCATTCCTGCCTTAATCTTAAGAATCGTCAGCCATTTACTGGCGGGTGAGCCTTTTATTGAGATAATCAAACCTGCAAAAAGATCAGATCTTTATTGAAGTTTTAACTTTAAATGTCCGACAGCATTGAAATATTTTCAGGATAATTTACTGCAAGCACCGGCTATCTGTGGTTAAATGCCGTTATTTTATTGTGTTTCACTCTGAAAGGAAAAATCATGCGCGCGTACAATTTCTGTGCTGGCCCTGCTGCATTACCGACTGCCGTTTTAGAAAAAGCCCAAGCTGAAATGCTCGATTGGCATGGCAAGGGTCTTTCGATCATGGAAATGAGTCACCGTAGCAGTGACTATGTGGCTGTGGCAGAAAAAGCAGAAGCAGATTTGCGCAAATTGATGAACATCCCGGAGAACTACAAAGTATTGTTCTTGCAAGGTGGTGCTTCACTACAATTCTCTGCTATTCCTTTGAACCTGTTGGGTAAAAACAACAAGGCTGATTATATTCATACCGGAATCTGGTCTGAAAAAGCGCTTAAAGAAGCACAACGCTATGGCGACATCAATGTCGTGGAAGCGGGTACAAGCATTAACGGTAAATTGGCGATTACTGAGCAAAGCCAGTGGAATTTGTCTGACGATGCTGCTTATGTACATTATGCAGATAACGAAACCATCGGTGGCCTTCAGTTTGCAGGCATTCCTGAAGTGAATGCACCACTCGTGTCTGATTTATCTTCAAGCATTCTTTCAGCACCGATTGATGTCTCTAAATTTGGTTTAATCTATGCCGGCGCTCAAAAAAATATTGGTCCTGCTGGCTTAACTTTAGTGATTGTGCGCGAAGACTTGCTTGATCAGGCGAAACCTGAAATTCCAAGCATTTTGAAATATTCTGCGCAGGCGAAGAATGATTCAATGGTGAATACACCATCCACTTATGCCTGGTACTTGTCTGGTCTGGTATTTGAATGGTTACTTGAAAATGGCGGTGTGGATGCCATTCACAAAGTAAACCTTGAAAAAGCCAAATTACTGTATGGTTATATCGACTCTAGCGATTTCTATGCTAACCCGATTGCTGAACAAAACCGTTCAATCATGAATGTGCCATTTACTTTGGCCAATGCTGACTTGGATAAATTGTTCCTGAAAGAAGCTGAGCAAAACCATTTGCTTAACTTGGCAGGTCACCGTTCAGTGGGTGGTATGCGTGCAAGTATCTACAATGCTGTACCATTAGAAGGTGTACAGGCATTGGTGAACTTTATGGACGACTTTGCAAAACGCAATGCTTAAGCCTTAAAGCTAAAAAGCCCATCACATGATGGGCTTTTTTATGTATTGAATAAATGCGTGGGGTATTAAGATGAGCTTTGAAACAGGATTAAAGAATAAAGTGATGCAAAATATAGGCAGACATAAACATACCCAGTACAAAAAACAGGCATGAGATAGCGTCTAATTCAAAGCGTTTAATCAGTTGATGCTCAACTGTGGATATATTTTCTTCTTGCACGATTTTCATGGAAACTCTATTCCGATTTATTTATCGTTAATTTATATTGCTAGTTTGCATTTTTATCATAAAAAATTGATTAAATAAAGTACTAAATAAAAATATGTAATTAAAATATTGAGTTTATCCGCTGGAATATCAGATGGTTTGCCAGATTGTTGTCACTACAGGGTTGTTGTGGATAAAAGCTTAAAAATGAGTCATAAAAATATAATAACGACGGCTGTTGTTTAAAATAAAATTTTGAATTTAAAATTGTGGATAAGTGCATTTTAATTTGAATTTAAAAACATTAAATATAATGTGCTGCTGTGGATAAATTTTAATCAGATTGGCTATGCAGATAATTAAAACAAAGACATAAAAAAGCAGCGCCATAGTACAAGGGGGATAATCCTGCTATGGCGCTGCCATTTATAAAAAATTATTTTTTAGTGTAAATATTCACTTGAATCCATAAATTGCCACGAATGAATTGACCAATTTGAAAGTCTTTATGGGCTTTATTCTTGGTTGCAATACGAATCAGGGTGGCTTCCTGATTTTCATCATGAATCAAGGCAACGTCATACAGGGTATATTCCTGCTGCATAAATGACATAGAGGTTTTACCGACAATATTGCCCTGGAACCAGGCTTCATCTTCCTGTCCCATATTTTCGCCATACAGATAGGCGACCATTCTGGAAAAATCGACGGTGACTGGTTCTTTGTCATCTTCCGATTTGGGTTCCCAGGCATCAATCTGTTCTTGCAAATTGGCAGGTGCCACGCCGTTATTGGCAGCAAGAATGTCATTCAAGGCACGGTGATGTTTAATGGAGGCCGGATCATCCACCACAAGTTGCTCATGGTCTGAAACAGCTTCCAGTTCATAGGCCCAGGCATTGAGCTGTGCCAGATAGGGTTGATCTTTTTCATAGTGGTCATGATTGACGCTATACAGCGTATCAAAGGCATAGACAATGGTATTGGCCCCCAAGTTCAAGCGCAGTACCGCCTGGGTGTTGGATTTACAGGTGATAATCCGTTCAATCGTAGCCGGGACCTTATAGGGACTTTCAAAACTTGGAAATGCCGTTTTTACCGCTTGTGGTTTGTTATTTTCAACCGCAATGACTTGGGTCATTTGCACTGTTGCCTGTTTAGGCCCTTGAATAAGCCAGGCGGATGCATCCATGTCGCATTCTTCTTTACATAAACCCATCGGCATGATTGGTGCATCAAGAGCCAGACCCAGCCACTTGGGCACATCTGTAGCCGGATTTTCTGTGAGCAGATTCCAATGTTCGACATGACTGCCAAAGTTCTGATCTTCAATGGTGATCAGTTCCGGTCTATTTTGATTTTTCATATTCACAATTGATGTTGGGTTGTATTTATCTATTAAATCGAGGGTTATTGTTAAATTTCAAGTCATATGGCCAAATTAAAGCATCAAAGTCCCTGAAATGTACTCAAAATTCTGCATATGGATGCGCTGAAATCTGAAACTGTGCCATGAAAACATGACCAGCTTGGGTAAATATAAAAAATAGCACATCAGCTGAATCGATTTAGCCATCCTCCTGTCACATGGAATTTGCTAAACTAGGTACTCTTCTTTTTTGACTATGGATGTGGTGTGCTGCCATTTAAACTTTGGGTGGATGCCGATGCATTGCCTAAAATCCTGCGTGAGGTGATCCTTCGCGCTTCTGATCGTTATCAGCTGGAAGTGACGTTTGTCGCCAATCAAAATGTGGGTATTACCCCGTCAGTACGGATTAACTCCATTCAGGTTATGAGTGGCGCAGATGCTGCAGATAAAGAAATTATCGAGCGCATGAAAGAGCATGATATTGTCATGACACAGGACATTCCCCTGGCTGCACAAGTGATTGAAAAGGGTGGAATCGCCATTCATCCTCGCGGTGAAATCTATACCACTGCCAATGTAAAAGCACGTCTGCATTTACGTGATTTCATGGATTCTTTACGCGGAGCAGGTGTCAATACAGGTGGTCCGCCCCCGATTTCTGAACGTGATAAACGTGAATTTTCCAGTTCATTGGATCAAACCATCCAGAAACAGAAACGTAAAACTGCACTGTAATTTGAGCTGATCATGCCGTCAAAAAGCAACATCATGTCCACATATGCCTTATTGGTGTTTATTTGGGCAACCACGCCACTGGCAATTGTCTGGAGTGTTTCGGACATCCATAGTTTGTGGGCGTTGGCACTGCGCTTTTTCATTGCCTTGCCTTTAGCATTGGGCTTGCTGGTCGTACTGAAAATCAAGTTGCCGACCAATGCCATTTCCTTGCATAGTTATGTCGCCGGTGCCTGTAGTTTTATTGGTTCGCAAATCTTTACCTATTTGGCTACGGCCTATTTAAGCTCAGGCATTATTGCCTTGATGTTTGGTTTGGCACCGATTATGACCGGATTAATTGGCCGTTTTGCCTTTAATATTCATTTGCATCGGGTGCAGTGGCTGGGCATGTGCATTGCGGTATTGGGGCTGGGGATCATCTGCCTGGGAGGCAGTGAGCAGCATGTCCAGCCCATGGGCATAGGGCTAATGCTGATCAGTGTTTTTGTGTATTGCGCATCCATTTTCTGGGTTAAAAAAGTCAATGCACCGCTAAAACCCATGGCTCAGGCAACCGGGTCCATTCTTGTTTCTAGCTTGTTTGCGCTGTGTATGTTGCCGTTTATCTGGCAGCATGCGCCAGATCATATACCCAATACCAAGGCATTGATTGGTTTGTTTTATGCAGTGATTATGGCTTCATTATTGGCGATGTTCTGTTATTTCAAACTGGTACAGAATATTAAGGCAACCACCTTATCGTTGACCACGGTATTGACGCCTATGTTGGCCATGCTGTTTGGAGCGCTGCTGAATGATGAAAAATTATCGGTGATGGTTTTTGTTGGTGCGTTTATTTTGTTGTTTGGCCTGTTTGTTTATTTTTACCGTGATCTTAAGGCGAGCCAGAATCTCGCCACCAAGATCAAATCCAACATCAATTCTAACAGTTAAAAGTTTAGTCTTTATTTCTGCTCAGGATGACACATTCGGCAAGTTTTACCCGGTCTTGTGGGTGTAAGGTAATAAAATAAGCCCCGGTACGGAATTTACCGTTCTCTTCTGCACGGCTATAGACAACCTGAGCAGTCGCGGCAATATGGAAGAAATTCTCAGGGTGGCTGAGCGTGACATGAATATAGGTTCCTTCCTGAATAGGGTGCTCGTTAAAGAAGCTGAAACCTGTTTCGGAAAAATTAACATGTTCCGGTATTGGTAACATGGATTGTACAATTGCATCGTACAAAGAACCGGTAATAAGGTTTAATTTTTGATTGAATAAGGATAATATTCTAGCAATTTGTTGATCTTTTTCAGTTAATTGTTCTAATTCGTAGTTTAATGCGTGATCAAATTGATCTAATTCTGCGAGTAGTAGAAAATAGCGGGGCAGCACAAAGTTAGGATCATAAGGGTCATTAAGCGCGACATCATCAGAAATAATCTGATAATTAACTCGCAAGGCAGCATCGATACGCGACATAACGCGGCGTTCCATATTGCCGCTTTGATGCTGTAAATTTTCCATAATTATTCCTCGGACTAAATGGTATGTTTAAACCAATCTCGCTGTACATAGGGTTGAGATATACTCGCGCACGGCGTAGTAACCACTTTATTTCTTTTATTGCTCTGGTTTCCATGATCGGTCTCACCTTAGGTGTGGCTGTATTAATTACAGTCTTATCCGTAATGAATGGCTTTGACCGAGAACTGAAAAACCGCGTCTTAGGAATGATACCTCAAGCGACTGTTTCTTCAACACAAATTTTAACAAATTGGCCTGAACTTGCAAAAAAAGTTCAACAGCATGAGCATGTCAAAGGCGTAGCACCATTTACCCAATTACAGGGGATGCTGACTGCGCAAGGGCAAGTCGCTGGAATCATGGTCACAGGGATCGAACCTGAATACGAAAAGAAAGTTTCGATTATCCAAAATCATATGGTTGCAGGTAGTATTGACAGTCTGAAAAAAGGTGAGTTTGGCATTGTTTTAGGTAAACAAATGACCGATTCACTGGGTTTGGGACTAAACGACAATATTACTTTAGTGCTGCCTGAAGCAACGCCATCTCCTGCTGGGGTTGTGCCACGCTTTAAGCGCTTTAAAATTGTCGGTATTTTCAGCATCGGGGCGGAAGTGGATTCCATGATGGGTTATATCGCCTTGAATGATGCCTCCACTTTATTGCGCTTGCCGGATGGTGCTCAAGGTGTGCGTCTAAAACTGGATGATATTTTCCTGGCACCTGAAGTGGCTGATGATATTGTCAAAGACCTGCCAAACAATTTCTATGCATCGAACTGGACCTATACCCACGGTAATCTATTCAGCGCCATCCAGATGGAAAAAGCCATGGTCAGCTTGCTGCTGTTCCTGATTGTACTGGTGGCGGTATTTAACATCGTGTCCTCACTGGTGATGGTGGTCACCGACAAGAAATCCGACATCGCGATTTTACGTACTTTAGGTGCTTCGCCTGCAACCATTACCCGAATTTTTATGGTACAGGGCACTATCATTGGCGTGATCGGTACGGTTTCAGGTGCCATTCTGGGGATTATCTTCGCTTCAAGTATTAGCAATGTAATAGGCTGGTTAAATACCGCATTTGGCTGGAACCTGTTTGATGCTTATTTCATTAATTACTTGCCGTCTTATTTACGTTGGCAAGATGTCGTGGTGATTGTGAGCCTGTCTTTAGTTTTAAGTTTCCTTGCCACGATTTATCCGGCATTACGTGCTGCCAAAACTCAACCAGCAGAGGCCTTACGTTATGAGTAATATTGTCCTCGAAGCGAAAAATATCTCGAAAAGTTTTACCGATGGCAAAACTACGGTCGAGGTGATTAAAAACTTGTCCTTACAAGTTAAAGCGGGTGAGTTTGTTTCCATTGTCGGTTCGAGCGGTTCCGGCAAAAGTACCTTGCTGCATGTGTTGGGGGGGCTGGATGGTCCAACCGAAGGGCAGGTGTTTTTAAACGGCAAGCGCTTTGATACGTTGGGTGAAGCTGAACGCGGTTATTTACGTAATCAGCATCTGGGTTTTGTTTATCAATTCCATCATTTATTACCTGAATTTACTGCACTGGAAAATGTGGCCATGCCACTAATGCTTCGTGCAGGTACCAACTACAAGCAATCCAAGGAACAGGCAGAATATCTGCTCAATCGGGTTGGGTTGTCGCACCGTATGACTCATAAACCCGGTGAGCTGTCTGGTGGTGAACGCCAGCGTGTGGCATTGGCACGTGCTTTGGTCGCAAAGCCAGAACTGATGCTGGCCGATGAACCGACAGGTAACCTGGATCGTAAAACGGCAGTAAAAATTTTTGAACTGCTCAGTGAATTACGCAATGAGTTCAATATGGCGATGCTGATTGTGACCCATGATGAACAGCTGGCGCAGACTGCCGATTCTATTTTGCATATGCAAGATGGTGTCTGGATTGATGCTTAAGGCTTGGTTGACATTTCATAAATGGTTTGCGTTGTAAGCTCCAATTAAACAATGAGATATATACAACGTAAAAAATACTCGTCGTCGCAAACATAGACGAAGTGTCAACCAACCCTCGACGCTGATCGATAAATTAAAAAATCAATTGAAGCTCACTCCGGTGGGCTTTAATATTGCCAAAAATAAATAAATTATAATAACAATGATTCAAATGATCTGTATCGGTTGGGTGCTGGGCATTGCAACAATGGGGAAAACTTTTCCACTTTTGCAGTTATGGCTGGTTCCCGGTATTGCTCTTTTTATTCTGACTTTGCTGTTAAAACTGACAGTGCTCAAACATGTCCAGCGCTTGTACTTTAAGTTTTTACAGCTTTGCATTGCCTTCTGTCTGGGCCTAACCCTGGGCTATCACTATGCTGAACTTCAATTAAATGAGCGCTTGCAGTTCAGGGAACAACAGACTGAAGCGGTGGAGGTGATTGGCTATGTTAAAAACATCAATGAGTTGGGCGATCAGTCAATACAACAAAAAATCCAGATACTGAATCGCCATACAGAAGTGGTGCAGTGGCAGGCATTTTTAAAAAATGAAATGGATTCGGGTTCCAAATCTGTACTTGAGCTAGGTCAATATTACCGCATGCATGGCCAGATTCTGCCAGCGCATAGCTATGCAACTGAAGGCGCCTTTGATCAGGAACAATGGTATATCCAGCAAAATATCATGTCTGGATTTAAAGTCTCTGCAATAGAAAAGCTGTCACAACAGCAAGTCACTGCTTTGGGCTATGGTCGACATCTTAGGCAACAAGGTTCTGTTTCCAATCAGATTCAACTCTGGGTCGAACAACAGCGTTTAGCATTGCGCAATTTTATCAATCAGCAGCCGGTGCAGCATAAAGGTTTGATGCTGGCTTTATTGACCGGAGATAAAAGTTTACTTGACCCAGAAACTGAACAGTTATTTCAGCGCTTCGGCATGAGCCATTTACTCGCCATATCGGGACCGCATGTGCTGATTTTTGCCGTACTACTGTGTTGGAGCCTGCATCAGCTAATTCGTCGTTATCGACCACAGCTCTATTTAAAATGGCCCAAGCAATATCTGCTGATCTGGCCTTTTTGCGCGAGTGTGGCGCTGTACTGTGCATTTGTCGGCTTTGAAATTCCGGCGTTAAGAACGCTGTTGAGCTGTGTATTGATCAGTCTGTTTATCTTATTCAAACAAAAGGTTCGACCGCTTAATATTTTGCTGTTTAGTGCATCTATGCTATTAATTTTTGATCCCTTTAGTATTTTATCGGCTGCATTTTGGCTGTCTTATGGCGCATGTTTTGTATTGTTACGCATTTATCAAACCGTGCAGCAGCAAAGTGGCATGGATGAGCTAAAGAGCAGAATGCAACGCGTAAAATTGCAGCTGAAACTTTTAATCGAATCACAGTGGAAAATATTTCTGGCTTTATTTCCATTGATGATGCTGTTTTTTAAGCAGATTGCATGGATTACGCCACTGAGTAATCTGTTTGCCATTCCCTGGATTGGTCTGGTGATTGTGCCTTTGGATCTGCTCGCAGCGCTGTGTTATTTCATTGCTGAACCGTTGGGTAGTCTGGTTTTACAACTCAATGATCTGTGTCTTGCAGCTTTACTATGGTTATTGCAACTTTTAGATTGGCTGTTTGCTCCGACATTACAGCCCATTGCCATGAATTTTGCCGTATGGCTCAGTCTATGTTTAGGTTTGATCATTCTGTTTTTGCCGCGCAATGTGTTGCCTAAAGCCTGGGCGGTATTGTGTTTTATTCCTCTAGTAACATTAGATGCCAGTAAAAACCAGTTTGAATTGAATGTATTGGATGTAGGGCAAGGGCAGGCAATTTTTATTCGGGATCAAGACCAGACCCTGATGATTGATATGGGTGGTAACTATGATGAGGCTAAATTCAGCATCGGCAAGCAAATTATTTTGCCCTTTTTATCGGTGAAGGGTGTTCATCAATTGGATCAACTGATTCTGACCCATCTCGATCTGGATCATTATGGCGCTTATCAGTCGATTAAATATGACTTGGCGATCAAGCAGGTCTATTCCAATGAGCAAGTTGAAATTCCACGTTCAAGCCGTTTTGATTATTGCCGGCAGGGCCTGCAATGGCATTGGAAAAACCATGTGGATATGACCGTGTTGTCACCCAAAGCCGAAAATCTGGTCTATGCCAAGGCTGAGAAAAATGAAATGTCCTGTGTGATTTATTTACAGGTGAAAAATGCCCAGCCTTATCAGAATTTTTTACTGATGGCCGATGCTGGTTGGCAAACCGAATATCAAATTTTGCAGGATTATCCAGATTTAAAAGTGGATGTACTGGTTTTGGGGCATCATGGCAGTCGGCACAGCTCAGCCTATGCTTTTTTAAAACAGTTAAACCCGAAAATCGTGATCGCATCGGCAGGCTTTAACAATCGCTATGGACATCCCAGTAAAATGACATTGCAACGTCTACAGCAGCTGAATATTCCTGTATTGAGCACAGTACAGCAGGGCAGTATTCAGTTTATCAGACAGGCCAATGGACAGATGCAATTACATTATGCGCGCGAACAAAGGCAATGGTTAAAGCGTGCAGCTGCTAAACTTAAATCATGATACTCAATTATAAGACCTGTGCATTTTCTACTGGAATTGCAATATTTTGAGCTGTAGTCTCGGCACGGATTTTATCTACCAAAGCTAAAGCCTCTGTTTTATTGAGATGATACAGTGCATCCAATTCAGGACTGGCTTTAAAGCGTTTATAGCTCCAGTGGTAATGCTCAGGATAACGGCGGATCAGGTTTTCAATGGCTTGAAAAATAATGCCTGTGCCTTGATTAGTATCGACCGAATAGATGCGTTCATCAATTGCTTCAAAATGCAAATCAAAGCCTTGATCATCATTGCGCAGTGCATATAAAAACAAAGTTTTGGCTTTGGTTTTTTGGATCAGTTTGGCACTTAGGTTACTGGTGGCCAAAGGCAGTCCAAAATAAGGAATCATTTCACCGCCAACATTTGGGGTATGGTCTGGTAAAATCACCGTCGTTCCCCCCTGTTTTAAGGCCTTAAAAATCTGGCGAACTCCGGATTCATCGGTAGGCACTAAAGTTGCCTGTTCGCGGCTACGGGCATTACGGACAAACCGATCAGCCGCTTCATTTTTCACCGGTTTGTACATGATGGTCATTTTGGTGAATTGGGCAATATAGGCATTCATGATTTCCCAAGTGCCAAAATGCGGAACAATTAAAACCACGCCTTTGTTTTCGGCAAGTGCATCCAGTAACAGCTGTTTGCCATGTACGTTGTGAATGCGTGCAAGATTGGCTTTATTGCTGGAACCCCAGATACTAAAGAACTCAAAATAAGACATCAGTTCATTGCGAATCGCTTGCGCAGTAATTTTTTCCCGTTCTGTATCGCTCAGTTCAGGCAAGGCAATATTTAAATTCAGTCGAATGGTTTCTGAGGTTTTAGAAATTTTAAGGGCATTGACCAGACCAGCTAAACCACGAGCTATAAATCGAGAAATTTGAATAGGTTGTCGGCTAATAAACTGCAAAAGACGATAGGTTGTATTCTGAGAGCTTCGATCGGTCATTGTTGTATTGTCAATTGCATTAAGAATGGAAAAGATAAATTTATTATAAGGGAAAACAGATAATTTAGACAGATTTACCCAGATCAGTGTATATAATGAGTTCAATTTAACTCAACAGTGGATCGTTTTCCATGTCCGATTGGCCACCAAAACCAGAAAATGAAATTCAGAACACACAACATAATAGTCAAAATATATCTGGAAAAGAATGGCATATTTTAGAAAAAGCCGTTTTAGCCTCTGTAGAAGAACAGCGCCGTGCACGTCGTTGGGGAATCTTCTTTAAATTCCTAACTTTTGCTTATATCCTTTTCATTTTAGTGTTACTGGCGAAAAGCTGTAGTACATCTACTGCGGATCCAACAGCAACCACCAGTTCTCATATTGCCGTGGTTGATATTATTGGCACCATTGCTGCAGACAAGCAAAGCGTGAATAGCACCGATACAGTCAAAGCGCTCAAGAAAGCCTTTGAAAATAAGCAAAGCAAGGCCGTGGTTTTAAATATTAATTCGCCAGGTGGTTCGCCGGTTCAATCGGATGAAATCTGGCAGGAAATTCAATATTTGAAGAAAGCCCATAGCGATAAAAAACTGTATGCAATCATTGGTGATACCGGTGCCTCAGGTGCATATTATATTGCCTCTGCTGCGGATGAAATTATTGTTAATCCATCAAGCCTTGTGGGCTCGATTGGTGTGATCATGCCGAATTATGGCGTGAATGGTTTAATGCAAAAATTAGGCGTTGAAGACCGCACCATGACTTCAGGTGAAAATAAAGCCATCTTGTCGATGACTCAGCCGGTTGATGCTGCGCAAAAAGCTCATGTACAAGGGGTTCTGGATAATGTACATGAACACTTTATCAATGCCGTGAAACAGGGTCGTGGTAAAAAATTGAAATCGACTGATCCTGCAATATTCTCAGGTCTGTTCTGGACCGGTGAGCAAGCAGTGAAATTGGGCATTGCAGACCGTACTGGCAGTTTAAATAGTTTAAAACGAGAGCTGAAAGTAGAAAAAGCAGTCAACTACACCATCGAATATAGTCCTTTCGATTCTGTATTGGGACGTGTAGGCAGTTCAATGGGCCAGGGTTTTGCCAGCTCAATTTCACAGCAAGTCCAATCTGAACAAACAACAAAATTGCAATGAAACCAGTAATCCACTTTGCGCACGCCAATGGCGTGCCATCGAAGGTCTATCAAAAACTGTTTGATGGACTGAAAGATGAATATGACATTATTTATGTGCCATTACTTGGGCCGGACAAGCGTTATCCCATAGACAATCACTGGAATAGTCTGACCAATCAAGTCATTGATAGTATTGTACGTCAAGCCAAGGGTAGACCGGTCATTGGTTTGGGGCATTCCTTGGGTTCGGTACTGACTTTTCAGGCTGCACTGAAACGTCCGGAATTGTTTACACAAGTGATTATGCTCGACCCGCCTTTAATCATGGGAAAAGAAGCATTTGCTTTGCATGTGGCTAAAACCTTGAAGCTAAAAGCCGTGGATAAAATGTCTCCGGCATCGTTATCATTACGTCGCAGAGATCATTGGGAAAGTCGTGAACAGGCGGCAGAGTTACTTAGACCCAAGGGTTTTTATCAACACTTTGACGAAACCTGTTTCCAGGCCTATATCGATCATGCTTTAACGGAAGATAAAGTGCGAGGCGGTGTGGAGTTAACCATCTCTAGAGATGATGAAGTGCAGATTTTCCGAACTAATCCGTCCTTATGGTGGTTACCACAATCTAGACCGAAAGTTCCTGTACAGCTTTTAATTGCCGAAAAAGGGCCGTTTCTACCTCGTAAGTTCCCACAAATGGTGAAAAAGAAATTTGGCATTCCTTATACAGTCGCAAAGGGTAGTCACATGTTCCCGCTGGAAAAACCGGTAGAGACGGTGGTCTTGATTAAACAATTGATACAAAAGTAAATATTAAAAATCAGCGCAAAAACAATTCAGTTTTCTGCTATAGGGGAGCTGAGTTGTTTTTTTAAACTATCTGCAACGTATATTCTGTTGCTTTGTTTACTCTTTTGATAACTTGGAGTATGTAAAATGCTTATTCATTTTATTGGTCCAGGTGGGGCAGGAAAAACAACGACTGCAAAAATGTTATCTAAACAACTCTATATCGATTATAGGGATTTAGATGAAGTCTTTATGAAGGTTGAGGGAGATATTTCTGAATATATTGATAGAAATGGTTATATCAATTATGCAAAAAGAAACCTTGAAATTTATTTGAGTTTGAAGAGAAGCATTAATCACAATAGATTAATGATTATGATTTGCTCATCTGGATTTATGACCTATCCAGAAGATATTTCTGAAAATTATTATCGTATTAAAAAACAGATCGAAAATGACAGTTTCACTTTTTTACTCTTGCCATCATTTGATTTTGAAACATGTGTAAATTTAATTGTAGAAAGGCAATTGCAACGTTCCTATCTCATCACTAATCAAGAAAAAGAAGAATTCAAAATTCGAAAACGCTTGATTCAATATTTGAATTTATCATGTACGCGAATTTTAACGAATGAAGATACGAAAATAGTCGTAACTAAAATCCAAAATATAATAAATTACAAATTGAAAAAATGAGTATTAAAAAACGCCTCCATTGAGGCGTTTTTTATGATGTAGCAATCTTTAAAACTTGCAGAATTGTACCGGTTCTTTCATTGCCTGACCGCGATACAGCACACCTTGCACAGTATGCTGAATGGTGCCATTACAAATCCATTCCACCACTTGTGGATAAATCACATGCTCAAGCACATGTACACGATTTGCCAATGTATGCACATTATCATGCAGATTTACTTTTAGTACACCTTGCGCCAGTGCCTGACCTGCATCCAGTTCAGCAGTGACGTAGTGCACCGTACAACCATGCAATACATCACCCGTATTGAGTACACGTTGATGGGTATGCATGCCTTTATAGTAAGGCAGTAGAGAAGGGTGAATGTTGAGCATTTTCCCTTCCCAGGCTTTGACAAACTTGGCACTTAAGATGCGCATGAAGCCTGCAAGAATCACCAGATCAACATCCCAATCCAGCAATTGTTGATGCATCACATCATCAAAGGCTTCACGATTTGGATATTGCTTATGTTCAATAACCGCAGTTTGAATCCCGGCTTTTGCAGCACGTTCTAAAGCATAAGCTTCAGGTTTATTGGAAATAACCCCGACAATTTGACCTGACAGATTGGCATCAATCAGGGCTTGCAGGTTACTTCCACTACCTGAAACAAGGACAGCAATTTTGATCATGCGCAGTTCTTAAGCAAAGATAACGCGAATTTTTTCGTCTGCGCCTTCAACTGATTCAGCATTTTCCTGGATATGACCAATTTTCCAAGCTTTTTCGCCTTGAGCAGTTAATACTTCAATTGTTTTGTCAGCGTCGCTTGCATCAACAGCAATCACCATACCTACGCCACAGTTGAATGCACGATACATCTCGAATTGTTCAACACCACCTTCTTTTTGAAGCAGTTTAAACAATTCTGGCCATTGCCATGAAGATTCGTTAATGACTGCTTGAGCACCATTTGGAAGTACACGAGGTAAGTTACCTGGTAAACCGCCACCAGTGATGTGCGCCATGGCATGAACATCAACTTCTTTAAGCAATTGAAGAATAGATTTAACATAAATACGTGTTGGCTCCATTGCAGTATCTGCTAATGGTCGACCATCTACGATTTGTGTTAAATCAACATTTTTTACATCAAAGATTTTACGAAGTAGAGAGTATCCGTTTGAATGAGCACCTGATGAAGCAACCCCAATCAAAACATCTCCAGCTTTAACTTTAGAGCCATCAATAATCTTGCTTTGCTCAACAACACCTACACAAAAGCCTGCTAGGTCATAGTCTTCGCCTTCATACATGCCTGGCATTTCAGCAGTTTCACCACCGACCAATGCACAGCCTGCAAGCTCACAACCTTTACCAATACCAGTCACTACGTTTGCTGCTACGTCAACATTCAGATGACCAGTTGCATAGTAATCGAGGAAGAATAATGGTTCAGCACCACATACAATAAGATCGTTGACACACATTGCCACCAAGTCCTGACCAATTGTGTCATGACGGTTTAGATTCAATGCCAAACGTAATTTTGTACCAACACCATCTGTGCCAGATACGAGAACAGGTTCTTCATAACCTTTAGGGATTTTACAAAGTGCACCGAAACCGCCTAGTCCGCCCATGACTTCAGGACGAGAAGTACGTTTTGCGACAGATTTGATACGATCGACGAGTAAGTCGCCCGCTTCAATGTCGACACCTGCATCTTTATAGCTTAAACCAGTGTTAGGGGAAGTTGAGTTGCTCATAATGAAGTCTCCGCATTCGCGCCGCGATTATACCCGAATATACGAAACTCTTATGTTATTTATGCGCTAAAATGCTATCTTTATTAAAATATTTTACTGTCTAGAACAAATAAACCGAAAAAAGGCGAGTTTCTATGGTCGACCGCACTTCACGACGCATTTTTATACTTGCAGCAATCGCATTTATCCTTTGGGTTCTGTACCTGCTTAAACCGGTAGTATTACCCTTCATTGGGGCATTTTTAATTGCTTATTTATTCAGTCCATTGGTTGATAAATTACATAAAATTGGCTTACCAAGATGGCTGGCAATTAGTGTAGTTTTTATAGGGATTGGCGTTGTAGTGACTTGGGCAATGTGGTATCTGGCTCCATTGGTCTGGAAACAGCTGATGTATGCCAAGACCAGCATTCCCGCAGGCATTCACTGGGTGAACTATACCTTCCTGCCTTGGTTGTCTCATACATTTAACCTCGCACCGATGGAAATCGATACCGAGCAGATGTCATCGGCCATTATGGACTACATTCAGACCAATTATAGTGCAGACAGTGTTCAAGCATTGGTGCTAAAAGTCGCTCAGTCTGGCCTGAATTTTATTCAGATTGGTGGAACCATCATATTAATTCCAATCATTGCCTTCTATTTTCTGCTGGATTGGGACCGCATGCTGGACAGTTTCCGCAGATTGATTCCCCGCCCATATGAAAAGGCAACCTTAAATATTGTTAGTGAATGTCACAGTGTTTTAGGTGCTTTTGTTAAAGGTCAATTTCTGGTGATGCTTTTGCTCGGCATTGTATATGCTGTGGGTTTGCAACTGATTGGACTAGAAGTGGGCTTAATTATTGGCATGATTGCAGGGCTGGCCAGTATTATTCCTTATCTGGGTTTTGCAGTAGGAATTATCGCTGCTGTTATCGCTGCTTTATTTCAGTTTGGTCTTGACTGGGTTCATCTTGCACTTGTCGGTGTGGTTTTTATGGTCGGTCAGACCGTAGAAGGTTATATCCTGCAACCTTTCTTGTTGGGTGATAAAATTGGTCTGTCTCCTGTCGCAGTGGTGTTTGCAGTATTGGCTGGTGCCCAGCTTGCGGGTTTCTTGGGCATGTTGATTGCTTTGCCAGTAGCCGCCATTATTGTTGTACTGTTGCGTCACGCACGAGAGTGCTATGAAAAGAGCCGTATTTATGGGCAACCTCAAGTGGTGATTCAGAATGCAGATATCGGATCGGTTTCAATTGAAAGCGAGCAGCTTAATGTGGATGTAGAGCTAAAAGATCAGCCTGTAAAAAATCTGCAAGATGCTGAAAAATCGAGTAAGATTGGATTGATAGACAATAAAGAATCTGAAGGTTAAAGCTCATATATGCGTCAACTGCAATTAGATATTGAACCTCAACTGGATGCCAGAATTAGCGATTTTTCTGGGCCGGGATGGGGACATGTTATTGATGCAGTTCGACAATTACATGCGGGTTTAATGAACCGCTTTTATGTGTATGGCGGTGCGGGATCTGGCAAGAGTCATCTACTTTCTGCTATTTGCGATTCTTATCTGGAAATTGGCAAGTCGGCAATTCAGGTTTCACTGCTTGAATTGCTGGATGCACCCACTGAAGCGATTACTTCATTAGATCAATATGATCTGGTGGCATTGGATGATATTGAAGCAATTAGTGGTGTTCCACATTGGCAAAAAGCAGTCTTTCATTTAATTAACTACAATAATGAAGGCGGGGGGCAGCTGGTCTTTTCGTCACGTGTAGCACCGATTGAATTAAAACTTGAACTTCCAGATTTACAATCACGTTTGACTCAGGCAGTCAGTGTTAAAGTACCGTCGGGAAGTTTATATGCCGACCGATATGCCTTGGTCACCTCAGTGTTATCACGCCGGGGTATTCATATAGATCAACAAATTATCGATTATTTACTGGTGCATGGGCCTCATCAGACTTCTATTTTATTACAAACTTTAGAACAACTGATTCAACTGTTAAAAGGTGAGAAAATCAAAATTAGTCATGCAAATTTAAGACAAATTTATGCCTTGATTGATGAATATCGGTAAATAATAAAAAATCTTGAGAAATTATTCAAGCTGTGACAAAGTACAGCAAAATAGTTCGATGTTGCAGGGAATGTGCAACTTAAGAATAAAAATATATAGAAGAATACAAGGAGAAAGGTATGCTCAAACGGAGCATAGGTATAGGGATGTTATGCGTTGCAGGACATGCTTATAGTGCCGACATTATCGTAAACACGACTGAAGATGTTAAAAAAGATGACAAGGAATGTTCATTACGTGAAGCAATAGAATATGTCAATCTGGAATTACCTGAAGAAGGTCATTTGGGCTGTGGAGGGAAAGGTTCCAGTTCAACTATTGTGCTTGAAAAAACAACCACATATAAATTAGATAGCCAAATTAAAATTACGGCAGCACTGACTTTAAAAACTGTCTACGATAGCAGCTTTTCAAACGAGACTAAACCAGGTTTAAATAATGCCACTATTAAAATGGTGGGCAAGGATAATATCTTTTATATTGATGATGCAAAAAAAGGTTTAGTTCAAGTTAATCTCATTGAAGTGAATCTGCAGGGATGTGGTCAGAGTGTTTGTGCTACACAAGGCGGTTTAATTTTCAATAATGAATATTTAGTTTTAGATCATGTGAAACTAACGGATGGTATCGCCACTCAAGGTGGTGCCATTTACAATGTGGGTGTACCGACTGAAGCAGAGTCAGTATCACGTAGTCTAGTTGAAATTAAATACAGTTTATTTGAAAAGAACAAGGCGGATGAAGGCGCCATTATTTATAGTCGGGTTCCGCAATTTAGAATATCAAACTCTGTTTTTCGGGAAAATGAGACCAATTTAGCAAGCGCTGCAAATATATATTCAGCTGCAGATTTAGACAGTACAGTTTTGTCTGCGTTCCCTTTTATGTCCTATAAAATTGCCAATAGTACCTTTTACAAAAATACAGGCTGGGTAATTAATGTTCGTGATGGCATAGGCTTAAATAGCCTGACTGTTATTGGTAATACAGCCGGGATTAAATTTAATGCACCTGCACAAAAAGCTTATCTTGCCAATAGTATTGTTTTGGGAAATCCATATCCTATCACTCAGGATGATAACTGCTCCTTTATAAGTACAGATAAAACTTATAACCAAAACAATATTGTAGCCAATAGTTGTACGGCAGGTGACAGTCTATATCCAAATGATATTTGGACAGGTACGCAGCTGATTGCAGGGGATGCATTAGATGGAAAATGTAAAACCTTGAGTCAAGATCCGAATTCGCTTTTATGCCCATATTTCAAGTCGGATAAAGATTTCTTAGGATATTTTCGTCCGCGTATTTTGATGAGCTATAACAAATTGGCTGAATCATTGATTATAAATAAAGGGAAGTTTCAGGCTGATTCAACCTCAACAGTGATGGGGTGCGAACGTATAGATCAACGTGATAATGTGCGTGATGAAGATAATGATTTGTGCGACCGTGGTGCAATTGAAATTATTATGCCGAGTACAATAGGACTTGTGGGTGAAGATTTGCTGATAGGTGAAACTGCCCAAATTTCCATAGTTGACCATCTCAGTGATAGTGATTTGGTACCAAAAGAGGAGTGTGACGCCATACTGGGTAAAAATCCTACAGGGGAAGCATGGCAGGCAGGTTGTCTGCAAGTGGTGCAGACACAGACACCTTCAAAGGGTAAGTTGACTATTAATGAAGATGGGACCTTGGTTTATACGCCTCAAGGGGATTGGCATGGCGCCGATATTTTTAAAATCCGTCTAGTCACTTCATCTACGCGTTTTAATAAAACAAAACCTTATATGGAAGTGAATGTAAATGTTGTACAAGCACCCAAAAATGCTATGGAAAGTAAGAGTGTGAACACCTCCGGTGGTTCTGTCGGATTCTTTAGTCTATTTGGCATATTGGGTCTTGTTGGATTACGCCGATATAAAAAATAATTAAGGATGATCTATGAAAAATTATAAAAAGGGATTACTGACTGCCATGATATTGTCTGCGATGTCATTAATGGCAGCAGAACAAAAAACAATTTATGTGAATACCTTCGATGATGAAGATAATACCAATCCCAATAAATGTTCATTGCGTGAAGCAATTAAAGCAGCCAGTTTAAATAAGGCGTATGGTGGTTGTAGTGCAGGCAATACCACAAGAGGGCAGAAAGACTATATTCAGCTTGAAGAGGGTGAATATATTCTTAACAGTGAATTAACGCCAGAATCAGAAATTTATATTTATGGGAAATTGCCCGGCGATTATTCAACAAAGGATGTCTTAACCAATGAATATCCAGCGCGCCAAAATATAAAAACAAAAATCAGCGCAAAAAATGCCTCGCGAATTTTCAATACCATCAATCAGGAACCAACACTATCTTTATATAATGTTACTTTAGATGGTGGGGCTTCAGGTGAGGTGGGTGGGGCATTGTTGATTGGCGGTTCTTTAAATATGACCAATAGTGCTATTTTAAATTCAACCTCAGCCAAAGATGGTGGAGCAATCTATTTCGTAGCCCACAGGCCAGAAAATCAAATTACTTTAGACAATACGCTGATACAAGGTAATAACGCAAATGAAGGTAGTGTTATTGCTATGGATTGTATGGTAAATCTGGGTAAAACAAATGCGCTTATTAACATTAATAACAGCAGTATTATAGAAAATGGTTCAGCAACCAGCCTAAGTTCAATTGATGTATGTGGTAGTTCAAAAGTAGCAATTACTGCAAGTACAATTGCAAAGAACACGGCGAATAGCAATAATGGTAGTATTATTCGTATTGTAAATACTCCAGATCATCGTTTAAGCCCAAGTTCTCAATTATCTTTAAGCAGTAATACAATTGTTGAAAATAATGCTCATAGTACTTTGTATTATGATAATACTGGAAATATTTCTTTAAATTTCAATATACTGGCTTATAATCTAGGTAAGTCTTGCCGTTACGCCTTAAATAATGGTGACTTGACAGGTGTTAAACGTGAGATCTACGCATATCAAAATGCTTTGCAGCTGAATCCTGGAACAGGACAGTGTGATTTGCCAGCAGCATCCACTGCTGGCGATACAAGTTCTAATATCAATATTAATTTAGGCTCAACCAGCATGTCGACCATTTTGTCGCCATATCAAGCTGCATCTAAATATAATTTATTTTTACCGATGTATTATCCAATCGATAATCAGAATGATTCTGATTTGGTCAATGTTGGTAAGCCAGGATGTAGTACTACTGATCAACGTAATTTGGCGCGTATTGCAGATAGTACTCATATATTAGATCCAGATCAGAACAACACCTGTGATATTGGCTCGATTGAACGTATGCGCTTAACTGCACCTGATATAACGACATTATCCAATCGCTCTTACACCACACTTATTGCAGATTATCAAAAGAAAATTGATGAGTTGAAAGGATATCTTGCTGATCCTGAAGAAGATAAGGACCTTAGAACAAAAGATCAAGAAGACTTAAAAAAATATGAAGACCTGAAAAAATTAACCGAACTATATGCTCAGTATCGCGCTATATATTTTGATCCGTTTGTAAATGCTTTACCAAGCGAAGAGCCTGCTTCGGATATTAGTGGTGCAATTCAACTCAAAGCGCTAAATACGAATAACTATACAATTACGACCCATAACTATGGTGTAGGTGAATTTGTTGAAAAAAGTGGGGTATACGAGTTTGTAGGAACTGCTGATCCTAACTTTAAGTGCGAATGGAAGGAAGATCTAAAACAGATCATCCTTTATCGTACGGATGGCAAGGTGGTAGATGGTAATGCTTACTGTTCATATAGCATTACTTCTAATCAAGACAGCTCAGTTACATCTACCGGGCTTATAACGGCAAGTTTTATCAATATTGCACCTATAGCAAAGAATGATACCTATTCGATTACTCCAAGTTCAAATTCGGCATTGAGTGTTAATCCGCTAAGTAATGATAGTGATGATGGGGATGGACCAACAACTCATTTAACTATTAGTAAGACTACATTTTACAAAAATGAACAGGGAGTTGAGTTGCCAATACGGCTATCAAGCATTCCTGCTGGTTTAATTGTGAATGCGGATCGTAAAGGTCCATGTCCAGGTAACTATATCAAAGATACTTGTTATGGCGGACAGCTATACTTTGAAGTGAAAAATAATTTTAGTCAGTTTGATTATGAACTTGAATATAATATTTTTGATACAGAGGGCATATCATCAAATAATGCGAAAATTTACTTACTTAATACTGAGAAAAATACGAATAATGAAGCATCTGGTGGTGGTGGAAGCCTTGGGATATATAGTGTTTTAGGCTTGGCTGGTCTTGCTTTATTTAGAAATCGTCGCAAAAAGTAATACCCTAATAAAAAAAGCCTCATTAATGAGGCTTTTTTATTATATGTACTTTATTAATGACTATGAAAATTAATGAATAATCATAGGTAATGATTGAAATAAAATAGTGTGGTTTGAGAAATAACAAAGCTTAAATATTAAAATAAAAACAATAACTCTCTTTGAGAGCCATTGTTTATCATGGTTATTTAGTGACTGACGGTCTGAGGTTGTAAATATTTACTGATATATTCAGCGCGAATCAGAGGTCGTTCTTCCGGTGTTGCCTTTTGCATACGGATACCCAACTCTTTACGTTCTTGGCTGCTCATTTTTTGCCAGGTTTCACGCATTTTTTGTTTTTCTTGCTCTGGAAGCTGGGTAAACCAATCCATACGTTGCTGTAGGGTTGTGCCTTGTGCTTCAGGTATTTCTTTAAGTGATTGATAGCGTTGAATAAGCGCGCGCTGTTCACTATCCGATAATGTATCCCAAGTTTCTGCTATTTGTGTGTCAGCATCTTTGGAAAAAATCCAAAAACGTTCAAAGCCAGCAAAGCTGGTTTGTAAAAATCCGAGAGCACAAAAAGCAAATGCTAATTTTTTAGCTGCCATGTGGAACCTTATCCTCACCTAAAACCATGAGCATCTCCAAATCTTCAACCATTTGCGGAGATAGTTTTGGGGTCACCACAACTTGATTTTGAGGTTTTGTTGCCATTTCAATGGAATTTGGGAACACCACGAATCCTGCAATTGCAGCGGCAAGCGCAAAACCTGACATTTTCCAAAGTCCATAACGGGATGTTTCTCGCGCTTGAATTTCTTCAATGACATGATTCATCACAGCAGGTTTGGCTTTGTGATGTTGTGCGAGTCCATCGAGTTTGGAAGTAACTTGTTTTAAGAAATCATCTTGCTTCATTCGGATGACCCTCCACGATATGGATTCAAATGTGCTAAAGAAGCTCGGAGACCTTGAATAGCACGGTGATAATGGGTTTTTACACTACCTTCACTGCATTGCATAATTTGTGCAGTCGTGTGTGTATCAAAACCTTCCCAAGCACGCAGCATGAAAGCTTGTTGCTGGCGAACAGGAAGCTGAGCGATAGCTTCCTGTATTTCTTCGGCAGTCACGGCTTGATCAAGAAAATCGAATGGACTAGGTGTACTTTCATCAACAATATCATTCAGTTCGATATCGTCATCATCCAAGCTGACCTTTTTAAAAAAAGAAAAAGGTTGTGCTCGGCGGACTTCTTTTCTACGCCAGTCTTGCAGTTTATGGTTTAAGATGGTGTAAAACAGGGGATACCACTCATCAGTCGACTTATCTGCATATGCCTTATGCAAGGAAATGAACGCTTCCTGCACGAGATCCATCGCAATGCCTTGTTGACCCTGAGTTGCACTTTCCATCATCACTAAAGCACGTCCAGTCACATCCTGCATGAAAATTTTCAGGCGTTGTTCAGCCGTACTCTTCAGAGTACTTAAATTTTCCGACTGAGACGACTTCGGTGCTGAATCCATAGAGATGGAAAATCCTGTCATTGGATACCCACCATTATTTCCATATTCATATATCTATAACGTAGGAAATAATGGTTTGGTTGACAAAAAAATTATTATTTTTCTAGTGTAATCTATTTTTAAACATGGATGAGGGAAGTTTAAAATAAAGTAACGAAAGATCAGATTTATAAGCGTTGGCGTACCATTTCAAAGAAACATATAGACCCTGCAATAGCAACATTTAGAGACTCTTGTCCACCCGGTTGAGGGATGGAAACTGCTTGTGCATGTGCAAGGGCGTATTCAGAAACACCTTGACCTTCATTGCCTAAAATCCAGACACAGGATTTGGTTAAATCCTTGGAATATAAGCTCTCTGATTCATGTGAACTGGTCACGTAAACAGGAATCTTGAATTGATCCAAAATATCTTCAAGTGTCACATTTTCATAAGTGTGCAAGGAAAAATGTGCACCCATTCCGGCACGCAGTACCCGTGGCGACCACAGTGAAGCTGAACCTTTGGTACAGACAATTTGCTGAATACCTGCTGCAGCTGCAGAGCGGAGCAAAGTACCGACATTGCCCGGATCTTGGATATTTTCCAGAATCAAGGTGTCAGCTGTAAAATCGAGGGCATGGCGTGAACTGGGTAAATCGACAATGGCAAGACATGCAAGGGTAGTGCCTAAGGTACTCAAGTCTTTATATAAAGACTCACTAATGATAAACACTGCACCTTGGTATTGTTCTGCAATCCGGTCAAAATCGGGATGATTGAGTGCCTGTTCGGTGGTAAAAATAGATTTGATTTTTCTATCTTCTGCTAACCAGGCCAAACATAAATGGGTGCCTTCAAGTACAGTTTGGCCTTGTTTTTTACGATATGAATTTTGCTCAATTAAGCCGCGTAAATGCTTAATTTTAGGATTATCTTTTGATTCTAGAAAAATAGTAGGCATGGGAGATCAAATCCACGGAAGCAAGTCATCAGGACTTACTTCCGCTATAAAAAATTAATTATGGTAGCGAGTTACGAGGTCAACTTCATTTTTAGAACCAATCACCACAGGTACGCGTTGATGAAGTTCAGTCGGCTGAATCTCTAAAATACGTACACGACCAGTTGTAGATGCGCCGCCTGCCTGTTCCATCAGCATACTCATCGGGTTTGCTTCATACATTAAACGTAAACGGCCGGCTTTTTTCGGATCTTTAGTGTCATATGGGTACATAAAGATACCGCTACGGCAAAGAATGCGGTGAATATCACCCACCATACACGCCACCCAACGCATGTTAAAGTCTTTTTCACGCGGGCCTGTCTTACCTGCAAGTAATTCGTCGATATAACGTTTTACCGGCGCTTCCCAGTGACGCTGGTTAGAGGCATTGATGGCATATTCTTTAGTATCAGCAGCAACGGTAATGGCATCTTTAGTGAGCAAGAATTCTTTGGTTTCAGGGTCAAAAGTAAAGAATACCACCCCAGCACCCACCGTAAGCGCCATCATGGTAGATGGACCATAGAGCACATAACCTGCTGCAACCTGGTTAGTACCTGCTTGCAAGAAGTCTTCAGCTTGTGTTACAGCATGTTTTGCAGGCAGGATTGAGAAAATAGTACCTACACACATGTTGATGTCGATGTTGCTAGAACCATCCAACGGGTCAAACAATACAAGATATTTACCATTTTCTTGGGCAGGAGTGAATTCATCTAATTCTTCAGATGCTAAACCGCCAACTTCAGCATGTACTTTTAACGCATCAATTAAATAATCATTTGAAATAACGTCCAGTTTCTTTTGTTCTTCACCTTGAACATTTTCGTGTTGTGCACTACCTAGAACGCCAGCTAAAGCACCTTTTTGCAATAATTGATCGATGTCTTTACATGTATTACCAATTGTTTCAATAACTTGAGCTAGCTCAGGTGTCAGATTCCCGTTTTGTTGTTGTAAATATTGGGAAAGGGTGAGGTATGACATGACAGGAAAACTCCAAGTAGAAAATGATAAAAACTTATCAAAAGAATATGGGCAACTATTTTAGATGAGAATGCAGCAAAAGAACAATTAAACTCGACTATTTGTCGCGATTTTACTCTTGTAAGTTCTGTGGAAAATGCTATGTTGAGATTTATAGGTTATGGAAAACGTGATAGGAGCACAGTTATGACAACGCAAAAGTTTGATGCGACTCCAACGCCAAATGAAGCTATGAATTTAGATGATATTTCTGCCGAAAAAGTGAAAGAAGCCTGGAAAGGCTATGAAGCGAAAGCGGAATATAAAGAATTCAATAAGCACGATCTGATTGAATCCATGCAACATCCAAAAGAAGAATCTAATGAATCTGAAAAGGTTTAAAATTCTTGGTAAGATATAAAAAAAGCGCTCAACTTGAGCGCTTTTTTATCAGAACCATTATTTTAATAATGGCGGAACTGCTTCGTAGTTAATTTCTACACGGCGGTTTTCTTTCCATGCATTTTCGTCATGACCTGCATTGATTGGCATTTCCTTACCATAGCTTACCGCTTCCAATTGGGTTGCAGCAACGCCATTGGTAATCAGGAAGCTTTCTACTGCTTTGGCACGACGCTCACCCAAAGCCATATTGTATTCACGTGTGCCGCGTTCATCGGTATGACCTGTTAAAGCCACTTTTGAATTGGCATTGGCGACAAGGAATTGCGCATGTGCCTGAAGGGTTTGATAGTCTTCGTTTGACAATTCGCTGCTGTCATAGTCAAAGTGAACCACGCGCTTGGCTAAAAATGCTTTATTTGCCGCAGTCACACCTTTAGATGATGCACCTGCCAGGTTTTGTGCATTCAAGGCAGCATCTTCACTTAAGCCTTCAGTATTTACGGTAGTCGCTTCACTCGGGTTTTGTCCTGCTTGAATTTCAGCGGCAGGCTTGCGGCTGGCACATCCAGTCATCACCAAGGCTGTTGCCAGAACTGGAAGAACCAATAATTGAACTGCTTTCATCTTTATCTCCATGATTATCATTGCTTTAGATTAATAAAATTTATTCGATCAAATTGTTATTTAGGTGCCCAGGCTGGTTCACGAACTTCGCCCTGTTCACTTGGTAAATTCATGCGGAAACGACCATCCAGTGACATGATCGACAATAAACCACGATTTCCTTCACGGGTTGCATAGACCACCATTTGACCATTTGGCGAGAAACTTGGTGACTCATCCAGACTAGTCGGGGTAAGAATGTTGGTAATACCAGTGTTGATGTCCTGAATGGCAACTTTGTAATTACTACCGCTTGGACGATGGACCAGTGCAACTTTTTTACCATCAGCACTTAATGTACCACGGGCATTAAATGCTCCACGGAAGGTTAGGCGTTTTGCCGAAGCATTAGCAAAACTATAGGTATAGATTTGTGGTGAACCACCGCGGTCAGAGGTGAAAATAAAAGATTTACCATCTGGAGCATAACGTGCTTCAGTGTCAATGGCACTGTCATTGGTCATACGCTGTAGTTCACGCGTATCCAGATTCATTTGATAGATTTCAGGATTGCCATGCATAGAAGCTGTAAACAGCATGCTTTTGCCATCCGGTGAGAAGCTCGGTGCACCATTTAGCCCACGGAAACTGGCCAGTTTTTCACGTTTTCCTGTAGCCAGGTCCTGTACATAAATGGCTGGACGTTTGGTTTCAAATGAAACGTAAGCAATTTTTTTCGCGTCTGGGGTCCAGGCTGGTGACAGAATCGGATCACGGGAAGTTAGAATGGTTTTTGGCTGTTCACCGTCGGTATCGGCAATTTGTAGGGTATAGCGCTGTTCAGGGGTTGCAGGGTTACGTAGTACATAGGCAATACGACCGCTAAAATCGCCAGGAATACCGGTTAATGCCTGATAAATTGCATCACTGATCATGTGTCCGGCTTGGCGGATACGTGACGCAGGGACAGTCAATAATTCATTTAATAGATACTGCTGTTTTTCTACATCATAAAGCTGATAATGAACTTCAAAACTGCCATTATCCGTGGCTTTTACTGTACCGGTCACTACATAAGGAACCCCGGCAGCTTTCCATGCTTCAGCATTTGGAGTATTCATACTCGCTGTTGCAGGGAGGTTCTTTGAAGCACTGCTAAATTTACCTGAACGGTTCAGGTCGTTTTCGACGATTGGATAAATACTTTGATCATTATTAAACGGAATAATGGCAATCTTTGGCGCTTCTTCAGGGGCCTTGGCAATTTCCAGATGCAATTGTGCATAGGATTGCGTGGCAAATACCGGGCTTAAAGCGGTCAAAATGGTCAGGCAAAGTAGATGTTTACGCGTCATTTCCATCATCTGCTACGTACTCTAAAAGATGTAAATTATTGTGAATTTGCTTGTGTCACATAATGGCATGATTTTGAATGATTGGAAGCACATCATGATGACTAAACTGTTATTAGACTGTGAAAAGTGACGAAAATTTCATCTATTTCTTGAATCCATAGTTTAAAGATCAAAAAATACCGCATCAATCGAAAATTGATGCGGTTTAGGTTTTATTTTGCGGTAAAGGTTGAAGTAAAGGTTCTTGCTTCACGGCGTGCATCTGGGTCAGAAGGCATTGGGTAGGGAGCTGCTGACCGAACGGCTGCTTCCACACTGGCTTTCATGTCTGGATCACTAGAATTTACAATCACCGATTGAACTGAACCGCTATCACTTAAAGTCACGCGGGCAGTAGCTTTTTGACCTGATGAACCACTTGGAATATCCCATGCTCGTTTAATTTTATTTTCAAAATCACGTTTCGCAGATGATGCAATTTTCTTTGCTTCAGCTTTTTTAGTCGCGGCTTCTTCCGCAGCCTGTTTTGCTGCAGATGCTTTAGCTTCTTCCGCTGCTCTTTCTCTGGCTTCAGCATCGGCTTTCGCTTTATTCGCAGCATCAGCTTTAGCTTTATTTGCAGCGTCTGCTTTCGCTTTTGCAGCAGCATCCGCTTTGGCTTTATTCGCAGCATCAATTTTAGCTTTTGCAGCAGCATCCGCTTTTGCCTTATTAGCCGCATCGGCTTTCGCTTTTGCAGCAGCATCCGCTTTGGCTTTATTCGCAGCGTCAGTTTTCGCCTTCGCAGCAGCGTCAGCTTTTGCCTTGTTAGCTGCATCGGCTTTCGCTTTTGCAACCGCTTCAGCCTTGGCTTTATTTGCAGCATCAGTTTTGGCTTTTGCCGCGGTTTCAGCGCGCTGTTTATCCGCTTCCGCCTTTCTTAATGCATCCGCTTTTACTTTTTCTGCTTTCGCACGTTCAGCCTGATCTACTTTACGTTTGGCATCTGCTTCCGCTTTTGCAGCAGCATCGGCCTTAGCTTGAGCCGCAGCTTTTGCATTGGCTTTTTCAGCTGCCTCAGCTTGGGCTTTTAATTTATTTGCTGCAGCGACTTTTGCATTTTCCGCAGCTTGTTGCTCAGCTTTTTGCATTGCTTCAGCAGCGGCTTTGGCTTGTTGAGCCGCTTTATTGGTATCAGGTTGTTTTGGTGCTGGTGTCGGAGGTGTAGGTTGAGTAACCGGAATAACCGGAGCAGGTTCCACACTTGGCTTGGCTGTTTGTTGCACCTGTTCAGCAACTTTTTCATGTGCAGTTTCTACTGAATCCGTTTGCTCTAAAGGTTGCGGCGGCAGTAAATCTTCCGGTTTAACTAAAACCGTCGTGATCTTTTTAGGAGGCTCAGGTGGTTTACTCATGCCTAAAAAAAGTAAGCCAGTCATTGCCACCACATGGACACCGATGGTAAATCCAAGCGCAATCGTTTTTTCTTTAGATTGTGGCTTTGTGAAATCTTTCATAAATTATTTTAATGGCTCAGTCAGTAAACCTACTTGAGTTAATCCTGCATCCTGTAGGGCAGACATGAGTTTCATGACTTCACCATAAGGACGAGATTCACTGCCGTTAATCAGTACGCTCATCTGTTTTTTCTGTGCTGACGCTTCACGTTGCGATTCAGTCAGCACAGCTTTTAATTCATCGAGTGTGAGCACATCATTACTATGTGATTTATCTTCCAGTTTAATAGTGCCATCTGTTTCAAGCGTGACAATGGCAGGGCGGTCTTCGGCCTGCATGGGCGTGCCATTGGCTTGAGGCAAATCAACTTTTACCCCGGTCGTAATCATGGGTGCTGTGACCATGAAAATTACTAAAAGCACCAGCATGACGTCGATATAAGGCACGACATTCATGTCACTTTTTAATGGTTTTTTGATACGCTCAAAGCGTCCAGAACGTTGAATTGCCATCAGTCATTTTCCTGTGCAGAGCCCACAGTTTGACGTTGTAAAAGCGCCACCATTTCTTCGGCAAATAAAGCACGGTCTGAATAGACTGTTTCACCTTTAGCAGTGTAATGGTTAAAGGCCAAAACGGCTGGAATGGCTGCAAACAGGCCAATTGCGGTTGCAATGAGAGCTTCGGCAATACCAGGTGCAACAGTGGCCAGTGTGACCTGATCAACATCTGCCAAACCAATAAAGGCATTCATGATGCCCCAAACCGTACCGAAAAGGCCGACATAGGGTGCAACTGAACCAATGCTCGCCAAGGCACCCAAACCTTGTTCCAGATTGCCTTGGTCACGGCTTAGGCCAACGCGTAAAAGGCGTTCTGTACCTTCAATGCTTTGCTGTGCCGGTGCATTGCGTTTGGTCAGCTTTAAAAATTCACCCAAGCCCTGATAGAAGATATCTTCCAGACCGACACGTTTGGAATTGAGCTGGGCATTGTTGTAAAGGGTATTTAATTCGGCACCCGACCAGAAGATTTTTTGGAAATGTTCATCATCTGCCTGGGCTTTTTTATAACTCATATGTAACTTGGCAATCAGATACCAACTATATAGTGATGCCAGAAGGAGCAGCAGCATTACCAGTTGAACCACAGGACTTGCTTGTAAAATAAGATCTGATACGTGTAGCGAAGATTCTAGTTGTGTTGCCATAGTTACAATGTGCCAATAAATTTTTTTAGTCTTGTCCTAACTCTTTCAGAATTAGTGTACGGATTTCTTCAGGAAGTCGTGTTGGACGCATGCCGTCTACACTGATACATGCCAATTCAACTTCACCAGATGCAAGCATGATTTCACCACGATAAATATTTTGTTGCAATACAAAAGATGTCGCTTTACACGAAACTACACTCGCGGTAACAGTAATCAGATCATCCATCAGGATAGGACGCGCATATTTTACATTTATTTTATGGACCACAAAGTGATAATCTTTTTGGTGCCAGTAATGTTCAACACCTGCCGCACGTAACCATTCAGTACGGGTACGTTCCATAAAACGAATATGGTTAGCATGATAGACAATGCCACCTGCATCGGTGTCTTCAATATATACACGAATGTTGAATTCGAATTTATTCGCCATGATGGATCCCATTTTTCAATTCAGTTTTATGGTTTTAGCTGTACTTTTAGTGGATTAAAAAAACTGTGAAAAAATGACGTTTTTTTTGCCAAGAGTCAAGCTGTATAACGCATTGCAGTTTATCATTATGAGAGTTGAGTCCAATGGCACAAGGTTTCAAATGAAATTTATTCTCTATTCAATCCTCAAAACCTTTAGATATAAAAAAAGTGAGCAAAGGATGCTCACTTTTTAAAAAATGGATTTTATTTTTTTGTAGCTTGCATTTTTTTCCAGTCTGCCTGTACTTGTCCGGCAACTTTTGGATAATCCAGAATAAAGCGCACATGGCTTTCTACTCCGGTTTTTAAGGTCGCATTATCGACAATAAATAAAGGGTTATGGTTAGGTGCGGCTTTGGCCATGTCCTGATCGGCAGGCGTTGCGCCTACAAAGACAAACAAGGACGGCATGAGCTGACCATAATAAGAAAAATCTTCACTGGCACTGGCATTGTTGTCCAGTACATGCAGTTTATCTTCTCCATTCACCTGAGCCAGTGTAGGCTGCATCAGCTTGGTTAAGGTTTTGTCATTGGTGGTCACAGGCGCGTAGGGCGCAATTTCCACTTTTGCAGTGACCTCATTGGCTGCGGCATTATGCTCAATCATTTTCGGTAGGTCTTTTAATATTCCTTGGCGCACATCTTCATTATTGGAGCGGATCGTACCCACCATATTGACTTGATCTGGAATGACGTTACCTGTTGTACCACCGTGAATGCTACCAATACTCACCACCCCCATACCTTTGGTCAAGTCCGCCTTCCGGCTGACCAGACTTTGCATGTTGTTGATCATTTGTGATGACGCATAGATCGGATCACGACCGAGCCAAGGCATGGAGCCATGTACCTGTTTACCATTCACTTGAATGCGTAAATGATCGGCACTGTTCAGAATCGCACCATCTTTATATAAAATATTGCTGCTAGGCATGCCTGCCATCACGTGCATACCGAAAATGACTTCCGGTTTGGGATTGTTCAACGCACCATCGGCAATCATTTTACGTGAACCGATTAAATGACCTTGGCTAAAGTTATCGACATCGGCTCCGCCTTCTTCAGCAGGTTGGAATACGAATACCACGGTGCCTGCAATTTTATCTTTATTGGCAGCGAGTGCTTTGGCTGCACCCAATAACATGGCTGTATGTGCATCGTGACCACAGCCATGCATGACATGCGTTTCTGCACCTTGATACATGGCTTTGGCTTTACTGGCATAAGGAAGTCCAGTTTTTTCTTCAATCGGCAGGGCATCCATATCTGCACGAAGTGCCATGACCGGACCTGGTTTAGCACCTTTCAGTACACCAATTACACCTGTTTTGGCATAACCTTTACGCACTTCAATGCCATAGGATTTCAACTCTTTTTGTACCAGCTCAGAAGTTTTGAATTCCATGTTGCCAAGTTCAGGATGCTGATGAATATGTTCGCGCAGCTTAATGGTGTGGGCTTCTACATTTTTAACGGAATCATCAATCCAGTCAGCAAGGCTGAGTTGGCTACAAAAGATAAGTGGAAGACAAAGGGAGAGCTGCTTGTACATGTTCATATCTTGGGAGAACCTTAAGAGTTTGAAATAGTTAAAGTGACTTTCTAGAATTGCATATTGTTTTAAATTTAATCAAAACTCTGTAGGTATCCTAAATATACTTTTAAGGTATACTTTATTTTAGTGATTGGAATATAAGGTTTTTATTAGTACTTTTACTTTGTAAATTTATGTATCTTATTTTGAAATGAGCTTCTATAAATTGTGGTTGTTGTAAAAGTTAATTTCGGATCTGTGACCCCGAGATTTAATCCGATTCAATTTATTATTAAGTTATTACAGCATAACTAAACATGCGAGATTTAGATGAGTCGCTTTTTGAAATATATCATTATTTTAGCCTTGGGGTTTGCACTGTGGAATTACTGGCTGAAACCGGATAAAGGTATTTCAGAGGCTGCTGATTATCAATCTGCTCAAGGAATCCATCAGTTTGATGGTTACAGTATGAAAAATCTTGAAGCGTATGCTGGCGAGTTTCGGGTTTTATCAAGAGAAGACTATAGTTTCGGGCGAGAGGCCGAACTCAGTCCAGTAGATTTTGCTTTGGGATGGGGCAGCATGACCAATCCTGCTGTTTATAAGCAGTTGTCGATCAGTCAGAGTAATCGCTGGTACTACTGGCGTTATGAAAATGCACCGCCTATACCTGTGAATGAAATTTCAACGCACAGCGCCAATACGCACTTGATCCCTGCATCAAATCAGATTGCAAAACAGCTGAAAGAGATTGATCAGGATGATCTGATTTATTTGAAAGGACAACTGGTTGAGGTCACGGCTGATGATGGCTGGAAGTGGCGCAGTTCTTTAAGTCGTGAAGATACAGGGAATGGTGCGTGTGAGTTGATGCTGGTGGAAGAGGTACGTGTTATCTCTAATTTATAAGTATCTAATTAATTAAAATTAAAAAGAAAAACCTTTAAGATAACCCCAACGAATATTTTAAAAATAAGTTTGGGAAAGATGGCACAACAAGAAAATGCACAGGCGGTGATTTTACAACAGCTAAGTGGTCAACAATTAGTGATTAAAATTGAACAAGATACGGATTGGATTTCGATAGGCGCAATTGTTATGTCATTGCTTGCTTTTATAGTGACTATTTATATTGTAAGGAAGTCGACACAAGGTCAAATTGAGTCTAATAAGAACTTAATCGAAAGCCAAGAAAAGCAAAAACAAATAGAAACTCATTACCATAAAAATAAGGATTGGATACAATCAGTTATTGAGCAAAGAGTCAGGGTGTATTCATGTGTAAGGGAGTATACGGTAAATTATACTAGTACTATTCAGCTTATTAATGAGTGTATTCAATCTAATGCCTGTGCTTTGATCGAAGAAAATTTTAATTCAGAACTTACTGAATTAGCCAAGCAAGGTAATGAATTAATAGAGCAACTTGATAGATTACAAGCATTAGTTGAATTACAGAATTTTGCTACACAAGAACTGAGTGTCGACTTTGAAAATATGAAAATGTGGGTTTCAAAAAGCCTGGATAATTTTGCAAAGCGTAAGTTTAAAGAAGATGAGTTGAACGAGCTCAAATCATTACATTTAGTTTTACAAAAGATTCTTAAACACAATTTAAAACTTATTTTTAATAACCAAAAAGCAGCTTAAGCTGCTTTTGAATTATTTCTCTTTCGGCTCTGGCGGTGTCATGCCAAACTGTAAATACGCCATATTTGTTGCAATACGGCCACGTGCAGTACGCATGGTATAGCCTTGCTGAATCAGGTAAGGTTCAATCACATCTTCCAGAGTACCTGAATCTTCCGCCATCGCCGCAGCCAAAGCTTCGACACCTGCAGGACCACCATCAAAACGCTCTAGCAACATACTCAAGTAGCGACGGTCTAAAGTGTCCAAACCATCTTTATCGACATTTAGCATATCAAGAGCACGTTGTGCCATGTCCTGAGTGACTTCGCCTGTACCTTTGACTTGAGCATAGTCACGCACGCGACGTAGCAAACGGTTGGCAATACGCGGTGTACCACGTGCGCGACGAGCAATTTCTTTTGCGCCATCAGCGGTCATGGGAACATCCATTAAACTGGCTGAACGTGAAACAATGTGAGTCAGGTCTGCAACTGAATAAAATTCTAAACGCTGCACAATACCAAAACGGTCACGCAGTGGAGAGGTGAGCAAGCCTGCACGAGTTGTTGCAGCCACCAAGGTAAATGGCGGCAAATCCAGTTTAATGGAACGTGCGCCAGGGCCTTCACCAATCATGATATCCAGCTGGTAATCTTCCATGGCGGGATACAGGATTTCTTCAATCACAGGAGAAAGACGGTGAATTTCATCAATAAATAAAACGTCACCTTCTTCCAGATTGGTCAGCATGGCGGCCAGATCACCGGCACGTTCCAGAACAGGACCAGAAGTTGATTTTAAATTACCGCCCATTTCCCGAGCAATAATATTGGCCAGCGTGGTTTTACCCAAACCCGGTGGGCCAAAAATCAGGGTATGGTCGAGGGCTTCGCCACGGCCACGGGCTGCGCCAATAAAGATTTCCATTTGCTCGCGTACCACTGGCTGACCAATATAGTCATCCAGTGAAGTCGGGCGAATGGCACGATCAAAATGATCTTCGGGTTTTTCAGAACCACTGATGAGACGGTCTTGCATATTAAGTCAGTTCTATTTTCGTGAATTCGATTGTCGCGTTATGGTCATACATACCACATTTAGTTGCACGGCCGCGAATGATGAAAGATATTCACTGCTTTCGCGTAGGCGATGCCTTACTTTTGACAGATGAGCAGTATACCGCGCAAAGTAACAAAACCCTTTGCAGAAATAATGGCATGTCCATATGCCATATTTTTGCGGCAGCATCCATGCTGCCTTTCATTGCATCTATTTACATCTATAACTTCAAATCATGAGGCTATTTATTCATCGATTTTAATGCAGCGCGAATGATATCTGATGCTTCGGTGAAATCACCTTTGGCTGCATTCACCAGTTTCTGTGCTTCTAAAGGTTTATAACCTAAAGATTGCAATGCCGCTTCGGCTTCTGCCACAGCCGAGTTACCGCTAAACTGGATTTGCTGTGCTGATGCAGGATTATTGGCAGTGCCGGCAGACATGGCTTTAAAACGGTCACGCAGTTCAATCATCAAGCGTTCAGCGGTTTTCTTGCCTACACCAGGAACTTTCACCAGGCTGTTGATATCTTCATGTTCCACGGTATGAATCAGCATTTCTACGCTTAAGGTCGATAATATGCCGAGTGCCATTTTAGGGCCTACGCCGTTGACTTTCAGCAGGGTGCGGAAGATGATTTTTTCCTGGGCATTCAAGAAGCCATATAAAAGCTGAGCATCTTCACGAACGGCGAGGTGCGTCCATAAGGTGACTTTTTGGCCTTTCTGTAATTGGCAAAATGTAGAAAGCGGAGTATCCACTTCATAGCCTACACCATTGACATTTAACAGTACTGTCGGTGCTTCTAGAGCAAACACTTCACCAATGAGACATCCAATCATTTTAATTTGTCACTTTATCTATCGTTCGTTGCATAGTAGTGAGCATTTGCATGAAAGGCAAAATGCTCGTGGAATTTTTTTGCTTGTTAAGAGCAAATTAGTTGTCGATTTAAAGTCGCTCTGTCTCGAATATTCATCAATAAGGTTTATGATCCGCCCAACTGCGAAAAATGTTTTAGATCAAACCTGCCTTATTGCCTTGTAACTCTTGTGATAGGTTATAGGCCTGATGGTCAGAGAATTTCGAAATAATATCCAACACTTGCATAATATTTTCATAATGATTGCTTTGAAAATTCACACCGGCACGTTGCAACATGGACATCAAGCGCTGTTCTTTAAAGCTTAAAGTCTTGTGTGGCGTCGTCAGTGGAATAAAGGCATCTAAAATATTTTGCAGGCTTTGATGCGCAATAATTTCCAGTCCGGCTTTTTGCGGATGTTCAAAAATCTTGTCACGCGCCAGATTCTTCGCTCGGTCAATGCCACGTTCAATATCTTCGGAACAATATTGCAACAAGCTGCCTTTAAGTTGTCCCGACAAAATTTCATAGTGATGTCTGGCAAATGCTGAGGTCACTTCATCCACCAGCCGTTTCATCACCCGGCCACGTAAAGCGGCAATTTTTTGCTGCCAGGTCGTGGTGGGCATAGACAGTTCTTCCGGTCTGCCATAATCCGCAATCAGGTCGAGGAAAATAGGTTCCACTTCTTCATAAGACAGCATATTTAAAATAATGCCATCTTCCAGATCAATCAGGGCGTAGCAAATATCATCTGCGGCTTCCAGTAAATAGGTCAGCGGATGACGGCAATACTGATATTCGCCGAGCTGAATTAAACCGAGCTGTTCAGCAATCTGCTTTAGAATCTCTTTTTCTGATTGATAACAGCCGAACTTGGCGCGTTGACTGGCAGGGCGGTCACCTTGAGAAGCAATCGTTTTAGACAGCCACGGATACTTTAAGTAAGCGCCTAAAGTGGCATAAGTCAGGCGCATACCGCCGTCATTCGGATGGTAGTCAATTTTGGTCAATAAACGTAAGCCTTGGGCATTGCCTTCAAATTGACGTACATCGGCTTGTTCTTCTGAAGTGAGTTTTTCCAGAAAATTGCCATGTGATGCATCATCAAACCATTCGCGAATCGCATATTCACCAGCATGTCCAAAGGGTGGATTGCCAATATCATGCGCCAGGCAGGCGGCCTGAATAATGGCACCGACATCGGCAGGGGAAATCCAGACTGGCAGTTGATCTTTAATTTTTTCCGCTGCCAGCATGCCCAGTGAACGACCAATACAAGACACTTCAAGTGAATGGGTTAAACGGGTGTGAATGCCATCGTGCTGTGTCAGCGGGTGAACCTGGGTTTTACGGTTTAATTGTCGAAAACTTTGCGAAAAGATAATGCGGTCATAATCTTTATGAAATGGGCTACGTGCCTGTTCTGAACTTTGTTTTTTGCTACCAATACGAACTGTCGAAAGCAGTTCCAACCAACGCATTTGTTCCATTTATCGTTATTCAGTTATTTGCTATATGCATGATGCCAAAATTACATGGAATGCACTAGAGTAGCGCGTCATAGTTTGACACTTTTCATGCACTATTCAGTGCATAGTTTTGCGGAAATTCAGCTAGAAAGTGTCAAATCTTTGACAAGGCTTAAGGATTGTTTTCAGGCACTGTTGATTTTTAATAAAAATGTAGATAGAAACAGATGTCAAAACAGCAGCCGAATATTTTATTAATTGTCGCAGATGATTTGGGTTTTACTGACCTAGGTGCCTTTGGCGGGGAAATTCAAACACCGAACTTAGACACGATTGCGCTTGAAGGCTTAAGATTTACTAATTTTCATACAGCATCGACCTGTTCGCCAACGCGTTCAATGCTACTGTCTGGCACAGATCATCATTTGGCTGGATTGGGATCGATGGCAGAAGCTATTCGTCCCGAACAAAAAGGCCAGCCAGGTTATGAAGGTTATTTGAATGATCAGGTCGCAGCACTGCCGGAACTGTTACAGGATGCTGGCTATTACACTGTTTTGTCTGGCAAATGGCATTTAGGACTGACGCCCGAGCGTTTTCCTGCGCGTCGCGGTTTTGAGCGTTCATTTACACTACTGCCGGGGGCAGCCAATCACTATGCTTATGAAGCCGATATTCCAGAAGAAGAGATTCCTGGGCTGCTGAAAGTCACCCGCGGTTTATATGCGGAAAATGATGAATATGTGACGTCACTGCCCGAAGATTTTTATTCTTCAGATTATTTTACTGAGCGTTTGCTGGAGTATTTGCAGGATGATGTGCAGCGCCAAGGCCGTCCATTTTTTGCTTATTTGCCTTTTTCAGCGCCACACTGGCCACTTCAGGCACCTAGAGAAGATATTGAAAAATACCGAGCTAAGTATGATGCTGGTCCAGAAGAGCTACGTCAAAAACGTTTAGTGCGTGCTCGTGAGCTGGGTTTGGTTGGTGCAGATGCAACGATTCATCCAGTACTCGCGAAAACCAAATTTTGGGATGAACTGTCAGATGCTGAAAAGCAACAATCAGCTCGAACAATGGAAGTCTATGCGGCTATGGTTGATCGTTTGGATCAAAATGTTGGGCGTGTCATTCAGCATTTGAAAGATACAGGCGAATACGATAATACGCTGATTATTTTCTTGTCGGATAATGGTGCAGAAGGTGCTCAGCTGGAAGCATTGCCAGTATTTGGTCCGGATATTTCTACCGTGATTGCAAAATATTATGACAATGCTTTAGATAATATTGGCAATGGCAATTCTTATGTTTGGTATGGTGAGCATTGGGCGCAGGCGGCAACAGCACCGTCCCGTTTGTATAAAGCGCATACCAGTGAAGGTGGTATCCGTACACCAGCATTTATTAAATATGCTGGTGTTACACGCCAGCAAGGTATTAGCCAAGAATTTCTCACTGTAATGGATTGGCTACCCACTCTTTTAGATATTTTGGATATACAGCATCCGGGGGCGCAATATAAAGGTCGTGAATTGGTGCCGTTACGCGGTAAAAGTATTTTACCTTATTTAAATCAGCAGCAAGACCGCATACATGATGCAGACCATATCACGGGCTGGGAACTGTTTGGGCAAAAGGCACTGCGTAAGGGAGATTGGAAAGCGTTATTTATACCAGCGCCGAATGGGCCGAACAAATGGCAGCTGTATAACTTGGCTACGGATGCTGGTGAAACAGATGATTTAGCTGAGCAATATCCAGAAAAACTGCATGAACTACTGGAACATTGGAAAGTCTATGTCAAAGAAAATGGTGTGATTGAACTTACGGATGCGGATTTTGCATTAAATAAATCTGCTTAATGAAAACTGATCAAAAAATGGAGCTTTAAAAAAGCTCCATTTTTTTATGTCCGCATGTTTGCGACAGTGGCTTATTTAAAGCATCTATATCTTCATGTCAGGGCTCACTTAGAATTCTCATACGTTAGTGAGTATAAAAGAGGGGGGAAATGAAGATGAAGTATTTATTGGTGCCGTTACTGGCAATCAGTTGCAGCGTATCGCTGATTGGCTGTATTGCTGTGTAAAATTTGTGCTTTCTGCTACAGAAGTTCAGCATTTGCCAGTAACTCGAGACAGTACAAAAATGATGGCGCATTTAGATGGTTTTCAAAAGATTGCCGCAAATAATGGTGGAAACCACGCTGTAGGAACGGCAGATGGTCTTGCCACTGCAAAATACATAGTAAATGAAGCGAAAAAGGCAGGCTGCCTGAATAATGGCACCGACATCGGCAGGGGAAATCCAAACTGGCAGTTGATCTTTAATTTTTTCCGCTGCCAGCATGCCCAGTGAGCGACCAATACAAGACACTTCAAGCGAATGGGTTAAACGGGTGTGAATGCCATCGTGCTGTGTCAGCGGATGAACCTGGGTTTTACGGTTTAATTGTCGAAAACTTTGCGAAAAGATAATGCGGTCATAATCTTTATGAAATGGGCTACGTGCCTGTTCTGAACTTTGTTTTTTGCTACCAATACGAACTGTCGAAAGCAGTTCTAACCAACGCATTTATTCCATTTATCATTATTCAGTGAAGACCTGAATTCATCATGCCAAAAAAAGTCCAACCTACTAGAGCAGCACGACATGATTTGTCTTTCTGATAATGCACTGAACTGTGTGCTAGTGTTTGAGCTTGATCATTTGTTCAAGAGATCTCTTTCATGAATTAGAAAATGTTCAATATTAGATTTCCTTAAATTAGCACTGCCTCCTTTGACTGTTACTATTTTGACACCTTTGCGTAGGCAATATCTCTACTTTTGAAAGGTCAAAATGAGGATCTCAAAATATATTTGGAGTCCGCAAGAAAAACCTTGTGTTTCCCATACACGACCTCCTGAGCCAGTTTTAAGCACTGCTTTAAAATGCAGCGCAAGGGAGGGGAAACGTGTGGCAGCCATGCCACACTCATGAATCCAATGCCTGCTAAAATCTACGTTTTCTTTTAACTTTACGAACAGCTTATAGTTATTGAAAAATGATTTATGAAAGAACTCTAAGACATCAAGGATGAAAAAATGCAGAATTATGTAACACTAGCTAAAAGATACGAAATTGAGCATAAGCTTCAGTATTGCAATAATATTTAGAAACAACATAGTACAGGCTTAAATTTGTATAAGATTCAAAATTTTTATCTGAAAAATAAAATATTCTTGCGTGTTCTTGAGCGAATTGATGGCACATTCGTGAATTTCTATCTAGCTGATTTTGCCAATACGCAGTAGAATATGCGCTCTCTCTAAGTCACATTGGCGGTATGGTCCAAAAGACCTGCCCGTGGAGCCAAAATCAGCATGTTTATCGTGGCCGGTGCACCAGCACACTCTTCTTTTAAGAAAACTCAACTCTTAAACCGTCTCGCGTCAATGAGTTCTGTTCAATCAATTGAAAGTCAATGGATTTATCTGTTTGATCAAGCGCTCAACGAGCAGCAGCATCAATCTGCATTACAACTATTAAACGATGGTGCTTCTTTTGAAGTTCGCCAAGCAGCAAATGATGAAATTCAAATTTTAGTTACACCGCGTTTAGGAACAATCTCGCCGTGGTCTTCTAAAGCAACTGATATTTTTGCCAACTGTAATACCCCGATACACCGCCTAGAACGCGGTGTTTTGTTTACTTTAAAGGGTATTTCCGAAGTATCTGATGCAGTTAAACAGGTTTTACATGACCGCATGACCGAAAGTGTGTTTAATCAAATTGAAGATGCTGCGGCATTATTCTCTGAGACAGCACCAAAGCCTTTAAATAGCATTGATATTCTAGGTCAGGGTAAACAAGCACTGGTTAAGGCCAACTCTGAATTTGGTTTTGCACTTTCTGATGAAGAAATTGATTATCTGACCGAAGCCTTTATCAAGATGGGTCGTAACCCGCATGACATCGAACTGATGATGTTTGCGCAAGCGAACTCAGAGCATTGCCGTCATAAAATCTTTGGTTCTGAATGGACAATCGATGGTGAAAAACAGCCATTGTCATTGTTCCAAATGATTAAAAACACTTATAAAGAATCTCCTACAGATGTTTTATCTGCCTATAAAGATAACGCTTCTGTAATCGTGGGCTTTGATACCCAGCGTTTCTATCCGAAAAAAGACGAAGCAACCGGTCACCACGTTTATAAATACAAGAGCCAGGCCGCTCACATCTTAATGAAAGTGGAAACTCACAACCATCCAACAGCGATTGCACCATTTGCCGGTGCTGCGACCGGTTCAGGCGGTGAAATCCGTGATGAAGGCGCAACGGGTCGTGGTGGTAAACCGAAAGCAGGTTTAACCGGTTTCACGGTGTCTAACCTGAATATTCCAGGTTTTGAACAGCCTTGGGAAGAAAATTACGGTAAGCCGTCACGTATGGCATCGCCACTTCAAATCATGATTGAAGGGCCATTGGGTGGTGCTGCGTTTAACAACGAATTTGGTCGTCCTGCGTTAAACGGTTACTTCCGTACTTTCGAACAAAATGTGAATGGCGAAGTGAAAGGTTTCCACAAACCAATCATGATTGCCGGTGGTTACGGTAACATCCGTCCTGACCATGTTGAAAAAGATGCGATTCAACCGGGCGATTTACTGATCGTGCTTGGCGGTCCAGCGATGCTGATCGGCTTAGGTGGTGGTGCTGCATCTTCAGTAGATAGCGGTAAGTTGGGTGAAAACCTGGATTTCGCTTCTGTACAACGTGAAAACCCTGAAATGGAACGCCGTTGCCAAGAAGTGATTGATGCTTGCTGGCGCATGGAAGATTACAACCCGATCGTATCTGTACATGACGTGGGTGCGGGCGGTGTATCCAATGCGATGCCTGAGCTGGTCAACGACCATGAATTGGGTGCAGTACTTAACCTGCGTAAGATTCCATCACTTGAGCCGGGCATGTCTCCAATGGAGATCTGGTCAAACGAAGCGCAAGAACGTTATGTATTGGCGATTCGCCCAAGTTCTTTAAGCCTGTTTGAATCACTTTGTGCACGCGAGCGTTGTCCGTTTGCAGTGTTGGGTGAAGCGACTGAAGCTCGTCACTTAACCGTTGAAGATCCATTGTTTGAAAATAAAGCTGTGGATATGCCAATGCAAGTGATGCTTGGTGGTACACCACGCATGAGCCGTTCATATGAAACGATTGAACGCAAAGGCGATGACTTTGATGCCGCTCAAGTGGATTTGAAAGATGCGATTTTCCGTGTACTTAAAAATCCGACCGTTGCTTCTAAATCATTCTTGATCACCATTGGTGACCGTTCGATTACCGGTATGGTTGCACGTGACCAGATGGTCGGTCGTTGGCAAGTTCCTGTAGCAGATGCTGCGGTAACCACAACAAGCCTGGTCGGTTACACAGGTGAAGCCATGGCGATGGGCGAACGTCCGCCAGTAGCACTTCTTAATCCAGCGGCTTCTGCACGTTTGGCTGTGGCTGAATCAATCAGTAACATCATGTCTGCAAAAATCGACCAGATCAGCGACATTAAATTGTCAGCAAACTGGATGGCTGCAGCAGGCCAAAAAGGTGAAGACCAGGCGTTGTTCGAAGGTGTGAAAGCCATCGGTATGGAAATGTGTCCTGCTTTAGGTATTGCCATTCCTGTAGGTAAAGACTCATTGTCTATGCGTACCACCTGGAAAGACGAAGATGAAGACAAGTCTGTAACATCTCCAATGTCAGGTGTAATTACAGCATTTGCTCCTGTGACTGATGTTCGCAAAACATTGACTCCTGAATTGAAAAACCTAGAGTCAGTGCTGGTACGTATCGACTTGTCTAAAGGTCAGTTCCGTCTAGGCGGTTCGATCCTGGCTCAGGTTTACAAAGCGATTGGTTCTGTAACACCAGATGTAGACAGCTTCGAAGACTTCAAAGCATTCTTCGCATTGGTGCAGGACTGGAACAACCGTGGCTTGATCAAGGCTTACCATGACATCGGTGATGGCGGCTTGTTAGCGACTGTTGCAGAAATGATGTTCGCTTCGCGTCTGGGTGTGGCTTTAGAAGATCAATCTACTGCAAGCCTGTTTGCTGAAGAAATTGGTGCAGTTCTTCAAATCAGCAAATCTGATTGGGCAGAACTTCAAGCAGAAGTTGCCGCATCTAGCTTAAAAGATACAATTGCAGTTGTAGGTACAGTGAACAATACTGACCAGTTAACTGTGAATGGTTTAGTGCTTGAACGTGCTGATCTACAAGTAGCATGGACTGAAGTATCGCATCAAATCCAGCGTCTACGTGACAACGTAGAAACTGCGGATTCTGAGTTTGCTTTGATTACAGACAAGAATCACAAAGGTATTATTGCTCAGCCTACATTCGACTTGAACGAACCTGTAGAAGCACCGTACATCAATTCACGCCGTCCAAACATGGTGATTTTGCGCGAACAAGGCGTAAACGGTCATGTGGAAATGGCTGCGGCATTCGATAAAGTCGGCTTCAACACTATTGACGTGCACATGAGCGACTTGCTTGCTGGCCGCATCAGCCTGGATGACTTTGAAGGTATTGTAGCGTGTGGTGGCTTCTCTTACGGTGACGTGATGGGTGCAGGCGGCGGCTGGGCGAAATCAGTCTTGTTTAACCCTAAACTTCGTGACCAGTTCGAGAAATTCTTCCATCGTCAAGAAACCTTCTCATTGGGTATCTGTAATGGCTGTCAAATGTTGTCGCAATTGGCTCCACTGATTCCGGGTGCAGAAAACTGGCCGCGTTTCCACCGTAACACTTCTGAAGTGTTTGAAGCGCGTGCAGTCAACGTTCGTGTAGAAAAATCTAACTCGATCTTGTTAGATGGTATGGAAGGTTCGATTCTTCCAATCGCGGTAGCACATGGTGAAGGCCGTGTAGTTGCAACTGAAGACAAGATTGCTGCGTTAAATGCAGGCAACCAAGTCAGTCTACGTTATGTAGACAGCTTGGGTAATGCTACACAGCAATATCCATTGAACCCGAACGGTTCACCAGAAGCGATTACCGGTGTGACTTCGAAAGATGGTCGTGCAACGATTATGATGCCGCACCCTGAACGTAACTTCCGTGCAATTCAGCATTCTTGGAAACCAGAAGAATGGACTGAAGATGGTGCATGGTTACGCATGTTCCGTAATGCGCGCAAGTTTATTGGTTAATATTTCCCGAATTTAAAAAGCCACCTTCGGGTGGCTTTTTTTTAGCTTTAAAATTTACCAATTGATATAATAATTATTGTGAATCTATGATTTTGCAAATATAATCGCACTCGATTTTTTAGACCACCTGTAGGTGGTTTTTTTGTTGGTATTAAATTTTTACTTCTCCCGCTGGACTTGGTTTGGATTTTGCTTTTATATTGGAGTGAATAATAATTTGTGTGTTTTATGCACAATCACAATGCAATATAGAAGAAAGATGGTTCACTAAATACAAGTTCAGGATTGAATCTCTAAGCGAGGTGACACAATGCTAAAAACTGCAACCTATACAAATGTTGATAAAGCGACTTTACGTAAAAAAGGCTGGATGTTTTTTATGGCAGTCGTTGGGCTACAAGTGTTGTTCTTGATCGGTAGCTATTTGTTTCAAAGTTCTTAATTTTTTAGACTGAAAAAGCCACCGTGAGGTGGTTTTTTTTATGGCTTCAATATTGATATTTATAGCCGCACTCATTGTTCAAAGTTTTAATCTAAAACGCGTAGGCGACGTTTTACTTTTGAAAGGTCAAAAGTAACAAAAACCTTTTATTTGGCAGAAGATACATCCTTGTATCTCTGCCAAATGTGCGACATCCATGTCGCTAGTCATGTGATTTGATTTAGTCTTTAAAGATTTTTTCGTAAAATTGATAAAACTCATCTGTTCGTTTATATCGAGCAATTTTTGTTTTACCATCAAATACTAGAGGGGATTCAACTTCTCTTAAAAATTGAAAGCTAACCAATTCCATATTGGGATTAGAGATATCAAATTCAAATTCTGGATCTTCGTTATTTGTTTTTAGGAAAAAGAGTTCCTGTAAAATGTTTATAAGATGACTATTCAAGTGGGTAATAATATAAGTATATTTATCAAATTCTAACTTATTAATTTCTTTCTCTTTAAATAATTTTGCTGTTCTAAAAATCATTCGAGCTTGTTTTTCTAAGTAAGTCTGATCAAGAATTCCTAGAATTTCAAAACCTAATTCAGTGTTGTTTTTATCTTTAAAGAATTTTTCTATAAATTTTGCATCAGTATTCTCAGCCTCTTGAATAAATGCTAATAATTGGCGTTGATCTTTTGCTGTTTTATAGTTTGATATTGCCTTTGTTAATCCTAGTGCTATTGAAGCAACAGGAACTGATTTAGCTAAATCTTCAACAAATGTTGTTGCCGATTTAAAAATTAACTCATCAGCAATATTTTCTGCTGTTGATAAAGTTATTTCATTGATATTTTGTTTATTGGACATAGCCCTTTTGTTTCGAAGTAATAATGAATGAAAAGAGCATAACTAAACTTTTAGATGTTTAAAATAATCAAATTCAGCGATTCACTAGAATGTGGACTATAAAAAACGGCTCCTCAGCCGTTTTTTATCTTTTAAATTTTTATGGTGATAAAGGTTCTTGCTGTTTCGGATCAGGCATAGGCGCGGATTCTTCCTCATCATTATAAGGATTTTCCAGTTCCAGCGTTTGATCAAGCTCAGAATCAAAAACATCGGTCAGCATACTGTCGTAACGTTTAGCATTATAAACAGCAAGTTTCGATGCTTCATCTTCAGTGATAAAACCGATTTCTACAGCATCTGCAAGGCGTTCATCAAAAGTTAAACCTTTAAATTGACCTTTAGATTCTGCTTTCTTGAATTTATCCCATAGGGGTTCTATTTCTAATAGCATGTTAAAGGTTGATTCCATACGGCCCGTAACATCATTTTCATCTGTCTTATAGAACACGTGTTTTTTCAGTTCATCGCGGAAAGCATTGTCCTGCATAATGATCTCGCCAGCCTGTTGTTTCAAAGCATCGCTTGGTGTTTTAACAGGCCGACCAAGCGGGAAACAAATGAATTTTACTAAGCCAGCCGCAATGCCGACAGGGAAGTTAGCAAACAGACCATAAAAAGCTTCCTGCGCGTTAAACAGGGATTTTTCCAGTGCCAGTTTTGCATGAACCTGTTCAGCCTCAGTTTTTTTGCCATGTTCATAATATTTAAGAATGGCTGTACTGATAAACAGATTGGCATGAATATCTGCCAGGCGACCCGAAAGCATTTCTTTGCGTTTAATATCACCCGCAAGTAAGCCTAAACACATATCGGCAGTGACTGAAAAGCTGGCACTTAAACGGTTAATAATCTTGTAATAGGGACGAGTAAAGTCATCTACGCTTTTTGGTGCATCAGATGAGCCACCCACATAGCCATAAGCAAAGGCGCGCGCAGTCCGGTTAAAGGTGTAGCCTAGGTGCTTGAACAGCATATCGTTAAAGCTTTTTAGAGCTATGTCTTTATCTTTGGCTTGCAGCAGTTGCAATTCCTCAAACAGATAAGGGTGACAACGCATAGAACCCTGACCAAAAATCATTAAAGAACGACTGAGGATATTGGCGCCTTCAACCGTAATCGACACTGGAATAGTTTGATAATAAAGTGCTAAAAAGTTGCGTGGCCCCATTTGCACGGCACGGCCACCAACGACATCCATCCCGTGATTGACGACGCGGCGCATGGTTTCAGTAGCGTAGTATTTAGCCATTGCCGTCATCACAGCAGGTTTACCCCCCTGATTAAGTCCACACGTGACCAAATAACGAAAAGCTTCCAGCATATAGGTATCACTGGCAATATCACTGGTGGCTTCCTGCACACCTTCAAATTTGCCGACTGAAATCTTGAATTGTTGACGGATTTTGGCAAAAGCGCCTACGTTTAGATAGGTCATTTCACTGGCCGCAGTAGATAAGGCAGGCAGGGAAATGCCGCGACCTACAGCTAAGCATTCCATCAGCATACGCCAGCCTTTACCAATATTTTCAGCACCGCCAATAATCCAGTCCAGTGGAATGAACACATCCTTGCCATCTACGGTTCCGTTCATAAAAGGGGAACCGGGATTATGCCGTGCTCCCACTTTTACGCCCGCGTGACTGGCAGGAATCAGGGCACAGGTAATGCCATATTCCATTTTGCTTTTATCGCCTAGCAATCCGTCGGGATCATACAGCTTAAAAGCCAGTCCAATCACGGTGGCAATCGGGGCAAGGGTAATCCAGCGTTTGGAAAAATTCATGCGTAGGCCAAGCACTTGCTGACCTTCAAATTCGCCATAGCACACCACGCCAGTATCCGGAATTGCACCGGCATCGGAACCTGCTTCCGGACTGGTGAGACCAAAACAGGGAATTTCTTCACCTTTAGCTAATCCGGGTAAGTAACGATTTTTTTGTTCTTCAGTTCCATAATGCAGCAGCAACTCACCCGGCCCTAAAGAGTTAGGTACCATACAGCTGACCGCTGCCGTTAAGGAACGTGAAGCAATCTTGCTCATAATGCGGCTTTGGGCAAATGAACTAAAGGCACGACCACCATATTCTTTGGGAATAATCAGGCCTAAAAAACCATTTTCACGAATGTAGGTCCATGCTTCAGGCGGCAAGTCTTTATAGTGATGATGAATATCCCAGTCATTTAGCATACTGCATAACTGTTCGACTTCATGATCTAAAAAAGATTGTTCTTCTGGAGAAAGTGTAGGATAAGGATAGCTTTCAAATTTGGACCAGTCGGGTGCTCCCATAAACAGGTCTTTTTCCCACCAGCTGGTGCCTGCATCCAAAGCTTCGCGTTCAGTGGTGCTCATTGTCGGCATGGCATTCGCCAGAGCTTTATACGCAGGCTTGGTAATCAATGCCATTCGCAATGCATCAATCATCACAATTAAACTGATGAGGATGAGCGGAATACCAAAAATCAGCGACCATGGGCTAATAAATGCAGTGACTACTGCAACGATAATGGTTGTAATTGCCCCGGTATTACGGCTCAATCCAAAAAAGAAAATCGCCCAGATTGTAAAAAATTGAATAAGCACACTGATGATGAATAACATTTATTTTCTCCAGTTGCTTACACCGGATCAAAGTCAGAGAAACAGTAAAGGGTATCTAAAAATCGCAAGATAATTTCTCGCACTGTTTTATTAGAATGACTTTAGGTGTAATAAAAATATTGTTGTTAAGACCGGGAGGCGAATGAAAACCTTTCATCCCGAATTTATAAAATTAAATCTTGTTTTTAACATAGAGTGTTTTTTGAATAGTGTAAAAGATTGAACTGTAAGAGAAATGTCACGAAAAGTAATAGCGACTTGTATCTCTATCTATTTAGATTTTTATTATTTTTGAATAAGTAATAAATCATACAGCGAGATGCGTGTGGAGGTAGTATTACTATAACAATCAATGAATTTAGAGAAATACCGGCATGCTTAAATTGATCTACTATGTTCCCGAATCTCATCTGGAATCAACCAAAACCGCGGTCTTTGAAGCAGGGGCAGGTGGCATTGGCAACTATGAGCATTGTGCCTGGCAGGTTCTGGGTACAGGCCAGTTTAAACCAGTGAAAGGGGCCAATCCGTTTATTGGCGAAGTCGGAGAGCTAGAACAGGTTGAAGAATGGCGGGTGGAAACCATTGTGCCTGAAGATCGAGCAGCTAATGTCGCAAAAGCATTAAAGGCAAGCCATCCCTATGAAGAGCCGGCTTTTGAGTTTATACAGATGGTGGATATAAATTATGAATGATATTTGATTTGTGAAAGGGCGACATGGATGTCATGCGTTAGATAGAAAAGTGCAGGAATGAACTTTCTGGTTAGCCATGGGGTTATGATTCACTTTGAGGTTCAACTAAATATTATGTATATAAAACGAAAATTAAACAAAATAGCTTATAAATTATCTTGTATTTTTTAAAAATACCCAATTCTAGTGATATACCGCGGTAAAGGGTGATGTTCTAATAATTGATTAATGCTTGAATTTTCCCGAGATTAATCATGAACAGATTCTATAGAGTGGTTTGGAATAATAAAATGCACTGCTGGCAAGCAGTATCAGAATTAGCAAAACGCCATTCTGGCAATGGAACTGTTTCAGATACAAATAAAAATATGATTAAAGTACTGATGTCCTGTGCTTTAAGCGCCGTTTTACTCACTCTCAGTAGCAGCATTTTTGCTGCCATGAATGACACAACTTTGCCAACAGGTCAGCAGGTGATTTCTGGCAGTGCCGATTTTACCCAAACAGGTAATACGCTAAATATTAATCAGCATACTCAAAATCTTTCAACCAATTGGAACACTTTTAATATTGGTAGTCATGCAACAGTCAATTTTAATCAGCAGAATCAATCTTCGATCGCATTAAATCGTGTGCTGGACAACAACGCCAGTCAAATTATGGGCCGGCTAAATGCGAACGGTCAGGTTTTTCTGATTAATCCAAATGGTGTGATTTTCTCTAAAACTGCTCAAGTCAATGTGGGCGGTATTGTTGCTTCAACCCTAGATTTAAAAGAACACGATTTATTGCAAGGCAAGTTTACTTTTGCAGGGCGTGGGGAAAATGGCGCAGTTGAAAATCATGGTGATATTCAGATCGCAAATGGCGGGACGGTTGCGCTCATTGCACCTATTGTAAAAAATACGGGTTCTATTACTGCACCCAATGGTCAGGTCGAATTAACTGCAGCGGATAAAGTTCGTGTCAGTCTGCAAAATGGAAAACTTGCAAGCTATGACATAGACCAAGGAACATTGCAGGGCTTGGTTGATAATGGCGGCGCCATTATTGCAGATAATGGAGTGGTGCATTTGACCGCAGTTGCAGAAAAACAGCTGGGCAGAGCAGTGGTGAACCATACGGGCTATATTCAGGCAAACCGTTTGGAAACCAATGCCAAAGGTGAAATTGTACTGTTAGGTGATATGTCTAAGGGTGCGGTAAACATTTCTGGCAGCTTAGTCACTGAAGGGAAAAATGGTCAAAATGGCGGTTTTATTGAAACCTCTGCTGCCAGTGTAAATATTGCTGACCTAGCGCAGGTAAGTACAAAGGCGAGTGCAGATGGCAAAACGGGAACATGGCTGATCGATCCGGTAGATTTTGTGGTTGCTGCTAAAAACGGAAACATGACCGGTGCAGCACTGAATGCTGCACTAAAAAATACCGATGTAACGATTCAAACCACAGAAACACAGGCGACAGTCTCGAACAATTCTTCCCTGACCCAGAACAACAGCGCCGGGAAAGGCGATATTTTAGTGAATGACGCCGTTCAATGGGACAGTGGAAAAACACTGACACTGGATGCCTATAACAATATTTATATCAATAATGTCATAGATGCCAGTCAGGGTGATGGCGGAAAACTGGTACTGAAATACGGACAGCAAAGTACTGATGGCAGTAATGGTACCGTTTATAGTGCTATTCATGATCAGACCATGCCAACCTATGCGGACTATTTTATACAAGCACCGGTGCATTTACAGCAAGGTTTAAATTTCAGTACACAACGTGGCTCGGATGTTGCAAATTTAAAAGAATTTCAAGTCATTACTGATGTGACAGCTTTGCAGGCAATGAAAGATGATTTGGTTGGAAACTACGCACTAGGCACTAATCTTGATGCAAGCAGTATCGCTAATTTTTCACCGATTGGCACCCTGATTGAAGGTAGTGGGCCAAATGCAGGAAACAGTCCGTTTACAGGATTGTTTGATGGTTTAGGTCATGTGATTGAAAATCTGAAAATCGATAAGCAGGGCTACCAAGGACAAGGCAGCTATGTTGGCTTATTTGGAAAGATTGATGATGCGGATATCCGCAATGTAGGTTTAATCAATGCACAGATTCAAGGTGGTGAGTCAGTAGGTGGACTCATTGGTAGTATGAGTAATTCAAAGCTGAGCAACAGTTTTGTGCAAGGGAGTGTGACGGGGCGCTATGCTGTAGGAGGCTTGGTTGGCGCTGGTTATTACAGCACTGTCGATCAGGTTTATAGTACTGCTCAGGTGAATAGTGAAAATGGCCCAAGTGTACTGATTGGAGATAATTGGGGATCTTCCATAAGCAATGGTTATTTCACTCAGGCAGATGGTGATATAACAGTCTGGAATGATGCCGGAGCGGAAAGCACCTTAACAGACAGTCAGACTAAATCAAAACAAAACTACCTGGATTTAGGTTGGAATATTAGTGATATGGCGGGCAGTGGTGCAGCATGGAGGATTTATGAAAGTCAGACAGGGCCATTACTGCGAGCATTTTTAACGCCATTGGCAGTTAAAGCAGATGACTATCACACTGTATATAATGGTTCAAATCAAAACAGCAGCAGTTATGCCAACTCTGTACAGAATGCCGATACTTCAAAGATAAAGGGAAATGCTGTTTATGAAGGCGGTGGCAAAAATGCAGGTGTTCATAAGTCACAATTGAGCGGGTTGTATTCTGTACAAAATGGATATGATCTTGCATTTGAAGCGGCCGAGGTCAAAATTGATAAGGCCACTATCAGTAATATCACCGGAATTAGCGCAAATAATAAGACGTATGACGGGACAAATTTAGCGATACTGAATACAGCCAATGCTGTTTTTGATGGTCTCTTGCAGGGAGATCAGCTCGGTGTTATCGGGCAAGGGATATTTTCTGATGCTGCTGTGGGCAACAATAAACAAGTCAATATTCAAAATCTGGTGTTGACAGGTGACGCTGCACAAAACTATCAGTTAGCTAATTTACAGCTTAGCGCACAGGCCAATATTACTGCGGCGAGTAATGCAAATATAAGTGATTTGGCAACGCCAGCCAGCACGCCTAATATGAATAATATAGCTGCGATTTCGCCAATAAATGTGGCTGGAATGGATCTTGGTGCGTTAATGGCTGTTCAAACTCAAAGAGCGAACTTATTGGAAAGTCAGCTTCGAGATCAGATTGCGGGAGTGCAGGCTAAAAATGAGCAAATTGGCAAACTCAATACGACATTGAATAGCTTGCAAGCTTTATTGGCGATATTTTCTTCATCAAATCAAAAGTCTATCCAGCTTACTGCCGGATCAAATATAGACATGCTATTCCAGAAGCTAAAAGTTGATGCTCAAGCTGCTGGTGTAGATATTAGAAGCTTATTGAAAGGCAATATTTTAAATAAAGCAGATATAGAGGCATTGCAAACAGGAATTAAAAGTCAAATAGATTCAGGGGCAAACTCTCAGCAAATGGACATGATCCGCTTGCAGGGTTTGTCTAATAAGCGCAATGAAGCATTTGATGTTATGACGAACTTCATTAAGAAAATGCAGGACAGCCGAAGTTCTATTATTGGCAATATGCGTAATGTTGCTCAACCACCAGCCGTTCCTGTCATGAGTAATAATGGAAATTCATCTGTTCCAGCTGCTGCAAGTGCTGCGCTTCCAGCAAGTGTTTTACCTTCTGCAAGTGCAGGAGGTAATCCGAGTCTTCCACTGTCCTTAGATACTTCAAATACGAATAATGCTAATAACGCAGCAGTTCCACCTTTATCTGGATCTTCTGCATCTGGGTTATCCGTACAAGTTATTGATGGTCTAATACAACTATCTCATTCTAGTGGTGCCCTTAATTTAGCACCAACACAGATGCCACCTCCAATTATCGTTCCTGTGAATCCAGGAATTGAGTTTAAACCACCTGCTAGTTTTGGACGTTCAGCAGGTACGCCTTCTGATACTGTGCTTCCAGCAAGTATTTTACCTTCTGCAGGTATGGGGGGGGCTCAAAGTCTTCCGCTAAATAATTCTAATAACGCAGAGAGTCCAGCTGGAATAGCTTCTAATACTGGCAGCTCTAATAATAGTGCGAATCGGCCAAAGACTTCTGCTGATTTTAGTGATTTGAAAGATTTGGATGCTGCGACAAAGGTAAAGTTTGATGCATTAATATCTGCTGGAGTTTTTGATGGAGTCAGTGGCAATGCCTTGGGTTCTGATGAGATGAATCGAGCGCAATTTGCCAAAGTAGCTGCATTAATTTTGGGAGTAGCAGATAACAACCCATCAAACACTTCAGGCTTTCAGGATATGCCTGCTGGTGGGTATGCACTGTCATATATAGAAGCTATACAAAAAGCTGGATTAATTGATGGTACTGGAGCGTTTAATCCTTCTGGAAATATAACAACAGAGCAATTTGCTACATTGCTGGCCAAGCTTTTAGATTCGAATACTGTGCCTAAACCTAAACCGGATACTGGCTTAAATTCAGCCGGTGCATCAAATCCGTTCTCTTCAGGCATGAACAGCTCAGATATAGAACAATTGAAAATGCTCTTAAATCAAATAAATTCAAATAATTCAAGCAGTAATGGGTCGGCAGCAGCTAAGCAAGCAGCGCTTGAAAAATTGAAACAAGCCACTCCTGCAAAATGAAATTGAGCTATAAGGACACATGATGCAGGCCCCATTTCGGCAGCACAGCGATTTAAATCATTGACTGCGCGGCGGAAGGGGCTGAGGTTTTGCAGAGGGTGAAATTACTGAAAAGTTAACTTTGAATTTCAGTAAGGATGCTCAGAAATCGACATTGGTATATAGCCTTTTCTATAAATGAAATAACGGTCTATTTTAAGATTAAATATTGGGGTTGAAATGAATAAAAATTTAATGGCGGTTGCTGGTTCTAAGACGTTACTTTTATGCAGTTTAATCGCAACAGGGCAGCTTTGCTTTGCAGAAAATATCCCAAATGCAGGTCAATTATTGCAGGAAGTAAAAAGCCCGCAGATTCAGCCTGCACAAGAAAATAAAGTCCCGGAAGCATCTGAGCCGCGACATTCTGTTCATGGGGAGCAGCAAGTGTTTGTTCGCCAATTTGAGATTCAGGGCAATACACAGTTTTCTGAATTGATACTTCGCCAACAAATTCTAGCTTATGAAGGCAAGCAGCTGACATTGACGGAATTGCAGCAAGCAGCAAACACGGTCAGTGATTATTATGCACAAAATGGCTATAGCTACAGCTATGCATTTTTGCCGGCCCAAACGTTGAATGGTGGGATTGTTACCCTTCAAGTCGTAGAAGCGCAATTGAATGGCGTGCATTTAAGCAATGCATCTAATACCCAGCCGTGGCTGCTAAATCAAATAATTGCACCGTTGCAAAATAAACAGTTATTGAGTGATGGTTCTATTGATGAAATATCATCACGCTTGAACCGGCTAAATGGGGTGAAAAATAATTTATCTTTTACTTCTGGACTGTCACAAAATGAAACTTTGCTAAATGTCGAGCTGGTTCCGGCACAAAAATATCAGGCATATTTAGGTGCAGATAACTTCGGCAGTAAATATACGGGTGAAGTCCGCGGTACAGGCGGTATACGTGTGAACAGTATATTGGGGCTGGGGGATCAGCTGTCATTGGATGCAATGAGCAGCGGTCAGCGAATGAACTATGGAAAAATTGGTTATTCAGCATTGGTACATGGTTCAGGAACACAGGTAGGGGCAAGCTATTCATATTTAGAATATGAATTAGGTCAAGATTTAAAAGATTTAGGCTATGAAGGCAATGCTAAAGAAACCTCCGTTTGGTTGCAGCAGCCGGTGATGCAAAGTTCAAAACAGCAAACCATGCTGTCCTTAAATTTTAGTCATAAACAGCTTGAAGATGATGTGGAAATTACACAAAACTTTAATCACCGCAATATTAACAGCATGCAGCTAGGCTTAAATCATTCATCCTATGATTCAATGGGCGGTGCGGGTTTTAATGAGCTTGCAGTAATGAGTTCATTTGGACATTTAGACATTAAAGATGATGCTGTCAAAGCTGCAGATGCACTTTCGCGTCAATCTAATGGTGACTATTTGAGTGTATTTCTGAAAGCATCGCGCCTGCAAAGCCTTATGAAGAGTAATGAATTATTTGCATCTGTTGAAGGTTTTTATAGTCCTGATAATCTGGACAGTTCTGAAGCTTACTATGTGGGTGGTTCAAACTTCATGCGGGGCTATAAAAGCAGTCTGTTTTCTGCATCGCAAAGTTTGGCATCAAGTTTGGAGTTAAGGCAGGACTTATGGTCAAATGCCCAAAATCGGCTAAACGGAAAACTATTTCTTGATATGGCTAAATTAAAGTTGAATGCCCAGACATGGGTAGGTTCTACTGAAAAGAACACCGTATCGCTGAGAAGTGCGGGCATAGGCCTCAGCTGGGACAATCGTTATGCAGGCAGCATTCAAGCTACATTCGGGTTCCCTTTAGGTGACAAGCCTGTACAAATGAATAATCGTGATGATTATCAAGTATGGCTAAATTGGCAGAAAACTTTTTAATTGAAGAATAAGTTTTCTGCTGGCAATTATCTTAAATTTCCAAAGATTAAGTATTCAAAGAATGTCTTTTATGCTTGTTCCATTGTCAACCAAGATGCAATCTCTTGGTTAGACTGATGGTACGTCCATATGCCACAGTCTAATGGGCGACATCCATGTCGCCTTGCACGTATCAAATACTGTATGAGTAGGAGAATGATTAAACCTTCTGAACAAACAGCTCACGGTCAAAACGATACTGCGGGAAGAACACGCCGTCTTTAGCTCGTTCACCTGCACCAATCAATTTAGAATCCTTCTTTATATTCCTATCTAAATTTGATGTTAATCGCCATATAGCATAGTCTTTATCAGACATTCCTTTGGGTTGTGCTAAATCATAAATACTATATGCATAGGCTCCAGCACTATAATCGAACATTGGGCGATCATTAACAAAATGGTACCATCTTAAACGATTCGTACTTGCATTCAGAAATACAGATTCCCGTCAGTCAATAAATTTACTTTGATCACCAGAAACCATTGGTGCAGTGTATTCATTCTCATCCACAAACTGAGTTGCTAGCGCAATCCGTCTCGCATTATCCGAATCAATTCCTGCGGTTATCGCTAAGAAGTAAGTCATATAATAATGCATATCGGTTTGATACAGACCATAAGGGTCAACCTTATTTAACGGATTATTAGCTACATACAAATATGGATTTAAACCATCTACAGTTCCCATTGGGTCAGGGGTTAAATAACGCCCAATAGTTGGATCATACTGACGATAACCATTGTCATATAAACTTGTAATTGGATCTTCATTTTGCCCAGGCAAACGAATCGAAATCGCATAACGTAAATCATCCATAGACTGAGAAATCGGTAAATTTTGATTCACCCTAATGAGTTTAGCTTCATCACTATGCGTGCTGACAGTGTTTAAACGCTCACCAAAAGCAGAATAATCCGTTTTCCAGCGTGTATTATTGTCTTCATCAAAAACTTGAATCGGCGCACCAATACGATTGAACTGAACCGCATTAAACGAAGCAGAAGCAGATTCTAAATTTCCATTCAATTTTTGCGTTGCAATCTGACTAAACTGCATGATAGGTAAACCAGCCAACATCACATAATCACGATCAACCACGACATCTTGAATTTCAGGTGAATGAATATCGGAAACTTGTTCATTCTCCATACGTAAACGCTGTTGTTCCCAAACCCTTAACCCATTGACATAGCCATTACGCTGAGAAAACTCACGTTGTTGATTTTTATTATTAAATGATAGTGAATGTTTGGAAATAAAATTTACTCTTTCACAATCTCACCCTTACGATTCATCGTAACATTACCTGCGAATTTATCAGGGTTAATTACATTGCCATAACCAGTGAAATTTTCAGGTTTAATTTCATTGCCTTTTTCATCAACAATTGAACTCCACTGATCCATCAAAATAGGAACCTTAAATCCATTAAATGTATTGTTGGTAATGCGGACACGAGGGGAGTGGTCTAAAACGATGGCATAGGCTTGGTCATTCTTTTGAGTGAGGGTAAAGGTATTACCGTCAATGACTGTATCGGGAGAGAATTTGATATATAAAGTTGAAGGAATAGCTATTTTATCATCATTTTCATCTGGGAAAATTTGCTGTGAATAAGCTAAAAAAATAGATTTATTAATCTGGATTAAAGGGAATATCGAGTTCTCAGCTTTCAACTCTGCATCTGATATGATTTTATTATTTATAATAGTAGCTTTTGAACCATAAATATTAATTCTATTTTTAAGTATTAATTGTGAGTTAAGTATTCCACCTCCCCATGATTGTAAAGTTAAATCGTTTGCTTTATTTTTGATATTTTCAATGAGTACATTTTCTAATAAGTTACGTTCATCACAAGAAGATATTCCTAATTTTTTACAATCATACGTATTATTTGCATATAAAAAACCATCTTGCTCGATATTTAAGTTATTGATTTGTTTTTTTGTAGAAAAATTTGGTGAAAAATAAATATTTGAACCTAAGAGGATATTAGCATTTAGAATAATACCATTTCTTACAATAATGTCATGACCACTGAGTACTAAAGAAGGATTTTTTTGTTTTGAAAAATCCCATGCATGCCCTTGCATATCAAATTCTTTATTTTCAAACCCTAAAACTGCTCCTGTTTTCGATGTCGAAGAACCATAGCCTGCATGCCCAGCACCTACAATGATTTTGATGAACTTCGGTGTGTAATCATTATGTGTTTTAGTTGCTATTAAATCACGAGTGGCACAGACCTTGGGAATAGTTTTTCCATTTAGTTGACTAGTACCACATTCGGGAAATTCATATTGTATACTGTTGCCTAGGTCAGTTTTATCACATGAAGCTAAGGTGATGCACGTTACTAATATAAATATGGTTTTCTTCATTTTGTAGTTCCTTTCGGTGGTGAGCCTAAAATGACTAAAGATTCATATCCAATCGTATTTGGGATAGCTTTAACTACTTTTAGTTGGTATTTCTGCACTGATGTTACTACATCCCCCTTTTCACCATCTTTGGATTCATATTTTTTAACAGAAGTTTCCCAAATCACATTTTGATATTCTTTATATTTATTATTTTTTGCTAAAGTACTTAAAGTTGTAATGCGGTTGGTGATTGCTTGTGGAACACTAAAACCATCTTTACCCGCTCCAAGTGCATTTTTTCCAGTTTCTTCGTCTTTAAAAAACCTAATCAACTCAAAATTACCACCCTGTTTTGGTTTATAACCCCAATTAGGAGCACTTGTACTAGGAAGGTCTCCATGTGGAACATTGGCGGTATATTTATTATTTAATAAGTTCTGTAAATAAGTAATTTTAGTTTTCCATGGCTCTGTTGAGCCTGCCAAATCTGGATTAGAACTTTCTCTAATCGCATTAAAGGATTGTAAATATGGAGATAAAGTATTCCATGAAATCACTTTTGTTTGATTATCGGGAATTTTTAGAATTTCTCTTCTATACTCTAGCAGTTTTGCATACACTGAGGCTTGTTCAATTAATGTTCTTGCTTCATTGTTATTCCAACTACCATGACCTAATATGCCATTTTCATTATGATTAAAAGTAAAATCTGGATTTTCTCCGCCAGATGCATGCCCAGTCCCATTATTTATAGCATATGGATCATTATTTGCATCTCGATGCGCAAAGGTATCTTCAAAGGCATGCAAATATTCTCCAAAAAATTGCATGCTCAAGTTTAAATTATTACAATTAGCTGCTTTCTTATAGTTTTTCACCATGATTTTAAGTTGGGGTATTTGATTAAGATTTGCTGTTAATCTTCTTAATCTATATGTAGTTTCAGTCTCATTTGGTTTCTTTGCGAGATCCCAACTATTGTAATCGTAAGTAGGATTTACACCATTACGAGTATTAACAAAGTGATACCATTCGAGGCGTGTAGTTGTAGCATTATTATATCCAATACTACCATAATTATACCAATGACTTCCTTCAGGTAACGGACTTGTATTGTCATTCACATCTACAAACTGCGTTGCCAATGCAATCCTTCTCGCATTATCTGAATCAATCCCTGCGGTAATAGCAAGAAAATATGTGATGTAATAATGCATATCGGTTTGATACAACCCATAAGGATCAACCTTATTTAACGGATTATTTCCCACATACAAATAAGGATTTAAACCATCTACAGTCCCCATTGGGTCAGGGGTTAAATAACGACCTACACTCGGATCATACTGACGATAACCATTGTCATATAAACCTGTAATTGGATCTTCATTTTGCCCAGGTAAACGAATTGAAATCGTATAACGTAAATCATCCATAGACTGGGAAATAGGTAAATTTTGGGTCACTCTAATCAGTTTCGCTTCATCATTATGCGTGCTGATAGTATTTAAACGTTCCCCAAAAGCAGAATAATCCGTTTGCCAGCGGGTATTGTTTTCATCATCAAAAACATGAGTTGGGGCACCAATACGGTTGAATTGAACCGCATTAAATGAAGCAGAAGCAGATTCTAATTTTCCATTCAATTTTTGCGTTGCAATCTGACTAAACTGCATGATAGGTAAACCAGCCAACATCACATAATCACGATCAACCACGACATCTTGAATTTCAGGTGAATGAATATCGGAAACTTGTTCATTCGCCATACCTAAGCGTTGTTGCTCCCAAACCCGTAACCCATTGAGTAGCTATTATGTGAGAAAACTCAGGTTGCTGACGAGGTGTATTGAATGCTACAGCACGTTTACTTACCATACCTTGCTAATTAAACTGCTGATCCATTGAAATATTTAATCAATTGTTCTATTTTATTCCTTCACAATTTCACCTTTACGATTCAACGTAACATTACCTGAAAATTTATCAGGGTTAATTACATTGCCATAACCAGTGAAATTTTCAGGTTTAATTTCATTGCCTTTTTCGTCGACGATAGAACTCCATTGATCCATCAAAATAGGTACTTTAAACCCGTTAAATGTATTGTTGGTAATGCGGACACGAGGAGAATGGTCTAATACTATAGCGTAAGCTTGGTCATTCTTTTGAGTCAGAGTAAAGGAATTGTTATCTATTACAGTATTAGGTGAAAATTTGATATATGTCACAGTAGAAATAGCTGTTTTATCATCATTTTCATCTGGGAAAATTTGCTGTGAATGAGCGATTAAATTAGATTTTTTAATCTGAATTAAAGGGAATATCGAGTTCTCAGCTTTCAACTCTGCATTTGATATGATTTTATTATTTATAATAGTAGATTTTGAACCATAAATATTAATTCTATTTTTAAGTATTAATTGTGAGTTAAATATTCCTCCTCCCCATGATTGTAAAGTTAAATCATTAGCTTTATTTTTAATGTTTTTAATGAACATATTTTCTCTTTTTTTCAATCTTTGAGAATTTTCTAATATTTTTAATTGATCACTATTGCATGGGACATAGGTACCTTGTTTACAGTCATATAGGTTGTCCGCATATAAAAAACCATATTTTATAATTTCAGAGTTTGTGTTTTTACCTACACTCGAATTATTGATTTGTTCGCCAGTTGCAAAATTTGGTGAAAAATATGAATCACCCAAAGATATATTCACATTTAAAACGATACCATTTCTAATGATTACATCATTCCCTCTAAAAACTAGTTCTCTACTTATTCCACCCGAAGAATCAATAAAATGGTTATTCATCTCCAATACGGCATTTTCCAACGCATAAATTATTATATTTTGCTCATCTGGACCACTATATTGAGATGGATGACCGCCAGATAGAAAAATATAAAACCAAGAATCTTTATTCTTTTTTCTTGGCTCTAATGGTTTTATATTATAGTCCTGATTTAAACAATAATCAGAACTATAGTCGATATCATTACATTTTAATAATAATGGTGGGAGTTGGTCATAGTTTTTTTGTTGACTACAAGCTAACAAAATGAAAATTGAAGATAGCACTAGCATTTTTATTTTCATTTATTTATCTCCAATTTTTACTGGTGGAGTTCCTTTGATATGTATTTTACCATATCGAACTGATGGTTCAGCATATATAGGTTTGGTATAATTATAATCAAAAGCATAAGTTTTAACCATTGAAACTATAGATGTTGACTCGCCATCTAAAGTTTTATATCGAGGTAGGGCTGTTTCCCAAATTACACCTGTGTATTTTTTAGGGTCATACGTTTTATCTAGGACCTGAACACGATTAGTTAATGCTATTGGAATACTATAACCATCTCGTCCTGCTTTTTTATTGCCTTTATCAATGCCATCAACTAATAACTTGTCAATTAATTGAAAATTATTGCCTTGCTTAGGCGTATATCCCCATTGGGGTGGTGTTATTGTTATATAACCCGGATCCTGTTTAAGCCAATCACTTCATAATCTGAATTATTGGCTTGTTTCGGTAGCTCAATTGATATGCACATAACGAGGCATAGATTCCACTTAAAAAGCCACTCATACAACGGGCTTTACTCGTCACTAAATTGTATTGCCCTTTCAATAAGCTGAATAACGTTTCTATTTTATTACGCTGCTTTAAATGATATTCATCTGATTCGGGTAATTCAACAGACTTCATGTTCTTTCGATGATAGGTAATTAAATCAATGTCTTGCTCTTTTAATTTACTTTTTAATTCCTGACTGATATAGCCACGGTCGGCATAGAGTTTCGCCTGTAAACCTTCAACTAATTGTTCAACCATTTTAATACTTGCAACATCCCCATTGGATAATGCAGAACACACGATTTCACCTAATTGATTCATCACGATATGTAATTTACAGCCATACAACCATCCCATTGAGCTTTTACCTCGAGATGCGATCTTGGCTAATGATTTATGCCGCTGAATACGCTGATTTTTACAGACAGGCAGAGTCGTTGAATCAATCCATAAATATTGGCTATCTTGAGCTTTCATTACAGCTACATGTAAAGCATGTAGAGCCAATTGATGCATATTAATGAGATGAATCATGCGTTGATAACAGGGTAAGCTCTTAAATAAATGACTTCTATCCTGTTTCAACCATGAAAAAAATGCTTTGAAATTATTGAAGTGAGAACACTTATACCAAATGGCGATAAAGATGATTTCAGAGATACTTAGTTGTGCTTTTCGGCTTCTTAAACAGTGATTGCTTTGCTTTAGAAATTTCCAATAAGTTGCTTCAAATTTAAGAAAGAAATCATCAATTACACAGAATAATTCGGTACTATTGAACATAAGGACTAGAGTTGTGAGTTTTGTGTGGTAACTCAACTGATGGCTCTAGCCCTTCTGATTTTCAAGTCCATTTCTTATCCGCGATTCGGGTTAATTAGGAACAAAAAATTAGTTAGGCTGATCGTGCTCCATATACCACAGCCTAACAATCTGTATTAAATACTGCTTTAATGATTAAAAATAATAACAGCTTTGTTCTTAAACCTTCTGGACAAACAGCTCACGATCAAAACGGTACTGCGGGAAGAACACGCCGTCTTTAGCCCGTTCACCTGCACCAATCACCATTACGGGATACTGTTCGTCATTTAATTTCAGAATTTCACGAACCATCGGCTCATCAAAACCTTCCATCATACAGCTATCAAAACCATAAGCTCTCAAAGCTAAAACTAGATTTTCACAAGCCAACGCTGTAGTTTTGCTTGCCCAAAGTTTTGCATCTGCCGGGTTAAAAGCAGTTACTGGCAATTGCTTATCCAGTGTACGTGCAATTTTGAAAGCAACTTTCTTAAAGTTACCCAGAGCATTAAAATAACCCGTTTTATAATTATACGGAATAAACTTGTAATACTTCTGCACAGCAGCAGGTGCTTCAGGAAATGGAAACTCAGAAATATTCATCTTTGCCATTTCATCAATACGGTCGGTACGTGCGACACAAACAATTAATTCTGAAGCTGTTTTTGCTGCCAATTGACTTAAACAAGCTTTGACCAGCTGTTTCTTTTTGGAAGGGTTCTGCACCACATAAAAAGTCCAGGGCTGTAAATTGGATGAGTTAGGTGCAAGCAAGGCAAGATCTAAACAATCATCCAGCACTTCCGCAGGAATGGGTTTTTTCGTAAATTTACGTACCGAACGCCGGCTTTGTACGACTTTTTTAAAGTTTTCAACATCAATATCTGTTGGGGCTGGCTCAAAATAACGTTTCTTTTCAGTTTGGGTTTCGCTTGATTGGGTCATCTTTATCTACTCAGCTTTTAAAGCTTGAAATTTATATCTATTAAAACGCATAAAGCCACCGAACAATGTCATTATTCAGTGGCTTTTCATTTAACTATAAAAAATTAGTTAAATTGTGCAAAATCTGGTTTACGCTTCTGCATAAATGCCGCAACAGCTTCAGCCATTTCAGGTGAAGATACACGCTTCATAAAGATTTCAGCTTCATCATCAATACAGCCAATAATTTCTTCAAGATTGTGCTTCATTAAAGCTTTGGTCTGTTTGATCGACGCGAGAGGAAGTGCAGCCAGAGTTTGTGCCTGTTTCAGTGCAGTAGCATAAACATCTTCTTCAATGCTATTTACAATTCCAGCACTCAAGGCTTTTTCGCTGTTAAATTTTTGCGCGGTGAATAGCAACTCTGCTGCTTTATGATAACCCGCTTGCTGGATCAAAAGTTTGCTTGAAGCACCTTCAGGAGAAAGTCCCAGGCTCACAAATGGAATCTGGAACAGGGCAGTATTATCACTATAAACCAGATCCGCATGCAGTAAAATGGTCACCCCGATGCCAATGGCAACACCACGCACCGCTGCAATTAAAGGCTTGGAAAATTTCGCAGCAGATTTGAGTACTACAAATGGAGGGGCATCACCGGCTTTGCCTGCAAGAGGCGTCTGGATAAATTTCATGAAATCCTGCATGTCATTACCGGCACTGAAATCAACATCTGAACCACGTAAAATCACCACGCGAACCTCTTTATCCTGATCGGCTTCATCCAGTGCCTGGGCAATTTTTAGATACAGCTCGCCGTACAAGGCATTTTTAGCTTCAGGACGGTTAATGGCTAAGGTGAGCACCCCATGCTCTAAATTCGCATTCAAATGTTGATGTGGTTGTTGAATACAGCTCAGTGTCATCGTACTATCCTTGCTTTAAAATTTAATTTGATTTTATGGCCTTTATTATGTCGCATATTTATTTTGGCGGCACAACTCACGAGTCATAAAAAACTTGAACCGTTATGAACTATACATTTGATTATCTGGTTTTCATTGGTCGCTTTCAGCCCTTTCATCTGGCACATATGCAAACCATTAAAATTGCATTGCAGCACAGCCAGAATGTGATTCTGGCTTTGGGCTCGGCACAGAATGAACGCAATATTAAAAATCCGTTTAGTGCTTCCGAGCGTGAACAGATGATTTTGTCCAATTTTTCAGAAGCAGATCAAAAGCGGATCAAATTTGTACATGTGATTGATGTATATGACGATCAAAAATGGCAACAACTGCTTAAATCTCTAGTAACAGAAGTTGCTGAATCAGATGCCAAAATCGGTTTGATCGGTCATTTTAAGGACGAATCTTCCTATTATCTGAAGCTGTTTCCTGAATGGGAGATGCTGGAACTTGATAGCCTGGTTGGGGCAATTTCAGCGACGCCACTACGTGAAGCCTATTACCGTGGTGAAATTATCGAATCTGCTTTTCCACTCGGGACTAGCGAGTTTTTACATAAATTTAAAAAAACGGCCATTTACCAACAATTGCAGCACAAATACCTGACTCAAGATAAAACCAATCTTAAATAATCTTCAGTAAGCTACTAGGTCGAGGCAAGCCAGTGCAGCGACCTAGGAGTGGGTAAGATGAACCTCAACACAAGCTTGAAATGTATCTTCATTACGGGTGTGCTAAGTTTAAATATTAATGCGATCAACGCGCATGCCAATACCCAGCAGTGGACCCTCACGCCAGCAACGCATGTTGGTTTTGATATCAAGTCGATGGGCTTTTCGATCGTAAAAGGCAAATTTGAGCAGGTTCAGTCCAGTATGAGCTTTGATCCTGCAAGACCACAAAATGCCTCGGCACAGTTTGTACTGGATGTAAATAGCCTAAGTTTGAGTAAGCCTTCACTGGAAAATATGATTTTGGGTGAAGATTTATTTTATGCAGAGAAATATCCAACTGCGACTTTCAACAGTCATGAATTTGTACCTTTAGGAAAGAATCAATACAAGATCAAAGGGGATCTGACCTTGCGCGGTATCACTCGGCCGGTGATCCTGGATACCTCCCTAGAACCTAATCCATCTGATCCACAACTTATGAAGGTAGAAGCTACAACCATGGTTAAGCGCAGTGATTTTGGCATGAAAAAAGCTTTTGGTGGCATCGGGGAAAAAGTCAATATTGAAGTGTCTGGACAATGGCAACGCAAATAAGCGCTAGGATTTGCTATAATATATCTGCTGATTTTCGTTTTTAATTCATCTGATGTTGAGCCTTTTCTAGCAGGTCAATCGTCAATTGTTGCAGTAGCGCAGATTGCTGCTTCCAGTGATGCCAATACAGTTTCATTTCGGTTTTGGCATTTGGAATAATTTCAATCAATTTCTCGCTTTGCAGATCATCACCCATTTGATATTGCGGCACTAAACCAAAGCCTAAACCCAAATGTACTGCTTCTACAAAGGCAGTCGAGGAGGGAATAAAATAATGCGGATAGCTTTGCTGGTTCAGACCAAATAAGTTCAGGATCACCTGATGATGCATCAAATCTTTATCATTAAAAATAATGGCTGGGGCATGTCTTAAAGCATCACGGTGAATTCCATCTTTAAACCAATTTTCTACAAAAGAAGGTGTTGCCACCATACGGTAAGTCATCTGACCCAAGTAATGTACTTCGCAGCCTTTCATGGCAGTCGATTCAGTCGAGATGCAGGCATTGACCAGACCGGTTTCCAGCAGCTGATGGGTTTGGGTTTGATCATCCAGAGACAATTTTAGCGCAATTTTGTGCTCAATCAATGTGCTTTGCAGGACCTTAAGTAGCCAGGTCGATAAAGAGTCGGCATTGGTGGCAATACTGAATTGATGAAACTCATGCTGGCTGGATTGCCCCATGAATTGTTGTAAAAGATTCTGTTCACGTAGGCGCTGATGCTGTAAATGTTCCAGCAGCTTTTGACCGGCTTGCGTCACCCGGCAGGGACGCTCGCGCAGCAATAAAATCTGTCCCAAATCTTTTTCCAAAGCCTGCACCCGTAAGGTGACTGCAGAAGCGGTAATACATAGCCGCTGTGCAGCCTCGTCAAAACTGCCGGATTCCGCAACGGCAAGAAAAGCTTCACATGATTTATTTGAGAGCATAATCACAACCTAAGAAAAACTTAGTAAAGTTTATATTTTCTTAATCATACTTAATTTGCATTTTAAACGGCGATAATTCACTACAAGATTTTTAAATTATTTTAAGTTAAGTCGTTATGTTGAATAGTGCCATACACGGTTTTGCCATGGGTTTAAGTCTGATTCTACCTATTGGTGCACAAAATGCATTTGTATTGAAACAAGGTTTAAAACGAGAACATGTTTTTAGCATTTGTCTATGTTGTGCCTTGTCTGATGCCATATTGATTGCAGCCGGCGTATTGGGTTTTTCAGAACTGGTTCTATTGCATCCTGATTGGCTGAGTATTGCCAAGTATTTGGGTGCGACTTTCTTGTTGATATATGGCGCACAGCACTTTTATCAGGCCTGGAAACATGAACAACGTTTAGAGGCTAGTCAAAACAATGTGCCTAGTTTATGGAAAGTCTTGTTGATTTGTTTAGGCTTAACCTGGCTGAACCCGCATGTATACCTGGATACGGTCGTGTTACTGGGTTCAATTTCTACCCAATATCCCAACACGCAACTGTATTTTGCCCTAGGGGCAATCAGTGCATCATTGCTGTTCTTTTTTAGCTTGGGCTATGCAGCACGTTATTTGCAACCGATTTTTCAACGCCCACAAGCCTGGAAAATACTGGATGTGCTGATTGGCTGCGTAATGTGGTCGATTGCTATTTCTTTAATCAGCTAAGTGAATAAAAAAAGGCATTAGAAAATGAATGCCTTTTTTTAATGTAGGATTTAAGCCGCTTGAAGTGCTTTTAAGTCTTCAAGTACCTGTTCTGCATGTCCTGCGGCTTTGACCTTACGGTATTCTTTGACTAATTCGTCGTTATGGAAAATAAAGGTTGAGCGTTCAATGCCCATCACCTGTTTGCCATACATATTTTTTTCTTTGATCACGTCAAAAAGGTTGCACAGTACTTCTTCTTTATCGCTAATCAGGTTAATGCTCAGATTTTGCTTTTCTGTAAAGTTCTGATGAGCTTTCACTGAATCACGTGAAATCCCAAGAATGGTGGTATTTAAGGCATCAAATTGATCTTTTAAACACGAAAACCCGATCGCCTGAGTGGTACAGCCCGGGGTAGAATCTTTAGGATAAAAATATACAATCAGCCATTCTGTTGGCATTTCAGTCAGGTTAATTTCACCGCTTGTGGTTGGGAAGCTTTGATTGGGCAACGTAATAGCAGACATGTGTGGATCCTTATCAAGTCGAATTTATCATATTGATCTTAAGTTTATGCTGACATGATAGCGAATTTAGCCCTGTTTATGCTGAAGTTGGGATATAAATTTTAAGCATAAAAAAGCCTGCAACGATGCAGGCTTTTATTCAATCTAAATCAACTTACTTTTTAGGTTGTTGAGCAGATTTCATTGCTTCTTCAGTCAGGCTTTTAAGTTTGCCAGTCAATTGTGGGCCGAAACAAGCTTGTAAGTCTTTATTTTGTTTTTGTACAAAAGCTAAAGTTGCAGGGCTTTTCTTTTGGTTAATGGTACTTTGGATTTCCCATTTTTGTGCATTGGTTAAGCGGCCATCGGCTTCAACTGCACAACTACAGTATTTGCTTACTTCAGCTGAACTAAGTTTTTTACTTTTGCCAGTTTCTTCTTTACAAACATTAATTAAAGCAGATTTTACATTAGTGCTTTTATAAGCTTCTTGGAGCTTATTAGTTTCAGCTGCATTTGAAGCAGTCGCCATTAATGCAACCGCAGAAACCAATGTAGAAAGAATAATGTTTGACTTCAAATTTTTCATGTACTGTACCCTGTTATGACGGTATATAACGTGTCGGATCGGCGATACCCGCATCAGCAAAACCTTGTTTACGTAAGCGGCAGCTATCGCATTTACCACAAGCACGTCCTTGGTCGTCTGCTTGGTAGCAAGACACCGTTTGACTATAGTCTACGCCATGTTCTATACCTAAGCGAATGATATTTGCTTTGGATAAATGTAACAGAGGTGTTTCAAATTTAAGAGGTTTTCCTTCTACACCCACCTTGGTTGCCAGGCGTGCCATGTTGGCAAAAGCTTCAATAAATTCAGGGCGACAGTCAGGATAGCCTGAATAATCAACGGCATTGATGCCAATGACAATGGCTTCTGCACCAAAAACTTCGGCAGCTGCGAGCGCATAAGACAGAAATATTGTGTTACGTGCTGGAACATAAGTTACAGGAATACCATCTTGTTCATGCTCTGGTACATCAATGCTATGATCAGTTAACGCAGAGCCGCCCAAGTTACCCAAATCAATATTAATGACACGATGTTCTACACCAGCACCTTGTGTTAATGCTCTAGCTGCATCCAGTTCAGTGGTTGAACGCTGACCATACATGAAACTTAAAGCAATACATTCATAACGTGCTTGCGCCCAAGCCAAACAGGTTGTTGAGTCTAAGCCGCCAGATAATAAAACTATGGCACGAGGGCGCATATTAAAATCTCCAAAAAATAAACAAGAACAAAAATGGATTAACGACCAGTTTCATCATTCCAGAGCAATTTATGTAATTGCAGCTGGAAACGAACAGGGAGATGGTCATCTAAAATCCATTGTGCTAAATCACGGGCAAGTTGAGGCAAACGTACCGCACCTTTTTCCACCGCAAAAGCAGGCGAGAACCAAACAGTACTCACCTTATCGGCGAGTTGGTATTGTTCAACCTGCTGTTTTGACCATTCATAATCTTCCCGATTACAAATCACGAACTTGATTTGGTCGTGCTGAGTTAAATGGTCGAAATTGCTAAGCAAATTTCGTGCAACTTCACCGGAAGTCGGGGTTTTTAAATCTAAAACTTTTGAAACGCGCGGGTCGACTTTAGACACATCTAAAGCACCACTGGTCTCAAGTGAGACTTCACAGCCCAAGTCAGCTAAACGCTGCATCAAAGGCAGGGCGTTAGGCTGTGCCAATGGTTCACCACCGGTCACACAAATATAAGGGGTTTTAAAATCGAGCGTGGTTTGAATAATATCTTCTAGTGATTGTCGCTCGCCACCTTCAAAAGAATAAGTGGTATCACAATAGGTACAACGTAAAGGGCAACCGGTTAAGCGAATAAACACCGTCGGTAAACCCGCAGCATTGGCTTCACCTTGCAATGAATAGAAAATCTCCGTGATGCGTAAACCCGCAGACGGATCAGAAACAGGAATAGCGGAAGATCGAAGCGTATTCATAACAAATAATTACCACAGCAAAAAATGACAGAGCACAAAAATAAAAATCTCTACGATCATGTCTGACCGTAGAGACGAGGAGCGGTTGAAGCTCCGAGGAACAATCAATGTTCCGCAGCAGACTACATATTAGTCTTCGCGTAATAAATCGTTCAAGCTGGTTTTTGCACGGGTTTTCGCATCTACTTTTTTCACGATGATTGCAGCATACAGGTTGCAAGTACCATCTTTAGATGGAAGGCTACCTGAAACTACCACCGAACCTGCAGGAACGCGGCCGTAATGGATTTCGCCAGTTTCACGGTCAAAGATTTTAGTCGATTGACCAATGAATACGCCCATAGAAATCACAGAACCTTCTTCTACGATTACGCCTTCAACGATTTCAGAACGTGCACCGATGAAGCAGTTGTCTTCAATAATGGTTGGATTCGCTTGAAGTGGTTCAAGAACACCACCAATACCCACACCACCAGACAAGTGAACGTTTTTACCGATTTGCGCACATGAACCTACAGTTGCCCATGTATCGACCATGGTACCTTCATCCACATAAGCACCGATGTTTACATATGAAGGCATCAATACCACGTTTTTCGCCTGGAAAGAACCTTTACGGGCAACAGCAGGTGGTACTACACGTACGCCGGCAGCTTTAAACTGTTCTTCAGTCCAATCGCCAAACTTAGTATCTACCTTGTCGTAGAAACGAAGATCACCAGACTCGATTGGCTTGTTGTCATTTAATTTAAAAGATAACAAAACAGCTTTTTTAAGCCATTGGTGAACAACCCACTCACCGTCGATTTTTTCAGCCACACGAAGTGTACCGTTATCTAGGCCAGCAATAGCTTCTTCTACAGCACTACGAATTTCAGCGGAGCAGTCTGCCGCAGTGAAATTTGCACGGTCTTCAAAAGCTTGTTCAATGATTGTTGAAAGCTGAGACATGATCTTCCATTTCCAAAAAAAATTTTCAAGATTTTACACTATATTGAGCTAGAAATAGATGAAAAAGTGGCTTTGGATCGGAATTAATTATGAAAGAGGCGAAAAATAAGATAAATAATCAGCGATGAATATTAAGTAAACAAAAAATGATTTAATAATCAAAAGCAAACAGAAAATGTATCAAAAAATAACAAAAACTCAGCAAATTTCGAATAAAAGTTAAGCAATTAATATTTTATAGTTTTAATTATCACAAAAGCACTAAATGAAAATAGCAACTTTTTGAGGAGATCTATCATGAAAACTTTAGCTACGATTTTGGCAGCATCTGTATTGACTGCTCTTGCAGGCACAGCAATGGCAGCTGACGATGCAGTAGTACAAGATGGCTATGCGTTTGAACGTAACCAGCTTATTCCAACAGGTGTTCGTGCTGAAGTAGGGACAACTGGTTATGGTGGTGCCTTACTTTGGACTGCGAACCCGTATGTAGGTTTAGCCTTAGGTTATAACGGCGGTGATATTTCTTGGACAGATGATGTATCAGTAAATGGTACAAAATATGACATAGACATGGACAATAAGCTGGCTTATTTAAATGCAGAAATTCGTCCTTGGGGTGCAAGCACAAATCCTTGGGCCCAAGGCTTATACATGGCTGCCGGTGTAGGTTATCTTGATAGCCAATACGATTTACAAAAACGTATTGGAGATGGTGAAACCTTAAGCATTAACGGCAATAACTATCAATTAGCTGTTGCAGGTCAAGAAGGGAATGTACGTGGTCAAATGTCCTACGAAAACGACATTGCTCCTTATGTAGGCTTTGGTTTCGCACCAAAAATTAATAAGAACTGGGGATTATTTGGTGAAGTAGGTGCTTACTACACAGGTAACCCAAAGGTTCAATTAACACAAAATAATCTAGCGCCAGTAGCAGGTAATACCATACCCGCTCAAGTTGCAGTAGATCAAGAAGCGAATGAAATCGCAAATGATGATAAATATCAATGGTTGCCAGTAGGTAAAGTCGGTGTAAGCTTCCACTGGTAAGTTTAAAGCATATAGAAAAACGAGCTTCGGCTCGTTTTTTTATTTTTGAAAATTAAATTATGTAAATTAAGCGGGTTTGAGTTAAAAGCGATAACCCACCTTGAGGCCATAAGCAATAGCTTTGTTATTATTTACCGAAGATAACACGCCAAATAAATTACCTGAACCATCTTGATTTTGCTCAACTTTGGCTTTGTTCAGCCTGAAATATTTGACGCCCCCAGCAATAAATAAATTAGACTGCACATTATAAAATCCACCAATGCCAAAACTATAATAACCATCCGAAGGGCTTAAGGTGGAGGCTGGATTGCTAATACCTGAATCCATCCCTATATCCAGGGCCGATGTCCATCGTTCATTAAAAATATGGGCAAGTCCTAAGGTGGCTGAAAGCTGATTTTTTTGATAATCCACCAAGTTGACCGGTGTAGCTTTACCTAGGCTCATCAGGGGAGAAACCATTTTAAAATTTTTCCAATTGACCCAGCGCAAAGAGGTATAGACGACATTACGAGGCGTGATTCCAGATTGAAACTCGAGATTTAGCGACTGCGGTGTTTCGATGCTGATGTACTGTTCAGAGCTTAAATTCAAGACTGGAATTGCAGGAATGGATGAAGTCTGCTCATAAAATTGTGGCGTATGTTGAATTTTAGAGCGATAGCTGAGTGAGGTCTTTAGGGCATATTTAGGAATTTGATAGCTGATACCAGCCAACCAGCCCAAGGCCGAGTCTTTATCCATACTTGCAATATAATCAGCCTGTATTCCCATCGATTGTCCTGAAATTTTCAGCTGAGTGTCTAGGGTCTGATAACTTAAACCGCCATAAAAATTCCATGCCGAATCGGGTTGATAGCCTAAAAGTGTGGTCAGATTGTGAGTGTCCATTTTAAAACGTACCGCATTGACTAAATTTACCGGGCTGCTGCTGACCGGTTCGAAGGCATAGCCTACATCTGTAACAAAGGGTTGATTGTAAATTAGCCCAATAGACCAATGAGGAGCAGCTTGAAATTTTAATACGGCATTGGAAATATAAAAGGAATGAATGAAATCTTGAGTAGACGTCTCGCTAAATGTGGAGGGATTGTTCTCGTCTGGTCGAAGTGTTTTGCCTGAAATATCCGCGTCGATAATTGCTGTAGAAAATTCAGCATAATGATTGGGTTGTAAAAATGGAGCAATACTTTGGTTGGAAGTTTCCAGGGCTGCGGAAAATACGTGAGTAGGCAAAAAAAAGCACATACCCATGCCCAAAGCCGTAACTTTCATGAACAACCCCAGATGAAATAATGTTTTTGCTAAAAATTGAGTATATGAGAAAGAATTTCACACGATGTAATTGAGTGTTTTTTATTCGTCACAACTACTTTATTCTGTTTTATTTACAATATGCAACAAAAGTTTTGATCTTATTCACATTTATTTAGAATAATCAGTGAATTATTTATTTTATTAATAAGTAGGGGCTGTTGATATTTCATAAATGGTTTGCGTTGTAGGCTAAAATTGAGCAGACAAGAATTTAAATTAAAAAAGGGATACTTAATATCCCTTTTTTAATCAATCAAATTTTTAATCTTCAGGATAAGCCACTTTTTTCAGTGCTTTGATATCTGCTTCTGGCGAGCAGAGTGAAATAAACTCATAGCCATAACCACGCAGCAAATGTCCTTTACGTACCGCAATCCAGGTGGTATTTACCCCAAAGATATCGGTTGGAATCTGTTTAAGGCGATAATCCCGTTCCGCATCATAGGCAACATTATTGACTATGCCGACCCCCATATTCAATTCGACATAGGTTTTGATGACATCGGCATCCAGGGCTGACATCACAATATCAACATCAATGCCGGCATCTTCAAAGGCCTTGTCAATTTTAGAACGGCCTGTGAAACCGCCATGGTAGGTAATAATCGGATATTGTGCCAAATCTTCCAGCGTGATGTCTGCTTTGTTGGCAAGCGCATGGTTTTGCGGGGTGATAATACTGTGCTGCCAATTATAGTAAGGCACGCTAGCCAGATTTTCTTCCGTGGTCAGAGACTCAGTAGCAATCCCAATATCCGCTTCGCCTTGCAGCAACATTTCGGTAATTTCAACCGGACTGGCCTGTTGCAGAATCAAATGAACTTTTGGAAATTCTTTTTTGAACTGGTTGACAATTGGTGGCAATACATAACGCGCCTGGGTATGCGTGGTTGCAATGGTCAGGGTGCCTTCATCCACGCGGTTAAAGTCATCTGCCAGACGTTTGATATTGTCTGCATCGACCAGCATGCGTTCTACAATGCCCAGTAAAGACTGACCTGGTTCAGTGAGGCCCAGTAAACGTTTACCTTTACGAATAAACAGCTGTACGCCCAGTTCATCTTCTAAATCTTTAATATGTTTACTGACACCAGACTGTGAGGTGTAAAGTGCCGCCGAAGCTTCGGTTAAATTAAAATTCTGTCTAACGGTTTCTCGAATAATTCTTAATTGTTGGAAATTCATAATGCTGTATACCTTAAAAGGGATGGGGCTGTTTTGGCCCCATCTATTTGTTATTAAGCGACGTCATTGGCAAACAAATGCAATGCCGTTGGGCTTAACCACACTGTTTGATTTGGCTTAAACTGATGTAATTTTGCTTCTTCCGAGTTAAGCGAAATTTCAATTAAATTGCCTTGGCGATCTTGCAGCTCAGCAAGGACTTTACCGGCAATCCATATTTCACGCAGGAAAGTCGCCTGAATGGCATTTTCTTGCGGAGAGGCATGAATACGCAGTTCACTTGGACGGGCAAAGGCAATCACATTACCTTGCGGCGCATCTTTGGCTTGTGGCAATTGCAGACGCTCATCACCAATCTGGATAATGCCTTGCTGGTGTTGGCCTTCGAATCGGTTGGCCTGACCCAGAAAGTCGAATACAAACGGGGTTGCCGGTTTTTCGTAAACTTCACGCGGTGAACCAATCTGTTCAACATTACCTTTATTCATGACCACGATCTGGTCAGCAACTTCGAGTGCTTCTTCCTGGTCATGGGTGACAAAAATCGAGGTGATGTGCAATTCATCATGCAGGGTACGTAACCAGCGACGTAGTTCTTTACGCACCTTGGCATCCAGTGCACCAAATGGTTCATCTAGCAGTAATACGCGAGGTTCAACCGCCAAAGCACGTGCCAGGGCAATACGTTGACGTTGACCACCTGAAAGTTGTGCCGGATAGCGATCGGACAAAAAGCCCAATTGAACCAGATCAAGTAAACGAGTGACACGTTTTTTAATTTCGGCTTCAGATGGTCGGGTAGAGCGAGGGCGCACACGCAAACCGAAGGCGATGTTGTCAAATACGGTCATATGACGGAACAGGGCATAGTGCTGGAAGACAAACCCCACTTCACGTTCACGCACATGCACATTGGTTGCATCTTCACCTTCTAAAATGACCCGACCGCCATCAGCCGATTCCAGGCCGGCAATAATACGCAGCAGGGTAGTTTTACCACAGCCTGATGGACCGAGTAATGCCACCAACTGACCATCTGGAAAGTCGAGTGAAATATTTTTAAGTGCATGGAATGCACCAAAGTGTTTTTCAATATTTTTAACTTGAATACTCATGATGTCATTCCTTAAGAAACTGTTGAATCGTCATTACGTTTGTTTTGTCGTTCTTGGCGTATCTCTACCCATGTTTTTAAAACTAGGGTCACAATCGCCAGTAAAGCCAACAGTGAGGACACCGCAAACGCAGCACTAAAGGTATATTCGTTGTAAAGGATTTCTACATGTAGCGGTAAGGTATTGGTTTCACCACGAATGTGACCAGACACCACCGATACTGCTCCGAATTCACCCATAGCACGGGCATTACACAGAATGACACCGTAAATCAGACCCCATTTAATATTGGGTAAGGTTACTTTCCAGAAGGTTTGCCAACCTGAAGCACCCAGTACAATTGCGGCCTCTTCTTCTTCTGTACCTTGTGCTTCCATCAAAGGAATCAGTTCACGCGCCACAAAAGGAACAGTAATAAACACGGTTGCCAGCACAATGGCAGGAACGGCATACAGGATTTTAATGTCATGGTCCATCAACCAGCCACCAAACCAGCCTTGAGTACCGAAAATCAGTACTAACATCATGCCTGCAATTACAGGTGAAACCGAGAAAGGTAAATCAATAATAGTGGTCAAAATGGATTTGCCACGGAAATTAAACTTCGCTACCGACCATGCAGCTGCTACACCAAACACCACGTTTAATGGCACGGCAATCACAGCAGTCAATAAGGTCAGTTTTACCGCAGATAAAGTATCTGGATGTACCAATGCCTGAAAATAAACCCCGACGCCTTGTTTAAACGCTTCAACAAAGACCAGAATTAAAGGCAGAATCAGGCAGCTTAAAAAGAAAATCAGGGCAATGGTGATGAGCAGGTAACGAATCCAGGTTGGTTCACGGGTAGCATCCCGTGACTGCAATTTCTCAGCCAAAGCATTGCTGTTGGTTATTAAACTCATCGTGCAGTTCTCCCGGTACGTTTGCTTGCCCACGCCTGCAACAGGTTAATCAGGAACAAGATGGCAAAGGACAGTACCAGCATGACAACTGCAATGGTGGTTGCACCGGCATAATCATATTCTTCCAAACGGGAAATAATCATCAGTGGCGCAATTTCAGTCTCGAAGGGCTGGTTACCGGCAATAAAGATCACCGAGCCGTATTCACCTACACCACGTGCAAAGGCCAAGGCAAAACCGGTCAATAGTGCAGGGAACAGAATCGGTAGAATGATTTTAGTGATAATCTGAAAACGGTTCGCACCCAATGCCGATGCCGCTTCTTCCAGTTCGGTTTCCAGATCACTCAAAACCGGTTGTACGGTACGGACCACAAAAGGAATACCAATAAAAATCAGCGCAAGCGTAATCCCGATTGGGGTATAGGCCACTTTAATTCCCATCGGTTCCAGATACTGACCAATCCAGCCTGTAGGGGCATATAAAGATGTCAATGCAATACCGGCCACAGCTGTAGGCAAGGCAAAAGGTAAGTCGACCAAAGCATCAACAATACGCTTGCCAGGGAAGCTATAACGGACCAAGCACCACGCCAGCAGTAAACCAAAGACCACATTGACTAAGGCTGCAAGCAGGGCAGCACTAAAACTTAACTGCAAAGATTTTAAGATACGTTCTGAACTTAAAATTTCCCATAAACCGTCCCATCCAATTCCCAGTGATTTAATAAACACTGCCGAAAGTGGAATAAGTACGATTAATGACAAATACGCTAGGGTAAAGCCTAGAGAAAGACCAAATCCTGGCAGCACTCGGGATCGCTGCGACATGATGACTCCTGAAAAGAGCGATGCTGACCAATTAAGTCAGCAAAAATAAAAGTTTAATTCGGCACAAGCATAATTTGCAGACTTCAAATTGCAAATTTAAAAAAGCACTTGTTCTCATCAGTAAAATTGATATGGTGCAACACATTTTCTGAAATTAAATAATCATAAATTTCAGGAAAAGGTCCAAAACCGGAAGCAACATTAATATGTCCAACCTGCCCCAGGTTAATTGGACTCAGCTTCCATACTTGCGCAAGTTGCTGGGCATCTTCAAAATTTAACCAGGGATCATTTTCACTAATCAGCAGTGTTGTTGGCACGGCAATTTTAAGTTGGTGAAAATAGTGTTGATAATCTTGCTGGCTATCTCGCGAAAAACCAGCTTCACCAAAACGGGCTGGATTGGCCGGTGCAACCAGAATCAAATTTTTAATTTTTTGATTTAATTCCGGGTGCTGGGCTAATGCTGCCACAGTGGTTAAACAACCAAAACTATGTGCAACAATCTGGATGCTGTTTTGGATCGGTGCTACTGTGTTGACAAATTCGGCAATCCAGTTTTGTAACACAGGCTTGTTCCAGTCCTGTTGTTGCACACGAGAGCATGACATGAGTTGTCGTTGTAACCAAGATTGCCAGTGCGCAGATTCACTGCCACCTACACCCGGAACAATTACGGTATGAATCATGTCGATGCTCCTGTCTATCGAACGCTATTAATTTGCACTATTGGCTTTCACGATCTGGTCAAATACACCACCATTTTCAAAGTGCGCTTTTTGAACTTTGCTCCAGCCGCCAAATTCCTGATCGATGGTGACCAGTTTTAATGGCTTAAATACCTTGCTGTATTGAGCCAAGGTTTTTTCGTCGCGTGGACGGTAAAAATTTTCAGCCGCAATTTGCTGGCCGCGTGGCGAGTAAAGGAAATTCAAGTAGCCTTTGGCCAGATATTGGTTGCCTTTTTTCTCTGCATTTTTTTCAACAATCGCCACGGGTGGCTCAGCCAAAATTGAAAGAGAAGGGGTCACAATTTCAAACTTGCCCGGCTGTTCACGAATGGCTAAGTGAGCTTCGTTTTCCCATGCAAGCAATACATCACCAATGCCACGTTCAGCAAATGTGGTGGTTGAACCACGTGCACCTGAGTCGAGGACTTTGGTGTTTTTATAAATTTTACGCACAAATTCCTGTGCAGTTTTATCATTACCACCCGCTTGGTGTTTTGCCCAAGCCCATGCCGCTAAATAGTTCCAGCGTGCACCGCCAGAGGTTTTAGGGTTTGGGGTAATAATGCCTATACCCGGTTTAACCAGGTCGCCCCAGTCTTTAATATGTTTCGGGTTGCCTTTGCGTACCAGAAATACAATGGTAGAAGTATAAGGGGTTGAGTTCTGAGGGAGTTTCTTTTGCCAGTCTGCCGGTAACAGTTTGGTTTTTTCTTGAATCACATCAATGTCGGCAGAAAGTGCTAAAGTCACGACATCTGCATCGAGGCCATCAATCACCGCACGAGCTTGTTTACCTGAACCGCCGTGTGACTGTTTGAAGTTAATTTTCTGTCCAGTACGGCTTTCCCAGTATTTGCTGAAATCTTTATTCACGTTTTCATACAGTTCGCGTGTTGGGTCGTAAGATACATTGAGAAAATCTTTTGCTGCAGCACCCAAAGAAAAGGTCGATACGACTGCGGCTAAAACCCCAAGTTTCAATTTTGCTGAAATGCTCATGCGGACCTCAATATTCTTAATATGTTTCATTACATGGGCAGAGAATAACGCCATTCTTTATGCATAAAAAATAATAAAAAACGAATTTTATATGAATAAAAAAGATAATGAAGGCTTGGTTTATATTCTAAGCACCAGCCTTATGCATAAAGCTGATGCTTTGATCGATGAACTCAAATTATTTCGTGCTATTGGCTTTCACGATCTGGTCGAAAATACCGCCATTTTCAAAGTGGGCTTTTTGAACTTTAGTCCATCCGCCGAATTCTTTATCAATCGTGACCAGCTTTAAAGGTTTGAATACGGATTTGTATTTTGCCAATACTGCGGCATTGCGCGGACGATAGAAATTGTTCGCTGCAACGGTTTGACCTGCAGGTGAATACAGGTAATTTAAGTAGGCTTTGGCTAAATTCAGGTTGCCATCTTTCTGTGCATTTTTCTCGACAATGGCAACCGGTGGTTCAGCAAGAATGGATAAGCTTGGTGTGATGATTTCAAATTTGCCCGGTTGTTCACGAATGGCTAAATGCGCTTCGTTTTCCCAGGCCAGCAATACATCACCAATACCGCGTTCAGCAAAGGTCGTGGTTGCACCGCGTGCACCAGAGTCCAGAACTTTGGTGTTTCTATAGATTTGACGCACAAATTCCTGTGCTTTGGCATCGTTACCGCCTGGCTGATGTTTTGCCCAAGCCCATGCCGCTAAATAGTTCCAGCGTGCACCACCAGAAGTTTTAGGGTTTGGAGTAATAATGCCGACATTATTTTTCACCAAATCGCCCCAGTCTTTAATGCCTTTCGGATTACCTTTATGTACCAGGAACACGATAGTAGAGGTATAAGGTGTAGAGTTATTCGGGAACTGTTTCTGCCAGTTTTTAGGGATAAGATTTGAGTTTTCTGCAATGGCATCAATATCTGCTGCAAGTGCCAAAGTCACCACATCGGCATCCAGACCATCAATTACAGAACGTGCCTGTTTACCAGAACCACCGTGTGACTGTTTAAAGTTGATGTCTTGACCTGTGGTTTTCTTCCAATATGTGCCAAATTCTTTATTATAGTTTTCATATAATTCACGCGTTGGATCGTATGAAACATTTAAAAAGTCTTTTGCCAGCGCAGTAAAAGATGTTGCGGAAATAAGAGCTGCTAAAACCCCGATTTTTAATGAATGCATTTTGCTATCCTTTGAATTTGAATTATTAATGTTTTGTAACAAGGCGAAGGATAGCGTTATCTTTTTTGTTGAAAAAATAATAAGAAATGAATTTGATATGAATAAAAAAGCTATTAATTTAATGTCGCTGTTTTTAAACTAGGCCATCATTTACAGGATGTTCTGTTATGCCATGTTTTAAAAATGCACAGCAAATCAGCGAAATTTCATTATTGGATCGGGCTTTCCATTATGGTGACGGATGTTTTACCACTGCACGTGTGCGACAAGGCAAGATTGAACTTGAAAACCTGCATAGGGCACGACTGCGTTTAAGTTGTGAACGGCTGATGCTGCAAGCAGATTTAAGCTGCATTGAAAAAACTCTGGCTGTGTTGCAGCAGCAATTTTTGCAGGTGAATGGCACCTTAAAAATAATCATTAGCCGCGGTGAAGGGCAGCGCGGTTATAGCTTGCCTGATCATCCTGCGGATCTTTGGGTATTTTTTTATCCTCAGGTGGTGGATGATTTCCAGATTGAAAAAATTAAGTCTGGTGTATTGCAGCAAGCTTTGGGCCTCAGTATGCCTGCTTTGGTGGGATTAAAAAGCCTGAACCGTCTGGAACAGGTATTGTTAAAACATGAAGCCGAGCAACGCGGCTGGGCAGAAGCTTTAGTGACCGATGTACAAGGTACTGTTGTTGAAGGAGTAAGCAGTAATTGTTTCATTCGTTTAAACAATACATGGATTACGCCAGAACTTCGTTATAATGGCGTCCATGGTGTGATGCGGGCGGAAATTTTGTCCCGGATGCAGCAGCATGGCATTCACTGTGAACAGCGTTTTATTGATATGGATGACATCTCAAAATTTGAAAGCCTGTTTTTCTGTAATGCCTTAAGTCCAATGAAACTTGTGACTGAACTTAACCAGCAAGCTTTGAATGTTCAACCCTGTATTGAACTCTTTAATATTCTTCAATTAGATCAGATTCATTAATATGTCTAGCAGCAAAAAAAAATCAAAAAAGAAAGCAACAAGCGCATTTCCATTTAAAGGCTTCGTCGTTCTATTTGCAGGTCTTGTGGTTTTGATTGTGGTGATCCTATGGTCAAGCTTATTTAAAGCTTATCCTGTGGAAGGTCAAAAGCAGATGCTGGCCATTGACGACGGAGATACCTATTCAGGGTTTATTGATCGTTTAGCCAAGGAAGATAAAGTCAGCTTTCCTGTCGTGTTAAAGCTTTATCAAAAGTTCATCATTCATGATAGCATGAAAGCCGGTGTTTATGAAGTGCATCAGGGCATGTCAGTACGTGAAGTAATGCAACTGGTATCGAATGCTGAAAATGCACAGATGAACCGTATTCTGGTGATTGAAGGCACCACGTTCAAACAGCTGATTGCACAATTGAAAAAAGATGATTTAGTCACCAAAGAAGTGTTGAATCTTCCTCAAGAACAAATGCTGCAAGCTTTAGGTATTCCGTTTAGCCATCCTGAAGGCCTGTTTGCGCCAGATACCTATTTCTTTGCCAAAGGTGAAACTGATAAGAAGATTTTGACCGATCTATATAAGCGTCAGATGAAGGCTTTGGATAAGGCGTGGAACAACCGTGCCAGCGGTTTACCTTATAAGGATAAATATGAAGCACTGATTATGGCTTCCATTGTGGAAAAAGAAACCAGTCTGGATAGTGAGCTAAATCAGGTATCAGGCGTATTTATCCGTCGTTTGGAACAAGGCATGCGTCTGCAAACCGATCCAACGGTGATTTATGGCATGGGAGATCGTTATACTGGTAATATCACCCGCACCGATTTGCGTACACCAACAGCTTATAATACTTATACCAACAATGGCTTACCGCCAACTCCGATTGCATTGCCAAGTCAGAAAGCCATTGAAGCTGCCATGCACCCAGACAACTCGAATAACGTTTATTTTGTCGCTACCGGTAATGGTGGGCATAAATTTACGGCAAGTTTGGATGAGCATAATCGTGCTGTGCAAGAATATTTAACTGTCATTCGTTCAAAAAATTAAGGAGTGGGGATGTTTATTAGTTTTGAGGGCACTGAAGGTGTCGGGAAAACCACACTCATTGGTAAAGTCCATGAGTACTTTGTTCAGCAAGGTCAAGACGTCGTCTTAACGCGTGAACCGGGTGGCACACCCATGGCAGAGCAAATCCGCTCGTTATTGCTGTCTGTAAACCATGAAGAAAGCATGGCTAATGATACTGAACTGCTCTTAATGTATGCGGCACGTGCACAGCATTTACAACAAGTCATTGTTCCGGCATTAGCTGCTGGTAAAACTGTATTGTGTGACCGTTTTACCGATGCCAGTTTTGCCTATCAGTGTGCAGGGCGTGGTTTAAGCAAAGAAAAATTGCAGTTATTGAATGCCAATTTTGTATCGCATATGCCCAATATTACGTTTTGGCTGGATGCGCCGACTGAACTGGGGATGGCACGCGCGCGTGAACGTGGTGCACTGGATCGCTTTGAACAGGAAAAAGCCGCTTTCTTTGAAAAAGTCCGGTCTGGCTATCAGGAACTTTGGGAACAACAGGCTGAGCGAATTAAGCGTTTAGATGCTACACAAAACCCTGAACAGGTATTTCGCCAGGCACTTGCATGTTTGCAATCGGTGTAGTCATTCTCAGCGATTGGGTTTGAATGAAAAATCTTCTATAGTGGGCAACATTATGGAAGATTTTTTATAAACAATGAAAAGTAATAAAGCCGAAATTATTGATTTTTTGCAACATGAATTTCCGCAAAGTCTGGAAAAATGCGAAATAGAAACAGTCACTGAAAAAGGCGCATCCATTATTTATCATGTGGGGAGTGCAGATTTAAGACCTGGAGGTACGGTGTCTGGGCCGACCATGATGACTGCTGCCGATTATGCACTTTATATTGCGATACTGGGTGAAATCGGTATCGTTGCGCTGGCTGTCACGACCAGTTTATCCGTTAATTTTTTAAGAAAACCGACCGCAGCACAGGATATTCGTGCAGTGTGCCAATTAATGAAAGTGGGTAAAGCCCTCATTGTCGGTGACGTATGGTTATATTCTATTGATCTGGATGAACCCATTGCACATGCGGTAGGTACTTATTCGATACCACCCCAGCAATAAATAGATGTAATAGATTTAAAAAACCGAACAAAAATGTTCGGCTTTTTTATTTGGACTATACGGGTTTAAACATCGGCATTCACCAACGGTGTTTCCACCTGAAAGTTTGGCGGAGTCAGTACTGTTTTACGCAATTCAGGTCCAAGCTCCGGATAATCTAGGGTGTAATGCAAACCGCGCGATTCCTTGCGCTCCATGGCACAGCGCACAATCATCTCAGACACCAAAACTAAATTACGCAATTCAATCAGATTTTTGCTGACTTGGTAATCCTGATAATATTCAGTGATTTCCCGTTTCAGCATTTCAATACGATGTAAAGCACGTTGTAGACGTTTGGTGGTGCGCACAATGCCGACATAGTTCCACATGGTCTGACGCAGTTCATCCCAGTTTTGCAAAATCACCACGTCCTCATCTGGATTTGTGACCTGCGAATCATCCCAGGTTGGAACATCAGGAGAGGCATAATTGCGATCAAACTGGCTTTCAATATGTTTTGCAGCACTCATGCCATACACAAAACATTCTAAAAGTGAGTTACTGGCCATACGGTTAGCACCGTGTAAGCCGGTATAAGAGGTTTCACCAATCGCATAGAGGCCGGAAATATCGGTTTGGCTATGCTCATCGACCACCACGCCACCACAGGTGTAGTGGGCTGCAGGAACCACAGGAATCATGTCCTTGGTAATGTCGATGCCTAATTCAAGTAAACGTGCATATAGGGTCGGGAAGTGCTCTTTGACAAACTCGGCCGGTTTATGCGTGATATCCAGCCAGACATGACGAATCCCTAAACGCTTAATTTCATAGTCAATGGCACGTGCCACAATATCCCGTGGTGCCAGTTCAGCACGTTCATCAAAACGCAGCATGAATCGTTCACCATCAGGCAAGCGTAAATAAGCCCCTTCGCCACGCATGGCTTCGGTAATTAAAAATGAACGGGCTTGAGGGTGATACAGACAGGTCGGATGGAACTGGTTAAATTCCATATTGGCCACGCGGCATCCGGCACGATAAGCCATGGCGATGCCATCACCGGTGGCAATATCCGGATTAGAGGTATATAGATAGGCTTTCATGGCTCCACCACAAGCCAAGGCTGTAGAAGGCGCTAAAAAGGTATGCACTTTTTCAGTTTTTTCATCCAGTGCATATAAGCCCAAGGCACGATTGTCCTGATCTCTAATGCCTAATTTTTGCGAGCTAATCAGATCAATTGCAATATAGTTTTCAAAAATGGTGATGTTTGATTTTTCTTGGGCGCGTTGTACCAAAGTGGTTGAAATGGCACGACCTGTTGCATCTGCGGCATGAATAATGCGGCGCTGTGAATGACCCCCTTCACGGGTTAGATGGAGTTGTTCTTGTTCGTCTAAGGTAAATTGCACACCATGCTTTAACAGAAAATCTACCGAGGGTTTGCCACCTTCTACAGTCTGCTTGACGGCTTCACGTTCACATAACTGCGCACCGGCAATCATGGTGTCATCGATATGCTGTGCAATGGAATCAGTTTTATCCAGAACTGCAGCAACGCCGCCTTGAGCGAAATAGGTACTGGCATCGGTAAGTGTCGATTTTGCCAAAACAGCAATGTTGAAATGATCGGGTAGCGATAAAGCTAGACTTAAACCTGCGCCACCACTGCCCACAATGATCACGTCAAAATGATGCGTTGTATTTAAATTAGACATGTCCATCAGCTAATTCGAAAAAAAGTTTGCTAATAACACCGCTTTTTTGATCAAAAGACAAGGGCTAATATGCTAATGTATGATGAGAAAAAGTAATAAAGCAACAAACTTTTAAGAAATATTTAAGTTGTTGTTTATACAAATATATCCAAACATATTATTACCCAAGACAGATATATTTTATGCTAAATACTGTCTATGCATACTTATAATGAATGGAGTGCAGGCTTTATATGAACAATCGCGATATAAAAAAAGGAATGTATGCTGCTGTATTTACAATGGCGGCCATGCAAACACAAGCAGCTTCTTCGGTAGACTTTTCTAATCTGGTTGAACAAGTCAGTCCGGCGGTGGTCAGTGTAAATGTCGTCAAAAAAATGACTCAGGAAGAACTGATACAACAACAGATCCCTGAAATTTTAAAACGTTTTTTTGGCAATCAAGTGATTGTTCCGCAGCAACAGAATCAGCAGGATAAAACCGCTTATGGTAGTGCATTCTTTATTAGTAAGGATGGTTATCTATTAACCAATCACCATGTGATTGAAGATGCTTCTAAAGTCACCATCATGCTAAATGACCGCCGTGAAATTGATGCCACAGTGGTCGGAAGCGATGCACGTACCGATGTGGCATTACTAAAAGTCAGTGGTTCCAATTTCCCTGAATTACGTACCGGAAATGTAGACCGGCTCAAAGTCGGTGAGCCGGTACTGGCCATCGGTTCACCTTTCGGTTTTGACTATTCTGCATCTGCCGGTATTGTCAGTGCGAAAATGCGTAATATGATGGGGGAAACCTCAGTGCCATTTATTCAAACCGATGTGGCGTTAAACCCGGGTAACTCAGGCGGTCCTTTGTTTAACCAGAACGGTGAAGTGGTTGGGGTAAACTCACGGATCTTTAGTGGCACTGGCGGATATATGGGCTTGTCATTTTCCATTCCTATTGATGTAGCCATGGACGTGGCAGAGCAGTTGAAAAAGAATGGCAAGGTGACTCGTTCTTATTTGGGTGTCATGTTGCAAGATATCGATCGCAATCTGGCAGAATCGTATAACCTGTCCAAACCTGAAGGTTCACTGGTCACACAGGTAGCACCAAACTCACCCGCAGCCAAAGCAGGCTTTAAGTCGGGCGATGTGATCCTGAAATATAATGGCTCACCCATTTCAAGAACTTCGGATTTGCTTAATTACTTAAACCGAACTACACCAAATCAGAACATTCAATTGCAAGTTTTACGCGATGATAAAACCCGTAATATCTCGGCAACTTTGACCACTGCGCCGGATGATACACCGGCACAGGCTGAACAAGCAGCACAAAATAAAGGTCCCGTTTTAGGTATAACAATTCGTAATTTAACCGCGAATGAGCAAAAGCAACTGGATCTGAAAGGCGGCATTCTGGTACAGGAAGTTAAGCGCGGTGGAATTGCTTCACAATCTCGCTTAATGGCGGGCGATATTATTACTCAGGTGAATAATAAAACGATTTTGAATAGTGAAGAATTCGTTAAATCTGCATCTGAATTGAAAAAAGGTTCGATTGCACGTGTTTCCATTATTCGCCAAGATCAACGCGCAATTCTAGGTATGCGTATTGAATAGCATTGATCCATCAAATGAAAAACCACTCTATAGATGAGTGGTTTTTTTATATTTTGCAATTTTACTGTAATCCAAAATTACGTAGACTGTATTTCCTTGAACGAAATTTTTGCAATGAGTAAGGGTTTAAAGAATATATGAGCACAGTTTTTGATTTGGAAATGACCGTTCAAGCAAAAGATATTGACCGTTTGGGACACGTGAATAATGTGGTGTATATGCACTGGATGCAGGATGTCGCCACTGCACATATTGATGCCGTAGGTTTAGGCTTGAATGAATATCTGGAGCTGAAACATGCCATGGTCGCAGTAGAGCATCATGTGCAATATCGTAAAGCGGCATTTGCAGGCGAAAAGATTATCTTGCGTACCTGGCTGGATGATATCAATGCCTTGTATTCTTTTCGCCAATATGTGTTTTACCGTCCGTACGACCAAGCGGTTCTGTTTATGGGAAATACCAAATGGGCCTGTGTGGAAATTGCTTCAGGTCGGCCAAAACGCATGTCACCGACGTTTATTCAAGCTTATCAGCCTATATCGGAACAGGTGAATCCGCTAGATTTTAGCCAATACGATGTAATTGCTTCAAACTGAATAAATGAGTTCAACCCAGCTTTGCTTTGAAAATGACTGCACAAAGCGAAAAAGGAGTTCATTATTTAGAATACATTGAAAAATCCATCTGCTATAATCCTACGCAATTTCTATTCGGCTTTTGCCATGCATTAATTATTGGTTGCATGGCGTGTTTTTTCTCAAGGTAGCCCATGGCGCAAGCTAAAAAATCTGTTGATATTAAAAACATTCGTAACTTTTCGATTATTGCGCATATCGATCATGGTAAATCGACACTGGCGGATCGCTTTATTCAAACCTGTGGTGGTTTGCAAGATCGCGAAATGCAGGCTCAGGTTCTGGATTCTATGGAACTGGAACGTGAGCGTGGTATTACCATTAAAGCGGCATCGGTGACGTTGTACTATACCCATCCGAATGGTCAAGAATACCAATTAAACTTTATTGACACACCAGGACACGTGGACTTTTCCTACGAAGTATCACGTTCGCTTGCGGCATGTGAAGGCGCTCTTTTGGTTGTCGACGCGGCACAAGGAGTGGAAGCGCAGTCGGTTGCAAACTGCTATACCGCCATTGAACAAGGACTGGAAGTACTCCCTGTACTCAATAAAATTGATTTACCGCAGGCTGAACCTGAGCGTGTGATTCAGGAAATTGAAGACATTATCGGGATTGAAGCGACTGAAGCCCCAACCTGTTCAGCGAAAACTGGCCTAGGCATTGAAGGGGTGCTTGAAACTCTGGTCAATGTTATTCCTGCGCCTACAGGTGACCGTGATGCACCGCTACAAGCTCTAATTATTGACTCATGGTTTGATAATTATCTAGGCGTTGTGTCTTTGGTGCGTATCAAACAGGGACGTGTGCGTAAGGGCGATAAAATGTTGATTAAATCAACAGGTCAATCGCACATCATTACCTCAGTGGGTATCTTCAATCCTAAACATACTGAAACAGGCATGCTTGAAGCTGGTGAAGTAGGCTTTATCATTGCAGGGATCAAAGATATTTTTGGTGCGCCAGTGGGCGATACAATCACCCTTGCGACTACACCAGACGTGGCAATCTTGCCAGGTTTTAAAAAGGTCAAACCGCAGGTCTATGCCGGTTTGTTCCCGATTGATTCAAGTGATTTTGAACCGTTCCGTGAAGCATTGCATAAGCTGCAAATCAACGACTCTGCCTTATTCTTTGAACCAGAAAGTTCAGATGCATTAGGTTTTGGTTTCCGCTGTGGCTTCTTGGGTATGCTACATATGGAAATCGTACAAGAGCGTTTAGAGCGTGAGTACGATCTTGACCTCATTTCTTCTGCACCAACCGTAATTTATGAAGCGGTGATGAAGAATGGCGAAACGATATACATCGACAGTCCATCAAAAATGCCTGATGGTTCAACGGTTGAAGATTTACGTGAACCGATTGCCGAATGTCATATCCTGGTTCCTCAGGAATATCTGGGTAATGTGATGACTTTATGTGTAGAGCGCCGTGGTGTGCAAAAAGACATGAAGTTTATGGCCAATCAGGTTTCGATTACTTTTGAAATTCCAATGGCTGAAGTAGTGATGGATTTCTTTGATAAATTGAAATCATGTTCACGCGGTTTTGCATCACTCGATTATAACTTTGTCCGTTTTGAGAGTTCATCTCTGGTTAAGGTGGATGTGTTAATTAATGGTGATAAAGTCGATGCTTTAGCAATGATCTGTCACCGTCAGGATGCACGCCATCGTGGTATTGCACTGGTTGAAAAAATGAAAGACCTGATTCCGCGTCAAATGTTTGATGTGGCCATTCAGGCTGCCATTGGGGCGCAAATTATTGCCCGTTCTACTGTAAAAGCGATGCGTAAAAACGTATTGGCAAAATGTTATGGTGGTGACGTGTCGCGTAAGAAAAAACTTCTGTCGAAACAAAAAGAAGGTAAGAAACGTATGAAGCAGGTGGGTAGTGTTGAAATCCCACAAGAAGCGTTCCTTGCCGTGTTAAAAGTAGAAAGATAATAAAAGAGGTCATTTAGCTCATGGATTTTGATTTTAATTTAATCCTTGTACCCGTCACACTGATTTTCTTTTTGGTGTGGCTACTGGATAAGTTTGTATTTAAACAAAGACAAACGCTAGGCAAGGGTAATGAAAATTTCATCATCACCTGGGCATATGACTTCTGGCCAGTTCTGGCAGTGGTTCTGGTGCTACGTTCATTCCTGTATGAACCGTTTAATATTCCTTCCGATTCTATGGTTCCGACTTTAGAAACTGGTGATTTTATTTTGGTCAACAAATTTAACTATGGTATTCGCTTGCCAATTGTGAATACCAAAGTCATTGACGTGGGTGAACCAGAACGTGGTGACGTGATCGTGTTCCGTTATCCGCCACAACCGACCATCAGTTATATTAAACGTGTAGTTGGCTTGCCAGGTGATCACATTGTTTATGATCATGGACAACTGAGTATTAATGGACAAAAAGTGGCGAAAGTTCCGGTGGAATTTAGTCGCGAAAAAGATATTCTGGATACACCGACTTCAATTTATCATCAGGAAACGTTAGGTAAGCATACCTTTAAGATGCGTGAGCTTGAAGGTGTAAACGTTGCACGTCAGGCACCATTTATTAACTATGTTGAAAATGGTAAATATTCATCTGAAAATGGTTTATATTGGGAAGTCAAAGTTCCTAAAGGTCATTACTTCGCGATGGGTGATAACCGCGATCAAAGTGCTGACAGTCGTTTTTGGGGCTTTGTACCAGAGGAAAACCTAACAGGTCGTGCATTCTATAAGTGGATGCATAAAGAACCTGGATTTAAATTACCGTCGTTTAACCGCAACGGTGTAATTGATTAAGCATAATTGGAAAAAATAACAAATGCGTAAAAATCAACAAGGGGCATCGTATATTGCGATTTTAATTGCAATTATTGGGTTTGCTTTTTTAGCAAAAATTGCAATTGCTGTTTGGGGACCGTATTGGGATGATCGAGTAGTAGATAGCCAAATCGTGGAGTTGCTGCAAAGTAGTCCGGCCAATACTGCTCCTTCAAAATTCTCAAGCCAGATGAGTCAACGTTTGGACATGAATAATGTGCGTGATCTTAAATTTGATGAAATTGCGAAAGTAGTGAACGTTGACGGTCTGGAAGTGAAAAAAGAGTATGAGATAAGAAAGCCTTTCTTACTCAATATAGATTTAGTGTTAAAGTTCGAGAAAAGTTTTGATCAAAGGTCAACCCAAACTAAGTGATATGCGCTTAGTCCACCGTATCGGTTATCAGTTCAAACAACCTGAATTATTGCAGCTTGCACTGACACACCGATCGGTTAGTCACAAAACTAACTATGAGCGTCTGGAGTTTCTAGGCGATTCATTGTTAGGGATGATCATTGCCCATTATTTGTATCAAGCCTACCCTCATGAAAATGAAGGGCGTTTAACGCGTATGCGTGCCACATTGGTGCGTCAAGAAGCATTAGGCAAAATTGCAAACGATTTGAAGCTCGGCCCATGTTTAATTCTGAGCACGGGTGAGTTGAAATCGGGTGGACATCATCGGGAATCTATTCTTGCTGATACTGTAGAAGCGATTATTGGTGCAATTTATGTCGATTGTAATGATTTAAAAGTGTTACAAGACATTGTATTGAAATGGTACATCCCATATTTAGACCATATCGAGCCTACAGACCAACTCAAAGATCCTAAATCACGCTTACAGGAATATTTGCAGGCACGTAAAAAACCTCTCCCTGTTTACGATGTAGTGGATATTCAAGGTGATGCTCCCAATCAGCATTTCAAGGTGGAATGTATTATTGAGGGCTTGCCTGTGTTGTATGGTGAGGGTTCAAGTCGTCGCTTTGCTGAACAGGCAGTTGCGGCAGATATTTTAAAACAATTGGAGCAAAAGTCTTAATGACTACTCATTCCGATCACATCGATGCTGATCACGAGCCGCAAGAGAGCGGTAACGATTTAATTAATCAATTCTTTAGTGCACAAGGAACCACCATTCCTTCTGATTTTAAAAGTGGTTTTGTCGCTATTGTGGGACGCCCGAATGTGGGTAAATCGACATTGATGAACCATTTGCTGGGTCAAAAACTTTCAATCACTTCACGTAAACCACAAACTACGCGTCATAAGATTGTCGGGATTGATAGCCGTGAAAAATCTCAGGCAGTGTTTGTCGATACGCCGGGAATGCATAAAAAAGAAGTACGTGCCATCAATAAAATGATGAACCGTGCTGCACATTCTGCACTTCGCGATGTCAATCTGGTGCTGTTCGTTGTGGATGCGCAAAAGTGGACGCAAAACGATGAGCTTGTACTGGAAAAGCTGAAAAATGCAGAAATGCCGGTGATCCTGGTCATCAACAAGTTAGATACTTTTGAGAACAAAAATCAGGCACTTCCATTAATTCAGGAACGTGCAAAATTGATGAACTTTGCCGAGATTGTTCCTGTATCGGCTTTACGTGGTGCCAACCTTGAGCATCTACGTAATACCATTGAAAAATATTTGCCGTTCCAGCCACCGCTTTATTCACTGGATCAAATTACCGACCGTTCAGAACGTTTCCTGGCTTCTGAAGTGATTCGTGAAAAAATCATGCGTCAGTTAGGTGAAGAGTTGCCTTATGATTTAACTGTGCAAATTGAATCATTCAAGACTGAAGAAGCGACGATTAATGCGAAAACTGGTCGTCCGAAAGCAGCCTGTACCTATATCGATGCGACTATTTTTGTTGATCGTCCAGGGCAAAAGGCGATCGTGATTGGTGAAAAAGGTTCAAAATTGAAGAAAATTGGTATGGATGCCCGTACCGATATGGAAAAAATGTTCGAACAAAAAATCATGCTGACCCTTTGGGTGAAAGTCAAAGGCGGATGGTCTGATGATGAACGTGCACTAAAAAGCTTAGGTTATAGTGATATCTAAGATCTAAGTTTACACTTGAAAGGAACTGTAATGATTAAAGTACTGTCTGTAGTCACCTGTATATTGTTTCTGCAAGGCTGTATTTATAAGGTAGTTACGGTTCCTGTCAAAGTGGCTTATAAAACCACTAAAGGCGTGGTCAAAGGTACCACTGCCGTTGTGGGGGCAGTCATTCCAGATGGGGATGACGAAGAAGGTGATACTGATAACAAAAAGAACAAAGACTAGATTTAATTTGTCATGCGTAATGAACTCTTGCATGGTTATTTAATCCATCATCGTAAATACCGGGAGCGCAGTCACATTGTGCATCTGTTTACCCAGGAGTATGGCCGCGTTGATGGAATCTTAAGGCAAACTCCACCTCCGCAATATCAACCCATTTGCTTGCAGGCTTCGGGTAAATCTGAGCTTAAAAATTTTACCAAGCTGGAAATTGTCAATCAGCCGGTTTTCTTTTTTGGCGATGCCTTCTTTTCTGGCTTCTATTTAAATGAAATTATCCTGCGCTTATGTCCGGTCGAAGTCGAAATGCCGCAAACCTTTGTGCAATATCATCAAACTTTACAACAGCTTCAGCAATTGGCACAGCATGAACAGCCCAATCTTTTTTTAAGGCAAATTTTGCGACAGTTTGAACATGTGCTGCTGGAAGAGTTAGGCTACGCACTGGATTTTACAGTAGATGCTCATCAACAGGAAATTCAGGAAAACCAGCATTATATATTCCAACTTAACGATGGTTTTATTGCCATCGCACAACAATCACGCTCGACTTTATTGGGGCAGCAAATTCTGTCGATGCGTGATTATGAAAAGGGTAGGGATTTTAATCCTGAGCAGTTACAATTATTGTCACAACTGTATCGGCAAATGATCACCTCTCTTTTGGGAGACCGACCGCTGAAAAGCCGTCAATTGTGGATTCAGAATACTCAATCTCGATCTTAATTTAGAACCTAGTTAGGAAATTGTTATGGCTGCATTGCTTGGTGTAAATATTGACCATGTGGCGACATTGCGACAGGCGCGCGGAACCACTTATCCAGACCCGGTAAATGCTGCACTGATTTGTGAACAGGCTGGTGCAGAAGGCATTACCCTGCATTTACGTGAAGATCGTCGCCATATTCAGGATGACGATGTCCGCCGCATGCGTCCAGTACTCAAAACGCACATGAATCTGGAAATGGCAGTGACTCCTGAAATGGTTGAATTTGCTAAGGAAATCAAGCCGCATCATGTCTGTTTTGTGCCAGAAAAACGTCAGGAAGTGACCACTGAAGGTGGTCTGGATGTGGTCGGTCATTTTGAAGATGTGAAAGCCGCCACCCAGGCCCTGTCTGCCATTGGTTGTGAGGTTTCGTTGTTTATTGATGCCGATTTTGCCCAGATTGATGCAGCAGTGGCTTGTGGTGCTCCAACCATTGAGTTACATACAGGTGCCTATGCCGATGCCGAAACTGAAGAAGCTCAGCAGCTTGAATTAGAACGCATTGTCAAAGGTGCAGAATATGCGGCATCTAAAGGTTTAGTGGTCAATGCAGGACATGGTTTAAACCTTGAAAATGTCACGCCGATTGCTCAAATTCCGCAAATTCATGAACTCAATATTGGTCATTCTATTATTGCCGATGCTGTATTTGTCGGTTTAGCCCAAGCGGTTCAACAAATGAAAGCTGTCATTAAATCAGCAAGATAAGTTTTTAGAATTATGTCGTTAATAAATTATGATGATCTTATGAAGCCCGTTTTGGGCTTCTTGGGATGTGAAACGCCAAAAGCATGGTTAGATGAAGCCATGAATAACCTCGAGTTACTCATGCAAGATCATGCCAATTGTGAAAAAAAAGCAGCAGGTACGGCCATGAACCTGATGTTTCGCTACACTTTCTTTACCGATTTACAGGTTAAGTTGGCACAGTTGGTGCGTGAAGAAATGCTGCACTATGAACAAGTACTTGAACTGATGACCACGCGCGGTCAGGAGTGGCAATCGATTAGTGCCGGTCGTTATGCAGGTGGCTTACGTAAAGAAGTGCGCACGTATGAGCCTGAAGCTTTAATCGACATTATGATTATTGGTGCTTTTGTTGAGGCACGCTCATGTGAGCGTTTTTATGCGCTTGCACCGCTTGTAGATGAAAATTTGGGTAAATACTACCGCTATCTGCTGAAGTCTGAATCGCGGCATTTTGAGGATTATTTGGCTTTGGCATTGGATGTTGCTCAAACCTCGAAGTTAAAAAATCCTAAAGAAGATATTCAGCAGCGTATTGCACACTTTCGTGAAGTTGAAAAAAACCTGATTTTAAGTCCGGATGATTTATTCCGCTTTCATAGCGGTGTACCTAATAAAGCGGCTTAATGGTTTTTCTGTTTTAAAAATCCTCTATTTGAATAGGGGATTTTTTATCTCTTTGGACTAATAAAAAGAGATAAACAAAAATGCCAATCTAAATGGATTAGATTGGCATCATTCAATCAGACTAAATTTTTATTCAAGATAAATTAAGCTTCAATGGTTTGTACTGCAATTTTCTTGGCAGGATCGGCTTTACGGCGTACAGCCGGAACAGGTTCGCCATAGTATTGACGGTCGGCAAAGTAGCTTGAACGAACCATCGGTGCAGCCCAGATATTTCTGAAACCCAGTTTTTGGCCATGTGTGGTATAACGTTCGAATTCTTCAGGAGTGACGAAGCGGTCAATCGGTGCATGTTCTTTAGAAGGTTGTAGGTATTGACCAATGGTTACATAGTCCACGCCATGTTCATGCAAGTCATCCAGCAGTGCAATCACTTCTTCTTCAGTTTCACCAATACCAACCATCAAACCACATTTGGTTGGAACATCCGGGCAATATTCTTTAAACATTTTCAGCAGGTTTAAAGAGTGCTGGTAATCTGAACCTGGACGCATGGCTTTATACAAACGCGGCACAGTTTCAATATTATGGTTAAAAACGTCTGGTGGGCATTCGGTCATAATGCGAAGTGCCACATCCATACGGCCACGAAAATCGGGAACCAGAATTTCTAATAATGTTTTTGGGCTTAAGCTGCGAGCTTCTTTAATACAATCAACGAAATGCTGGGCACCGCCATCTCTTAAGTCATCACGGTCAACCGAGGTAATCACGGCATATTTTAAACCCAGATTGGCAATGGTTTCTGCCATGTGACGCGGTTCGTCAGGGTCAAGTGCGTTTGGACGGCCATGGGCCACGTCGCAGAAAGGGCAGCGACGGGTACAAATATCACCCATAATCATAAAGGTTGCAGTACCGCCACCAAAACATTCTGGCAAGTTCGGACAGGCAGCTTCTTCACATACGGTATGCAGTTTTTGTGCACGTAAGGTGGTTTTGATGCGTTGAACTTCATCTGGAGCCGCCATTTTCACACGAATCCAATCCGGTTTACGTGGCGTTTCAACCGTAGGTACAACTTTTACAGGAATACGAGCGACCTTCTCTGCGCCACGAAGTTTGACACCCTGTTCAGGTTTACGGTTTTCAGACATATTCAACTTTTCCACTGTTTTTGACGGGGGAGATACTAGATATATTAGTGGTTTTATTATAACGGACTTGAATCTAAATGGGGCAAAAACGATATTCATTTAATAAATGTAGTCATCACTTAATATATGTGAGGTAAATACAGCAAATTGCTACTAATTACGTCATAATATAATGAAGATAGATCAGGATTAAATATAGGAGCGTTGAATGCCACGTAAGAAAGAGGTCGTTAGTGGAACTTTCGTCAAGTACGATGCGGTAGTTCTCGGTTCAGGCCCTGCGGGTGAAGGCGCGGCAATGAAACTTGCCAAATCTGGCAAGCGTGTTGCAATTATTGATGTGCGTGAACAGTTAGGTGGTAACTGTACACATGTAGGAACCATTCCAAGTAAAGCATTGCGTCAGACCGTATCAAGCATTTTGCGTTACCAGCGTGACCCGATGTTCCAGAAAGTGGGCGACTGGAAACAGTTCACCATGAAACAGGTGCTGCGTAATGCCCATAAAGTGATTCAACAACAGGTTGAAACGCACTCCCGTTTCTATGATCGCAATAAAATTGATATTTATCACGGTCGTGCCTACATCCAAGATAAAAATACCGTATTGATATTCAGCCCTGAAGGCATAACAGAAACGATCGTTTTCCAGCAATTGGTGATTGCGACGGGTTCACGTCCATACCGTCCAGCGGCGCTTGATTTTAGTCATCCACGTGTATTCGATTCAGACAAAATTCTGGATCTGGATTTCTCAATTCAAAAAATCATTATTTACGGTGCTGGTGTAATTGGTTGTGAATATGCATCCATTTTCATTGGTCTGGACCATAAAGTCGATTTGATCAATACCCAGCCTAAATTGCTCAGCTACCTGGATGATGAAATTTCTGATGCCTTGTCTTACCGTTTACGTGAGCAGGGTGTATTGATTCGTCATAATGAACAACTAGATCATCTGGAAACATTTGATGATCATGTGGTGATGTATTTACAAAGCGGCAAGAAAATTAAAGCCGATGCCATTTTGTGGTGTAATGGTCGTTCGGGAAATACTGACGGTTTAGGTCTGGAAAATGTGGGTATTACACCAAACAGCCGTGGTCAGCTTACAGTGAATGATCAGTACCAGACTGAAGTGGAAAATATCTACGCTGCCGGTGACGTGATTGGTTGGCCATCATTGGCTTCTGCTGCCTACGACCAGGGTCGTTGCGCTGGTTCAAACATGAGTGGTGAAGAGAACGTTAAACCTGTAACGGATATTCCGACAGGTATTTACACCATTCCGGAAATTTCTTCCATTGGTAAGACTGAACAGCAGTTGACTGAAGAAAAAATTCCTTATGAAGTTGGGCAGGCATCTTTCCGTCATTTGGCGCGTGCACAGATTACCGGTGACACCGTGGGTGAATTGAAGATTCTGTTCCACCGTGACACTCTGGAAATTTTAGGTGTGCATTGTTTTGGTAACAATGCCTCTGAGATTATCCACATTGGTCAGGCAGTCATGAACAGTCCAAACAATACCATCAAATATTTTGTGGAAACTACCTTTAACTATCCGACCATGGCGGAAGCGTACCGTGTAGCAACATTAAATGGTATGAACCGTTTGTTCTAAGATTTTATAAATTTTAGATGCGAAACCCGTGAGTGAAAACTTGCGGGTTTTTGTTTATGGGAGGAATAAAAACATCATGCCTGGGTAGGGTTGATTACTTATTGCTTCTAGGCAGCCATCTTTCGGCACTCGGCAGCACAGCGGCGGCAGGCTTCAGCACATTGCTGACAATGTTCATGCTCATGATGACCGCATTCTTCTACACAATATTCGCAAGCCTGAGCACAAAGCTCACAGATTTCTTTAATAAACGGAGATTGCTTTTGTACCATGCGGGCACAGAGCTGACAGAGATCTGTACAGTCCAGACAACGTTGTATACATTCCCGCATCATTTCCAGATCCTGTTCTTTTAAGCAGGAGCTGGCACAGTGGCTACAGGCTAGCGAGCAAGTCATACATGCCTGAACACAATCCGAAAACTGAATTTCATTCATTCATTTCTCCTTTATACGCATATTGTTATTGCAATTTTTAATACGCTAAACAGAAATGGGAAAATACAATAGCGACATTCAGTGATTAAAAGTAAAAAGTGTCCTGTTTCAGTAAGATCGGAATATAAAATTGATTCTGCCTGAATATATGAAGGGTGATTGTTGTTTTAAATGCCCAAAAGGCATGTTTGTTTACATGATTGTTGAATAGAAAGAATGGTTCAAGAAAAGCAACAGCGCATAATAAGCCAAGAAACTGCCAATCATGCTGAGCCAGGCTGGAATTTTGCTTTTAAGTAATGTAATGACACCAATAACAAAAACAATATCTAAGCCAGAGAGTAAATATTTTTGCCCCATCTGCACCACCAAACACAATAACAAGCCAACCACTGCTGCATTAATTCCTGCCAAAGCATGATATAAGCGTGGCAATTGCATTAAACGTGACCAGTACGGTAAAGCACCAAATATGAGTAAAAAAGAAGGTAAAAAAATCACCATGGTAGCAAAAGCCGCATTCAGTACTGTCGATGAGCTTAAAGGTAATAAAGCACCTAAGTAACTGGCAAAACTAAATAATGGTCCGGGCATCAGCTGGGCAATGGCATAGCCGAGATCAAAGTGCTGCTGAGACACTAAGTTCGATGCGACAAAATCCTGCTGTAAAAAGGGCAAGATAATATGACCACCCCCAAAGACTAAAGATGCGGTGCGGTATAGACCCGAAAAAGTTTCTAACCAGAGACTGGGGAAAAAATGTTGTAATGGCGGTACCAGTACAAAGGGTAAGGCAAATAAAATCAGCCAGAGATAGGCAAAAGATTTATGTTTTGTGATTGATAGTTGAGCAACAGGTTTAGGCGTATTTTGTTGCGGAAAATAATGGTGATACATCAGTCCTGCGAATGCACCAAATAGAATGGCTAAAACCTGATTAATCCCGAGTGGTACAAAATAAACCAGCAGTCCGGCCAAAAACATTAAGATATATTGCCATTTGGATTTGCAAAAGGTCGTCAACATTTGCCAAAAAGCCCATGCCACTACACTAAACACAATCAGCTGAATCACATGAAAAAAATCGGCAGAAAGAGCGTTGAAAAATTGAATGCCGATCATGGCAGCAAGGGTCATGAGCAGGGCGGAAGGTAGAGTAAAGCCTAGCCATGCCAGCAGCGCCCCAGGATAACCTTTCAGCTGATAGCCAATCGCGATGCCCATTTGGCTACTGGTCGGGCCGGGTAAAATTTGTGCCAAGGCCAAGAGGTGGGCATATTGTTGCTCATCCAGATATTGCAGCTGTTGCACAAAACGCCGATAAAAAAACACCAGATGAGCTGCCGGGCCGCCAAATGCCGTACAGCCTAATTTAAGGAATATTTTAAATAAGCTGAAATTTGAAAGCATGGGAACAGAAGGCAACATAATGATCCAAAAATATTTGAGTTTTAGCCTGAGCCATTTAACAGGCCAGAATTGCTTTGCTATAGAGTTTTCCTGCTATGCATATTTCTAACATGAAAAAGCCCATCCCAAGTGATTACTTTTGATGGGCTTTTATTTTTTAATTTAACCTGCAAATATTTAAAAAAGATGACCAGCTTGAAAATAATGCACGATCTGATGAATTTCATTGTCGTTATTTATGAGGCGAATGGATCATCTACAACAAATGCTTCATTCAATGTTTTAGCACTGAAAATGTACAGCTTGTTTGGGTCAATCTATGCGGGTCGATAAGTAAAAAATTGCAGCATCATGACGCATTTTTTATTTTATTTACGATTTTGAGTATGCGTAAATGTATGTTTGGTCATGATGCTGTGGAGTAATTTTATGACGCTTCTTTTATTTTTATTATTTCAAGTTTGATAAAATCTATTAATAAGGTCGGCCACCTGCCAGACTGATGCGTTTTAATAAACGACGCTGATCAGATGGGAAAGGACGACGAGAGTGCAGCGTGGCTTGGTTATCCCAGAACACAATGTCACCTGGTTGCCATTGATGCTCATAGCGGAATTCAGGCTTTAAAATATGCTCGCGCAGTGAAGCAATCAGTTTACTGCCGGCCTGATCATCATAATTCACCAACTCCACTTCAGAGCGTTCATTGAGCCATAAGCCTTTACGACCGGATTCAGGATGGGTGCGAACTAAGGGATGTGGATAAGCATGTCCAAGAATAGGTTGATCTTTAAAGCGATAAAGCGGTGTTTTGCCATAACCGGTGCTGCCTTTGTTATTTTTTGCCCGGACAAATGGGTTATAGGTAATTAATTGCAATTGGTCTAAATGTTTTCGGGTATTTTCATCCAGTGCTTGATATGCCTTGATGGTATTAAACCAGGAGGTTTGTCCGCCATCTTGTGGTAGTTCAATGGCATAGAGCAATGAGCCAAATGAAGGCAGTGGTGTCCATTGGTGATCTGCATGCGCAGCCAGTTCGCCATGACCGGTATAGTCGCCTTGACCTACCGCATTTGAGACCGGAACCACGTCTGGCGGAGTACCTGTATCATCTTGGGTTGCCAGTACTGGGGTATCTGAGCTGGGATGGAAGATTGAGCCAAAGTAGCTGGCAAAAGCCAGGTATTGAAGGTCATCTAAACTTTGATTTTTAAAGATTAAAATTAAGTGTTCTGCCAATGCCTGTTTGAGACGGTAGATGGTTTCGCCAGATTGGGCTTTGCGTGCATCTAAACCCCATATTACTGCACCTAGCGCCTGATCTGCTAAAGGCTCAATGCTAATTTCCTGCGGGTTTTGAAATTGCTCTGCCGGATGCCAGCGTGGTGCATCATGAATGGCTTGTGAAAGTTGGGTTAATGCGGTCATGGTTATTGCTCAGACTGTTTTTTGTTATCACTCAATCTAAGAAAAAATACACTGGCTGAAAAATCAGAAATTATTCTAAGTTTATGAAAAATTGAATAAATTTAACTAATATGTTGAAAATACAGCTTTTAATAAAAACTGTATTTTTTAGTTTAAAAATAGCTGTTGCTGTGTTTGAAAATCAGCAGTTTAGTGGGCACAGAAGGTCTGATTGAAATACTCAAACAGTTCAGGTGTCTTGAGCCATAAGAAGATTGCCAAGGCGAATAAAAGCAATAAGGCAGCTGTAATCGCCAGTCTTAATCCAAGCGTAGAATCAGTCATGAACCACATGCTCCTCATTGACAAAGAAATGCACCAACACACCAAGTATGCTGAGTAGAATGGAAAAGATCCACACCATATTATAGTTGCCGGTCATGTCATGATTGACACCACCCAGCCATCCGCCAAAGAATGAACCGACCTGATGGGTAAAGAACACGATGCCACTAAGCATGCTGAGGTATTTTATCCCAAACATATTCGCCACAATGCCATTGGTTAGTGGTACGGTCGATAACCACAATAAACCCATGATGATGCCGAAGCTGTAAATTGTCCAGGTACTCAAAGGCAGCAATAAAAAACCAATAATGGCAATGCCACGCAGGCCATATAAACCCATAAGCAAATAAGGCTTTGAATATTTTCCGCCCAGCCAGCCTGCGGTATAGGTTCCGACAATATTAAATAAACCGACTAAGGCCAGGAAAACCGTACCTGTGGTGGCATTAAAGCCATGATCAATCAGGTAACCCGGTAAATGAATACCAATAAACACCACCTGAAAACCACAGACAAAAAAGCCTAAAGACAAAAACCAGAACGGTTTATGATTTTTAGCAATCACCAGAATTTCTTTGATGCTCAATGCAGGTTTATGAATAGCTGCTAAGGCATTCGGAGGGGTATACGCAGGCGCTTTTAATGTCCATGCCAATGGAATAATTAAAGCAATTAAAATAGCACTGACGATTAATGCCGCTGACCAGCCTACACTCTGTAAAAGGAGCAGGGTGGACGGCAGCATAATAAATTGGCCAAAAGAACCTGCTGCACTGGCAATACCCATGGCAAGACTACGCTTTTCCGGATGTGCGGCACGCCCCACGGCAGAAAGCAGCACAGGAAAAGAAGTTGCAGAAAGTGCCAGACCCAGAATTAAACCGACACTTAAGTTCAGCAGCAGGCCGGTTGAGCTGACAGCCATAAGCAACAAGCCCAGGGTATAGAGCGCGCCCCCAACAGCAACCACAATTTTACTGCCATATTTATCGGCAAAAACACCGGTAATCGGTTGTACCGCACCCCAAATCAGGTTTTGCATGGCGATAGCAAGACTAAAAACATTATGTCCCCAGCCAAATTCATCACTCATGGGAACCAGATACAAGCCAAATGCATGACGAACACCCAATGACAAAGCCAGAATAATGGCACTTCCAATTAACATATAAATCAGAGGTTTGGAAAAACGGGTGTCTGACATAATTCATCCATGCTGGTTTGTGGTGCGGCTATGTTATTCGATTCTTCAAGGCGAGGCGATTAAATAAAATTTAAACAAAAGATAAAATTAAGTTATAGAAAATTTTATAAATACAAAAAAGACGACAAAAAGTCGTCTTTTTATGCAGGTCATACTTAAAAGCGAATACCTACTCCTGCATAAGCTAGGATCGGGTTGACTTCAATATCCGCTTTAGAGGTAATTAATTCACCTAGCCTGTCATCAGATACGGTAATGGTGGTTTCATTTTTAAGATGTGCATAAGACACTGAACCCACCGCAAACCAACGTTCATTAAAATCATAGGTAAAACCGACAGTCGCAATTGGAGCAAAAGCATCGGTGGCTTCGAGGTCTACTTTAGGATTGGCTTTACTTGGTTTGCCTTCCAGTGAAGCTCCTGCATTGCCTTCTTTGATATTTGCAATCATATGACCGGCTGCAATCAAATCCTGTTCAGTACGCGGGTTAATTTCCAGTTCATTAAAATAAGCATACATCACACCTAAACCGACATAAGGACGGAATTTGTTGACTCCAGTTTTACCAAAGTGATATTGGAATTCAAAGGCAGGCGTCCAGGCACGTGCCGATGCAGTAGGTCCATATGCTTCTAAATCGGTAATAAAAATATCATTTTTCAGGTCAATATTCAGGAATTCTAAAGGCAAGTTGCCAATTTGCGGTGTTGCCACAGCAGAGAAGGGCGCATAAATTTTCCCTTTGCCCTGTAAGTCCACTTTTGGAGGAATGCCTGCCTTCATTTCAAAGGAAACATGATCGGTAAAGAAGTAATTGGTCATAATCCCCAGTGTAGTGACATCATCTGCCTCCAGCCCTGTACCCGGATTGTTCCATTGTTCCAAGCCCTGAATCTTTGAACTGCCGCTTAGCCCACTACTGAGCTGACCGCCACTCAGATAGCCTAATCCTTTTAATGCTGCTGCGAGTGCAGTCTGATTCACATTCGGATTGAGATTGTTTAATACGGTATCGACTTGAATATTACCATTCTTGGCAACTTCGCCATTTTTAACCGCAGTATTGACCTGAAAAGGCTGAGCTTTGCCTTGAGGCATAACATGCAGTGCACCCATCGAAATAGAAAAGCGCTTAAAGCCATCACCATCTTTTAAACTAAAATACGGGGAATCGGCATGGCTCAGGGCAGGTAGGGCAGCAAGAGACGACATCATACAAAGTAAGGTTTTTTTCATTCAGGGACTCCATGTCCATTTTGCGTTTATTCGTTTTATTCGTTCACTTTTCTTATTCTATGTTTAGAGAAAAATCATTTTGTTATTAAAAATATTAATCTGGTAGTATTCATGTAAAAATTTAGCTTTTTTGTTTCAATAACATGGAGAAAAATAATTTTATGTAACATGTTATTTTTACTGTTTGATGAGATTTTAGCGAGGTTAAAATAATCTAGAAGTGAGAAGATATTTATATATTTTTAACGCTTTCATAGCAGTGATATGTGGATTTGAAATGCTCAATTGCTTTCAATCTGCGGTTAAAAATCGCTGATTGCTGGCATGAATAAAGTGCTTGCGCAATGCGCTAAAATCCAATCCTCGCACTGCGAGGTATTTTTCCGTACAATATGTCGCAGAAATCCTTGAGTGAATCATATGAGCACCCAAAATACTCCCAAGAAAAAGCCACTTGTGAATTTGCCTTTTCCAATGAAAAAGGCAGATGAAAATTCTTCCGATGAAGTATTAGAAGATTTGCGCCCTAAACCACAGCGCTATGCTGACCGTACCTGGATGCCGCCACGTGGTACACGCCGTTCCATGGGCAAGCGTTAAGTTTTTCATAAAAAAAGCCATGGTCTGACCATGGCTTTTTTATTGCTGTATAACCCGGTGTTATGAATTTTTAATCAGAGCTGGAAAGCTAGCTTCGTCTATCATGGTTCTGATAGTAATTCTTTTTTTGATGATACATCTCCAAGTCAGCACGCTTAAGCATATCTTCAATCCGTTCTTGCTCAAGATTTGTCGCATGACCTATAGACAGGCTTATCGGTTGATTGGCGTAAAATTGATTATCGACCAATAAAAGCTCATGCAGACTTTGCAAACAATTTTGTAAGGCTGCTTCATCTGCACCCGGTAAAAGGACTACAAACTCATCTCCGCCAATGCGTGAGGCTGAATAGGGGGTATGCTGAATCAGCTGGTTAAGAATGTTGCCCATACGCCGTAATAGACTGTCGCCTGCATCATGCCCCATGCTGTCATTCAGCTGTTTTAGTCCATTTAAATCTATAAAAATACAGGACACCGGACGTAATATATTACGTTCAAGGCGATTGAGTTCAGCTATATAAAAAGCCCGGTTATACAGTTTGGTCAGCACATCATGCTTGCCTAAATATTCAAGATAATTTTCAGCTTTTTTGCGTGCGGTAATATCGGTCAGGGCAACCTGTACAATGCCCCAGTCCTGAAGGTAATCTGGAAATACGGTAAATTGCAGCAGTACATGACGAATACTGCCATCAATCGCGTAATTTACAGCTTCACGCTGATGATGAAGATTACCCTTCCATAGTTCAATTAGTTGTTCTCTAAAGGTTTGTACCATTTCTGCAGCAAAAACTTTATGCAGGTTTTTAAATAAAACCTCTTTACTCGAGGCACCGAATAAATCCAGAGTGGCCTGATTGACATCAATAATCACCATCTCCTTAATACATTCCTGCACAAAATCAGGATGTACATCGAGAAAAGTTGCAAAGTCTTCAATGCCTAACGCCCGGAGCTGATCTAATTTTATTTTGATCTGGCTAAAATCCTCTACCCAAAGCGAGGTCGGGGAATAATCAAAGCGAGCTTCTGCCAGATGACGGCTTTGCTCTTCCAGACGGCAGGCTTCGGTATAAGCAGTGATATCTTCCGTGGTAATTAAGACTAAGGACAAATCCTGTTCATGTTGCGGCAGCACAATCCCTTTCAGTTGAATATCCAGACGTTTGCCTGTGAGGGTGTAATTCACGGCAGAATGGGAAAAATGAGTTTCACCATTCCATAAGGCGACCAGTTCATGGATATGGGTTTTAGTCATATCTGCTTTAAAGACCAGTTCCAGATTTTGGCACAGCTGATCCAGATCTTTGGCCTGATAAAGTTCCAGTGTTTTAGCATTAACACGCAAGATTTTAATTTTTCTTGCACAGTCTAGAATACGCGATTGATCTTGCTGTAGAAAAGCGAATAAGTCCTGAACACCCTGATTGCGCCAGAGATCAAATTGTTTTTTGACTTCACTATAGTCTTCAAGCCACATGGCAATAGGGGAGATTTCAAAAAAAGGAGAATCTAGCATGTCCATTCAAGGCGCTCATCATTTTTATTTAACTTTAAATGAGCAGTATAAAGATAAAAAAATTATTTTAAAATAACGTGATAAGTAAAATATTATGATTTATTAATGTGTTTTACATCACAAAACTGCCGATTTAAAAAAAGCCAATTCAGGAATTGGCTTTAAGGCGTTGAAATTAAGAATTAACGCGGTTTTCTACGGGCCTTATTTTCTGGTTTGGGCGGAGAAATTTCACGTTCACCTTGCCAAACGTCCATAAAATCTTTTTCATTAATATTGTAAAGTTCAAGTAAAGCCAAAATCACACTGCCAAATATCATTGAGCCTTCTGAATGACTTTGCCATTCGAAAATTTTTCCGTTTAACACATGCAAAATATCTGAAATTTCAAAATTGCGATCCCGACCATTGCTGTCAGTTGGATACATTTGGGTATTTAAAATAATTCGCGCCGCACTTTTTTCATTTTCGGATAAGTCGAGCTGAGTAATGATTTCTTCATCATGGGTAGAAAAAATAACCTCATCGTTAAACACTGTTCTGAGAAAATGACGGGTCAGTTTGGGTAAGGCTCTTTCTACAAAAGGACGGAAAGAAATAGGGAAAATAACATTATGAGAAATGCCCTTGAACATCGGTGCAATTTCTTCAGTTTTATAGCCGGCAATACCGCAACCAATGGAAGTAATGAAATAGGTCATTTTCGGATGGTTTTTGGTATAGATTTTAAAGTCATCTATATAGTGCTGAATCTGCGACAAGGGCATTTGCTGCAAATGCTCATTCATGGTCGGAATGGCATAACTTTGACCCGCCCAGCCGCGACCTACGCCTTGTACGGCACCAAAGTGTTGCAGTGCTGTACGCGCAGCCCCACCTGCATGGTTTCCTGCCATGTTGCTGCCAAAAACAAAAACGCTATCTTCCGGTAGATTTTTGACAATACTTTCGTCATGGTAATGGTAAGTCATAGGCTTTATTGTGATCAGGATGCTTTGTTTCATGTTGCTATTGAATGCGCATGCGGTCAAGACAAAATTGCTGCAATTTTCTCAATATAAGGACAGCACCAAATATCGGAACATTGATATTGAATGTTGAGCTTTAACCCTCATATTATTGAAACTGCATTTAAGTATAGAAGCTGAATAATATGTCGGATAGTCATCAACCTTTTGAATTAGTGACCAGTTATCAACCCGCGGGTGATCAGCCACAAGCCATTGAAAAATTAGTCAAGGGTATTCAAAAAGGCTATCACGACCAGTTGTTGCTTGGGGTAACCGGTTCGGGTAAAACTTATACCATGGCCAATGTGATTTCCCAGTTACAGCGCCCAACCATTGTTATGGCGCATAACAAGACCCTGGCTGCACAGCTGTATGGTGAATTCAAGTCGTTTTTCCCCAATAATGCAGTTGAATATTTTGTCAGTTATTATGACTATTATCAGCCTGAAGCTTATGTGCCTTCTTCCGATACCTTTATTGAAAAAGATTCAGCCATTAATGATCACATTGACCAGATGCGGCTTTCAGCAACACGTTCATTATTAGAACGCCGTGATGCCATTATCGTGGCTTCGGTTTCTGCAATTTATGGTCTGGGTGATCCGAATGCCTACATGAGCATGTTGCTGCATATTGTGCAGGGTGACCGAATCAGTCGTGATGACATCATTCGCCGTCTGGTGGAAATGCAATATACTCGTAACGAGCTGGAGTTCTTGCGCGGTACCTACCGTATCCGTGGCGAAATTATTGATATTTTCCCGGCCGAGTCGGATCAGGACGCCATTCGGATTGAACTTTTTGATGATGAAGTCGATTCCATTCGCTGGTTTGATCCTTTAACTGGAAAAATGGTGCGTAAAGTGCCGCGTGTCACGATTTATCCTAAAAGTCATTATGTTACCCCAAAAGACAATCTGACCCGTGCCATTGGCACCATTCGCGAAGAACTTCATGAGCGTTTAGGTTTCTTTCGTGCCAATGACAAATTGCTGGAAGCACAGCGCATTGAACAGCGTACCCGCTATGATCTGGAAATGATGCAACAGTTGGGCTATACCAACGGTATCGAAAACTATTCACGACATTTATCCGGTCGGCCGGCAGGTGAAGCACCACCGACATTATTTGACTATATTCCCGATGATGCCTTGCTGATTATCGATGAATCGCATGTGACGGTTCCGCAAATTGGTGCCATGTATAAGGGCGACCGTTCGCGTAAGGAAAATCTGGTCAACTATGGTTTCCGTCTGCCGAGTGCTTTAGATAACCGTCCAATGCAATTTGAAGAATGGGAACGCATTATTCCATCAACGATTTATGTCAGTGCAACCCCGGCAAAATACGAACTTGAAAAATCCGAGCAGATTGCCGAGCAGGTGGTTCGCCCAACTGGGCTGTTGGATCCTGAAATTGAAATTCGCCCCGTGCTGACTCAGGTCGATGACGTGCTTTCGGAAATCAATATCCGCAAGGAACTCGATGAACGCGTTCTGGTGACGACCTTGACCAAACGGATGGCGGAAGATTTAACCTCATATTTAAAAGAATACGGGGTCAAGGTGGCCTATCTGCATTCAGACATTGATACGGTGGAACGTACCAAAATTATTCATGAGCTGCGTAGCGGTGTACATGATGTACTGGTCGGTATTAACCTTCTGCGTGAAGGTTTGGATATGCCGGAAGTGTCACTGGTGGCGATTTTGGATGCCGATAAAGAAGGTTTCTTGCGTTCGGAACGTTCACTGATTCAAACCATTGGTCGTGCCGCACGTAATGTGAAAGGTAAAGCGATTTTGTATGCCGACCGGATCACTGATTCCATGCAAAAGGCGATTGATGAAACCGAGCGACGCCGTGCCAAACAGATTGAGTTCAATAAATTGCATGGCATTACACCACGAAGTACCAAGCGTCAAAATAACCAGGATATCGATACTGGTGAAGTGCTGAATGATGATCAAATTGACGAGAAAATCTCGGATCAGGCTCGTGCTTTAAGTGCCGATGAACGCCACATTTTGGCAGACCCTAAATTGCTGGCCAAACATTTGTCCAAACTGGAAAAAGAGATGCTCAAAGCCTCGAAAGAATTGCAGTTTGAACAGGCAGCACGACTACGGGATGAGATTGTACGCCTGAAGGCACAGATGCTCAGTTAGTTGGATGATTTTTATTGCAAAATCATTACATAACGCTACAGTATGATTTGGTCGGAGTCGTTATTTTTAAATGCGTAAGCACTTTAAGAATTTAAAAAATTGACTGAAAGGTATTTTTATGACAACAAATGATCTTCCAAAAGCGGGCTATAAAATGGCAAAAATTGCCATAGGTGGAGCGGTATTATTGGGGTTGGGTATGGCGACTATGGCCTATGCACAAACCAAACCATTACAAACAGTGGAAAAGGTCGAGCTGGATAAATATCTGGGCGTCTGGTATGAAGTGGCACGTAAACCCATGTACTTTCAAAATAAATGTGATCATGATGTTTCTGCCACATATACCTTGAATGAGAATGGCAATGTGGGCGTAGATAACCGCTGCTATACCAAAGATGGCAAACTCACCCAGTCGGTTGGTGAGGCTTTTGTGCAAAATGCGCCTTTTAATACGAAATTAAAAGTCAGTTTCTTGCCTGATGCAATTCGCTGGTTGCCTGTGGGTCGTGGCGATTATTGGGTACTTAAAATAGATGACGATTATCAAACTGTATTGGTCGGTGAGCCGCGACGCAAATACATGTGGGTATTGTCACGTAGCCCGCAACCCGATCAGGCCGTTGTTAAAGAGTATTTAGAATATGCACAATCGGTGGGCTATGACTTGGGCGATGTGATTCATACCAAGCAGACAGTGAAATAGTAGACTGAATATTTAACAAAAGTTCAAAACCATGCTTAGGCATGGTTTTTTATTTGCTACTATAGCCTGACTTAAAAAAAAGATGAATGATCGATTATTTTGGGATCATTACGTATGCGCATGAAATGGATAATATCCTTGAGGTAAAAGATGTATAAAGGCTTGGCTTTGTCGGTATTGGCATCTGTTACTTTTGGGGTATTGTATTTTTATAGCCAGTTTTTGAAACCTTTTGATAGCGAACAAACTTTTGCCTGGCGGATGCTGGCGACGCTGCCTTTTTTAACCCTGTTTATGTACTGGTCTGGTGATTTACAGCATATTTCCCAGATTTTTAAACGTATGGTTAAACAGCCTGTGTTTCTGATCTGGCTGATTTTTAGTTCCATTTTGTGTACCACACAGTTATGGCTGTTTCTATGGGGGCCCATCAATGGTCGTGGCTTGCAAGTTTCACTGGGTTATTTCTTATTGCCTTTGGTGATGGTGCTGGTCGGTTGTGTACTGTATAAAGAAAAACTATCGAAATGGCAGCTGGCGGCTGTGATCTTGGCCATTTTAGGGGTAGGACATGAAATCTGGCGTATAGGCAGTATTGCCTGGGAAACCGTGTATGTCGCTTTGGCTTATCCCTTGTATTTTTTCTTGCGTCGTCGTTTTGGTACAGATCATTTGGGTGGTTTTTGGTGGGATTTGTTTTTAATTCTGCCAGTGGCTTTTTATTTGGGCTTTATTCATAGTGACACCTTGGGTGTGATGGGATCTTTCCCGCATTTAATCTGGGCCGTGATTGGTCTGGGTTTTTTAAGTGCACTGGGGTTGGGTAGTTATATTTTGGCCAGCCGATATTTGCCATTTGTCATTTTTGGACTACTCAGTTATCTGGAACCCGTGCTTTTGGCCTTTGCTTCTATTGTGTTGGGGGAACGGGTTGAGACAGGAGAATGGCTGACTTATATTCCCATCTGGATTGCCGTTTTATTGCTGGTCATTGAAGGTACAATTCATATCATCAAACAAAAGCATAAACAGCGTGCACTGAATCAAAATGTGGAAAACTATCAGGATCGTTTGAAATAGACTGCATTCGGTAAACTGGGTAAAAACTCAGGTTGTTTGATTAAGCAACATTTAACAAAAAAGTATACTTTTACTTTTTAAATCGCTTTCTGATCTTTTAACAGTAAAATCATGAAAATAATTACAACTATTTTATAAATTTATAGTGAATATATCGTAAAAAGCACGTTGAACATTCAGCTTTTGATTCAAAGTTGCTGATAATTCCTTTACAATTGTCGGGTTTGAAATTTATGCCTAGATATACAATTAATTAGAGGACGTAGCTGTGAGCAAAGACACTATCATCGCCCTACATGCAGAGCACCAAGGTCGCTGGAAAAACCGTGAAGAAATCGCGGAACGTATGATTGCCCTGATTGGTCAATTATATCGTGAGAAAAATATCGTGACTTCTGTATACGGTCGTTCTTTAGTTAACCGTTCAGTAATCCAGATTTTAAAAGCGCATCGCCGTACACGTGTTATGGATGTTGAGCTTTCAGTCGTTAACACTTTCCCGATTTTAGAAGCTTTAGCTAAAATTGAAAATATTGGTTCAGCAGAAATTGATCTAGGTAAACTTGCTGTTGAATTCAAGGAAAAAGGCGGTGACGTAGACGCTTTTGTTGCTGACGTAGTGAAATCTTTAGCAGGTAATGCGAAGGTTGTAGAAGGCAAAGATGTTGTTCTTTACGGTTTTGGTCGTATTGGTCGTATTCTTGCGCGTTTAATCATTGGCCAATCAGGTTTGGGTCGTGGTTTAAATCTTAAAGCGATTGTGGTGCGTAAATCATCTGATGGTGATTTGGAAAAACGTGCTTCATTACTGCGTCGTGACTCTATCCATGGTCCGTTCCAAGGCACAATTTCAGTTGATGAAGAAAACGAAGCTATTATTGCAAATGGTAACTTCATTAAAGTGATCTATGCATCTAGCCCATCTGAAGTGGACTACACTGCTTACGGTATTAACAATGCACTGGTGATTGATAACACTGGTAAATGGCGTGATGCTGAAGGTCTTGCTCAACATCTTCAATGCCCGGGCGCTGCACGCGTAATCTTGACTGCACCTGGTAAAGGTGACATGAAGAACGTTGTATACGGTGTGAACCAGGCCGACATTCTTGATGAAGATACTATTATCTCTGCTGCAAGCTGTACCACTAACGCCATCACGCCAACACTTAAAGTGTTAGAAGACAAATACAAAGTACTGAATGGTCACGTTGAAACAGTTCACTCGTTCACTAACGACCAGAACCTGATCGACAACTACCATAAAGCTGACCGTCGTGGCCGTGCTGCTACTTTGAACATGGTTATTACGGAAACAGGTGCTGCTAAAGCGGTTGCTAAAGCACTTCCTGCGCTTAAAGGCAAGTTGACTGGTAACTCTGTACGCGTTCCTACACCAAACGTTTCATTGGCTATTCTTAACTTGACCCTTGAGAAAGAAGTAGATCGTGAAGAAGTGAACGAATACATTCGTCAAATCTCGATCAACTCAAACCTTCAAGGTCAAATCGGTTATACCAACTCGACTGAAGTTGTGTCTTCTGACTTTATCGGTTCACGTACTGCAGGTGTATTTGATGCGCAAGCAACAATCACTTCAGGCAACCGTTTAACTTGCTACGTTTGGTACGATAACGAAGTAGGTTATAGCTGTCAGGTATTACGTATTGCTGAACAAATGGGCGGCGTAAGCTATCCTAAGATTCCTACTGAAACAAATGCATAATTTGTAAAGTAGTACGAAAAAGAGCCTTATTTGAGGCTCTTTTTTTGCATTAAAAAAATTGGCAGATACTTTTCTTTGCCGAATATTTATAAGGCATCTCGACATTATTATAAAAAATCCCCCTGAGCATACAGAGGGATAAAGATAAAGGGCCGTGAAATTTAAAGCATTGCCCTAACTGAAGCTTGTATTGGCGTTGTTGGATGGTTGATCAGCTGTTCCAAATCTTTGCGATCGCTAAACATTGCACCTTTTGCGGTTTGTACATCTGCATCTACAATCACTTCGACCAAGCCTGCGGGCAAACCAGCCTGAATCAGGGCTTGTGTATATTCTTCAGCGCTGAGGCTTTGGTAGTTTACCGTTTTACCCGAGGCTACCGAAATATAGCCTGCTAAATCCGCAAGGCTAAAACTGCTTGAGCCTGAAAGTTCATAGGTTTTGTTTTCATGCCCTGAACCTGTTAATACTTTGGCTGCTGCCTCTGCATAGTCTGCCCGTGCTGCGGAACTGATTAAACCGTTTTGTGCTGCGCCGAATAAAGTTCCGGTTTCAATGGTATGGGCTAAGCCAGCCAGGTAGTTTTCGCTATACCAGTTATTGCGTAAAAAAGTATAGTTTAAACCGCTCGCCTTAATCAGGCTTTCGGTTTCACGGTGTTCCTGTGCTAAACCTAAAGGAGAAGTATCTGCATTGAGTAGACTGGTATAGGCAATATAAGGAACGTCTGCTTGTTTCGCTGCTTCAATCACGGCTTGATGCTGTGGGGTGCGGCGGCCAATTTCATTGGCTGAAATCAGTAAAAGTTTATCGATGCCATGTAAAGCCGGTGCTAATGTTTCTGGCTGATCATAATCAAAATGACGTACTTCAACCCCTTGATCTGTCAAAGCCCGGGCTTTGGAGGGTGTACGAACCAAGGCGACAATATTTTGTGCAGGGGTATTTTTTAATAAAAACTCAATGACGAGTTGACCAAGCTGACCTGTTGCACCTGTAACTGCAATTTTCATAACATGAACCTCTGGATTTTGCTGAATAAATGTACTTGATGGCTAAATCTTAATCTGTTAACTTACTAAATGTAAGTACGTACTAAAAAGTAAGCTTATTACCCCCAGGAGAGAATTGATGACAGCCTACGCAACCAGTAAATTATTAGGTCAAGTTTTATCCACTGAATGTCCATCACGAGAAATATTGGAACATCTCGCGAACAAATGGTCGGTATTGGTTTTACGCTGTTTAAGTGATGGGGTACATCGTTTTAGTGAACTGAAACAGCGGATTGAAGGGGTGAGTGAAAAGATGTTGTCACAAACGCTGAAAATGCTGGAACAGGATGGTTTTATTTTACGTACGGTCTATCCGGTGGTGCCACCCAAAGTGGAATATCAGTTGACCATTTTAGGTTCGCAAGCTGCAGAAAAAATGAATTATCTGATTGGCTGGATTGAAAAAAGTTTGCCTGAGATTTTGGAGAATCAGCAACGCGTGGCAAAATAAGTTAACTGGGGTTTTGGCTAGGCTGCTGTCAATGAAATTGGGATGCCCGCTATTTAATTTGGGTGATCTCAATAGTAACGATCACTCAATTTTATAAATGCACTGATGTTCCTCAATTTTATCTATAGAGTTAAACTATTCTTTTAGAAAAACAATAAGCTGAACGAAATTTATAGTATTGCTGAATAATTCTATTCGAGAAATCCTTTAAAATATGGCAGAATATGGGGTTTTAAAGTTTTTAGAGGATTGGCAGCATGCGCTTTGTTGATGAAGCAGTCATTACCGTAGAGGCTGGCGACGGTGGCAATGGCGTAGCCAGTTTTCGCCGTGAAAAGTTCGTGCCATTTGGTGGTCCAGATGGTGGTGATGGTGGTCGTGGCGGCAGCATTTATATTCAAGCCGACGACAATACAAGCACCCTTGTAGATTATCGTTATACACGTAAATTCCGTGCAGAACGTGCAAAAAATGGTCGCGGTGCAAACTGTGCAGGCCGTGGCGGTGAAGACACCGTATTATTGGTTCCAGTTGGAACCACCATTGTAGATACTGAGTCTGGCGATATTATCAGTGACTTGGTCTCTAATGGTCAGCGTGTAATGGTGGCAGCAGGTGGTGAAGGTGGTTTGGGTAATACTCACTTCAAATCTTCTACCAACCGTTCACCGCGTAAATGTACCCACGGCGCCAAAGGTGAATACCGTGAAGTACGTTTAGAACTTAAAGTATTGGCGGATGTTGGCTTGCTAGGGATGCCTAACGCAGGTAAATCGACCTTTATTCGTGCAGTTTCTGCTGCAAAACCAAAAGTTGCAGATTATCCATTTACGACCATGGTGCCAAATTTGGGTGTGGTGGATGCCGATAGCCATCGCTCATTTGTGATGGCGGATATTCCAGGACTGATTGAAGGTGCAGCTGAAGGTGCAGGTCTGGGTATTCGTTTCCTGAAACATTTGGCACGTACCCGTATTTTGTTGCACATTGTCGATGTTCAGCCGATTGACGGTTCAGACCCTGCGCACAATGCCAAAGCAATTTTGAATGAGTTGAAAAAATTCTCCCCAACACTTTCTAAATTGCCAGTGGTACTGGTGCTGAACAAGGTTGACCAGTTGGCCGAAGACACGCGTGAAGAATGGTGTAACCATCTTCTTGAAGAAATGCAGTGGAATGGTCCTGTATTCAAAACTTCGGGCCTAATGTCTGAAGGGACCAAAGATGTTGTGTATTACCTGATGGATGAAATCGAGAAACAACGTGAACTCGAAACTGAAGATCCAGAATACGCAGCACAAGTAAAAGCATTCCGTGACCAGCTTGAAGCTGAAACACGTGAACAAACCATCGCAGCAAAAGAAGCGTATCGCGAGATGCGTCGTCAACAACGTCTTGCCGGCATATTGGGCGATGACGATGATGATGAAGACGGTGATGATGGCGAAATGGAAGTGTACTACGTACGTTAAGCTCTGAAATATGAGTAACTGAGGACAAGATGATAGAAGTGGTAGATGGGCAACGTCAGCTCAAGGCTTGTAAACGAATCGTTGTTAAAATCGGATCATCTTTACTCACAGCAAACGGAACAGGGTTAGATCTGGATGCAATTTCGCATTGGGCGAAACAGATTGCAGATCTGCACAATGCAGGACATGAGATTATTCTGGTGTCTTCCGGTGCTGTGGCTGAAGGTATGGTTCGAATGAAACTTGAGAATCGACCCACCGATCTACCCAGTCTTCAGGCCTGTGCTGCCATTGGTCAAATGGGGCTGATTCAGACCTGGTCAAGTGTATTGGAAAAGCATTCCATTCAAACGGCTCAGGTTTTATTAACCCATGATGACCTGGCAGACCGTCGTCGTTATCTTAATTCATGTGATGCCTTACAGAACCTGATTGACTGGCATGTGGTACCTGTGATCAATGAAAATGACACAGTATCGACCGATGAAATCCGCTTTGGTGATAACGATACCCTGGCTGCTATGGTGGCAGGTCAGGTGCATGCCGATTTGCTGATTATCCTGACTGATCAGCAAGGCATGTTTGATTCTGACCCGCGTTCAAATCCGGATGCCAAACTGTTCCATACCGTGCGTGCATTGGATGAAAGCCTGTTTGACATGGCAGGTGGTGGCGGTAAATTTGGCCGTGGCGGTATGCTGACCAAAGTTCGTGCTGCACGTTTGGCGGCAAAATCGGGTTGTCCAACGCTGATTGCCAGTGGTGAAAGTGACAATGTGCTTGCTCGCTTAATGTCGGGCGAATTGTTAGGAACTTTGTTCATTACCGATAATGACCGTATTACCGCGCATCAGCAATGGTTGGCGGCACACTTACAAACGGCTGGCCGTTTGGTGCTGGATGATGGTGCAGTCAAAGCGATTAAAGAAAACCATCGCAGTCTGTTACCTGTAGGGGTGAAAGCTGTGGAAGGTCACTTTGAACGTGGTGATGTGGTTGAATGTGTGGACCAAGAGGGCCATCGCATTGCTGTTGGTCGCGTCAACTTCAGTTCGCGTTCTGCTGAAATTGTCAAAGGTTTGGCATCGGATAAAGTGCATCAGGTTTTGGGTGAAGCGCGTTCCCTTGAGATGATTCATCGTAACCATATGGCGATTTATTAAGTCATTTAGATTCAAGTTTAGAGATTAAAAAATCCCGCTTTAGAGCGGGATTTTTTATGTCTTTTATGTATAGTGGTTGAGTTATTTAATCAGGCCTTTTTGAATCAGCGGATTAAACAACTTTTGATACATCCACATCACCCCAGACATCAGTTTTGCCTGATAGCAGTTCCATAGTTTTAACCCTGCAAGATTTACCACCCACGACAAGACAAAGGCACCCAGCATATCAATCGGGAAATGCACACCCACATAAACCCGTGACCATGCCACCAACCATGCAACTGCCAGCAAAAATCTGCCAATATCCCGTCGTGCCGAGAAATAATAAGCAAAGGCAATACTGCTAAAAATGGTCATGTGATTGCTGGGAAATGATCCTGTTGCTTCGTGTGTAATTAAAGTCTGACCGACATGCCTTACAAAAGGACGGGGAGTATTGAACAGGTAAGATGCTACTTCGCTGATGGAAAGGGCAATGCAACAAAATATAAAGGCTTTTAGAATCAGGGTTTTTGAATTTTGACTCCCATAAAGCCAAAACAAGGCAAAGCAGATAACCAGAAGAAAGACTAAGTCATGGGCGACAAAAGTGGCAAAGTGCATCATCAAAGGAGAGGCCTGTTCAGGTACGTTCAGGATGCTAAACAGATCAAGATTTAAATTTTCAATGGACATGTGGTAGTGAGGGGGAGATAAAAGCTGAAAGATGGGGTGATTTTACAAGAAAAATAAAATGAAACTCGTAATAGGATTGTCGCTATATTGTTGTAAGTACCCTAATTTGCTCATAAAAAAACCGTGTATGTACACGGTTTTTATTTAAATCAGCATTTAATTATTTAAACTGAATTGAACCATTGGCATTCACAGTAATTTTAGATTCACCAGCGGCGACATTTTGCGCATCGGCGGCTTCAGCACCTGCAAATTTCGCCATATTGGCACGCATCATCACCGGTTGCGGATAATAGTTATTGGTATTCAGATTTAAATTGACCAATTGATAACCTGATTTATTCCATGCCGAAGTCAACATTTGTGCACGTTGCTGAAAGTTTTTAGAGGCTTCCACCATCAATTCATTTTCTACTTTTTTACGTTGTGTATCAGAAACAGTAAAGTTAATCGACTGAGTCTGGAAGTTCTGCTGCAATTCGCTGATCAACTGGCTAACGGCTTTAAAGTCGGTACTTTCTAAACGAATTTCTGCCCGACCACGCCATTCTTTCAATTTTTGGCTGTCATTGTCATAAACAGGATAAGTGCTCTGAGCACCCGTTTCGACTTTTACTTGCGGATATTTTTTTGATGCTGCTATGGCTTGGTTCATTAATTGTGTGATGAGTGCAGAAAGTTCGGCTGGCTGTTTCTTGCTTCTTTCAATATATAAAACCGCATGCATTTCATCATTGGAAATTTGACGTGTTGCTTCAGCTTGCACATTGACTAAATTATAGTTCAGCTGTTCTGTTTGCTGCGCAAAAGCAGTCGTTGAAAGTACGCCAGCAAGTACCAGAGAGGAGAGAGTTAAATATCGCATTATTTTTACCTGTTTTTTGTAAAGAAAGGTTCAGCTTTTAGTATGCATGGTATCGCTACTTCATGAGGATTTTTTGTAGACTTTGTGTCAAGATTGTAATCGATTTTATTTTTATTTCAAAAAAGTACTTGTAAATAAAACATTTAAAAATTAAATACTTAAAGTGCTTTAGTTTAAGTAATTACGTTAATCCAATCTTTTGCATAAAAAAAGTATAAAAATAAGGTTTTCTTTAGCCTGTCACACTGTAAGATGATAATTCAATCTAAGATTTGGCTTGATATATTTTTTCGATCGGTTTTGGACAGATAAAGTCATAAAACTTGTTTATTTTATTGAAAAATTCTGTATCATCCGCCGTTTAGTTATGATGTATAAATCAAGTCATCAAACTAGATTCTATAAAGCACCGAGTCAAAGGACCACAAGTCACCCGACTTATTTCTTTCAACCCATATCAGAGATGGTAATTCGATATGAGCGTTTCTTCTGTAAATCCTGCCACTAAGTCTACTAACGAATACTATTTGACTCGCCAAAGCCAGATGGAATCCAATGTTCGTAGCTATCCACGTAAATTGCCGTTAGCGATAGCAAAAGCCTTAGGTTGTTGGGTTACTGATGTTGAAGGTACAGAGTACCTCGATTGTTTAGCTGGGGCAGGAACATTGGCTTTGGGCCATAATCATCCTGCGGTAATTCAAAGTATTCAGGACACTCTTGCGAGTGGTTTGCCATTACATACTTTAGATTTAACGACACCTTTAAAAGATGCATTTACTGAAGCATTACTTGAACAGCTCCCTGGTGGGAAGGAAGAGTATTGCCTACAGTTCTGTGGTCCGTCTGGTGCAGACGGTACAGAAGCAGCAATTAAATTAGCAAAAACCTATACCGGTCGTAGCTCAGTGATCAGCTTCTCAGGTGGCTATCACGGTATGACTCACGGTTCTTTGGCAATGACGGGTAACCTGTCTGCGAAGAATTCAGTGAATGGCTTAATGCCAGGCGTACAGTTTATGCCATATCCGCATGAATACCGTTGCCCATTGGGTATTGGTGGTGAAGCGGGTGTTGATGCCTTGACTTATTATTTCGAAAACTTCATTGAAGATGTAGAAAGTGGTGTAACCAAGCCAGCAGCGGTGATTCTTGAAGCGATTCAAGGTGAAGGCGGTGTGGTGACTGCACCTGTAAAATGGTTGAAAAAAATCCGTGAAGTGACTGAAAAACACAACATCGTGTTGATTCTTGACGAAGTTCAAGCAGGCTTTGCGCGTTCAGGCAAAATGTTCGCATTCGAACACGCAGGTATTGAACCTGACGTGATCGTGATGTCTAAGGCGGTGGGTGGTAGCTTGCCACTTGCAGTACTGGGTATTAAACGTAAGTTTGATGCTTGGCAGCCAGCGGGTCACACCGGTACTTTCCGTGGTAACCAGTTGGCGATGGGTACAGGTCTTGCGACCATCAAAACCATCAAAGAACAAAATCTTGCGCAAAATGCTCAAGAGCGTGGTGACTTCCTCCAAGCTGAAATTAAAAAATTAGCGGTAGAATTCCCATGTATCGGCAACGTACGTGGTCGTGGCTTAATGATTGGTGTTGAAATTGTTGACGAACGTCAAGCGGCAGATCACATGGGTTCATTACCCGGTGATGGTCAATTGGCAGCGGCAATCCAGGCAGCATGTTTCGACAACAAACTTTTGTTAGAGAAAGGCGGTCGTAACGGTACAGTAATTCGTTTACTTTGCCCATTGATTATCAATCAAGCTGAATGTGAAGAAGTTATTGTCCGCTTCAAAAAAGCTCTTGCTGAAGCACTTGTTGCAACTCGAGGCGCGTAATCATGGTTGATTTTGCAGAACATCGTAAAGCGTTATTCTGCAATGATGCACAGTCTATTGCTGACTATCAGTCGGCAATGGATGAAGCGGTAAAAGCCGTTTCAGCATGGTTGCAAAACGACAAAATGTACACCGGCGGTAGCATTAAAGAGCTACGCAGTGCGATTGCATTTCATCCTTCAAAAGAAGGCATGGGTTTACATAAATCTCTTGAGCGTATGGTTGAGCTTTTCTTAAACAAAAGCTTGAAAGTACATCATCCGCACTCGTTAGCACATTTGCATTGCCCGACCATGGTGGCGAGCCAAATTGCAGAAGTGCTGATTAATGCAACCAACCAGTCGATGGACTCATGGGATCAAAGCCCTGCCGGTTCATTGATGGAAGTTCAGCTGATTGACTGGCTACGTCAAAAAGTCGGCTACGGTTCAGGTCAGGCAGGTGTGTTCACTTCTGGTGGTACCCAGTCTAACTTGATGGGTGTGCTGCTGGCACGTGATGCGTGTGTCGCGAAAAACTGGAAAGACGAAAACGGTAATCCGTGGTCAGTTCAGCGTGATGGTATCCCTGCAGATGCTATGCGTAATGTCAAAGTCATCTGTTCTGAAAATGCACACTTCTCTGTGCAAAAGAACATGGCGATGATGGGCATGGGCTTCCAGTCTGTGGTCACTGTTCCTGTGAACAACAATGCACAGATGGATGTAGACGCACTGGAAAAAACCATGGCTCAGCTTCAGGCTGAAGGCAAGATCGTGGCATGTGTGGTTGCAACTGCAGGTACGACCGATGCCGGTGCGATTGACCCATTGAAACAAATCCGTGCAATCACCAACAAATATGGTGCGTGGATGCATATCGATGCGGCATGGGGTGGTGCACTGATTCTGTCAAATGACTATCGTTCTATGCTTGATGGTATTGAATTGTCTGATTCTGTGACACTCGATTTCCACAAACATTACTTCCAAACCATTTCTTGTGGCGCGTTCTTGTTGAAAGACGAAGCGAACTACCGTTTCATGCATTATGAAGCTGAGTACTTAAACTCTGCTTATGATGAAGAACATGGTGTGCCGAACCTGGTGTCTAAGTCATTACAAACCACGCGTCGTTTTGATGCGTTGAAATTGTGGATGACAGTTGAAGCATTGGGTGAAGAGCTTTATGGTTCGATGATCGACCATGGTGTGAAGTTGACGCGTGAAGTGGCTGACTACATCAATGCAACTGCTGGTTTAGAGATGCTGGTTGATCCACAATTTGCTTCTGTATTGTTCCGTGTGGTACCAGCAGGCTATCCAGCTGAATTGTTAGATACACTCAACCAGAACGTTGCAGACGAGTTGTTTGCACGTGGTGAAGCGAATATTGGTGTAACTAAAGTGGGTGATGTTCAATCATTGAAAATGACCACTTTAAGCCCGGTAGCAACACTTGAAAACGTGAAGAACTTGCTTGCACTTGTGCTTGCAGAAGCTGACCGTATTAAAGATGCAATTGCTGATGGTACATATACACCTGCGATTGATTAATCGATGTAGTTGTATTGAGTATTGAAAAAGGAGATCTATGGATCTCCTTTTTTTTGTGTATGTATGTTCAAATTCAGGATTTTCTAAAAAAACATACAGGGTTTAGATCATACAAAAATGACAGATATAAGAATTATTACAAATTCGTCGTCAAAACACCCACTTTTATTATCTTTGAAAGAATATTTTACATATTGAATTTAAAGGAAAATTTTATAAATCAAAGTGGATAGAACAATTATCATCAAAGCGTCACAATGCTGTAACTTCTTTGTCATATTCTAAAATCAAAATGCAATGGACGAAATAAGTACAAAACTGAATAAAAAGTGGCGTACTTCAAAATTGCATCTAATGAAGAGAGAAAAGAATGCGCTTAAATCACATCGCACTTGCTTTAGCAGTTTCAGGGGCAGCTGTAGCAACCACAGCAAATGCAGCTCGTGACACGATCCAAATCGCTGGTTCTTCAACCGTTTTACCATACGCAAGTATTGTAGCTGAAGAGTTTGGCAACACTTTCCCGCAGTTTAAAACACCAGTTGTTGGTTCAGGTGGTACCTCAGGCGGTCTGAAACAATTCTGTCAGGGTGTAGGTGATAATACCATCGACATCGCCAATGCATCACGCAAGATTAAAGATTCTGAATTGGCTGCATGTAAAAAAGCCGGTGTGAATCAGGTGATTGAAGTTAAAGTAGGTTATGACGGTATTGTATTCGCATCTAATGCGAAGAAGGCGACCTATAAATTACGTCCACAACATGTGTTTGCAGCACTGGCAGCAGAATTGCCATCGAATGGTAAATTGGTAGCCAACCCTTATACACGTTGGAACCAGATTGATAAAGCACTGCCAAATGAACCGATTACTTTGGTGATTCCAGCTTCTAACCATGGTACGCGTGAAGTGTTCCAGGAAAAAATGGTTGAAGCCGGTTGTGAATCTTATGAATATTTCAAGAATTTAGACAAAGATGCACAGAAGAAAGCATGCGCTAATTTCCGTAAAGACGGTAAAGTGATTGAAATCGCAGGTGATTATACTGAAACGCTTGCCCGCTTAAAGACCTCTCCAAGTGCCATTGGCGTATTCGGTTTAGGTTTCTATGACCAGAACCGCGACAAATTACGTGTAGCTAGCGTGAACAATGTAATTCCATCAGAGAAAACCATTCTTAATGGTTCTTATCCGGTATCACGTCCATTGTTCTTCTATGTGAAAGGTGAACACCTTAAATCAATCAAAGGTTTACAACAGTACTCTGAATACTTCATCAATAAAAAAGTATCTGGTAAAGGTTCTAAGCTAGAAAAAGCTGGCCTAATTTCAATGTCTGATAAAGAACGTGCAAAAGTTCTTGCAGCATTAAAAGCTGGTAAAGCGGTTAAGTAATCATAATGATAGAAGCTGGTGCTAGGATGATTCCTAGCATCAGTCTTTTTGCAAAGACAAGGATTTTTCAAAACATGAAAATTGAAAAAATGCCGGAGAATACATGAATCTGCTACTCATAGGTGTGTTATTGGCCTTGATTGCCGTAGCTTATCAAATCGGATTATCTAAAAGTCGTAAGCTGGCAGGTAAGGGCAACAATACCGCGAATCTGCACTCTCGTCCGGGATATTACGGTGCATTGGTGGCTTTATGGTGTGGTATCCCTGCGCTTTTAATTTTACTTGTTTGGAACATTGTCGAACCGAATATCTTGCGGCACGTGGTATTAAGTAATGTCCCTGCAAATATTGCAGCTACATTAGACCAGGCCGGAGTAGAAGTTTTAATTGACCGGGTACAAGACATTGCCTCTGGTTTTGGTGTCAGTGATCAGGCAGCAGCCTATGAGCTTGCAGCTGCACAACAATTATCCAAAATTGAGAGCATTAGTGCTTTTGCCAAATTGGCAGTAGTGATTTGCGCAGCCTTAATAGGGCTGGTATGGGCCAAAAAACGGGTATCCCAACAATATCGCGCCCGTAATCAGGTTGAAAAAACCATCAATGTGGCCTTGGCTCTGTGTTCTGGGGTGGCAATTTTAACCACCATCGGTATTGTCATGTCGATGTTTAGTGAAGCGATGCGCTTCTTTCACTTCGTCAGCCCACTCGATTTCTTCTTGGGTACAGAATGGAATCCCGGTTTTAGTACATCAGGAAATGCCGAAGGAAGTTATGGTTTGCTGCCACTGCTCTGGGGCACGCTCATGGTCAGTGGTATTGCACTCTTGGTCGCAGTGCCTGTAGGACTGATGATTGCCATCTATCTGGCTGAATATGCATCCTCTGGCTTTCGCTCTTGGGCAAAACCCACGATTGAAGTGTTGGCCGGTATTCCTACGATTGTGTATGGCGTATTTGCCCTGATGGTGATTGGCCCGTTTTTTAAAATGCTGGGTGCCGCGGTAGGTTTGGAAATTAATGCGACCAGTGCCTTAACAGCCGGTTTTGTGATGGGGATTATGATTATCCCGTTTGTTTCATCACTTTCAGATGACATTATTACCCAGGTGCCTCGTGCGCTGCGTGATGGTTCTTTAGGGCTAGGTGCGACCAAGTCGGAAACCATTCGCCAAGTGGTTTTACCCGCAGCATTGCCGGGGATCATTGGTGCATTCTTACTTGCCGCTTCACGTGCCATTGGTGAAACCATGATTGTGGTTTTGGCTGCAGGCAACAGTCCATTACTGCATGTCAATCCGCTTGAAGCCATTTCAACCGTGACCATTACCATTGTCAATCAGCTGACAGGGGATACCGACTTTGCCAGCCCACAGGCTTTGGTGGCATTTGCCTTAGGTCTGACCCTGTTTGTGATTACTTTAGGTCTGAACATTGTTGCACTGTATATCGTGCGTAAATATCGCGAGCAATACGAATGAGTACTTCTAAGACATCTTCCATGGATCAGGTACTTGATCCACGCGTTGCCGCGGAATTACGTGAAAAACGTAAACAAAAGATCAGCAGCTCTTTGGCAAAGCGACATCGTAAAGAAAAAACCTTCCGCATTTTTGGTTTTTCTGCGGTCATTACCGGTCTGTTTTTTGTCGTGCTGTTATTTGGCAGCATTCTGGCGAAAGGCTTGCCGGCATTCTGGCAAAGCAGCATGACTGTTCCAGTTTATTTTGATCCAACTGTAATTAATGTGGGCGCGAAGCCGGTTAAAAAAGCAGACGAATCTCCGGCGCATTTTCAAGAGCGTTATGTTGCCTGGCAAACTGAAATGGGCATGGTGGATTGGGATGCTTTAATCGTAAATGGTCTCATTGCCAAAGATCCAAGCGTTGCCGCAAAACGAGACGAGCTTGGCAGCTTGTATACCAGTTCTGAAGCCTACCGCTTACGTGATATGGTGCTTGCAGATCCGGCACTCATCGGTCAGAAAAAAGAGATGAATATTTTGGCGGATGCCAATGTCGATGTCTGGCTGGCAGGCAATATTGATCGCAGTTTGCCTGATGATCAGCAACAGCTTAGCCCTGAAATTCGTCAGCTTGCCGATCAGCTTAAAGCCAAAGGCGTGCTTGAAAATACATTCAATACCAATATCTTTACCAATCCAGACTCGCGCAGCTCTCCAGCGACTTCCGGTTTGGCAGGTGCATTCATGGGCTCATTGTTCATGATGCTGATCGTGATTTTTATCTCGATTCCAATTGGTGTGGCATCAGCCATCTATCTTGAAGAATTTGCACCTAAAAACTGGATTACAGATGTTGTTGAAGTGAATATCAATAACCTCGCAGCCGTGCCTTCGATTGTGTTTGGTTTGCTCGGTGCTGCCATTTTTATTGGCTGGATGCATTTGCCAATTTCTGCACCCTTGGTTGGTGGTCTGGTTTTAAGCCTGATGACACTACCTACGGTCATTATTACTACCCGTGCATCACTCAAAGCCGTGCCACCGTCAATTCGTCAGGCAGCGTTGGGATTGGGTGCTTCTCGTGTACAAACGGTATTTCACCATGTCTTGCCGCTGGCAATCCCGGGTATTTTGACCGGTGCTATTATTGGTGTGGCACAGGCCTTGGGTGAAACCGCACCGTTACTACTGATTGGTATGAGTGCCTTTGTTGCCAGTGTACCGACTACGCCATTTGATCAATCCACAGCATTACCTGTACAAATTTTCTTATGGCAGGGCAATGAATTACGTAACTTCTTTGAAGGACGTACCGCTGCAGCAATTATTGTCTTACTTGTCATGATGGTGGGTTTGAATAGCCTGGCCATCTGGTTACGTAAGAAATTCGAAGTGCGCTGGTAAGTGAGGACAATATATGAATACAGTAACAGCTACAGCAACAACAAATTCATTAGAACAGGATGAATCCGTGAATCCAGAACAGAAACAATTTACCTCTCCTGAAATAGAGCAAAAGCGTTCAGGTACTGCTTTTGTTTCTCAATTCGACACTCACACCTCTACAAAGAAAGAAAATGAAACGTCGAATGTGAAACTGAGTACTTCGGATGTGCATGTTTATTATGGTGAAGCAGAAGCCATTAAAGGCATTGACCTGAAGATTTATGAAAATGAAGTGATCGCCTTTATTGGTCCATCGGGCTGTGGTAAATCGACTTTCCTGCGTACCTTAAACCGTATGAATGACACGATTGATAGCTGCCGGGTAACCGGTAAGGTTATGTTGGATAATCAGGATATCTATGACCCGAATCTGGATGTGGTATTGCTCCGTGCTCAGGTTGGCATGGTATTCCAAAAGCCAAACCCTTTTCCGAAATCCATTTTTGACAACGTGGCGTATGGTCCAAAGCTGCATGGCCTGGCACGCGATAAATACGATCTGGAAGAAATTGTGGAAAATAGCCTGCATAAAGCCGGACTTTGGGATGAAGTCAAAGACCGTTTAAACCAGCCGGGTACAGGTCTTTCAGGTGGTCAGCAGCAGCGTTTATGTATTGCGCGTACCATTGCGGTGAGTCCGGAAGTCATCTTGATGGATGAACCATGTTCCGCACTGGATCCGATTGCAACAGCAAAAATTGAAGAACTGATTTCTGAGCTTTCTACTCAGTACACCATTGCGATTGTCACTCACTCGATGCAACAGGCAGCGCGTGTATCTGACCGTACCGCATACTTCCATTTAGGTGATCTGATTGAAGTGAACTCGACTGAAAAAGTCTTCACTCAGCCGGATCATCAATTGACTGAAGCTTATATTACCGGTCGCTTTGGTTAATCTTTATGTGCATAAAAAGGGCCGTCAGGCTCTTTTTTTATGGTTACACTGAAGTATGGATTTATACAGCTAGAGCTATTTCATTGTCATTTTTAATCAATGATAATTATTTGCAAAATATAAATTGAATTTTTGCATCAATGCCCACATCTTATTCAATATAAATATGAATTAAATGAGCTTATATCTGTATGTTATTTCACAACCCCAAATTGCCTGCTGAAATCCGTATCAGCCATTTAAATGCCCGTGTAAACGAACAACGTAAAAAAATTGCACAAGCCACGGCATCTAAATTTGAACTATTGCAACTGACTCAACAGCTTTCCAAAGAAGCACGGTTACGTAAAAAAAATAATCAAAAAATTTATGTACTCGACTTTAAGGGCGATACTGCTGCATCTGCAGTAGAAAATTTACGTGAAGAAATTACCCTGATCTTGTCCACTGCAAAAGCAGGCCGCGATCGCGTAGTGGTGCGTCTGGAAAGTCCGGGTGGCATGGTACATGGTTATGGTCTGGCTGCGGCACAACTGGTGCGTTTGCGAGATGCTGGTTTTAATCTGACCATTTGTGTCGATAAGGTTGCAGCCAGTGGCGGTTATATGATGGCCTGTATTGCCAATGAAATTGTCTCTGCACCTTTTGCTGTGGTCGGATCAATTGGCGTGGTTGCGCAAGTGCCAAACTTTAACCGCTTGCTTAAAGAAAAGCATATCGACTTTGAACTTTATACTGCAGGTCAGTTTAAACGTACCGTGACCATGTTTGGTGAAAATACCGCAGAAGGTAAAGCCAAGTTTGAAGAAGAGTTACAGCAAACTCATGAATTGTTTAAGCACTTTGTGGAAAAATACCGTCCACAACTTAACATTGAAAAAGTGGCAACAGGCGAGCATTGGTATGGTAAAGATGCGCTTGAACTCAACTTGGTCGATAAACTGCAAACCTCAGATGAATATCTATTGGGTTTATTAGCGCAGCATGAAGTATTTGTAATTGAAACCCGCCGTAAACCGACTTTGGGTGAAAAGTTAGGCTTGCAGGCAGCACAAATGGCCGATGGTCTAGTGCCTGCTGTGATGAATAAGGTGATGGAATCATTGACTAAAGCCAATGCAAGTCTGGTGCAGCTGCGTGATCCAAAGCTTTGATTTGACTTCCTCAATGATTTTTAAAACGTGCTTCGGCACGTTTTTTTATTTTCAGATATTCAGAATAAGATTGGTGTTAATATAACGCTTGAAATATCAACAATATAAATAGAAATAATGGCAAATTTTCTTGTTATCTTTGGGTTAATTCTGACTGTAGTGCTGCCGATGCTGGCCGTCCTGTATATTGTCCCGCGTGTAGATCCGCAAGATTGGAAAGCAGCTGCACCGATGTTGTTAGCCATACCGGGTTTTGTGATGGTGGGCATTGGCTTTCATTTATACACTCAAAAACCGATTGATGTTTATCAAGCGTGTGGAACCGTGCAATATTATAAAAGCTATTCGACAGGCAGACGTTATAGTCATCACTACTTTGAGCGTATAACCTTGCAATTAGATGATTCAAAATATTTTCGTCATTTTCGTTTTGATGAAAAGCTAGCGCGAAAGCAAAAAGGCGAGTATGTATGCTTTGAGTTTCATGATCGCAGTAAAAACAAGCAATTGTCTGAATCTAAAATATTGAAATGGATCAATGAATGATCGCGATTCGCCATAGTTATCCTGTAGGTAGGATCTAAGGGATGTTTAAATTATTATTTATTCTAGCTGCTTTACTGTGTTTGGTTGTTTGGCCTTTGATCTATTTATTACATTATCAAAAACAAAATACAAATGCCTTTAAGTTATACATGATGCTTTTGTCACCGGCTTCAATTTTGTTAGGCATTTACTTGATGTTTTCTGTTCAGCAGAAGGATAGTCATTCTAAAGCCTGTGGTGTTGTACAAGCTTATCAAACATATATGACGGCAGGGAATGTACATAAAAGAAAGCCGTTTGAGCGGGTAGAGTTATTGTTTGATGGCGCAAAATATTCACGGCATTTACGCATTGATGGTAATCTCATTAAAAAAGATACAGGCAAGCATGTCTGTTTCCAGTTTTATGACCGAAAGCTTAATCCTCAAATGAATGATTCTAAAATCATCAAATGGCTTGATTGAATTGGCACTGTTTACTTCGGCGCTTTGAGTAAACAAATGGAGCCTGCAATGATTGCTGCAAGGGTCGCTAATAGCATATCCATATGCGCATCCCAAATATCACCTTGCTGACCATTATAATTTTCTGCATCTTCTGGTGATAAGCCCATGGCAATCCACCATTCAATCCATTCATAGATTAGGCCGGTCGCCATGACAAATTGAATGACTAGAAGAAATAACGAAAAGGGTTTCACTGATGGCAGCCACACTTGAAACAGCCGTAGAAAGACTGGGTAGAGCAATAAGCCTGAAGCCAGATGCACCAGCCGGTCGTACATGTTGCGCGGCCAGCCCATAGTTTGATTTAAATCAAAATGAAAATACTGAATTAGCCATTCATTATAAGGCACATAAGAATATAGATAATGCGCGCCTAAAATATGAATGAGCAGAAAACCAATATATAAGGCAAAACTGTAAAAAGTGAAGCCAATCTTTTTTTGGCAGCACAAAAGTGCCACGAGCATAAATGCGGTGCCAGCTTGATGCAGTAAATAGGACTCAAACTCGAGCGGGTGGATGCTGGCGATTGCGACAGCCAGTAAGAGTACGGCAAGGCAAATCCAATGTTTAAGGCTAAGCTGTGTTTCAATCATTTATTATGTTCAATCTAGATATCAATAAGGCAAAAGGTGAGGCAGAAGCTTTGCTGTTTAAGTGTAATGGCAAATGAGATTTAAGCAATGCCATCTTTGATGTGCTTATTTGCAATGATGTGTTTGCTATGGGATTGCGTGGCTATTCAGTTGGCGGAATTGGCAGTTAAAAAAGTTTAATGCTCATGGTTATTTTTTAAATCAATTTTAAATTTATGAATCATGATTTGATTATATGCAAAGGCTTTTCATGCGTGAATCCGTTAAACTGCATTTATATATTTGATGATTTCTAGGTAGTGTACATGGCTGTTGCAGAAGCATTCGAAGCAAAACAGAATTGCTATTTTAATTATGACTTTGAAGAATTGTATCTAGCAGATGATTTTCCGGAAGAGCTTACTGTGTCTTTGCGCGGCATGTTGTACCGTCATGAAATTCAATATCCAGACACCACTTACTATATTTATTTTAGCGATATATTAACTGGTGCAGAATTAGAAAAAATGAAAGACGATTGGGCACGTTATTGTCCATTGGCTGAGTAAGCATAATTATAGAATTAAAAAAGCGAAGCACTAGGCTTCGCTTTTTTATAATCTAGCTTATATTGGGCTTCTTCCATTTTTACACCCTCTTTGTATTTCTCCCAGAGGGAGAAACTAGAAAGATGATGGAAGAAGCCTTACATAAAAAGCTTAGATTTTAGCAATCAAATCTTTAATTTGTTTCGCTTGAGTTGAAGCATTACCTGTATAAGTTGCAGGTGTCATTGTCGCAAGACGTGCACGATCAGCAGCAGGAACAGCTTCAAGCTCGTTACCGTTTACGAAATCAACCATCATCTCACGAGTCATTGCTTGGCCACGAGTCAGGGCTTTTAATTTTTCGTATGGTTTTTCAACTGCATAACGACGCATAACCGTTTGAATTGGCTCAGCAAGAACTTCTTGAGCATGGTCAAGATCTTCAAGAATGCGTGCAGCATTCAATTCAAGTTTCCCAATACCTTTAGAGCAAGCTTCAAAAGCAATCAAGCTTTGCGCAAAACCAACACCCATGTTACGAAGCACAGTAGAGTCAGTTAAGTCACGCTGCCAGCGAGATACAGGAAGTTTTTCGCCCAAGTGAGCCAATACTGCATTTGCAATACCCAAGTTACCTTCAGAGTTTTCGAAGTCGATCGGGTTAACTTTATGCGGCATAGTTGAAGAGCCAACTTCACCTTCTTTCAAACGTTGTTTGAAGAAACCAAGAGAGATATAACCCCAAACGTCACGGTTAAAGTCGATCAAAATTGTGTTGAAACGACGTAACGCATCAAAAAGTTCCGCCATGTAGTCATGTGGTTCGATTTGAGTGGTGTACGGGTTAAAAGTTAAACCTAAAGATTCAACAAATGCTTGTGAATGCGCAGGCCAGTTGATTTCTGGGTAAGCAGAGTAGTGCGCGTTGTAGTTACCTACAGCACCGTTGATTTTGCCTAGCAGCTCAACTTGTTTGAATTGCTTGATTTGGCGTGCAAGGCGGTAAGCCACGTTTGCCATTTCTTTACCCAAAGTGGTTGGGCTTGCAGTTTGACCGTGAGTACGAGACAACATTGGTTGTTCTGCGTGTTGTTCAGCAAGTGCAACGATTGAATCGATGATTTGTTGCATAGCTGCAACTAAAACTTCACGACCATTTTTCAACATTAATGCATGAGACAAGTTGTTGATGTCTTCAGACGTACATGCAAAGTGAATGAATTCACCAGCATTTTTAAGTTCATCAATGTGAGCAATTTGTTCTTTCAGGAAGTACTCAACCGCTTTTACATCGTGGTTAGTCGTACGTTCAATTTCTTTAATACGGTTTGCATTGTCTTCAGAGAAGTTTGCAACAATCGCATCAAGCGCTGCATTTGTTTCTGCGCTAAACGCTGGAACTTCAGTGATTTCAGGACGGTTTGCAAGCGCTTGTAACCAACGCACTTCAACAGTCACACGAGCATGGATCAAACCAAACTCAGAGAGGAAAGGACGTAGAGCATCACATTTGCTAGCGTAACGTCCATCTAATGGAGAAAGTGCGGTTAAAGCGTTCATAGCGATTCCTTAAACTTTGGAATTAAACGTAAAGCGAAAAAATATGAACTCACTCATAATCAGGTTAAACCACCTGATACTGTAAACGAGCAAGATCTTGAATATCCTGGAGTAGCTTACGCTTACTGAAAATCATACCCCATGAGCTACCTCCGAGCTGACGCCACAAGTGCGCCAGTTGCAGGCCAGTAAACAGGGAAGCGCGAATTCGGTTGGTATGGGCACTATCTTTAAAAGCTTCGGCATTGCCCTTGACCATAATGCGGGGGTTAATTTGTCCCGCGGTGTCGATATAGGTTTGGGCAAGGTTGGCAATAATGCTGGGATGCAGATAGTTATTATCGAAAAAAGACAGCTGTTTTAGAATTTTTTGTTGTGATTGTTCAATGATTTCAACAAATTTGGGATTACTATAGACTTTTTTCTCTAATTGTAACAATGCCATGGCATAGCTCATCGGCAGCTTGGCGTTCGAGAGTTTGGGTAAGCGGGATTTGGGAGAGCTATTAAAGGGCTGGGTAATACTGCTTTCTAAGGTTTTTAAACCGAGGGAGATATCGGCAAGTTGATTAAAGAAGTCTAAGGTTTGACAGGATTCATTGGCGGTAGGGCGGATGTTCAGGCTGGCTTTAATCAGTTGCTCCAGATAGAAGCTCCCATTTTCGCCAATACTCTGCTGCCCAGACATGGCCGTCATATGGGTCAGCTGTGTCGATTGAAACACAGCTGCCAACGCCAAAGCACGGTTCTGACGTACATTCAAAGTCTGAGGCTGTTGAAAGGGTAATTCAGCCATGCCTGTCGCTTCCTTTTAAATAAAATCAGGTTTAGGGGCATTGGTATGATGAATCACACCACCACCTAAACAAACTTCATCTGCGTAGAACACTACACTTTGTCCTGGAGTCACCGCACGTTGCGGTTCGTCAAATTCAACCCGTACACCATTTGGCATATCGCTGTCTTTATAAATGACACAAGCTTGATCGGGCTGGCGATAACGGGTTTTGGCGGTACAACGGAAACCTGTTTCCGGAATATCCTGCTCACCCGCCACCCAGTCAATCGCTTCACTCCAAAGTATAGTACTTTGCATCAGTGGATGTTCATGACCCTGACCAATAACAAGGCGGTTGTTTTCAATATCTTTATAAAGCACAAACCAGGCACCTTCGGCTGCACCTTTAAGGCCACCCAAACCGATACCACCGCGTTGACCGAGCGTATAGTACATTAAGCCGTGATGTTCACCAACCTCTTTACCATTATCTAGCAGGATTTTTCCAGGTTGAGCAGGCAAATATTGCTTTAAGAAGTCATTAAAACGACGTTCACCAATAAAACAGATCCCGGTGGAGTCTTTTTTCTTTGCAGTCGCCAGACCTAATTCTTCAGCAATACGACGAACTTCAGGTTTTTCAATTTCACCCACAGGGAACAAGGTTTTGTTAATTTCACGACCATGGACTGCATGCAGGAAATAAGTTTGGTCTTTGTTATTGTCAAAACCACGTAACAAAGGCGCGTATTCTTCACCGCGCGAGTTGGTCATGGTTTCACCACGACGGCAGTAATGACCGGTTGCAATAAAGTCTGCACCCAAGTTCACGGCATGGTCTAAGAAGGCACGGAATTTGATTTCTTTATTACATAAAATATCTGGGTTTGGTGTACGGCCAGCCGCATATTCAGCCAGAAAGTGCTCAAATACACGATCCCAGTATTCCATGGCAAAGTTGGCGGTATGCAGTTTAATTCCAATCTTGTCGCACACGGCTTGGGCATCGGCCAGATCTTCCATAGCCGTGCAGTATTCCGTGCCGTCATCTTCTTCCCAGTTTTTCATGAAAAGTCCTTCAACCTGATAACCCTGTTGAAGAAGAAGTGCTGCAGAAACAGAAGAATCTACACCACCAGACATACCGACGATGACACGTTGTTGCATAGGATTAAGCATCCAAATTTGAAATTAAGGGAGAATTTTGGTGCTCATAAACGAGCGATAAAGGATATTTCTGACCTGAAAGGGCATCTTTGACGGCTTTAATGACTAGGGGACTACGTGCACGACCAGTTTCGAGCAATTCATCCAGTGTCATCCATTGTGGGCCGACAATGCCTTTGTCCAGTTCAGCTTCTGGAAAATATTCCAGTACATGTGCTAAAAAGCAAAATCTGAAATAGGTACGGTCTGGAAACATGGGCGGGGTATAGGTGTAAATGCCCAGCAGGGAATCTACTGCTATGACATGTCCTGTTTCTTCCATGGTTTCGCGAATAGCCGCATCGATTAAGGTTTCCCCACACTCGACATGACCTGCTGGCTGATTATAGACCGTGTGCGTTACACCTGCTGTATGTTCTTCAACAAACAGGAATTTCCCGTTTTTTTCAATAACGGTGGCGACAGTAACGTGAGCAGTCCAGGCGGTCATAAAAAAGCACCATGAGGGAAAACCGCTATTCTACAAAATTTAGGGCGTGGTGGCTATGCTGAAAGTTTTTTCTTTGATTGTTTAAAAAAATGTTTATGACTTTATATTGCTGTTAAAAATTTATAATTATTGAATATTGATTTTATTGGCTCAAACGTTATTAATATGAGCTAATCAAAGTCGTGGAACATTGTTTAAATAATAAGCGTGGAACATGATAAATCATTAAAAAAGTCCAGATCGGTAGATCTGGGCTTTTTATTACACGTTAAAAATATGATTTAAAAGGAATAAAAAATATTATTTCGTATAACGTGTATTATGTTAATTTTAGCGTAACTAAACTATATTTCATCGTAAGTTAATGCAGGGCGTACTAATACAGAATTTACGTCACCTTCTGGCCAAACCCATTTAGTCCAATTCTTTATAAACCATTCAGTTGATAGACCATCAGGATTTGCCTCTTCAGGGAATAAAACATACATATTAATGCCCGCTTTATATCCACTTATAGTTATTAACCCTTTTTGTGAATATCCACCTTCACATACCATCATGATTACTTCTTCTTCAAATGGATAATGAGCTTTGAATTTTAAAAGATAACCACGTTGTAAATATTGTTCATTGAAATCAATTAATTTAGACCATTTCATTTTATGACTTATAGCTGTTTTGAACAGCCATTAAAGTACAGTATTTCTCGGCTATTTAACATAATGGCTGTTATACGAAATTCATTTGTAAGTCCAAAGTAGAAATGTCCGGTTTTTCCAAAGTAAAAATGTCCGCTTTTAGAATATGTGCTTTTCCTTTTTCGTCAGTGGACTGGCTTTCTTTTCGGTACTATTCCTTTAAAAAACTTATTCATCCTCATCTTCCAATTCAGTAATCACCCATTCATCACCGATAAATTTCCGATCAGCTGCTTGGCCATATTGCAGATCAAACATTTCATTCAAAGTCGGATCTCGATCAATCAAATGCTTTAAGCCAATCAGCTTATAATCATCATCAACTAAAGGTTCTTCAGTTAAAAATTGCCAATCGCCATTTTTTTCATGAAGTACGGTCAATATGGGCTGTTGTGATTCAATCCATTGTCGTGTGGTAAATATTCCTAAATTGGTTGGTTCGCGAAACTTAAAATTCATATTGCGATCGAGTAGAGGCTGATCATATAAAAATTCTGCTTGAAAACCCGCTTCCCATGGAAACTTATCGTTGCGATCTGTCCATATCAGTTGAAGTGCAGGGAATTCGCCATTTGTATAATAACTTTGAGCAATCCCAAAATAATCATTCATATTTTCAGCATCAACTTTTAAGAATTGACAGCGACTAGCTTTAAAAAATATTTCTGAATATTCATGCTCTAATTGAATCACTTCACCGCTTTGAATCATTTCAGCAATGTGATTGAGGATGGTGTGACAGAGTTTTACTGACAACCCAAAACAAATAATTTCAGGATGTCCATAACTTTCATAAAGACCAATGCTATAGCTAAAAGGTGGTGAATAATCAGTATGATCAATCGACATCACCTGCAAGCCAAATTTTTCGATATTGATTTTTGTTCGTTTTAATAATTCATTTCGATCAGGGCATTGATGATCTTCTGTATGTTGCATAGGAATTCATTATTGATATTTTTAACCTCCTAAAATACAGAAGATTCAATCGAGGGACAAACCTGATTTTGGGATTATTTATAATTCCCCGCTACCTTCACATAATGCCTAGCTGAATACGGTAAAAATTCTTTTTCTTTATCGGTTAAAGGACGAACTTTTTGTACAGGGCTACCGACATATAAATAACCACTTTCCAGACGCTTGCGTGGTGGTACCAAGCTGCCTGCGCCAATCATCACATCATCTTCAATAATGACATCGTCTAAAACGATGCTGCTGATGCCAACCAATACACGATTACCAATGGTACATCCATGTAATTTCACATGATGACCAATAGTCACATCTTCACCAATAATCAGCGGCGAACCTTCAGGTTTATCGGCTTTTTTATGACTGACATGCAGCATGGCATGATCTTGCACATTGGAGTTCTTGCCAATACGGATATGATTGACATCGCCACGAATCACGGCAAAAGGCCACACCGAAACATTTTCAGCCAAAGTCACATCGCCAATCACCACTGACATGTCATCGACATAACATGAGTCATCAATTTGTGGGGTGGTATCTAAATAAGGGCGAATGTTTTTAGCCATGTGAACGTTTCAATCTGTCAATTTTCAAACATTATAAAATAAAAAAGCATCCAAACCGAGGTAGGGATGCTTTGGTCTAAGCTTAAAAAACTAAACTTAGAATAGGTTGCTAAAGAATTGCTTGATGTGGTCAATCATTTTTGCAAAGAAACCTGCTTCTTCAACAGCTTGAAGGGCAACCAGTGGTTTTTCAGCAATCACTTTACCATTTAAAGTTGCAACATATTTACCAACCACTTGACCTTTTTTAAGTGGTGCTGTCAATTTAGGTTGTACAACCAGTTGAGTTTTAATGGCATTGGCTTCGCCTTTAGGCATAGTCACGTTAAAGTTTTCAGCCAAGCCAATTTGAACATCGTTAGTTTTACCATACCAAACTTTGGATTTAGCCAAAACCTGATTTGCAGGTTGAACTTTTACGGTTTCAAAGCTTGCATAACCCCATGCTAAAAGTTCACGTGTTTGTGATGCACGCTCGTTCATGCTCGGTGCACCAAAAATCACTGAAATTAAACGCATTGGACCACGTTTAGCTGAAGTCGTTAAGCAATAACCGGCTTCGTCAGTATGACCGGTTTTTAAACCATCCACACTTGGGTCAGTATAAAGTAAGGCATTACGGTTACCTTGCTTAATACCGTTAAAAGTGAATTCTTTTTCAGAATAGATTGGATAGTACTTTGAGCTGTCATGAATGATATGTTGCGCAAGAGTCGCCATATCTTTAGCAGTAGAGTAGTGACCTTCAGCAGGCATACCTGTTGCATTGATAAAGCTGGTATTGGTCATGCCAATACGTTTTGCTTCTTCATTCATCATGTGGGCAAAAGTGCCTTCATTGCCGGCAATATGTTCTGCCATGGCTTTAGAGGCATCATTACCCGACTGAATGATAATTCCGCGCAGCATTTCCAGTGCTGTTGCAGTGCCGTTCAGCGGTACATACATACATGATTCTGTACTGCTACCACGACACCACGCAGATTCGTTCATACGAACTTTTTCATTTTCAGTGAGATCGCCACTCAATAACTTTTGCTCGATGAGATAACTAGTCATCATCTTGGTCATTGAAGCAGGTGCTAATTTTTCGTTTTCATTTTTTGATGCGAGGATTTGCCCTGTCTCATAATCCATTAAAACATAAGATTTATTATTGAGTTCTGGTGGTGCAGATAAGACAGTTGCTGCGTATGTGAAGCTCGGCAATAGTAATAATGCAGCAAGGGCGCTTTTGTGGGTCATTCTGGGTGGTTCCAATATCTTAATAATAAGCACAAAGAGCTTTGCATTTTAGGACAAAGCAAAGCTGACTTCTATGGGGGAAATCAGCTTATTTTCAAAAGTATTGTAACCAATTTGTGTTATTTGCTATATGTGGTGAGTTCTTGGCAAATTTCCTGGTTTTTTGCGTCACCCGCTTTTTTCGCATCTGTGCGTGCTTCGGTTAAAATAGGTTTGAATTTTTTCTCTTTACTCAGTTTGGCCAAGCTGGAAACTGCATTTTTTTCTGCCGGTAAATATTCCTGTGCCAGCTTTGCATAACCTTGTTCAAATTTAGCATGATCTTTCACTAATCCTGGGCATACTTCTGAAAGGACATAAATAGCTGCCAGTTCCTGCTGAGTGACTTTTTGTAGCGGAGTAACTTCAATATTTTCATCTTTTTGCGTGGCTGCATAGGTCACGGAAAGTGTCATGAGTGCAGTGGTGAATAGACCTAAGGAAACAGATTTGAACAGAGATAATTTCATTGAAACAGACCTAAACTATTTATAAACATCACGATAAAAATAAGCTTAACCATATTTTTGGTAATTGTAAGTACACAAATGTATTGAAGCTGTTGAAAATGAGGGCATCAATCAAGAGTATTTTAAAATAGCGAAGTATTAAAAAAGGCATAAAGATGGATTTTCTTTATGCCTTTTATTATAAAATACTGAATATTATAAGTATTCTATATAAATTTAAGAGTTGTATATTAAACCTGATAATTTACAACATCTTCACAAACCGATTTTTGTTCGTCTTTAGCGGTTTCTTTTGCAGCCTGACGGGCTTCGTCCAGTACAGATTTATATTCTGTATCTGCCTGAATTTTATCGAAAGTCATCGATTTATCTGAATAATCTTGTAGATAAGATTGAATCAATAGCTGAATGTTTTGATCAAATTTTGCATTTTTACCAATAATGGCAGGGCATACTTCTGTCATCACTTGAGTTGAAGCAATATCTTCTTTCACAATAGTATTGGCTTCTTCCAGCGTTAAACCTTCATCGGCTAAAACAGTGGAAGATAACAATGCTGCAATGCCTAACCCCAATAAGCCACGAAATGATATGCTTTTAATCATTTTTAAATCACACTTTTTGAATGGATGTTGAGCGTCAAATATATATAATTTTCTATACAATTCAATCAAATGTTCTGATCAGTCATTTTTAACCGTTACGAGATGTTTAAGTGAATATATTAATTGCCAATGATGATGGCGTTTTTGCTCCCGGTCTTCAGGCATTGGCTCAAGCCCTGGCTCCTCTTGGTCGTGTCGTCATTGTTGCCCCTGAAAGTGAACGCAGTGGTTTTTCCAGTGCCCTTACTTTAGACCGCCCTTTACGACCGATTCAGATTTCAGCCGATGTATGGGCCGTCAATGGCACACCTGCAGATTGTGTCTATCTGTCCATGAATGGTTTATTCGATTTTGAATTTGATCTGGTGGTCAGCGGCATTAATAGCGGGGCAAATCTGGGCGATGATGTGCTTTATTCAGGAACTGTCGGCGCAGCATTTGAAGGGCGCTTAATGAAACAGCCTGCCATTGCCGTATCCATGGCAGGGCCAAATGTGCGTTCTTATGACAGTCCGAACGATTATGCGGTCGCAGCACAATGGGTGCATGATTTTATTGCACAGGGTTTGCCGACATTACCTCCACGTCATATTTTTAATGTGAATATTCCAGATATATCTGAATTGCAAGGTTCAAAAATTACCTATCAGGGACGTCGCAGTCAATCTAAACCCATCACTAGTCATGTAGACCCGCGGGGACGTCAAGTGTATTGGATTGGCTTGTCCGGTGAGGCTGTGGCTGAACCTAAAAAGGGTTTAACTGAAATAGAGTCGGACTTTTTTGCTGTGGCAAATGGTTATGTCAGCATTACTCCGATTCAAATGGATGCCACAAATTATGAGATTTTGCACACATTACATGCACAGTTTTCTAAATAGTGCCGAATAGTGTTATAACTTTGTGAAAAAGCAGAATTGGACATATTTTTCAGGTACTTTTTTGCTAATCTTAGCGCAAATCAATAAATACATTTATGTGTAAAGAGGAAGATTAATGCACTTGGTGTCACAATATCGCTTATTTGCTGCGCCTACAGCATTGTTGAAGACCATTGTGTTGTCTACAGCTGTTGTTTCAATTGCTATTTTGAGTGGCTGTGCTTCAAAGCCGCAAATTCAAAATGCAACACGTTATGCGACTGCACCGGATTACTATACGGTTCGTTCTGGGGATACCTTAAGCGGGATCGCCGCACGTTACGGTTTAAGTTATCTCAGCGTTGCCGAGATGAATGATATAGATGTCCCGTACCGTATTTATGTCGGGCAATCTTTGCGTTTAAAAAATTCCGGATCACGCCGTACCACAACAACACAAGCTGTGGCACAAGCTGCACCAATTCAACGTCAAACGGTTCAACTTCCAACTACACCGGCTACAAGCACTGCTCCGGTAACCACCACGACTGCACCTGTGGCATCTTCTCAGGTTTCTGCCTTGCGCTGGGTAAAACCAAGTAATGGCGCAGTTATTGCAAACTTTAATGTTGCTGCAAATGTGAAGGGTATTCGCTATAGCGGTAATACTGGCGATGCAATTTTTGCTGCTGCTGATGGGCAAGTGGTGTATGCAGCAGATGGTTTGAAAGAATATGGCAATTTAATTCTGATTAAACATATCGATGGTTACATTACTGCTTATGCTCATAACAGTAAAATGAATGTGAGTAGTGGTCAGAATGTGACAGCAGGACAGAAAATTGCTGAAATGGGTTCAACAGGCGCTAATCGCACCATGCTCGAGTTTCAGGTGCGCCTAAATGGAAAACCAATCAATCCGATTAATGTTTTACCAATAAATTAAATATTTCAAATACAAAACATAAATTTCACCGTATAATACAATGAGTTGCTTTTATCAAAAAGATAAGAGCACTCATAAGTTCAGAGGGAAATTTATGTTAGATCAACTTCGAGCAATGGGTGTATTTGCTTGTGTTGTTGAAAAAAGCTCGTTTAGCGGTGCTGCACGTGAGTTAGGAATTACCACCAGTGCCGTGAGTCAGCAAATTCGTTCATTAGAAAATGAAATGGAAGTTACACTTCTGCATCGATCTACTAGAAAATTAAGCCTGACTGAAGCTGGACAAGCTTTTTTCCACAGCTGTCAAGAAATGCTTGCCGCTGCTAAGCGCGGGAAAATCCGTATCAACGAGTTGCGTGATGACTTGGTGGGGGATTTACGCATTGCCACAACCCCGGAACTTGGTGCTAATCATGTGATTCCTGCATTGTCTCATTGGATGCAGGCACACCGTGGTCTCGCTGTACATATAGAGGCAGATAATCAATACATTGATTTAATCGAAGGGCGGATTGATATTGCTTTACGCATGAGTCCAAAAATAGAAGATCATAATTTGAATGTCGTGCCACTGGCTCTGGTGGAGCAGGTTTTAGTGGCGTCACCGAGTTATTTGAATCAGTCTGCGCCTGTATCAAGACCTGAAGATCTAAACAATCATGATCTGATTCCAGTCAATATTATGAAAAATTATCAACATTTTTCATTTCAACAAGCTGCGTTGGGTGAAACAGTTAATCTGGAAATGAAATCACGTTTAAGTACCAATAACGTTCTGGTTGCAAAGTCATTATGTTTGCAAGGACATGGTATTGCACGAATTTTATATCTGGATGTACAAAAAGATTTAGTCAATGGCTCGCTGGTGGAAGTTTTACCTGAGTGGAAACTGGAAAATTTCACTTTATATGCCATCACGGCAAAAAAAGATCAGCAATCAACGAAAGTTCATCGTTGTTTGGATGCTTTAAAACAATACTTTAGCCAATTACCGGGCGGAAGAATTTATCAAGTAGCTTCATAACATGAGCGAATAAAAAAGCCGCATAGAGCGGCTTTTTTATGCAGGATTAAAATAATTAAGCCAAAAAAGCTGTGATCATTTTAACCAAACGCTCAATCAATTGATCAGCCTGTTGTTGGTCAATGTTTAGCGGCGGTAATAAACGTACAACTGAANCCCGCCGTCACATTGATAATCAAATGATAGTCATCACGTGCAATATTGACCAATTCACCACAAGCTTTTGGCAATTCAATACCAATCATGAGACCAAAACCACGTACAGTCACGTTTTGATCGGCTAATTGCTGTTTGAATTGTTCAACAATATAAGCACCCATTTTTGCTGAATTTTCAACCAGATTTTCTTTTTGAATGGTATCAATCACGGTATAAACCACACGTGAACCCAGCGCAGTACCACTATAAGTCGAACCATGGTTGCCAGCTGTTAACACACCTACGCCACGACCTTGGGTCATAACAGCACCAATCGGAAAGCCATTACCTAAACCTTTGGCAGTGGTGAGTACATCTGGAACAATACTGGTATGTTGGTAAGCAAAGTATTTACCGGTACGGCCATTACCTGTTTGAACTTCATCCAGCATCATCAACCAGTTATGCTGATTACAGATTTGGCGAATGTCTTCAAGATAGCTAAAACCTTGAGGTGCGGTATTGACACCACCTTCACCCTGAATTGGTTCAACCAGAATTGCCACGATATCGGGGTGGTTGATGGCAGCTTCTTCAATCGCTTCAATATCGCCGAATGGCACACGGATAAAACCTTCTACCAACGGTGCAAAACCTTCCTGAACTTTTTTGTTACCGGTCGCGGAAAGAGTCGCTAGGGTACGGCCGTGGAAAGAATGGTCTGCGACAATGATTTTGGGTGTCTTAATACCTTGCATATGGCCAAATTTACGGGCAATTTTAATTGCACCTTCATTGGATTCTGCACCACTATTCGAGAAGAAAATTTCTTCCATGCCAGAAACTTCAGCAAGTTTTTGTGCAGCAGCAATTTGCCAAGGCACTTCAAAAATGTTGCTGGTATGAATCAGGGTAGCGGCTTGTTCGGCAATTGCTTCAGTCACCGCAGGGTGTGAATGACCCAGACCACATACAGCAATCCCTGTTAATGCATCAAAATATTCTGTGCCATCTTCAGTATAAAGATAAGAACCTCGTCCTCGGACAAAGCTGATCGGCTGACGGCCAAATACCGGCATCAAATGAGATGGTTGATCAGTTTGCACAGGAGCAAGGGTAATGTTATTCATGACTAACTCTTATCTGTTAGGAAGGAAAAATAAAAGTTTATATAAGCAAAATCCAACGCAGATTAAAAGCCCAAATGTAAATAAAAATGGAATTATTGCTTTAGAGATACTGTTTTGCTAAGTTTTGGGTATAATGCGAGGCAGATTAGTTGAGGATTTATCAATGACTGAACAAGCACGCGATACTGAAGCGTTAATTCGTGACCAAATTGCTAAACATGCAGTATTACTTTACATGAAAGGTACACCACAATTTCCACAATGTGGTTTCTCTGCACGTGCGGTAGAAGCACTCAGTCAAATTGGTCGTCCATTTGCTTATGTAAACATTTTGGAAAACCCGGACATTCGTGCAACTTTACCGCAAATTGCAAATTGGCCTACATTCCCACAATTGTGGATCAATGGCGAATTAATCGGTGGTAGCGATATCATGCTTGATATGTTCCAAAAAGGTGAGTTAAAACCTTTGGTAGAGCAGTATAGCCCAGCGCCTGAAGCTTAATTCGATGATTTAAAAGCTTATATGATTCAGATGTTAAAAAAAGCGTTTTTTATAAAGCGCTTTTTTTATGTAGATAATACATCGAATACATAAGTATTTTATTGAAGATATAAATATTCAATTCCAAATTTAGGAGAAGCTCGACCAACCATTTTGCCTTTTGAATCGAATATATAAATGGTACGTTTTCTATTTTTTAGACAGGAATCAGTGTTCGCAATAGCATCAATAAGTTGCTGTCGTTCAAATGCTTTAGTGGGAAAACTATCATTCCAATAATTAGATTTAAAAGTTGCAATAATAGGTTCTGCAGCATTTTCATCCCAAGAAACCATTTCCTGCATCTTTAAATATATTTCTCGTGACTCCTCTAATGAAAGGCATTTATCACTACGCAAATTTTCTTCATTTTTTTCATTTGATGCAGCGTTTGTTTTTTCAGAGTTGAGGTTTAAAGCTTTTGAAAGAAACAAAGCTATAAAATAAACAGCTATTAAAATTAAAAATAATTTCGCTAATCTTTTGAAATCCGTTGGCTTTTTATACTTTGTTGGTTTTTTAGCACCACAATTTGGACAAATTTTCGCATCTGGACTAAGAGGTTTATTACAACTACGACAAGGTATAAGAGGCATTATTTATCCTAATTGACTGTTTTTAATTCATTTAATTATACATAGCATGGAATAATAAAAAAGCGCCTTGAAGGGGCGCTTTTTTATGTCTCAGAAAATGTCAGGCATCTTTTGAGCTGTTGTCCTGATCATTTGCTATAGCTTCAACGGATGTTGCTGTTACCGTTTCATCAGGTGTTGTTTCAGTTTTGGCCTTTTTCTTGTCTTTCTTCTTTTTTTTCTTTTTCTTTGGTTCTTCTTCAAGTTCGGCACCATCTTCCAGCGCCTGCCAGTATTCTAATTGCGCCATGACTCCAGCATAAATTGAACCTTTACTGTAACGACCTTTTTTATTGAGTGTTCCTACAGGGCGTGCCATTAAAAGTTCTAAAGCCTGGTCAATGGTTTCAATGGCATGAATATGGAACTGACCTTTGGCTACCGCTTCAATCACGTCATGGCGCAACATCAGATGTTCCATATTTTGACGTGGAATAATCACCCCTTGTTTTCCGGTCAGGCCTTGTAACTTGCAGGCATCATAGAAACCTTCAATTTTGGCATTGACCCCGCCAATTGGTTGAACCTGACCCAATTGGTTCATAGAGCCGGTAATAGCCCAGGACTGATCAATCGGTAACTGGCTAATCGCAGAAATAAGTGCCGAAAGTTCAGCTACGGTTGCACTGTCGCCATCAATTTGGCCATAACTTTGTTCAAAGGCCAGGGCAGCAGAGAAATGCAGCATCTGTTCACGGCCAAAGTGAGCTTTCAGAAAGCTCGACATCAGCAATACGCCTTTGGCATGCAATGAGCCGCCCAGTTCAACACTACGTTCAATATCCAGAATGTCACCGCCACCCTGATACACCGATGCGGTTAAACGTGAAGGTAAGCCAAATTCAACATCGGCATATTGAATCACCGATAGGGCATTGATCTGACCTAGGCGGTGACCTTTGGTCTCGATTAACTGAGTGCCACGGGTTAAATCTTGCCAGTACAATTCACGTAAATAACCTAAACGATATTTGCGATGATCAAGTGCGGTGTTGATATGCTTTTCTGAAACGGATTTATCACCGGCTTGGGCCGCATGATGATGTGCTTCCCGGATTAGATCACCCAAAGTGAGGGCATGTAATGACAATGAGCTTTGATCTTCAGCCTGACGGCTTGAATCAGTGAGCAATGCAGCCAGCGCAGAACGGTCAAAAGGCAATAATTTATCGGCCTGAACATAGTCTGCAATCAATTGCATATAGGCTTGTTCATTAATGTCATTACGTTGTAATGTGTCGGTGAAATCGGCGCGAATTTTAAATATGCTGCCGAGTTCAGGTTCCAGTTCTAGAATTTCATAATAGATTTCAGGTTCTGCCAGTAAAATTACTTTGATATTTAATGGAATCGCCTGTGGTTCTATGGAGATGCTGCCGGTGAGCGTTATCATATGTTCTAGTGAGGACAGCTTTAATTTTCCAGATTTTAATGCACGTTTTAAACCTTGCCATGCATAAGGCTGTTCCAGCAGTTGTTCCGCTTCAAGCATAAGAAAACCGCCATTGGCTCTATGCAGTGAACCTGGACGGATCAATGTAAAGTCAGTGGTGATGGTGCCATTCTGGGTAAGCTGTTCCACATGACCCAACAGGTTATAGTGGGTAGGGAAATCTTCAAAAATGACTGGTGCACCGCTATTCGGCTTATAGCTAACGATGATATTGGCTTGATAACGTGAAGGTACGCGGCTGAAGCTTCCTGGAGAAAAGTCATCTTCTTCTTGCTCAAGAATAATTTCGACATTATTGATAATATCTTCAGCATAATATTGCAGATATTCAGTTAGGCCATCGACATCGGGATATTTGTTCTGAATCACATCAATGCGTGGCATCACCACCTGCTTGGCAATGTCACGGTTCAGGTGTTGTACCTGATCCCGTGCATCATCTTCCAGATCACCTAAATGTAAGCCCAAACGCTCCAGTTTTTTATTCATGTAACGAATGTTGGAGGCAATTTCTGCGCGCTGTTTGCTATTTAGGGCATTAATGTCTTCTTTGGACATTTCCTGATATTCATTGTCTTTCAGATGAACCGGTACGAAGCAGTGCTCGTCATCTTGTGAAATCAGTTTTAAATCAAAATCTGCACCTTCTTTGGTTAGTTCGACCAATGCCGATTGTTGTTCATCGCCAGTTTGCTCGCGAATCATTTCAATACGGTTGTGATAGGTTTCCGCAGTAAAGCGTCGTTCCAGTTGTTTTAAAATGGTTTGCCAGGTTTGATGCAGTAAGGCCTGAAATTTAGGGCCTTGTCCCGCAGGAAGTTCAAGTGCAATTGGCTGACGGGGAAACTTGAAATTATTGACATAGACCCAGTCATTTGGCGTTTGCATGGTCTTGGCATGCTGTTGCAGTAAACGCTTGATCATGGTGCGTTTACCTAAGCCTGCTGTACCTACTGCAAAAATATTATAGCCCGAGTAAGGCAAGGCGATACCGGCTTCAACAGAGGCACGTGCGCGGTCTTGCCCAAGAAAATCATTGAGCGGTTTTATTCTTCGTGTTGACGCAGGAATTTTTTCAAGATTAGGCGTGTGCGTCAGTTGCTTGGGTTGAAGCTGTGTTTTGGTCAGGGTGTTTTGAATTTCCGGTTGATCGAATGCTGAAATTAAGCTGCTTTGTATAGGGGCTGGTTGATTTACTGTAATGGTTGCAGATAATGTGGAATTCATTTGATCGAGTTTTTGGGGCACTGTTTAAATCCAAAACTAAAATATTGCAATAGAGATTTAAAGGTATACAGGTTTAGTTGAAAAATTCAAGCAGGCAGCTCGTTTTTATCGATAAAATAAAATAATGATTTCATAATTATTGTTGAAACTGAACCTATTAAGCGTTTGAATAGCAGCATTCAGTTTTGCAGAAAAAAACAACGCAATGACAACACAATCTACAGGGTGGAAATCTGCCTTTACTGCTTTTCTCGATCGTCGTGCACTGATCATGCTGTTTTTAGGTTTTTCAGCCGGTATCCCCATTCTTTTGATCTTTTCCAGTTTGTCTTTATGGCTGGGTGAAGCGGGCATTGAAAAAAGTGCAGTGACATTTTTTAGCTGGGCAGCCCTAGGTTATTCATTCAAATTTGTCTGGGCGCCTTTGGTAGATGAATTGCCGGTGCCATTCTTGACCAAGACGCTGGGGCGACGTCGGGCCTGGTTGCTGATTGCGCAAGTTTTAATTATCAGCGCCATCTGCATTATGGCTTTTTCTGATCCGGCACTCGGTCAGGGGTATTTGTATCAGATGGCCGTAGGAGCGGTGTTACTGGGTTTCTCTGCAGCGACTCAAGATATTGTGATTGATGCCTATCGTATTGAGCTTGCAGAAACTGAAATGCAAACAGTGCTCGCATCGACTTACAATGCAGGTTATCGCATCGGGATGATTGTGGCCGGTGCAGGTGCATTGTTCCTTGCAGCATCACTGGGAACAGCCAAGGGAAACTATATTTATAGTGCCTGGAAAATCACTTATCTGGTTATGGCAGCAGTCATGCTGGTCGGAATCATGACTACTTTAGTGATTCGTGAACCGCAGGTCGAACGTAGCTATAAAGATTATAAACGTAGCGATTATTATCGCCTGGTGGCAGTGTTTTTTGTGGCCGTAATTGGCTTTGTCATGAGCTATATTTTTTCTGGAAATTTAACCGAATCTGTTAAAGCACAATTTGAAATTACCGATTCATTGTTATTGTTCTGTTTTGAAGCTTTACGTTTTATTGGATCTGCTGCGGTAGCCGTATTACTAGGCACATTATTGGTGAAAATGGGTGCAGTCAACAAGCATATGGCGGTTGAAACCTGGATCAATCCGATTGCCGATTTCTTTAAACGCTATGGCGTAAAGCTTGCTTTGGTCTTGTTATTGCTTATCGGTTTTTATCGCATCTCGGATATTATTGCCGGGGTCATCTCCAATGTGTTCTATCAGGATTTAAACTTTAGCAAAGAGCAGATTGCGGAAGCGGTAAAAATTTACGGGGTGATTTTTAGTCTGATTGGCGGTTTCTTGGGTGGTTTGCTGGCACAGCGTATGAACATTATGAAACTGATGTTTGTTGGTGCGGTTCTGGCGAGTTCAACCAACCTGATCTTTATCGGTTTGGTCAAATCTGGTCAGCCTTTAAGTGAGGTTGAAGTTACTGCTGGCGGACAAAAATATACCGTGCATCCTGATGAAACAGGGGCTTGGAAAGTCAGTGTGCCAACAGCAAACTTGAAATCAGAACAAACTATTCTGGCCAGTGCGAGTTATTTAAATGATGCATCAGCGCCGATTAGTGTCAGCATGCCGTATTTGAACGGAGCGACTGCAAATGAGCTGCTGTTGTTACCTGTGACTGCTGATAATTTAATTAATGCCAATGAAAGCCAAAATAGTATAGTGATACGGGGCCAATTTGCTCAGCAATTGAATGAAGGTCAAAAGTTACAAGTGCTACTGGACGGCAAAGTATTTGATGCCAAACTGGATAAAGAAGGGATTTTTAGTGCTGTGATTCCGGGTGAAGATTTGGCGGCTTCTGCGTCTAAAAAAGTCACCGCACAACTGTTAAATGGTATGCAGGTTCAATCGAGTCAAGCGCGTGATTATGAGGTAAATACCTCTGCAAATATGGCAGGTGTGCTTGATATTGATATTCAGCCCATTAATTTAGCGGCTGCGGATCATGGTCAGGTTGAGCTGAAAGGTAAAGTGATTAAACCTTATAGTTCACTGTGGCTATATTTTGCCATTATTGTCGATAACCTGGCCTCTGGCTTGGCGGGTGCAGCATTCATCGCATTCTTGTCCAGTTTGACCAGCGTATCTTTCACAGCCGTACAATATGCTATTTTTAGTTCACTGATGACTTTAACGCCGAAGATTTTAGGTGGCTATTCGGGTACCATCGTGACCAATATTGGTTATCCGAAGTTCTTCCTGATGACTACGCTGATTGGTATTCCAATTTTAATCTTGGTGGTTTGGGTGGCGAAGTTATTGCGCGAACATCAGCAACAGTCCAACTAAGCCCACATTTTAAAACTGTATCAATAACCCATTTTATCTAGCGGATGAAATGGGTTTTTCTTTGGACGAAAGTCGAGGCAAGCGTTCAGTATTACTTTTTTAAATAGCCTAAGCAAAGAATACGCCATCATCATGATGAATTCTGCGGCTCAGCTTTGAATCGATTTAAAAATGCATAAACAATGAGGGGAAGTAGCACAATAAGTGACAGTTATAATCAGTTTGTTAAATTGAATTTTCCAGGCTAAATCCCTATAGTGTCTGTAAAAATTGAAAACTCAGGAAAATGAATCATGCGCATGCTGCATACCATGTTACGTGTAGGCAATCTGGAACAATCTTTAAAGTTCTATACTGAAGTACTCGGTATGACTTTGCTTCGTAAACGCGATTATGAACAAGGTCGATTCACTTTAGCTTTTGTAGGTTATGGCGATGAAAAAGATCATACGGTACTGGAATTGACTCATAACTGGGACACAGAGAATTACGAGCTGGGTAATGCTTATGGCCATATTGCTATCGCTGTAGATGATGCCTACAAAGCCTGTGAAGAGATCAAGGCACGTGGCGGTAAGGTGGTGCGTGAAGCAGGGCCAATGAAAGGTGGTGTAACGGTTATTGCTTTTGTTGAAGATCCGGATGGTTACAAAATCGAGCTGATTCAGCAAGATGGCAATGCACGAAATAACTAATAGACCTTGTATCTTGGAGCATGTAGTGATTAGCTTCCACTATATGCAAATAGTAGAGTTTGTAATAGACCTAAGACTTCTAGTCTGTGAAAGAGATAAAACCTGCTATTTGCCCTAACCACTTGCACAACTCTGGACGGTAACTAAGCACTTTGATGCTGTATTCACAAGAAAAGACGGTGGTTATGCTGTAAGAATAATTAAATAAATAAAGCAGGTAAAGATTATGTTTTATCTTGGTATTGATGTTGCTAAAGCTAAAATTGATTGCTGTT
>NZ_NEGE01000001.1 GCF_002135355.1 Acinetobacter sp. ANC 4169 | reverse complement strand
ACTCAATTTCGGCTGTGCCACACCTGAAGCACTATTTTGCCTGGATGACATTGCGTTAAGGAGCCAGTGGTTACCGACTTTAGAAGCAAGAATCTGCGTAGATCGAGAAGCCCAAGAAGGTCATCATGCCGGAAGTCCGGTGAGTGCCTTGAGTGAAGCTGATATAACCGATTCCAACACAGTTGCTTATCTTTGTGGTCCGCAGCCGATGATCAATGCTGCAACTACTCGTTTATTAGAGTTAGGTGTTAAACCAGAGAATATTTTCGCTGAGCAGTTTGTTGCTAGTAACTAAATACTTAAATTTTAGGAAAAGAAAAATGGAAGTTACTAAAAAAATCCCTTTATCCCTTGAGCAGATTCAATGGTATGAAAAGGCTTGCTCAAAATTAAACCCTCAACGTTTACAAAAATTATTGTTTGATTTAACGAATATCCATAGCCCAACAGGCGCAGTTCGTGAAGCAAGCGAGTTTATGGCCGAGCATTTTAAAAAAATTGGCATGAAATCTCGTTATTACCCTATGAACGATATGACTGGAAATGTCATGGCTGAGTATCGAGGTTCGGGTGATGGTGCGACAGTTTTGTTATATGCGCCTATAGATACGCATCTTGATCGTACGCCAGGTGAAGAAGTTTTGACTGGCAAGGGCCAAGAGGCCGATTTGCAGCCTTTTGCACAGCAAATAGATGACTGGGTTTTTGGTTTGGGAGCTTCAAATCCTAAAGCTATGGTAGCAACTCTGACTGAAGTTGCTAATGCTTTAATTGAAGCTGAAGTGCCACTTAAGGGTGATCTGATTGTAGGTATGGCAGATGGTGGAATGCCAGTTGACATTAGTTCTAGAAATGCAGGGATGTCAAATGGCGTTATTCACATGCTGAATCGTGGCATGTATCCAGATTACGCCATCATTATGAAGCCGTGGAACTGGGTTTATCATGAAGAACCTGGAATGGCATGGTTTAAATTACAGGTTAAAGGCACGCTTGGCTATGCGGGTGTACCACACGATGCTCCCGGTTTTAGAAGTTCAGTTATTCCAGCAGCTACGGTCATCAATGAATTACAAGCATGGATTGTTGAATATGCAGAACGGAATACCAGTGGCGTGATTAAGCCACATGGCTGGATTGCAGGTGTTCGTGGTGGTGATGTTGAGCGCCCTGCATTTCCGAGTGCGGTGACTGAAATATTCTTTGATATACGTGTGAACCCTCGAGTCAGTCCAGCTGATGTGAAAGCTCAATTTGCCAGCTTCATTGATGATCTTAAAAAGCGGTTCCCTGATCTGGATGTAGATTGGGAGCAATATGGTTCTGTTCCAGGCGGCACAACTGATCCGGAAAACTGGATCATTCAGTCTTGTAAACGTGGCTGGGAACATGTGGAGCAAAAACCACATGGTACGCCAGATTATTTGGCTGGTCAGACGGATGGCGCTGCATTGAGACGCTATGGTGTGCCGACAGCGAGGATAGGTTGGCCGTGGCCGGCGACGGGTGCACCATTACCCGTTGCAGAAGGTTTAGGGGGCATGGGAGCGACTTATATACCGGATTTAATGCCTTGTGCAGAAAAAATCCTGTATGCCTTAATTGATACCTTGACGCGTAATCGCAGTGAAATTGAACTGTAATTTAAATAAATTTTCTTTTAAACATAGTTGGTTATTTAGTTTTTTAAGAAAGCTATCTCATCTATAACTCTCGGATTTAGATACGAGTAGAAGTTTCTTATACGGTCTTAATTGGAATTAGTTTATGAATAATTCAACTGATATACATTATTTAGAAATGCACGAACTATCGCAATTGATCCGTAGCCGAAAGTTATCCCCTGTAGAGGTCACTAAAGCGCAGTTATCTCGTATCGAAGCTTTGGACGGTAAATTAAACAGTTATGCACGTGTGACAGCAGATATTGCTTTAGAACAGGCGCAACAGGCGGAAGATGAATTAGCAAAGGGTATTTGCCGTAGTCCGTTGCATGGCATTCCGATTGCATTTAAAGATCTGATTGATATAGCAGGTGTGGTCACCGCTGCAGGTATGCCGTTGCATGCTCATCGTATCCCTGAACATGATGCAACCGTGGTCACTCGATTACGTGAAGCCGGAACCGTCATGCTCGGTAAATTGCAGATGACCGAAGGGGCTTTTGCAATTCATCATCCTGATATTGTCGAGCCGAATAATCCGTGGGGAGCTGCCTATTGGGCAGGTGCATCATCGAGTGGTGCAGGTGTCGCTACAGCAGCGGGGTTATGTTATGGCTCTTTGGGCAGTGATACCGGAGGTTCTATTCGCTTTCCCTGTGCAGCTAATGGTTTAACAGGTTTAAAACCAACGTGGGGGCGAGTAAGTCGTCACGGTGTGATGGAAATGGCGGCAAGTCTGGATCATGTTGGACCCATCACCCGTAGCGCGCGGGATACGCTATTTTTATTGTCGACGATATCGGGTCATGACCCTTTAGATCCGACCTCTCTGTCTAGTGTTTGTCTGGAAGTTCCGAGTATTGAGCCAAGCTTTAAGGGACTGACAGTTGGTGTTGATCTTGAATGGATCAATAAGGATGTAGACCCAGTGATTCAAAAAGCGCTGGAAGAAATCATACGAATTATTTTTGCCGGTGGCGGGCGAGTCAAAAAGATAAAAATGCCTGATACCTATCATGTCAGTTCTAATTGGGAATCACATTGTGGTGTTCAAATAGCAGTTGCTCACGAGGAAACATATCCTAAATATGCAGCTCAATATGGATCTGCTTTAAGCCGCTTGATTGATGGCGGACGGCAACTCAGTGGGATGGATTACCAGCGAATCTTGTTAGAAGCACAACGCTTTAATGGCGCAATGGATGCTTTGCTACAAGACATAGATATTATTTTGGCACCTGTACAACCTTATGCTGCACCTACGCATGATCAGTTGGCCAATCTGGCACAAGATCCAGAAGCGAATCGTCATTTAATTCAATTTACCGCGCCATTTAATGTTAGCGGTCATCCATGTATGAGTTTTCCAATTGGTTTAACAGATAACCATATGCCGATTGGTGGTCAATTCATAGGAAGAAAAGGGGGCGAAGCAACCCTATGTCGAGCTGGTATGGCTGTGCAGGAAGTGAGTGATTGGCATAAGTTGCGTCCTAATTTAAATATGGAATAAAGCATTTTCAAGCACTGCTTTGGAATTGGTTAAGTGTGACAGCCGATTAAAGTGAATTATGAATAGACAAAGTGAAAATATGATTGTGTCTATATGTATAGGAATCCCTTTGTCTTTTAAGGTTGTGACGCTTGGCTTTTAATTTACAGGAAGTTTTTAATATAAAAGGAATGAATTTATGAAAAAGCGAATCAAGATGATTTTCCCGGTACCTATGAGCGAATACACCAGACCTTTAGTCGAGTCGCAACTGCCAAAGGCACTAATGCGTGATGATATTGAAGTGAGCTTTATGGGGGCGGGTCAAGTGCTCACTTTAGCTGATAGTTATTATGATATGGCAATCATGGAACATGCAGTGATTGCAGCCGGCATTACAGCAGAAGAAGAAGGCTACGATGCTGTTTGTATTAATACAATGAGTGACTCGGGATTGGCTGCACTGCGTTCACGCTTATCCATTCCAGTTCTTTCTCCAGCCATTGCCAGTTTTCATACAGCCTGCTTACTAGGGCATAAATTTAGCATTATCACCATGTGGCCACAGTGGTATCCGCTCTATCGGAAAACGTTAAAAGAATATGGTCTTGAATCTCACTTGGCTTCAGTGCGTTCCATTGATGTCAGACCTGATACGCAAGCCTTACTTGAGGGAAAAGAGGATATTGTATTTGCTAAGTTATTAGAAGCTAGCAAACGAGCTATTGAAGAAGACGGTGCGGACGTATTGATACTCGGATCGACCACAATGCACCAAGCCCATGCTTATCTCGCTGAGCATCTCTCAGTTCCAGTACTGAACCCAGGTGTTATTGCATATAAGCAATGTGAGCTATTACTTGACCTGGGATTGAGTCATAGCAAAGTTGCTTATCCAAATCCTGAAAAAATTAAGGATGATGCTTTTATCTATTGAAGGTTTAAAAAGGAGAATATGAATGAAATTATTTGAAGCAACTACGCATTCACTACTGACAGATATCACGATTGCAGAAGCATTGAGTGCATTGCGCAATGGTGAAATGACAAGTGTTGAACTTGTAAAAGCTTGTCTAGAGCGCGCAGAGCAGGGGAAAGAACTTAATGTTTTTATCACATTAGAGGGTGAAAGAGCACTTGAAGCTGCTCAAGAGGCTGATGATCAGCGTCTAAGTGGAAAAACAATGAAACCACTTAGTGGTATCCCAATTGTTATCAAAGATAATATTCATACTGCTGGTTTACGTTCTACAGCGGGTACACCTGCCTTTTCAGATTATATTCCAAGCGAAGATGCTCCAACAGTTGCTAAGCTACGTGATGCAGGTGCCATTATTATTGGTAAGACGAATATGCATGAATTGGCATTTGGGGCGACGGGATATAATCAAGCCTATAATACGGGTACAGGGATGGGTGTACGTAACCCATATGATAGTAGACGTATTGCAGGTGGCTCATCTTCTGGTAGTGCAGCAGCATTGGGTGCACGAATGGCATTAGGAGCTTTGGGTACAGACACTGGCGGATCTATGCGTATTCCACCTGCACTTAATGGTTGTGCAGCATTACGTCCTAGTGCTGGTCGTTATTCTAGTAAAGGCTTAATACCTATTGCTGAAAGCCGAGATACTGTCGGGCCAATGGCATTGTCTATGTCTGATCTAGCCCTACTCGATAGTATCATTACCGAAGAATTTGAATTGCCGCCGATTGTTACACATGAATTAAGACTGGGTTTGCCAAAAGAATTTTGGCGTAACCTTGATACGGATACGGCAGAGTTAGCACAAAACACTATTGATAAGCTCAAATCGTATGGTGTGACGATTATAACTATAGAAGATTCAGGCCTTCAGGCATTAAACGAGCCAGTTGGATTCACTGTTGTTATTCATGAAGCCTATGATTGTATGGTCAAATATTTAAGTGATTATGATCATAATATAAGTATTGAAGATCTAGCCAAAAAAATCTGTAGTCCAGATGTTCGAGCTATTTATGACGAGTGGGTACTTCCAAGAAAAATGCCTACGGCTGATGGTTTGGTCGATGTAGAACCATTATATAAAGCTGCTCAAAATGGTGGGCGTGAATTATTGCGAGAGCGCTATCAGGAATTATTTACACAATACAACATCGATGCTTTGATTTTTCCAACCACTGCAATGGTGGCTCCATTAGCCAATGATGATATCTATCAACCTGCAAATTTTGAACGATTAATCCAAAACACTGAACCCTCCGCAAGTGCAGGTATTCCAAGCATTCAAATACCTGTTGGATTAGGGAGTTCAACAGGTTTACCTGTGGGTATGGAACTTGACGGTCCAAAGGGAGGTGATCGTCGATTACTAGCCATAGGCCAGATATTAGAAAGCATTATTGGCCGTATTCCAAGGGCATAAGCAGGGTTACTTAAAATTCAATTTAATCAGAGAAGTGAAGAATAATGAATAGAAATGGATCGATGAATACAGATTGTCAATGGAAAGACAAAGTCGTATTAGTGACTGGTGGTGCTAGCGGTATGGGACGTGATTTAAGCCTGGCCTTAGCACGAGCAGGGGCTAAAATTGTGATTGGTAACCGCAATCCTGCATTAGGACAAGCGGTTATTGATGAAATTACGAATACTGGTGGACAAGCTGTATTTCAAGTGACAGATATATCTAAAGCGGAAGATTGTGAAACCTTAGTCCAATTCGCTCTCAATACCTATGGTCGCTTGGATGCAGCTTTTAACAACTCTGGTATTCAACGTGAATTCGGTTGTATGCATGAAACATCAATTGAGGATATATCAGACACGATAGATGTAAATCTAAAAGGTGTCCTTTACTTGATGAAATATGAAACGGCAGCAATGCTTAAAAATGGTGGTGGATCCATCGTGAATAATGCCTCCATTTTTGGGTTAAAAGGAATGCCGAATACACCGGAATACATTGCTTCAAAACACGGAATTGTAGGTGCAACACGTGCAGTTGCTTTGGATTATGCCAAACAAAATATTCGAGTAAATGCCATTTGCCCAGGTCCAATAAAGACCCCAGGTTACGATCGGGTAACTGGGGGTGATGACCATATGTACGATGATGGAGTGCCTATGCATCGCATTGGTCAACTGTATGAAGTGACATCGGCGGTGATGTGGTTGTTGTCCGATCAGGCATCTTATGTCACTGGAACGATGCTTTCTATCGATGGTGGAATGTCAGCAGAATAATCATTTTAAATATTAATAAGGACATAAGAATGATACAGGCATTAAGTTACATTGTGGTAGAAACGCCTCATTTAGAGGCATGGGCGACGCAAGCCCGAGATCATATCGGGATGCAGGTCGAAACTGTTGAGTTAAATCAGTGTCTTCGTTTACGCGTAGATGAAAAAATCCAGCGCTTTCTCATCATGAAAACAGCAGCAGTTACTAGCATGAGTATGGGCTTTGAAGTTGCCAATGCAGCTGAGCTTCTAAATATCACGCAAAAGTTGAAAGACGAAGGCTATGTGGTAATCGAAGGCACAGCTCAGGAGCGATTACTTCGCGGTGTAGATGGCATGGTGTTTTTTTATGACCCAGATGGTGTGCGCATAGAGGTTTCTTATGGTCTGGCAGATGCAGATACTCCATTTGTACCGGGTCGCCCGATTGGTGGATTTCGAACAGGAGATATGGGGCTGGGACATGTTGCATTAATTACAGAACATTTCGAACAATTAAGTCATCTCTATCGCAACATCTTCGGTTTTAAGCTGAGTGATCACACCAACGCGCCGTTTCGTGTTGAATTTCTACACTGTAATCCGCGACATCATACGATTGGAATCGCCCATACCGGTGGCCCAGCGAAGATCTATCATTTAATGCTTGAGTACAATGATTTTGATGATGTTGGACGAGCTTATGATATGGCGTTGACCAATCCTGAGAGTATTGGTGTAACTCTAGGTCGACATATTAATGATCATGCTACTTCATTCTATTTAAAAAACCCAGATGATTGGATGATTGAATTAGGCTGGGCTACACGTACAGTCGGGCCCGATTGGGAGCCAACCGAACTTGAAGGGATGAGCCTTTGGGGGCATGACAGAACCTGGTTACCAGATGATAAACGTGAAGAAGCACGACAAATATTGAAACGATTGGCACAAAAAGGTCTGCGTGCCCCTGTCGTGACAACAACTCAAAATTTAAATAACTAAGGAAGGTTTAAAAACATATGTCTAGTTTAAATACTCAGCTACAACAATCACCTGAAATTGCGAACAGTATTCAAGTAGATGATTGCATCATTAACTACCACGATCAAGGTAAAGGAGATGTGATTTTATTAATTCATGGCTCAGGGCCAGGGGTAACAGGTTGGGCCAATTGGCGTGGCATTATCCCAGAGTTGTCTAAGCAAGCACGGGTTATTGCACCTGATATGCTTGGTTTTGGTTATAGTCAATGCCCTAAAAATAAAAAATTAGACAGAGCTGCGTGGGTTGATTCACTGGTTGGCCTAATAAATGCATTAAATATCGAACGTGTTTCGATTGTAGGTAACTCTTTTGGGGGGGCTATAGCTTTAGCATTTGCCAAAACACATCCTGATAAAGTGAATAAGCTCGTATTAATGGGGGCAGCGGGATTATCCTTTGAGTTGACAGCGGGTTTAGACAAAGTGTGGGGTTACCAGCCTTCTGTAGAAGCAATGCGTGGTTTGATGGAGGTGTTTGCTTATGATCACAGTATTATTACTGATGACTTAGTCAGAATGCGTTATGAAGCTAGCATCCGAGATGATGTTCAAACGCGTTTTGAACAGCTCTTTCCTGAACCGCGTCAAGCTGGTATTGAAATGTTGGCACTAAAGGAGGATGAAATCCGCTCACTCCCACACCAGACTTTGATTATCCACGGTCGTGATGATTTGGTTATTCCGCTTGAAGTTTCTGAACGTCTGGTACGCTTAATTCGCAAATCACAATTACATGTCTTTGGTGAATGCGGTCATTGGGTACAGATTGAAAAGGCCAAAGAGTTCACTCAATTATTGGCGGATTTTGTACTCACCGATAAATAAAATTATACACATAAAAATTGTAAGAATTTCTAAAATGAATAGGATAAAGATGATGAATCGAGACACGATTAAAGGTCGCTGGACTGTACAGTCTTGGGAACAACTGTATGACGATGGGCGTATTGTTTTGCCAATGGGTACTGAGTTAGACGGTTTTATTGAGTATAGCGACTATGGCATGTCCTGTGTGATTAGCCAGAAAGACCGCAAAGTCTTTACTACCGGTGGTCAATGGTCGGCTGATGATGCAGAAAAAGCAGGAGCGTATAACAGCTATCTGACTTATGCTGGGGGATTTGATGTGGAGGGCAATACCATTACTCATCATGTGAAATATAGCATTTTCCCAAATTGGATTGGTGGCACTCAACATCGTTTTGCTGAATTACAAGGCGATGTGCTCACCCTTATGACAGCTAAACTTGAAGAAGGGACTTCTGAAGCACGTGTCGCCAAACTCACCTTTAGACGTCAGGTCTGAAAAATATTAAATCTGATAGTTTTGATCATTGTGATGCTAACTTGCATGATTAATACTTGAGCAGGTTTGATCGTCGTTTGATTTGATGGCAGCCATCCACGTGATCATTGTGAGGCAATTCTTTTTGTCATTTACAATGGATTAGCAATGTGGATTTTACAAAAAAAACTTAAAACTTGATCGATATCTATTTAAGAATTACTCCTTAATTCTTAAATAGATATTCAAAAGCGTGTTCAGGACGAACACACAAAAGTAATGTCTATATACAAGGAGTAATAACATTGCAAAAGTTAAGTTTTGATACGGGTGTAGCCCCTGAATTAGTGCTTTCAAATTATGAAGTTTGCCACTCAAGTGATATTGAAGAAATTCGTTCGAGTGGGGCCAAAATGCTATGTGCTAATGATTTAAGAGTGGAGAGTGTAGCTAGTTCTTTGAATGCGCAATTTTTCTATAGAAAGATTGGTAATATTGGTGTTGGTCGAATGAGTTATGGTGGTGAAATCACCATTCAGCCTGCTGTTTTTGAAGATTTTTTTCTGATTCAGATCCCAATACGTGGATTTGAAAGAATTACTTTAGGCAAAGACAAGATATTATGTACCCCTAAAGAAATAGGCATTATTAATCCTTATGTCAAAAGCGTGATTAACCATCAGCCTGATACCGAAAAATTAGTGATTCGTATCGATAAAAAATTGGTTGAAAAAAATTGCCAGCAAATTTTAAACCGGACTTTAAATAAGAATATCGAATTTGATCCAACCATGTCTGTAGATACCAAAGCTGGTATACAATGGTTGCGGATGGTGAACTGGATATCCAATTTTGTATCCGATGAAGACGATCTTTCTCCTTTGATGGTCTCCCAAATCGAAAATAATCTAGTGAATATGCTGCTAAATTATCAACTCAATACCTATTCTCACGAAATACATAATGATAGCATTTCAATCGCGCCGGCATTTGTGAAGAAAGTTGAATATTATATTCAGGAAAATGCAAAAAAAGCGATTAGCATTAACGATTTGGCAGAATTTGCCGGTGTAAGTGCTCGGTCATTATTTAACGGGTTTAAAAAATATAGAAATACTACACCAATGCATTTTTTAAAAGAAATTCGACTGCAATATGCTTATGAAGATCTAAAAAATGCCAGTTTGGGTACGGATAAAGTTACAACGATCGCATTTAAATGGGGATTCAATCATTTAGGACATTTTTCAACAGATTATAAACACCGATTTGGAGAAACTCCGTATGAAACACTATCTCGTTGAGAAGTGCTCATATTTATCTATTCTTCTTTTAAATATGAAGTGTTGAATCAGTTGATTCGCTATTTCAGTCTATGGCTGGTCTGTTATTCTGATTCTGAATAGTGTACTTTTTTAAAAATAAATGCTTAATCATAGGGTATGGTACCGAATTTTACTTGTTATTCACTTGATGAAGAAATGCTGTCTATAAGATGTTTATCTTAAAATATTATATGCACTTTGGGGATAAAAGGGGTACTAGATGGAGCGCGCTTGAGGATGAAATTTTTCCACTATAGGGGGAGTGAAAAGCAAACTAAAAGGAATTAAATTCATGCTCATGGATGAATGTGTTCACAACCCTAATCTTCTTAAAGATAGCCAGAGTTATAACAACATGGCTGCTACTTCCTCTACTGGAAGCGAATCAAATCATTCGGATCTCCATGTCATCACGCATAAAGTTACCTTGAACTTCTCCGATGGTGTAACCAAAGAATTTGAAGTTCAGCCCAATACTAGCATCCTCGATGCTGCCCTAGAAAACGATATCCCCTTGTTATATCAATGTCGTTCAGGCAGTTGTTCCAGCTGTATTTGTACCTTAAAAGATGGTCAAGCCAGTACGCTAAATGGAAAAAGTTCAACTTTACTTTCAAGTGAATACAATCTGGGCAACCGTCTATTATGTATTTCAAAAGCCGATGCTGATTGTAGCTTTGATTTAGATTATGGCAGTGACATTGGCGCGATTAGTGCACAAGAAGTCAAAGCTTTTATTAACTCCATTGAACATCTTGGTGCAAATGCAGTACGCCTAAAAGTAGAGTTAGCAGAAGGATATTATCTGCAATTTCGTCCAGGTCAATTTATGCAGATTAGCATCCCTGGTGTTGGTGTATTACGCAGTTATTCTCCATCCAGTACCAACAAATCTATCCCGGAACTTGAGTTTCTCATCCGCCTGATCCCGGATGGGCAGATGTCCACGTATTTGACAGAACATGCCAAGGTCGATGATGTATTAACGTTATCAGGTCCTTATGGCTCATTTTTCCTACGCGAAGAACATAAGCGTGCCAAGCATATCTTTATCGCTGGTGGTACTGGTTTAGCCCCGATTTTATCGATCATTGATACCTTGCGTCAAAGTAGTGGTGTCAAACCTAAAATGCTACTCAATTTCGGCTGTGCCACACCTGAAGCACTATTTTGCCTGGATGACATTGCGTTAAGGAGCCAGTGGTTACCGACTTTAGAAGCAAGAATCTGCGTAGATCGAGAAGCCCAAGAAGGTCATCATGCCGGAAGTCCGGTGAGTGCCTTGAGTGAAGCTGATATAACCGATTCCAACACAGTTGCTTATCTTTGTGGTCCGCAGCCGATGATCAATGCTGCAACTACTCGTTTATTAGAGTTAGGTGTTAAACCAGAGAATATTTTCGCTGAGCAGTTTGTTGCCAGTAATTAATGGTATCTGCAGATTGAAGAATAGGCTAATGATTATCTATTTAAAGTTTACGATGAGGTAACCTGAAATGCAGGCACTTTTACAGTGTTTATCTCATACGCCCTTGATTGGGTTGCTTGATCCAGAAAAAGCCATTCTAGATGAAATCAAAAATACGATTGCCAATGCGCGTAAAGAGATTGAGGAATTTGATCCAGAATTGGTTTTGCTCTTTGCACCGGATCATTATAACGGTTTTTTTTACGACATGATGCCATCGTTTTGTATTGGCACGGCAGCACATGCGATTGGAGATTTTGGCTCCGCTAAGGGTGATTTGTCAGTCCCTGCCGAGCTTGCTGAAGCTGCTACCACTTATGTATTGGAGCAAGGAATTGATGTTGCTATTTCTCATAAAATGCAGGTCGATCATGGTTTTGCACAGCCTTTAGAGTTTTTGTTAGGCGGGCTGGATCAGGTTCCCGTGATTCCTGTATTTATTAATTCTGTCGCTACACCACTGCCATCTTTTAAAAGAGCACGACTTTTTGGTAAAGCTTTAGGAGATTTCGTTGCCACATTAGAGAAGCGTGTACTGATTATTGGTTCTGGTGGTCTTTCGCATCAGCCACCAGTGCCGGAACTCCATAGCGCCAATGATCATGTCAAAGATAGATTACTGGGCAGTGGACGTAATTTACCTGCGGATGAACGAGAAGCACGGACTCAACGTGTCATTGACGCAGCACACCATTTTGTTGGTGATCAGAACACATTGCATCCCTTAAATTCAGAGTGGGATCAGTGGTTTTTGAATCTGATCGCTACAGGGCAATTAGGTGAATTAGATACGTTGAGTAACCAAGAGCTTTCTGATCTGGCAGGCAAATCGACGCACGAGGTTAAAAACTGGGTCGCTGCTGCTGCTGCCATGGCAGCATTTGGTCGGGCAAAAGAAAAATGGCGTTATTATCGTCCCATTCCTGAATGGATTGCAGGATATGGCGCACTCACACTTACCACTGTTAAATGATGATTTAACTCAAAACACAAAAAAATTAGGGTATAGAAGTATGGCAAAACAATGGACTGAAGCAGAAACCAGCAAGTTTATTTCAATTCAGGATGAAGCATCGACATTCAATATTCATTATAACGATATTGGGCAAGGTGACCGAGTGGTGGTGATGTTACATGGTTCTGGACCGGGTACGAGTGGTTGGGCAAACTTCAATCGCAATATTCAACCACTGATCGATACAGGTTTTCGGGTGATTTTGATGGATTGTCCAGGATGGGGTAAAAGCGATACAGTCCTGAATGATCGTGGTTCACGCTCTCATTTGAATGCTCGAATTTTGAAAGGGTTGGTAGATGCACTGAGCCTAAGCAAAATTAGTCTGATCGGCAACTCGATGGGTGCTCATAGTGTGATTGCATTTACTTTAGAATATCCCGACTTGGTCGATAAATTGATTTTAATGGGTGGTGGTACAGGTGGGGGGGGGATCTTCACACCGAAACCTGCGGAAGGGATTAAGCGGATAAACAAGCTTTATCAGGAACCGAGCCTAGAAAATCTGAAAGAAATGATGAATATTTTCGTATATGACACAAGCAATTTGACGGAAGAAATGTTCACGAATCGCTTTAATAGTATTCTGGCACGTAAAGACCATCTTGAAAATTTTGTTAATAGTTTCAAAGTAAATCCTAAGCAATTTCCTGACGTGAGTCATCGTCTAAATGAAATTGCCAATGAGACATTGATTATTTGGGGGCGTGAAGACCGATTTGTACCTATGGATACAGGCCTAATTTTATTAAGTGGTTTACAGCGTGCAGAGTTACATGTATTCAATCGATGTGGTCACTGGGCACAATGGGAGTATGCGGATAAGTTTAATCGTATGACGCTCGATTTTCTTGAAAACGGTATTCATTAATTAAAATCATTATTACAATTTTTTTAAGATACCTTTAATTTATTAAAGGTATTTTTTGTATGTTATCCATTCAAAATATAAAATTTTTTTAAATAAATATATTTATTATAAAAATAAAATTCTATCAAATTAGGTTGACGCAATTTTCTCACTTAAAAAGTGAAGAATAAATTATCTCTAAAAAGTTATTTTCAGTATAAATTACTCTTTTTATGTCTTGCAGAATATTCATGCATTCCATGGATAATTTTAGCATTATTCGGAGCGGTGAGCGTTTTTAGATGAAATAAGATGAAGTTCCTGAGATACAGTGCGATTAATTTAAAAAGGAATTTTAAAAATGTCTGAAGAACAAATCATTCGACGCCGTGTAGTACAAAAAGGGATTAGTGAAGCCCGTACCAATGATGCCAAAACACAGAGCCAATACCAACCTTATAAAGATGCTGCTTGGGGATTTATTAACCACTGGTATCCAGCATTATTCACTGAAGAACTTGTAGAAGACCAAGTTGAGGGTATGCAAATTTGTGGCATTCCTATTGTGCTACGCCGTGTAAATGGCGAAGTTTTTGCGCTTAAAGATCAATGTGCACACCGGGGTGTACGTTTATCTGAAAAGCCAATGTGTTTTAACAAAGAAACCATTTCTTGTTGGTATCATGGATTTACTTTTGACTTAAAAAGTGGTGATTTGACCACGATTGTAGGAAATCCTAACGATAAGATCATCGGTACAACAGGCATTACTACTTATCCGGTCCATGAAGTAAATGGCATGATCTTTGTGTTTGTTCGTGATGATGATTTTCCACTAGAAAATGTTCCACCACTATCACATGACTTACCATTCCGCTTCCCTGAAAATAACGACAATTTTCCACACCCATTATGGCCGGATTCACCAAGCGTACTTGATGATAATGCACTGATTCTAGGTATGCATCGTACTGGTTTTGGTGACTGGCGTATTGCATGTGAAAATGGTTTCGACAATGGTCATATTCTTGTACACGCAGACAATACAATTGTACATGCAATGGATTGGACACTTCCTTTAGGTATCGTACCGACTTCTGATGACGCAGTCACGGTGGTTGAAGATGAAAATGGACCAAAAGGTCAGATGCAATGGATGTTTACAGATAAGTGGGAACCGGTCCTAGAAAACAAAGAACTCAATGTAAAAGTTGAAGGTTTGAAAGGGCGTTTCTATCGTACATCGGTGGTATTACCGGGTGTATTAATGGTTGAAAACTGGCCTGAAGAACATGTTGTACAGTATGAATGGTATGTTCCGATTACTGATGATACTCATGAATATTGGGAAGTTTTGGTCAAAGTATGTAATACCCCTGAAGAACGTAAGCGCTTTAAGAAACGTTTTGACTTGGTTTACAAACCATTATGTCTACATGGCTTCAATGACTGCGATCTACATGCGCGTGAAGCAATGCAAAACTTCTATATCGATGGTACCGGCTGGCAAGATGAGCAGTTGATGGCGACCGATGTTTCGCCAATCACTTGGCGTAAACTGGCATCGCGCTGGAATCGTGGTATTGCCAAACCAGCACGTGGTGTAGCAGGTGCATCTAAAAATACCAGTTTGATCTTTAAAGATACTGCTGATGGACATCGCCCGGGCTACAAAGTTCGACAATTTAAAGAAGACTAAAATGATAGCCAGTATCGTAGATCGGTACTGGCTTTTTATTCAAAATCAAAAAAATAAAATGAATGGAATCAATGTATTGATAAATAAAGGATCAGTCGTGAGCATGATGAGAGCAGCGCGATTACATACAATCGGTGGACAATTTACCATAGATGAATTACCCATTCCTGAACCGGGGCCTAATGATGTACTGGTTCAAGTCAAAAGCAGCGGGATTATTCCAAATCTAAAAAATGTGACCACCTATTTCCCTGAATGGTATCCATTTTTACCGCTACCAGAATTGCCAGCAATTTTTGGATTAGATTCGGCTGGCGTGGTGACTGCGGTGGGTTCGAACGTGACTACCTATCAAAAGGGTGATCGGGTATATATCAACCCCGGCATTGGCTGCGGTGAATGTAAGTCTTGTATCGCAGGGAATGCAACCTTATGCAATTCCTATACATTTATGGGGTATTTTGGCTTTGGTGCTGGCTCAACCAATGTATTTAAGCGTTATCCATACGCAGGTTATGGTCAATATATGACTGCACCGATCAGCAGCTTAATCAAACTACCAGATAATTTAAGTTTTGCTACAGCGGCTCGACTTGGATATTTGGGCACAGCATATTCAGCGATTCGTAAATCACAATTAAGACCGTCACAAAGTATCCTGATTTTAGGTGCGAGCGGTACTTTGGGAGTAAATGCCACCTTACTGGCACTAGCATTTGGTGCAGCAAAAATCTTTGTCGCAGCACGTGATTCAGAGGCATTACAGCGTCTGCAAACATTAGATAGCAAACGCATTATTCCAGTCCAGATAGGTGAGGAAGCAATCCATGTACAGGTGCGTAGTTATTTGCCTGACGGCATAGATGTCATGATCGATACACTTGGTGCAAAAGCCCCTACTGAGTTGGCCACAGATGGTATACAAGCTGTCGCTCATGGTGGTCGAATTATTCAGATCGGTGGTGTCGCGGGGCCGATCCCGATTGATCCGCATCCGTTTATGTGCGCGCAATTGCAGTACATTGGTTCGTTATGGTTCACCCCAGCAGAAGGAAATGAAATTGCAAAATTATTTGAGTCTGGTGTTTTAGATTTTTCGTTGCTTGAGGAACATGCTTATCCACTCGAAGCAATTAACGAAGCATTGACAGATATCGAGTCTCAAGGCAACGGATTTAGAAATTTTTATATCGCTCACGAAGCATAAAAATTTTCAGCATCTCATTTAAAAGGAATTAAACATGAGCAATTATCGGGTCTTAGTGACGGGGAATAACCTGAGCAATAAATCACAAATCATTTCAGAAACACCGATTCAGGTTGAGAATTATTTTGAATATCAACCAGGCTTTAGCGTGGAAGTATTCTGGCGGACTTCAGCAAAAACCACAGTCGGTGGCACATTTAAAACGCCAGAAGTTGATCAAAGCACCATTTTGCCTGAAGTCGCAGGAACTTCTGCGATGATTGTCACTTTCCCATCGGCTCAAGCCGATGCACCTGCACCGGTTGATCTGGACAAACTGATTCAGGAAACTTTTGCGCGCCTGCCGGGATTGGCAGAAACCTTTGAGCCTGAACCACCGGGTTATCACTTAACTAATACCATTGATTATGTAGTCATTTTAGAAGGTACAGTCAATCTGCTACTGGATGAAGACAGTAAAGAGTTGAATGTTGGAGATATCATGGTGCAAAACGGTACTCGACACGCTTGGGTCAACGACAGTGGCAAACCAGTGAGATTACTGGTGATCATGATTGGTGCAGAGCGAGCCGAGGCATAAGTCTATTTACAACATAAACACTGTGATGTGGAAGTAATTTTTAAACACAGGATTTAAATCTTCCACGTTACAAATTCTGGATAAGTATATCAGTCAGTAATTTCTAAAATTACCAACAAGGATGTTATATGAATATTAGTTTAAACAAACTCGCATTGGCTTTTTTATTCTCTTGCATATCTGTTTCATCTCAGGCTTCAGATTCTCATTATGTACCGGGTATGGAAGGTGTTCGAGGCAGTGTCTTACCTCCATCGGGTGTTTATTACAAAGGTTACTATATCAATTATCAGGCCGATGATGCACATATCGACCTGACAGTAAATGCACTTGCGCATCGCTTTGCATGGGTAACTTCACAAGAAATATTGGGTGCCAATTTAGCCTTTGAAACTGTTTTACCGATGATGCGCACTGACTTAAAAGTCGATGGTCAAAGTATCGATAAACAAACCGGGATTGGCGATTTATATGTGGGTGGTATTTTAGGTTGGCATAGTGACAGATGGGACATCACCGCTGGAACCGGTTATTGGGCCGACACTGGAAAATACAACAAAGACAAGCCCGCCAGTCCAGGAAAGGGCTTTGATTCCGTCATGCTTAGTCTTGGGGGGAATGCAAAACTCAATCAAAAAGGCGATATTACTTTTAGCGCACTCGGACGTTATAGCATGCCAAATGGCAGCGGGCTACACGACGAAGTCATTGTCGAGTGGGGTCTAGGTAAAGATTATGGCTTGTACAGTCTTGGGTTGACTGGCTATAACACCTTTGAAACCGACGATGGTAATGAACGTAAAAATGCGTTAGGTGCCTCTCTAAGTTATTTTTCACCAAAATATAAGCTCGGTGGCGACATCGCAGCCTATCAAGAATTTTCCAATAAAAACACCTTAGAAGGCAACGTACTACGTGTTTCATTAACTAAAGCATTTTAATCAGCAAAATATTGAATGAGATTGGTAATCGGGATATAGATTGCCAATCTCCAAAAAAATTAGGCTGTAAAGTAGATTTCTAGACAATAGAAAAATAGATAAGTGTTAAATCAGGAGCATTGGTTCGTATGAATAAGAAATTAAAAGCTGTGATTATTGGTCCAGGAAATATTGGTACCGACTTGCTGATGAAAATGAAACGTTCGGAATGGGTCGAACCCGTCTGGATGGTCGGCATTGATCCTGAATCTGAAGGTCTGAAACGTGCTGTGGAAATGGGCATCAAAGTCTGCGCAAGCGGTGTCGATGGCATATTGGAAAACGTCAAAGAAGATGATATCCGAATCGCTTTTGATGCAACATCGGCTTATGTCCATGCGGAAAATAGTCGTAAGCTAAACGGGCTAGGTGTGTTGATGATCGACTTAACCCCAGCCGCAATTGGGCCATTTTGTATTCCACCGGTCAACCTGAAAAAGCACACAGAAACACTAGAAATGAATGTCAATATGGTGACTTGTGGCGGACAGGCGACCGTGCCGATGGTTGCTGCCATTAGCCGTGTACAGCCAGTTGAATACGGTGAAATCATCGCAACGGTTTCATCCAAATCTGTCGGGCCGGGCACACGTTCTAACATCGATGAATTTACCCGTACAACGGCCGATGCTGTAAAACAAGTAGGCGGTGCCAAGCAGGGCAAGGCGATTATTATTATTAACCCTGCAGAACCTCCACTGATCATGCGTGACACCATTCATTGCTTAACCGAATCTACACCTGACCAAGATGCCATTATCGCCTCAGTTAAAGAGATGGTTGCAGAAGTTCAAAAGTATGTTCCTGGCTATACCTTAGTCAATGGTCCGATCTTCGATGGGAATAAGGTCTCTATTTTTGTTGAGGTGAAAGGTCTAGGCGATTTCTTACCAGAGTATGCAGGTAACCTCGATATTATGACGGCAGCAGCATTACGCACGGCTGAAATGTTTGCAGAGGAATATTATAAAGAGCGTTTAGCATTACCAACAGCCTGAGAAAATCAAATATTTGTATGCGGATAAGGATGTAGAAATGGATTTAAAAAATAAAAAAGTGAAGTTACACGATATGAGTCTGCGTGATGGCATGCACGCCAAGCAACATCAGATTTCTCTTGAGCAGATGGTGAGTGTTGCCAAAGGTCTAGATGATGCGGGAATTCCATTGATCGAAGTCACCCATGGTGACGGTCTGGGTGGCGCCTCACTGAATTATGGACGACCAGCGCATTCGGATGAAGAATATTTGTCAGCAGTCATTCCAGAAATGAAACAGGCAAAAGTATCAGCTTTGCTTTTGCCGGGGATTGGCACGACGGATCATTTAATCATGGCGAAGGAGCTAGGCGTTTCTTGTATACGAGTTGCGACTCATTGTACGGAGGCTGATGTTTCTCAACAACATATCACCAAAGCTGCTGAATTAGGGCTGGATACTGTTGGATTTTTAATGATGGCACACATGGCTGATCGTGAAAAATTGGTTGAGCAAGCGCTACTTATGGAAAGCTATGGTGCGAATTGTATTTATTGTACAGACTCAGCAGGTTATATGCTTCCCCAAGAAGTACACAACAAAATGAGTAGCCTTAGAGATGCTTTAAAGCCAGAGACAGAACTTGGTTTTCATGGCCATCATAATTTAGGAATGAGCATTGCCAACTCTCTAACTGCTCTAGAAGCAGGCGCTAATCGTATTGATGGATCTGTAGCTGGGCTAGGTGCTGGTGCAGGAAATACACCACTAGAGGTATTTGTTGCTGTACTTACGCGTATGGGAGTAAATCACGGTATAGACTTATTTAAAATCATGGATGTAGCGGAAGATCTAGTTGTTCCAATGCTAGATTCTCCAATTCGAATTGATCGTAATTCACTAACGCTAGGTTATGCGGGTGTGTACTCTTCATTTTTATTGTTCGCAAAGCGAGCAGAACAGAAGTACGGTATTTCAGCACGTGAATTACTTGTTGAATTGGGCAAAAGAGGTACCGTGGGTGGTCAAGAAGATATGATTGAAGATTTAGCACTGACGATGGTGAAACATAAAAATGCCAGTTAATGTGGTACCGAATATTTATATAAAAACATGAATTCATGTTTTTATATAAATGGTTCTAAATGTCTATAAATTTATATTTTTAATTTTAAAATATTGGATATTTAAATTGTTAAATATAGTTTCATGATTATTTGATAATACTCTTCATATTAAAAAGAATAGGTTGATCAGTGATAAATGTGTTTTCGTTTTCAATGATAAATTAGACAGTTCACTTTATTAAACTCCGCTATATTCAAAATCCATGGAATGTTTATGAAACAGAATTTATTTCAAAATGCAGCAGACTTATTATGGAAAGCAGAAGAAACCAAATCTCCATGCAAACCAATACGTGAATTATTTGATGTACCTTTAACAGTCGAAGAAGCTTACGAAATTCAGTCAATAAATACAAAACGATATTTATCTTTGGGAAATAGAATTGTTGGTCGAAAAATTGGACTTACTTCTAATGCTGTTCAAAAGCAACTAGGCGTAGATCAGCCAGATTTTGGTAATATTTACTCAAATATGCTTGTGATGGAAGGGGAAACGATAGCGCTTAATTCCTTGATACAGCCTAAAGTTGAGGTAGAACTGGCATTGGTTCTAAAGCATGATTTGCCCCATAAAGATATGACAATGATCGAAGTAATGGCTGCTATTGATTATGTGCTCATCGCTATTGAAGTTGTAGATAGCCGAATACAGGGGTGGGATATTCGTATAGAAGATACTATTGCTGATAATGCATCATCAGCACTCGTCGTATTAGGACAAACCCCATATCAATTGTCAGAAATAGACTTGTTAAATGCCAAAATGAAGTTACTCGCGAATGGTGAGGAAGTTTCTCAAGGTATTGGTAGAAATTGCCTAGGAAACCCATTGATCGCAACTCGATGGCTAGCACAGACTATGGCAAAGATGGATATGCCCCTTAAAGCAGGTGAAGTCATATTGACTGGAGCGCTTGGCCCTATGTCTGTCGTTAACAAGCCAATGAGCTATACAGCTAGTTTTGAAAAATATGGCGACCTTAACATAGAGTTTATTTAAGGTATCTATCAATTAAGCTAGATTATCATTTAGGTAAGATAGATAGCATTTAAAAAACGGCACTGTTGCAAATAGTCATTGATGATAAGCGAAAAGGTATTGAAGTCATGCGTGCACTACGTAAAGGACAAGCTGGACTGCTCCCAGTATCCTAGACATGAGACAGCCTCATTTTGAAGCTGCCTCAAAGGCTTCTGGGCTCATCCCATCGAGATGCGAATGACGCCTGATTCGATTGTAGAACATCTCAATATTATTATTTATGAAAGCAACAACTTAATGAAATGTAAGTTGTTGCTTTCATTTTAAATATAGATAAATTTAGAAATTTTTTCAGCATATGCGATAACTGTTCGAGCCACGTCAGTTCTAAAAGCATCTTCTGTATAGGTACTTAAAGGACAACTGACTGATAATACTGCAGCCATTTCTTGTGTGGACTGACTGTAAATGGGTACAGCACATGCAGCCATATCAGTATTAAAGTGTCCCCAACTAATCATAAATTCCTGTTCACGAACTTCTTTCAGCCGTGCTAATAGCGAATCAATATCATGGGGGGTACGCTCAGAATAAACTTTCCAGTCTGTAAAGTTTTCATAGCGCTTTATAACCTCAGATTCAGATAATCGGGATAGGACCAATTGGCCAATCACTGTTGCATGTGCATGCCATCGCGTTCCGATATGAACATTACTGGTAAATGATCCAATAGATTGTGCATTACTGATAAAGACGATATCAGTACCTTCCAAGATAGAAAGATGTACCGCAATTTTAATTTTATCACGTAGTTCGCGCATGATTGGGGAAGCTAAATCAATCATTGATGATTTAGATAAACTATTAAAGCCAAGCTCCATCACATTGCTATCTAGGGCATAGTTTTTTTGCGACATTTTTTTTAAGTAGCCACAATATTCTAAAGTGTGAATTAAGCGAAAAGCACTTGAACGATTTACATCTAATTTTTCTGCAATTTCAGAAATTGTCATTTCCTGATGATTCTGATCAAATAATTTTAATATTGCTAAGCCACGTACCAAACCTGGCACTAAATAACGCTCATCATTATTAGATTCAGTTTCATGCTCTAAAAGGCCATCTTTACTTATTGAATTCATTGCCAACTTGACCCGTATTCATTAAAAAAATTCCTCAAAAACAGGAATATCTAGTCTTCATTCTAACTGTCTATTTTCAATATCACAATGTTTGTATATAAAACTTATTTTTGTAAATAAAACATTTCAAAATGTGAATTTTGAATAAGTAACTGATAAATATATTTATATAAAAATTGACATTTAATTTAAGGAAAGCTTATTCTATCAATATTGTTTTAAATATAAAACATGGAAGATGAGCACATGAACTGGATATCGATTTGCAACGTAAACGAAGTCGCTGAAGAGGAACCTAAAGCGATTGAAATCGAAGATAAAAAAATTGGTGTCTTTGTTATTGAGGAAAATTATTTCGCTGTTGAAAATATTTGCCCTCATGCATATGCGTTGCTGACTGAAGGCTTCATTGAGGGATTCACAGTTGAATGTCCACTCCATGAAGCGATTTTCAATTTAGAAACGGGGGCTTTGGAAAGTGGTCCTGGCTGTCGTGATTTATGTACATATCCCGTAAGAGTTGAAAACGAAGAAATTCAAATTCAGCTTTAAGAATAAATGATTAGGGAAGAAGTCAAATGAAGCAATATAACGAAAAGCTAGCGAGATGGATTAATTCAACACCTTCAAGCGATGCAGGTATTAATAATATTCAAATTCCAGGTCAAGTAGAGCACTTGGTTTGGCAAAACCGTTACAAAGCACCAAGCGTATATGAGCAAGATCTTGTTCAGCATTTAATTACTGCTTTTAGTAATGGTGTAACTGAATTAGATGACTTAGTGAATGCATTAAATGATCAAGGGTTTAGAGATGAATCTGGCGATCTATGGTCAGTTGTAAGCTTTTCCACTGAAATGCAACGTTTAGGTTATTAACAGATAAGGACATCATGATGACTATTGCAGAAATGAATGTTGAACAATATTTAGACCTAGGTTTGCGTGACCAATGGTATCCAGTATTGGCAAGTTGGGAAGTGGGTTCTAACCCTGTTGGTATTACACGTTTAGGCGAAAATATTGTTGTATGGCGTGATGATAAAGGTCAAGTTCATGCATTGGAAGACCGCTGTCCACACCGTGGTGCACGTTTATCTTTAGGTTGGAACTTAGGTAACCGTATTGCATGTTGGTACCACGGGGTTGAAGTACGTCATGACGGCGTTGTTGAAGATGTACCTGCCGTACATGACTGTCCATTAAAAGGCAGTGATTGCGTAAAGTCTTACCAAGTTCAAGAATTGCACGATGCAATTTTTATTTGGTTTGGTATTAATGATGCGGAACAACCTGCTGAATTAGTACTTCCAGATCAACTTGCAAGCGAAGAATGGAGTGCATTTCTTTGCATGGCAGACTGGAAAGTTAACCATCAATATGCAGTAGATAATGTAATGGATCCAATGCATGGGACTTATTTACATTGCACATCACATTCAATGGCTGATGGTGAAAAAACAGCGGAAATGAAACACCGTTCAACGAAAGATGGTTTTGTTTTTGAAAAAGAAGGTCAAACAGGTGTGAATTTTGACTGGGTTGAATACGGTCAAACAGGTGCAGCTTGGTTACGTTTATCGATTCCATACCGTCAGTCATTTGGTCCAGGCGGTGAATTTTGGATTGTTGGTTTTGCAACACCAATTGATGAAAACAATACACGTGTGTTCTTCTGGCGCTGCCGTAAAGTTTCAGGTTGGCAACGTAATGTTTGGCGCTTCTTGTATCGTAATTACTTAGAACAATTGCATTGGGATGTATTAGAGCAAGACCGCATTATATTAGAAAACCTTGCGCCAAATGCACGTAAACACGAATTCCTTTATCAGCATGATGTGGGCTTATCACGTTTACGCCGTTTAATGAAAAAAGAAGCAGAGAAGCAACTTAAAAAGTTTGCAGCACTTCAAGGTTCTCAACCTGAAAATCGTATTGAAATTAAGGAAGTTGCCAATGGCTAGCCTGCAGATTTTAGCAGACAAACGCATTCTTGTAACAGGTGCGGCGCGTGGTTTAGGACGTGATTTTGCTCAAGCTGCTGCAGAAGCGGGCGCATCTGTTGTGATGGCAGATATTTTGGCAGATTTAGTACAAGAAGAAGCCGAAAAACTGGCTAAAGCTGGTTTGAATGTATCTGCAGTTAGTATTGATTTAAGTCAAAAACAATCCATCCAGCAGGCAGTAAAAGCAGCAATAGATATTTTAGGCGGGTTGGATGGGTTGATTAACTGCGCAGCACTGGCAACAGGTGTTGGCGGTGCAGACATGATGGAATATGACGAAGCACTTTGGGACCGTGTCATGACGGTCAATGTGAAAGGCACGTGGCTAGTTTCACAAGCCTGTGTACCACATTTAAAGGCTTCAGGTCAGGGCAAAATTATTAATATTGCCTCTGACACAGCATTATGGGGTGCACCGAAATTGATGGCTTATGTGGCAAGTAAGGGTGCAATTCTCTCTATGACACGTTCAATGGCCAGTGAGCTAGGTACAGACAATATTTGTGTCAACACTATTAGTCCAGGCCTGACTTTGGTTGAAGCGACCGAATATGTACCGCAGTCGCGTCATGATTTGTATGTCAATGGAAGAGCCATACAACGTCAGCAACTTCCGCAGGATGTGAACGGCACAGCGATTTATCTGCTTTCAGATATGTCTTCTTTTGTGACGGGCCAGAATATTCCTGTAAATGGCGGTTTTGTATTTAATTAAGGAACACAACATGATTACAGGAATTGAAGTCCTAAAATTTGGTGTCGAAGACCGCCAAGAAGCGAATACATTTTTAGCTGATTTTGGCTTGAAAGCTGTTGAGTCAGATATTGATGGTACAGATTTATATCAAACCCAAAACGGCAGCAAAATTTATTTATTCGATATTGCTGATGAGCGTTTACCAAAAGCGATTGAAGCAGGCTCAACACTGCGTGAAGTAACATGGGGTGTTGAAAATGAACAGGATTTTGAAAAGTTAAAAACCAGTTTAGCTGATGAACCGGGTTTTATAAGCTCGGCGTCGCATGTGCAATGCCGTGACCCGAATGGCATGACTATTGTATTTGAAAAAAGCATTACGTATGAACTGCCAGTAGCGAAAACTGAAGGCATCAATCAGTTTGGCAATGTACAGCGAGTCAATGCAGCCAGTCCCGTTTATGAAAAAGCAGAACCTGTAGATATTGGCCATGTGGTGTTTTTTACGCCAGATTTGGAAACTACTCAAGCTTTTTATATTGAAAAAGTCGGCTTTTATTTGTCGGATGCTTACCGCAAGCGCGGTGCATTCTTACGCTGTCGTGGTGAAGGTTTCCATCATGATCTATTTCTGCTGTCGATTCCCAATAAGCCAGCAGGGCTAAACCATGTGGCATTTGTGGTACGCGATATTCATGAAGTCATTGGTGGTGGTTTAAGCATGAACCGTCAAGATTGGCCGACCTTTATTGGTCCAGGCCGTCACCCGATTTCATCGGCTTATTTCTGGTATGTCAACTCTCCATTAGGTGGTGCTTTTGAATACTACACCAATGATGATTATTTGACTGAAGAATGGCAGCCGCGCGAAGAAGAACATAGCTTAGCGTTATTTACTGAATGGGCGATTGAAGGCGGTTTAGACCATGAAACCCGTCGTCAAGTCAAACCCGCTTAACAGTGAATGATGATAAGGAGATCAGCATGAACAGGATAGTGATTGTAGGCGCCGGTCAAGCAGCTGGATGGGCAGTCCACACTTTGCGCGGTCAAGGTTTTGGCGGAGAAATACATGTGGTGTCTAACGAAGATCAAGTCTTCTATGAACGCCCGCCACTGTCTAAACAAGTGCTGTCGCAAGAAGCAGAAATTGAAAGCTTAAATCTGTTTTCAGCAGATCAGGTGAATGATTTTTCTGTGACTTGGCATAAGCCAGACCACGCGGTAAAACTGGATAAAGCGGATAAAACGGTACATTTAGAAAGCGGTAAAGTTTTAGCTTATGACAAGCTGTTGATTGCCACTGGCAGCCGTGCACGGGTTCCTGTTTCTGCTTGGTCAAGCATGCACAATGTGTGCACCATGCGCGATATTAAAGACTGCCAAAAATTGGCGGAAAAATTAAAATCTTCAGAACATATTGCGATTATTGGCGGCGGCTGGATTGGTTTAGAAATTGCAGCGACAGCGCGTAAGCAAGGCAAGAATGTCGAAATTTTTGAATATGGTTCTCGCTTATGCGCGCGCAGTGTGAGTCCTGAAGTTTCTGATTTTTTAAAGCAGTTGCATGAAGATGCAGGTACTGAAATTCATTTGAATGCAACAAAATTACATTTGATTGAAACCGCCGATCAAAAAATAGAAGTTTTTGATGCAAATATTAAGCTCAAGCAGTTTGACTGCGTAGTAGTAGGGGCTGGGGCGGAAATTGCCAAAGAGTTGGCATCGCAAGCAGAGCTTGAGGTCAAAGATGGCATTGTGGTGAATGAATTTGGTCAGACCTCAGATGCACATATTTATGCAGCAGGTGATGTCGCAATTCACCCAGGCTTGGGTTACTGCATTCAGTCTTGGGCAAATGCACAGAATCAGGCTATTGCTGCTGCAAAGTCAATGCTGGGTGAAATGACAGCATATCAAGATATTCCTTGGTTATGGTCTGATCAGTACCAATGCAACATTCAAATTTTAGGGACTTATCAGCCTGAAAAAACGCATCAGGTGATCATTCGTAAAACGTCAGATACGCAAATTACATTTTTTTATTTAGATGAACAGCAGCTACTGCTGAACGTAATTGCAGTAAATGATTCGAAATTGGTGAAATTGGCAAAACGATGGATGGCCAGCCAGCGTGAATTGGATTCTACACAGCTGAAAGATCCAGACTTCAATTTAATGAAACTGAAGTAATAAGCGCTCAAACCAAATATTAGCCCATGAATTAAAGGATTTACCATGGATTATGATGCAAAAACAGGGATCAAGCATTGGACACCTGCAATCATTTTAATGATCTGCGTCGTGCTGGCTTTCTTTGACAAAATCAGTATTGCTGTATTGTTTTCTGATGCAACTTTTCAGCAGGCAATGGGTATAGGGCAGGATAAGGCCAAACTCGGTTGGTTGATGACCAGTTTCCTATTGGCCTACGGTTTCTCATCAATGTTCCTTAGCTTTTTGGGTGATATTTTCTGCCCAAAAAAAATGCTGTTCTGGAGCGTAACTTCTTGGGGCGTATTGATGATTCTGATGGGTTTTACCACAGATTACGCCATGATGATGACGCTTCGTGTCTTGCTAGGGTTAGCAGAAGGACCTCTATTCGCCTTGGCTTATACCATTGTGAAACAAACTTATACAGACCGCCAGCAAGCGCGTGCATCCACCATGTTTCTTTTAGGCACACCGGTTGGCGCTTTCTTGGGGTTCCCAATCACTGCATTTGTTCTGGCGCATTATGACTGGCATACCACCTTCTTTGTAATGGGTGCAATGACCTTTGTGGTACTGATGCTGATCGTTTATGGCCTCCGCAATCTGCAGCTGAAGCGTACTGTTGATTTGAAAGGTATGGGCAAGCGTGTCAATTTCAGTACGCATTTAAACAACACAAAAACTTTGCTGAGCAATGGATCATTTTGGCTGCTGTGCATCTTTAACATTGCATTAATGACCTACCTTTGGGGTCTCAACAGCTGGGTGCCTTCGTACCTGATTCAAGATAAAGGCTTCAATTTAAAAGAATTCGGCGTTTATTCCAGCTTCCCATTTATTGCCATGCTGATTGGTGAAGTGGTTGGCGCGTTTCTTTCAGACAAACTGGGTAAGCGATCGGTTCAAGTCAGTGGTGGTTTATTGATTGCAGGTATTTTCATGTACCTGATGGTCATTGCAACTAATCCAATGCTAGTCATTTTAGCTATGTCTTTAAGCGCAATGGCTTGGGGCTTCGGTGTTGCGGCAGTATTTGCTTTGCTAGCGCGCATTACGTCTGCAGATGTTGGCGCAACCGCAGGCGGAATTTTCAATGGTGTTGGCAACTTCGCTAGCGCTGCAGCTCCAGTCATTATTGGTGCAATAGTCATGCAAACTGGCAGCTTCAACATTGGTATTACCTTCTTGGCAGCCGTTGCTGTGATTGGGGCGTTCTTCTTGTTGCCACTACTGAAACGTTATTAATCATTCACAACTATTTATGCCGTCATGTAGCAAGTAATGGCTATGTGATGGTCAATATCCAAACTAGATGAGATACAGCTCCACTTTTTGTGAAATTGCATAGAGCTGAAAAAGGAGAAAGTCATGTCGGTACAACAATTTGAATCTTGGACACAGCCAGCAGAGCAGTCACTTGAAGACTGGATTGGCGGACGTATTGCACGTTTTGAAACTCGTAAATATGACTTTGATGCCTTGAAGTTTCAAGCAGATTACGATCCAAAATACCGCCGTGCGCAAATGCGTTACATGGGTACAGGTGCAACAGGCGTAGCCAATGATAGCAATACCGTGCCCGCTGAAAACTTTACGTTTTCTACTATGGTTTTGCCGCCGCAATGTGAAGGCCCGCTGCATATACACCATGACGTTGAGGAAGTGTTTTTCATGTTGCGCGGTGAAATTGATTTGTTTATTGAGCACGAAGGTGAGAAATTTTCGACTCGCTTAAAGGAGCGTGATTTGATTTCAATTCCGCCAGGAATCTACCGCGGCTTATTCAACCCAGGTACAGAAGATGCCTTGATGTGCGTGATGCTGGGAACGGGTAAACCAACCATTCCGAACTATCCGCCTGAACACCCGCTTTCACAAATTAAGCGTTAATTTTTAAGGAAGTGAAGTGATGACTTTAATTGATCAGTTGGCTCAGTTTAAATTGAAAACCGTTCAGTTTGATGGTGTGCAGCAATCTTACCGTGAAGCGGGTATGGGCAAAGCCTTGGTATTGCTACATGGTATTAGCTCTGGTTCGGGTTCTTGGGTCAAGCAGCTACAAGGTTTAAGTCATCATTTTCATGTGATCGCATGGGATGCACCGGGTTATGGTCAGTCTGACCGTTTAGCGGCGGCATATCCAAATGCAGAAGATTACGCACGACGTTTAAAAGGAATGTTGGATAGCTTAAGTCTAAACAAAGTTATTTTGGTTGGACACTCATTGGGCGCAATGCAGGCCGCTGCATTCAACGCATTATATCCAGATGCTGTAGATGTGTTGGTCATTGCCAATGTGGCGCAGGGCTACAAAGGTTGTGATGCACAAAAACAGCAGGATGTTTTTGAAAAGCGTCCAAAAATGTTGCAGAGCTTAGGTGCTTCTGGCATGGCGCAATCGCGTGGGCCACACTTGGTTGCACATGCATCGGTAGATGCTTTGGTGCTGATTGAAGCCGTGATGCAAAACATTCATTTAGAGGGTTTTACAGATGCATCGTATCTACTGGCATATGACGCGATTCAAAGCTATTTAAGTCCAGCACAAGACATTCATGTCGTAAAAGGAATGGCGGATGGCATTACGCCTCCACAAGATATTCAAGCATTAGTAGATCAGTTTCAGCTGAAGCAATGCTATGAAATTGTAGATGCAGGTCATTTAAGTTATTTGGACCAAGCAGCGCAATTCAACCAAATTTTATTGTCGCTTAATTAGGCACTGATGTGAGATAGGGAAATGAGCTTCCAATTGAATGGAAAGAATGCAGTAGTTACCGGTGGCTCGTCTGGTATTGGGCTTGCGACTGTTGAGCTTCTAGTTTCAGAGGGTGCAAGTGTTGCTTGGTGTGGTCGTAATGAACAACGCCTAGCAGAGTCAAAAGAATTTATTTTATCGCGTTATCCAAATGCAAAAGTGGTAACAGCAACATGTAATGTTTTAGATAAAGCAGATGTAGAAAAATTTGCGCACCAAGTTCAAGGAGAATTTGGTGGTGTCGATATTTTAATTAACAACGCAGGACAAGGTCGTGTTTCTAATTTTGACAATACAGAAGACCAAGATTGGTTAAATGAAATTGAATTGAAATACTTCAGTGTTTTAAACCCAATTAAAGCATTTTTACCTGCATTAAAAGTTTCAGATTACGGTTCAATTACGAATGTAAACTCACTACTTGCATTGCAACCTGAACCTCACATGATTGCAACATCATCAGCACGTGCTGCGTTATTGAACCTTACACATTCAATGGCACATGAGTTTTCTCAATATAACATCCGCGTGAACTCGATCTTATTAGGCATGGTGGAATCAGCCCAGTGGAAACGTCGTTTTGCAGACCGTTCTGACCAAAATCAAACATGGGAAGAGTGGATTGGCAACATAGCGAAAAATCGCGGTATTCCAATGGCTCGTTTAGGCAAGCCAGAAGAGCCAGCTCGTGCATTGGTATTTCTTGCTTCACCATTGGCTTCATATACAACTGGTTCAACCATTGATGTGTCTGGTGGCTTCAACAAGCATTTATAAGGTGAACTTATGAAACAGTTAATGATGATTGGATTCGGAGCAATGGCAAATGAAGTATGTAGTCATTTACCAAAAGATCTTAAATTGAAATGGGTAGTTGTTCCTGAGCGCAGTGTTGAAGTTGTTAAGCAAAAGGTCGCAGCTGATGTGCAAGTCATTTCTAGAATCGATGACTGTTTAGGTGAACCTGATTATGTCATTGAAGTTGCAGGTCAGGCTGCGGTGAAAGAACATGCTGTGAATGTACTAGAACGTGGTTGGACCATTGGTCTAATTTCCGTGGGTACATTGGCAGATCCAGTATTTTTCGAAAAATTACAAAAAACTGCTGAAAAATCAGGTGCACATCTTCACCTTCTTGCAGGTGCAATTGCAGGTATTGATGGTATTGCGGCAGCGAAAGAAGGTGGCTTAGAAAAAGTCACTTATAAAGGCTGTAAAAGTCCAAATAGTTGGCGTGGTAGTTATGCAGAAAAGCTTATTGACTTAGACAGCGTAAAAGAAGCGACTGTGTTTTACAAAGGCACAGCTCGTGAAGCTGCTTTGAATTTTCCTGCAAATGCCAATGTAGCCGCAACCATTGCTTTAGCTGGTATTGGTATGGATGAGACTCAAGTTGAGTTAACCGTAGATCCAAATATTAAACAAAACAAACATACCATTGTGGCAGAGGGTCGCTTTGGTCAAATGAGTATAGAAATGATTGGTGTGCCTTTAGAAAGCAATCCAAAAACATCAACATTGGCTGCACTCAGTGTTATTCGTGCATGCAGAAATAGCGTAGACGCAATTCAGATTTAAAAGGGATGGGTGAGTGCCATGGTAAAAGAAATTTATATTGCAGGTGAGTGGCGTCTTGGTCGAGGGAATGTGATTCAAAGCCTATTCCCAGCAGATAATTCAGTAAATGCAGAAATATCAACAGCGACTTTAGAAGATGTTGAAGAAGCAATAGTCAAAGCAGATCAGGCATGGCGTAAGCCAGAATGGCGTAATTCACTACCGCATGAGCGTGCAAAAATTTTGTACCGTGTAGCAGATATTATTGAAGCCCGTGCGGATGAATTATCAAAACTACAAACACGAGACAATGGAAAGCCGCTTTCTGAAACACGTGCATTAGTGATGAGCGCAGCAGCAACTGCACGTTTTAATGCGGCAGCATGTGAAACCTTTAACGAAGAATTGACTACTCAACGTGCATCAGACTTTGTCACTATGAGTGTATATGAACCTGTGGGCGTAATTGCTGCAATTACCCCTTGGAACTCACCAATTGCAAGTGAAGTGCAAAAGTTAGCACCAGCAATTGCAGCGGGTAATGCTGTGATACTAAAACCTGCAGAAGCAACTTCTTTAATTGCTTTAGAACTTGCCGAAATTTTTGAAGAAGCAGGTCTTCCAAAAGGCATTTTAAGTGTGCTTGTAGGTCGTGGTTCTGTGATTGGCGATGCCATTGCACAGCATCCACTTGTACGCAAAATTTCATTCACAGGTGGTACAACCACAGGTCGTCATTTAGCGCATATTGCAGCTGAAAAGTTAATTACGACTTCGTTAGAACTTGGTGGCAAATCTCCAACAATTGTATTCCCTGACGCAGATATTGAAATTGCAGCAAAAGGTATCGCTTACGGTATTTTCAGCTCAGCAGGTCAAGCATGTATCGCAGGTTCACGTTTATTTATTCATAAATCAATTTATGACGTGTTTTTAAAACGCCTTGTAGAAATTACTGAAGGTTTACGCGTAGGACACCCAGAAACACCAAATGTTCATATGGGTTCATTAATCAACCAAAAACATTTGGAATCAGTTCACCATTATGTAGAACTTGCAAAGTCAGAAGGCGGTACTGTTGTAACAGGTGGTGAAGCAATTACTGAAGGCGAATTTGCCAAAGGTAGTTTCTATAAACCAACCATTATTACAGGCTTAAATAACAGTACTCAAACTTGCCAAGAAGAAATTTTTGGACCTGTTCTTGTTGTTATGTCATATGACAATGAACAAGATTTGATTAAACAAGCAAATGACAGTTGCTTTGGTTTGGCAGCAGGTATTTGGACTGAAAGCTATCGTAAAGCATGGAAAATTGCACGTACTTTAGAAGTAGGTACCGTGTGGATTAATACTTATAAAAAGTTCTCAATTAGTGCGCCATTCGGTGGCTTTAAAGACAGTGGTATTGGTCGTGAAAAAGGTCGCTTAGGCATCCTGTCTTATATGCAACAAAAAAGTATTTATTTAGGTTTAAACGAACAAGCAAACCCTTGGTCTGATTAATACACATTTAAAAATGTACGAGAAATTTAAAATTTAAGGAATGAAGAAATGACTGAAAAAGTAAATGTAGGCGAAGCAATCGCACGTGTATTAGAGCAGCACCAAGTAGACAGTATTTATGGCGTAATTTCTATTCATAATTTACCAATTGCAGATGCCGTGGGTCGCCGTGAAAAAATTCGCTTTGTGGCAGCACGTGGTGAAGCAGGTTCTGTGACAATGGCAGATGCACATTCACGTTTTACAGGTTTAGGTGTTGCATTAACAAGTACAGGTGCAGGTGCAGGGAATGCAGTTGGTTCACTGATTGAAGCAATGAATGCAGGTAGTCCTGTATTGCATTTAACAGGTCAGGTTGAACGTGAATATTTAGACCGTGATGCAAGCTTCATTCATGAAACTAAAGATCAGCTTACGTTCTTAAAAGCATCAAGCAAAGCTGCATTTCGTATAACAAGTCCTGAAAATGCAGTTGGTGTGATTCGTGAAGCAATTCGTGTGGCAACAACAGTACCAATGGGACCTGTAAGTGTTGAAATTCCAATTGATGTTCAAGCAGCAGAAATAGATTTACCGGCAAATTTAGGACCTGTTAAAGCATTACAAGTTCCTGTTGCAGAAGACGTAGAAGTTGACTTAATTGCAGAAGAAATCAAAAAATCAAAACGCCCAGTTTTTTGGATTGGAGGTGGGACTTTAAATGCAGTTGAAGAAGTGAAAGCAATTGCAGATTTAGGAATTCCTGTAGTTTCATCAACGCATGCACGTGGTGTACTAGCAGACAACCATCCACGTACATTGGGTGCATTCCATAACTCAGCATCAGTTGAACAACTGATTAAAGATGCCGATTTACTTGTCGTTGTTGGTTCACGCTTACGTAGTAATGAAACGAAAACTTATTCAGTTGTATTCCCTAAAAATATTATTCAAGTAGATGCAAATCCTGTTGCACAACAACGTAACTATAAAGTTAATCAATTTATCTGTGCGGAAGCTAAAGACTTATTAGCACGTGTTGTAACTGCATTAAACGGAAACAATAAAGTTGATAAAAGCTACGATGCAGAAATTAAAGCTGCTCGTGAAAGTGCGATTGAAGCTTTACGTACACAAATGGATCAATACGCACTTATTTGCGACCACTTACGTGCAGCGCTTCCTGAAGATGGCATTTTTGTACGTGACATCACAATGTCTGGTAGTACTTGGGGTAGCCGTTTATTCCCAGTACAAACACCAAATAAAAATATTCACTCACTTGCAGGTGCAATTGGTTTAGGACTTGCACACGCAATTGGTGCATCAATTGCAAATCCAACGAAAAAAGTTGTGGGCTTGGTTGGTGATGGCGGCTTAATGCTTGGTATTGGTGAGATTGCCACAATGGCTCAAGAAAATACCGACATGGTTCTTATGGTGATGAATGATGGTGGTTATGGCGTAATGCGTGGCATTCAAAATAACTATTTTGGTGGTCGCCAATATTTCAATGAATTGCACACACCAGATTATCAAGCCCTAGGTGAATCTATGGGGGTTAAAAGCTGGAAAGTTGGTAGCGCTGAAGAGTTCAAAACTGCAATTAAAGAAGCTATTACACTTAATGGACCTGCTGTCATTGAGCTAGATATGAACTCAATTGGTCCATTGAAATTTGCAGGGCCCCCACAAAAGAAATTGTACTGATACAACTTAAGAATATCATTTGAGCAAGATTGTGAGTTGTGCAATTCCTCGATACTGAGGAATTGCTAAATAATTTAGATGTAAGGAATACATTAAGAGAGAAACAAGAAGGTGAGTGGATATGCAAACAAGGATTGAGCATGATTTACTAGGTGCTAAAGAGGTTCCATATGATGCGTATTATGGAATTCATACTGTAAGAGCGGTAGAGAACTTTCAAATTTCTAGTTTAAGTGTGGGGCAGTCACCCCATTTTATTCGTGCATTAGGATTTGTTAAAAAAGCGGCCGCACGAACTAACTTTCATTTTCAGAAAATCAGTCAATTGCAGTTAGATGCTATTGAATATGCAACGAATCAACTTATTGATTATCCACAAAAATGGGCGTCATCGTTCCCAATTGATTTATATCAAGGCGGTGCAGGGACGTCTGTCAATATGAATTGCAATGAGGTTATTGCTAATATTGGCTTGGAATATCTGGGGCTGACTAAAGGTGATTACCGCACACTTCATCCAAATGATCATGTCAATAAATCACAATCGACTAATGATGTTTATCCAACAGCACTCAGAATTAGTCTCTACCATTATTTAGATGATTTGATAAATGCACTTTCGAGTTTAATAGAAACTATTAAATTAAAATCTACAGAATTTAAATTCGCATTAAAAATGGGACGTACCCAGTTACAAGATGCGGTTCCGATGACATTTGGGCAAGAGTTTCAGGCCTTTGCAACATTGCTAAATGAAGATCAGCGCTTGATAAATCAAATGCGTCAGCTTCTTTTAGAAATTAATTTAGGTGCAACTGCAATTGGTACAGGAGTGAACTCCCCAACCGGATATACACATCACGTCACTCAAACCTTAAGTTTCTTAACTGCTTTGCCTTTAAAAGGCGCAGATGACTATATTGAAGCAACTAGTGATTGTGGCGTATTTATTTTGATTTCAAGTGTGCTAAAACGTCTGGCGTGTAAACTTTCAAAAATTTGTAATGACTTACGCTTATTAAGTTCTGGACCACGGACAGGTTTCGCAGAAATTCGATTACCTGAACTGCAAGCAGGATCTTCAATAATGCCTGCAAAAGTGAATCCCGTTATTCCTGAAGTTGTTAATCAAATTGCATTTAAAGTCATGGGCAATGATTTAACTATTAGTATGGCCGCCGAAGCGGGACAGTTACAACTAAATGTGATGGAGCCTGTCATTGCATTAACATTAAATGAATCGATTCAACTTTTGATAGAAGGTGTAAATAGTTTAAATCATAAATGCTTTGCAGGCATTCAAATCAATGAAAAGCAAGCCTATGACATGGTGATGCGCAGTGTTGGAATCATCACATTGCTAGATCCAATTCTAGGTCATCAGTGCTGTGACGTTATAGGTAAACGCTGTATAGCAGAGAATAAAACAATTAAGGAAATTGTACTATTAGAAGGATTAATGACAGAGCAGGAACTAGAACAAGTATTTTCTTTTGAAAATTTAATTTCTGAAGTTAGCACGGTTGAAGTGTTACAGAACATCGCTTAATTTTTTTTGACCAAAATCATTATTAAACAATGTTTTGTATATAAAACAAAATGATATAAGGAAGTATTATGAATAAAACAATTTTAACCGTAATGATTTTATTGTCACTGAATACGGCAGTATCCGTGCAGGCTAAGGATGATCCATTGGAGTGGAAAAGCGAAGATGGTACGCAATCATTGAAAGTAGGAGGGGTACTGCGTTTTAACCACCGTTATGAACAATGGGATGCCAGTCCGAACAGAGGGGCTGGAAAACTGGATTTTGATATTTTCCGTTTAGATCTAAAAGGTAAATCTGATGATGCTTATTTGAATGCGAGTTATGTGATTCAAGATCAGGAAAAGACCTCGATTGAAAAAGCCTATGTTGGATATAACTTAAATGAAAATAACACTATAGAAGCAGGATTGGTCTATAAGCCTTTTTCAATTTATCCTTATCCACAAAATGGTTGGACCTATCATATTCCCTTCTTTTTAGGCTACGGCAATAACGCGGCTCCGGGGGTGAACTGGAACTACATTAACCCAGAGTGGGATGTCAAATTGGGGTATTATCCGCGCATGCTGGAAACTAATTTACGTTATTCACCAGAGTCTGCAACTTATGATGATCTCTCAGAAAATCATTTACCATTTCAAGCTGCGTATCAGAATGAAAAGCAAAATCAGCTGAACACCCGCATTGTACGCAAATTTGGCAGTAATCAAATGGGTAAGCATGAGATTGGTCTATCCGGTTCTATTGCTGAGTTGCATAATAAAACCACTGACAAAGATGGTAGTTATTACGCGGCAGGATTACACACTAATAGTAATTATCAGCGTTGGAATTTACAGTCATCTGTGATTCATTATCAGTATGATGCAGAAAACCCAGACGGCGTTGATAATGATATGACCTTGATGGGAGCAAATGGCTTAACGCCAGCATATTTTATTGCTTCAGAAGGAACTGTAGCGAGCCTCAATCTCGCCTATACTTTGCCTATACAAAATATGGGTAAGTTGAAAGCGATTCGTTTCTATAATGACTATAGTTATTTAGACAAAGAACGTGGTGATTGGGAAGCATCACAAATGAATACTACGGGCGCAATGTTCATCGCTTCGCCATTTATGGTTTGGGCAGATTACACCTGGGGTAAAAATGCCAATATTATTGGTGGTGCAACTAATGGGACAGGTTTTACTTCTGCAACGTCTCTAAACAGTGATAAATGGATGTATCGTGTGAACTTAAATATCGGTTTTACTTTTTAAGCTAAAATAATTATTTTAAAAATTATTTAAATTAAATGCTTATAAGGAAGAAGTGAAAGAATTACCTCTTTCACTTCATACCTAAAACAACTTGATATGGTTTAAATCCTTCGGTTACTGTATCCGAAACTAAAGGATGAGAATTTATATTATCTAAATATGAAATATAAGCTCGATGCTATTATTCCGGACCTCGATATTGGTTATTGCTATATTTACGGTGAAAACCTTAAGACAGCAGGCAAAGATAACCGTGAAATTGAGCGGGATATTGTCTTAAATTACAATGTTCAGCAACAACCACCTGAAAGGTTTAGGCTTTCAACTGCTCTATATTAATTATGATGCTGAAACTGGTAAGGATTATGATGAAGTTCGATATTTTGACAAAATATGATTTTAAATTCTGATTTATATATTTTAAGTAAAAAGATGAATGATAAAGGATCAGATGATCTGGAGATCATTCATCATTGTATTAATTTATTAGAATAAAGACCCATCTGAGCCCTTCTTTAAAGATTAAAATATTATAAGGTAATTTTGGCTTGAGAAAGAATCCAGTTTTCATACTCAATATGCCATTTCCTGAGCAAGTCTATAGGTCTTACAGTATAGTGTTTTTCCTCTGTGCCACTAGGTTTATGACCAGTAATCTGGGCAGTAATGCCGCTAGGTAGCGAAATCCATTCGGATAATGTCTTGAATGAACGCCGTAAGCCATGAATAGATAAATCGTCAAGACCTGCATTCCTTGCTGCTAGTTTAAGGCTTTTAGTTGGCTCAACTATATAGGTCGTGGATGACCTCTCAGAATAGAAAACATAATCATTATGTCGATGCAATGCAGTGAGTAAACTTTTGACATAAGGAGTAAGTGGAATAGTACGACCATCATCATCGATCTTATCTGAGATGTGCATAGTATTCCATTTAAAATCAATATCTTTCCATTTAAGTTTTGCAATCTCGTTACGGCGTGCACCTGTTATTAAAGTTATAAGAATATAAGCAGTCATGTAAGGGTTATCAAGAGCTAGTACTGCTTTGAAAAATGACGGTAACTGTTCCTTTTGTAGGCTATCTTTCTTAGCTTTGATGGACGCGACAGATTGTTTAACTATTTTCGCGTGAATGGATTTATCTGGTAATAATCCAGCAAATAAAATCTGCTCTTCTGACCAATTTAAACATGCTCTAACTAAGCGAAATGAAAGTGAAGCGGAGGTAGGACGAATAGAATTTTCTTCATCTAACCATTGCTTTAACGTGATGGCATTTAATTCACTAACAGGGATATTTAAAAGAGCGTAAATAGGCTGTGGTTTGGATAAAGTTGAACGCTTACCAATTTTGATTTCTTTATTACCAGATGCTAAACGAATATGATCATTATAAGTTCGCTCTCTCCATCGTGATTTGTTTGCAATAAGATATGCTTCCCAAATATCGTTGAATATTAATTTTTTGCGTTTATTCTCCCTAGCCTCATGCTCATTCTTAGCAATTAACTTCTTTTTTTCTAGGCGTGGATCAATCCCATTTAGACACATTACATCAAGTTCCTTAGCCTTTTGGCGTGCTTGATCAATCGTGCAACTTGGAAATGAACCAATACTTATTTTGATGACTTTACCACCTAAACGAGACTGAAATAGGAATGATTTTTTAGTAGAGATGTAAGTTTTTAAGCCTAATCCTTTCACTAATTCATCCCAATAAATCACATAATCCTTTTTAGAAGGGCAGGTGCATTGTGCAAGTCGAGTTGTTGTAAATTTAAATATTGTAGTTGTCATAAAAAAGGTAGCAAATAGGTAGCAGATAGAATCAATTTTAAGATTTTATTATCAACTCAAAATAGATTGGGTGTTTTTATAATTCTATGTATATCATTAAATTAAAGCAATATAGCAACTCTAATAAACGCTAATAAATATAGTGAAGTAAGAACTCATAATCCGTTGGTCCACAGTTCAAGTCTGTGTGGGCCCACCATATAAAACAACCACTTACGTGTACTAATCCTAAGTGGTTTTTTAATATCTAAATTCATGTAAGCAATCAAAATAAATACGTGTAAGCAGGGTAGATGTAAATTTTCGGCTTTTTTTGCACTAATTTGGTTTTTTATTCTGCACTTAATATTTTGCAGTAATGTCTAACTCGCTAGTCGAAATAGTAGCAAAACCAATACCGCGCCATCTTGACCAGAATTACCTCCATTCTTCCACTTTTGTCCTTTAGTACCAACCACTAAATCAAAACGGCTTTGTTGCACAAAGATTTAAAAGACAAAACTCTTCTAAATTGTACTAACTCAAATTTAAGCTGACAGATACAACAAAAATCGGGTAATTGTCAGATCAGGTTTGAGCTACTACACATGATCTATTAAAATAGATGATTCTAAAAAGCTGCAAAAATAAAAAATAAAAGGAGTATGTTTTGTCTAAATCTTTTTCAGATCAAGTTATTTTTCCTGTCTCATTAAGTGATATGCGAGCATTATTTACGCATTCTGATTTTCCAGTTCTTAAATATAAACGTCTCGGTTATGAAAATATTACGGTTATTGGTTGCCATGATAAGCCGCAATATTTTGAAATTTGCTGTCAATATCAACTGCCACCAATGCTGAAATTACCAGCCTCCATGCGCCGTTTAATGAAAGGGGATGAGTCCCGGACAATTACACATACATATGCGTGGGATTGGCAAACAATGGAAGGTTGGGTAGAAATTCAGATGAAACAACCCAAGGGCTTATCAATTCGTTGCAAAACCTCTTTAATTGATGACTCTGAACAAGGGCAGTGTATTATGGATCTGAATTGGCATATTCAGTGTGACATCCCGCTAGTAGGAAGTGCTATTGAGCAGCAGGCAATTAAAAATATTCGTGAAGGATCACATAAAGATTTGGCGACGACATTAGTGTTACTTCAGGAGTTACGTGTAGAAGCGTGAATGGAGTAAACGCCTGTATAAAAATGTTGATTTGCGACGAGTTGATTTCCATACAATCGTATGTGTTCTGCACAGGAACTATATGCCGTAAATCCTGTGCCTATGGGTTCCCATAAAATCGATATTGTACGTAAATCAACACGTTTCCCTGTCGTATGATAAATACATTTAAAAGCTGCTTCCTTTGCTGAAAGCAAAGTTAATCCTTTGAAGTGGCGTTGGATATCGAAAAAATTCTGTAATGCTTCCAGTTCATGAGAGGTGCAAAAAAGATGATATTGGCGTAAGTCAATATCTTCTGATACGGGAAGAATATCGATTCCTAATCCCAAAACTTGTGTTGCCCATCCTGCTACTGCAATAGCCCGGTATTGACTATGGCTAATACTGCCGGTTAAACCTATGGGCCATATAGGTGCATGATTTTTATCGTGGGGAATTTCGATAATCTCTTGTACACCCAATTGCTGCATTGCCTTGTGAGCACAATATCTACCCGCATAAAACTCGGCACTTCTGTGAGATGAAAAGGTGGAAAGTGATGCAATTTTAGTAGGAGAAACGAATGAAGATGGGATTTGATCTATTTGAGTTTCAAAGATCGAAATACCCAAGGATGAAGGAAAAAACTTGTGAACGAGTGAACCAAAGCCCACTGTCACAAGTTCTCCATCTTCAGGATTAAGTGGTGTAATCAGCATTAATGCGAATGTACTCTTCGCTTAGATCACAGCCCCATGCTTTAGCTGTGTAAACTGGTGCGCCAATTTCTACCTTGATACGTACCGTTCTTGCTGCTCGCATGCGATTAGACAAAATATCTAATTGTAATGGTAGTGGTGCACCATAATTAAATACGACCTCGTCCATAATACTAATACGCAATTGCTCCGGGTTAATCTCTGCCAACGAATTACGTTCCATTGGTTTACCAATTGCCATAACTACACGCCCCCAGTTTGGGTCACTACCGTGTACAGCGGTTTTGATCAGCGGTGAGTTGATGATTTTTTTGGCATATGCGCGTGCATCTTCGAATGAGGTAGAAAGAGATACTTGGGCTTCAATCACTGAATTGGCGCCTTCAGCCTGACCAAGAATATCTCGGCTAGACTTAAAGAACATTGCTGTTAAAGCACGTTCAAAGTTTTCTATATCTTTTTCAGACATTTCACGTTCAGCGGTACTAAGAATTGCAACTGTGTCACTTGTGCTGGTATCTGTGTCCACAGAAACCGCATTAAATGTCAAATCGGCTGCACGCTTAAGAATGGCTTCTAGCCTTTGTGCCGGAATGACCGCATTGGTAAAGTAGTATGCGAGCATTGTTGCCATGTTCGGTTCAATCATGCCAGCACCCTTACAGAACCCGGCTATACGAATTCCATCAAACTCAACAGAAACCATTTTGGCTTGTTTGTCAGTGGTCATAATAGCATTGGCACTTGCTTCGAGCTGACCATATTCAAGATTGCCTGAGGCAGACTGAATCCCTGACACGACTTTGTCCATGGGTAATGGAACGCCAATTACTCCTGTGCATGAAATTAACTGCTGGGTTATCGGAACCCCAGTTACAGTTTCCACCTGTTGGGCAATGTGAAGAATATCTTGCTTGGCAGAAGGTGTGAATACGTTAGCATTCTTGCTAATAACGCATAGTGACTGGATATTACCTACACGGGTATTTTCCCTATCAAAACGTACCGCATCACTGCAACTTAGGCTGCGAGTATAGACAGCTTTCCCCAGACCTGGCTTATCCAGAACAATTAGAGTGAAGTCAGCAGAACCTTCTTTACATATACCAATATGTGCTGAGTAACTTTTAATGCCGCTAGGTTGACAAGAAAGATCGTTACGCAGGACTATTGATTCACCATTGTCTACACGCTCAAAATAAATTAAATCTTGTTCTACTGGTCGTTCAGCATGTTCATCCAGATAGATGCCTAAATTATCAAATACTTTTTCCATATAAGGCTTTTCTCAAATCTTCAGTGAGTATTTTATCAGAGTGTAAAGTTAGAAAGATTCACGGAATTTATCATGCTCACCATATCGCATAGGCACTTCGATTACCAGTGGTCCGGTACGGTCATGGTTGCTAATCGCATTGGCAAGTTCTTGTACGGAATCAATACGCACGCCTTGACAACCATTTGCTTCGGCTAGTTTAACAAAGTCAATTTTATCAAGTAAAACGATATCACTGTTGATGTCGGTGTTATGTCGCTGTTGATAAAGGTGGATGAGTTCAAATGCAGAATTGTCCATAACAATAATAATAACAGGTAATTGATAACGTGCCAGCGTAGCTAGATCGCAACTACCGGAATGGAAGCCTCCATCACCACAAAGCAGGAATACACGACGTTCAGGGAATTCTAATTGAGCCGCAATTGCACTTGGCAAACCTGTACCAAAGCTGGACAAACCAGTGTCACTGAAAAACTGTGAGGTATTGGTCGGCTCTGAAAGCAAAATAGCATGATGGCGATAATAGCCAATATCAGTAATGCAAATAGCATCTTCTGCAAAATAAGGGTTAACCTGAGCAATAACCTGCTGTGGTGTTAAGCGACCATTGCGTATGGAGGTATCAGTCAAGGCTTTGCGGTAATAGTCCTTGATATGTTCAATGTCGCGATCAGCTTGGCGCCGTATCCCTAATGCAGACAATTTATTTAAAATTTCTCCGCTATGACCGACAATTTCAAGGTCAGGGCAGTATTTATCATGAATACTGAAGGTTGGAGTGGCTGCTAAATTGATAATGGTCTTAGGTTTGCCATAGGCCCACATTTTGGGTAAAAGATCATCAACGTATTGATAACCAATACAAACCAGTGTGTCAACGTCTGTGAAGATATCCGGGAGTGCAGGGTAACCAATAATTCCTTCCATATAGCAACTGGCTGAACCGTAGTTAAGCTTGTTGCTAAATGGTTCAGCACCCTTAGCATTTGCCGCAGTCATGTAGGGAATATTCCATTCGCGACAGAAGTTGATAACTTCTTCATGTTGGTTAGTACGAACAGATTCCGCACCAATTAAAAATAGTGCTTGATTTGAAGAAGATATAATATTATGTGCCCGCATGATTTGATCGTTCTGTAGCGGGTGGTTTGGAACAATTACTTCTAGATTAATGGGTTGATCTATAGATTCAGGCGCAGATACTTCTTGCTTAAACATATCTGTTGGAATGGCAATGTGTACTGGACCAACGGGTTCAGTCATTGCTAGTGTAAATGCACGTTCAACGACTTGCGAAAGCTCTTGTGTGGATTTTAATTCATAAGACCACTTGGTAATCGGAGCCATAATGGCGGTTTGATCGACACATTGATGGGTTTGATTATAATAAATATCACCACGTTCAAGCTGGGCGGAAAAAAATACGAGGGGTGACTTGTTAAGCATGGCAGATGCAACAGCTGTAGTCATATTGGTTGCACCAGGCCCCATTGTGGAAAAACAGACTTGTGGTTTAGCTGTCATACGTCCTGTGAAATCGGCCATGATTCCTGCGTTAAATTCAACGCGAGCAGTAATATACTCAATCCCTTCAACTTCGTTAAAAAGAATACTGGCATTTTCACGCCCAGGTACTCCAAAAACTCTCTTAATACCACGACGTTTAATTTCTTTTAGTAATAATTCACTAAATTTCATAGAATAGAACTCCTTATTTTATTAAAGTTTATGTTTTGTGGGGTAATGCCTAAAATCATGATTTCTTCGAGGATACGATGACAAAAAACGTCTTTACGTTGGCGTAACTCAAGACTATTGATCTGTTCACTTGATGAAGTGAGATATGCCGAAAAAAAGTCCTCGCAACCAGTGCCTTCATGAACGCCTACTTTTTTTCTCCATACCACACGTTCATCGATATCATTGGAAAAAGCCTGTCTTAATATAAATTTTTCAATTTTTTTGATGTGGCAGAGGTGGGGGCTAAAAGAGAATGCTAAATCTACAACCCGGCTATCAAAGTAGGGGTAGGCTACATGCAGGCCATGGGCAAATCCTAAGGTCTGAGAAGCTTCATTGGCCCAATATGTAGATTGATATTCCGTTCGAATTAAACTGGCAATATCGTGGGTGGAATTGTGAGGTTTTGCAAATCCTGCGAATAAAATATCTGAACCATAGCCAGACAATATGACATCCGCATCTTGTGGCAAGTGCTTGTGGGCAATATGAACAGGTACTAGGTACTCAAGGTAAGTGCTATAACTATGCTCGACTAAAGCTATGACTTCGGCAAGGTTCACCAGAAAGTCTTGTTCAGAAAATTCAATTTGCTGATAATTACCTTGAATGGACTCCACAAATAAGCGTGCAGGTTCAAATTCATTGCGCTGTGCTGTTCCAATACTCAAATAACGTACGGACTCAAAATGTTGTTTCGCAAGATAACCAATAATGCTGGAATCTAATCCTCCAGATACCAGGCAAATGGCATGCTTCCCAGGAATAGCGTTCACCGCATCTTGTAAAATTGTACGAAGATGCTCACTGGCTGTATGCTCGTCGCCTGCGGAGTATTGAATAGTCCGCAAAGGACTATAATAGCTGATGCGTTGCGGTGCTGAGAGCGGGTTCAATGTTTGGAGCACTAATTCGCCTGGGCATACTGACCGTACATGAACAAAAGGTGTAAATGTGGGATCGCAATGAGCATGTTGTTCAAAATTTGAATCATGCGGCACTAGAGCAAGATATTCCGATGGAAATGCGCCTATTTCCGATGCGAAGAGCAATTGCCCATGCTCCCCCTGATAATAATAGAGTTTTGGACCAGGAGTTTTTCCTGTAGCCAATACCACCTCTGTATCATAGATAAGCACACAGCAAAAATGTCCTTCTGCCAAGCGAAAGGCATCACGACCTATCAGAAAATATAATTGGTGCAGCAAATCAAAATCTGTTGCAGTTTCAGAATATGTGTACTGAAGTGCTGCAAGTGTACGAACGATGACTTCCCTATTTGATAAATAGCCAATACCAAAAGCTTTAATATCATTTTTAGGGGATATATCTGAAGCAATTACTACGCTAACAATACCTTGTGGCATCTGCATCGTTATTTTTTGTTGTGTGGGAGCTAATACTGAGAATTTCGGCTGGTGCTTAATACTATTTCCAGCAATCCCTGCTTCTCCAAAAAAACCTTGTAACATCAGGTACTCACTTTCTTATAGGCACTAATATTAATCATTAATTCAGCGACAATATGGGCTGCTAACAATGACGTAATATCGGCATGGTCATAAACAGGAGCGACTTCAACGAGATCAAAACCGATTACATCTAATGTGCTAATTTGTCTGGCTAGCAATAGTATTTCAGCGGAGCTAAAGCCGCCTGGCACAGGCGTTCCAGTACCCGGAGCAAATGCAGGATCTACTGAGTCAATATCGATGCTAACGTAGTAGGGGATATCTTTTCTAAGCTTGAGAGAATGAAGACTGCAACCGAGAGCACGAAACTTGTCCATATGCACTAAGTTAATTCCTTGTTCTTCCACAAAGGACATCCAGCCATCGCCACATAAACCGCGAACACCAATTTGATGAATATTTTTTGGTGCAACGAGACCTTCTTCAACGATATTTCTAAATACGGCCCCATGATGATATTTGTAGCCATCTACAGGAGGAAAAGTATCGGAGTGTGCATCAATATGGATGATGCCAAACTGTTTAACTCCATATTTCGCTGAAAAAGCACGGATAATAGGTAAAGTAATAGCGTGGTCGCCCCCCAAAATTACAGGGAAAAACTGCTTGTCCAAACTATCGGTAATAGCCTGTTCAATTGTTGCCAAATAGCCACTTTTGGAATAAGGGGAATGACTGACTAATTGTACTGGAAAAGATGAAAACCGGATTCCTAGATTAGCGTCACCTGAAACTGACTGTGGATGTGCTCGTTGCAGATGCTCATAAATAGCATCTGGACCACGCCCTGCACCCTTGCGCCAATAAGCCCCTTCTTCATAAGGCACTTTAAAAATTTTGTAATTCATACGGTAGCGCTCTACTTTGATGAAATGAGTCGAAGCAGATCAGCAACAGTCCAAAGACCATCTGTCATTTTCTCGTAGTCAAGCTCGTAGTGCTCTTCCATTACAGAAATCACTCTTAGCACGCTGGATGAATCAAATCCCAAAGAGGTCAGCTGGTCTTCAGGCTGAATATGCTCTGGAAAGCAGTTACGACGTCCTAGTTCTTCTCGTAGGATTGCATCCATATCATGAAGTATTGGCATTATTTTTATCCTTCAGTCTTTATGATACTGCCGTGACCTGGCAAATTTTTGTTTACTGTTATTGCTAACTGTTCACAAAACTCGCTGCAGTCACCAAATGGGTTAGACAGTTGAAACATTAGTCCGCCATCTTGGGTGCGGTAAATATAAACGAACGGCATCCGGATACCGGATGGAGGCGGCATTTGTATGTGGTTTGGTACGCCGTAACCTAAGTCAACAGAGGCAAAAGATAGTTCGCTGATATTATCAATCATGATCGATACTTCATTTTTAAGCAGATGAAAAAAAATCTCAGCTCGAAAAAAACGCATCAATGAAATAAAAGCACGCAAAGAATCTTTTTTTAGGGCTTTCATGTTGTCAGCAAATAGTTTTAGTCCTAAAGACTTCAGGTTATCTTCTTGAACCAATGACATAGCTACTTCTGAAACGCCCATGAGTACAGCATTGCCTGTGTAGTTATCTGGATAAATACGTCCTCGGACATCCAGTACAGGAACATACATAATACAGTGCTTGCCTTGAGCAAAACGGGTCTTCGACAATGCTTGCAACACCATGGCATTTAATACATGACCCACAACTACACCATGTTGTTTATACAGCTGCTCTACACCACTTTGGTCAATACAAACATACAAAGCAGGTTTGATATTTGCATGTGGCTTTTGATGGGGTGAAAATTTGCGTTTTATGCTATTCAAGCCATTGTATACTTGCTGGATGTCTCGACTTGGACAGAAGAGAGTGCGCTGAATAGTTGCTTGCTGCATCTTCAAACCATGTCGCCAGTCATTGAAGTCGTGTTCAATATCATAGCGTCCCAACTCTACGGGCTGAGCAGGTTGACCACGAAGTATTCGGGCAAGATTGTGTAAAAAAAGACTCAGTCCACCGCCATCGGTGAGGCTATGTATCGTGCAAATTCCAAGCACAGCTGATCCATCGGAAAGGCGGCTGATTCTTAACCGTATCAGAGGCTCATCTTGATTAACAACGCTTGCCGCTGGTTCAGGTGCTGAAAAAATTAATGCTTGATCAGGACATCGCAGATTAATAGCGCTTGCAGGAGCATTTACCTGCTGCTCTTCAAGCAATATACCTGCTTCTGAATTACATATTCGCACACGTCCGAGATCACGCCAGTTTCGACGTAAACGTCCGGAAAAATCGGGTTGTATAGATAGTGTCTCTACGAGTGCAGCCCGCATTTGTGAAAAATTGGGTAAACCTGGATATAACAACAGGTTGTGTACAGGCATGTGTGAAATAGCTTGATCAACCACAGAGAGTGTTTGATGAATTGCTACACTGGATTCTGGGGCAACAAAGTCAGATCGATAGCCGCTTATTGTATATGAGGTCATCATTTATACCTTTTGCACCGATTGATTGCTTTCTCGAAGCCAGTCTTCCAGGAGATTTTTTTTAAGTATTTTTCCAAGCGGTGATTTGGGGATGCTACTAACTTGTATGATGCGTGTAGGAACCTTATATGCTGCAAGATATGCTCGACAATGGACTAATAGCTCTGAGGAAGTGGCTGGGTGAGCCATGACTACAAAGGCAATAATCTGTTCTCCGGTATAATCATCATTTATACCTGCAACGGCAGCTTCTTTCACTGCAGGATGAGTAGTTAAGCAAGCTTCAATTTCCACAGGACTGACTTTGTTGCCACCGACATTAATAAAATGTGATTTTCGCCCAGCAACATAGAAATAATCGTTGCTACGGTATACAAAATCTTGAGTATGTAGCCAGCCATCAACAAAATTATTTTTCTCTTCCTCACTATGACCTAAATAGCCATTTGCCATGGAGGCACAGCGCACGAGTAATTCTCCAACTTCACCCTCTGCAACATCTTCGCCTTGTGCATTAATAATACGAGCTTCCATATTTGCTGTCAGGCAACCCGTAGACATTACATCGTTCACATTGCGGTTGAAGGTTATTAACCCAATTTCCGTCAGGCCAAATACCTGATTAATCGGACGATTAAAGCGCAGCATAAAATCTTTCGCTGTTTTCTCGTTTAGCGGTGCGCTGCCCGAAATGAAATAGCGTACTTGTGTGAAATCGGGTTGGTAGTTTTGTGGGAGATCTGCCAGTAATTGATACATATAAGGTAGTGAACCAAATACTGTTACTCCTTGTTCCTCAATAGTTGTGGCGATACGACGTGGCGTTAGCATGGCCAAATTGAGCATAACGACTGTCGCACCACTAAATAGTGCAGTCAAAGTATGCACATACATGCCATAACAGTGACTCAAGGTGAGGGTGTTGAGTAATACATCATCCTCAAGGATAGAAAGTGTTGCAATCCAGTTTTCCAGTTTATTGATTAAGCCATATTGGCTTAATCTGATTCCCTTGGGAGTTCCCGTGGAGCCAGATGAGTATTGAATGATAAAATCTGTCGGTGTCAACTCTGGATGACGTGGGAGCTGATGATTAAGGGGAATGAGGAATAGGGATAAATCATCTTGAACTTCAATAATGTGACCAGACTCAAGTCCGGCTGATACTGAGTGAACAAAAGGACGGTCTTTCTCAACAAGTATGTATTCAGGTCTAGACTCTGCAACAATAGCAGCTAATTCAGCATCGGTATAACGGACATCAAGTGTAGCTAGCACCAACTGATTGCGAGCCGCTGCTAGATAAGCAACAATATATTCAATAGTATTATCACAATATAGGGCTATTACCGTTCCTGGTATAAGGTTAGCCTGTTCAAACTGTTTACCAACCCGTTCTACTGCTTGAAGTAAATTTTGATAGTCAATGCTACGTTGTTCATAGCGAATTGCACACTTATTCGGTAGTCGTATGGCTGTTTGGTGGAATCTTTTATAAATATTGTCCATGGCTAAGTCCATTTGTTATTAATTTAGGGATGACTTTGTAGTGGTAGGTCACTTTTCAGCTTTAGTAAATTTCAATACGCCATCGTTGATCCGGCCAAATTGTAGTACCGCCAGATCGTAGAGGTAATTTTGTTTTAATCGCCATGGATAAGACCGGCCTTGAAGAGGGATGTATCCAGCAGCGCGTCCGATATATCCTGAGGTCATTTCTAAAAATGGCTCTGTTTCTATATGAGACTGATCAATGGTTGGGGTTCCGGTATTCAGCCCCTGTTGATCCATATAATTAATCATGCGACAAAAAAAGCGCATAGATGCTTCTGCTTTTAGTGTCCAAGAGGAGTTGGTATAACCAAATAACATGGCTGTATTTGGTAAACCAGACAGCATACAACCACGATAAAGCACGGAATTACCAATATTAAATTCATCACCATCAATACTTACAAACACGCCTCCAAGATACTGCATGTTGAAGCCTGTAGCGGTAACAATAATATCGGCCTTAAGCAGTTCACCTGTATTGGTCAATACACCTTGAGGGGTAAATTCTTGCACGTCAGCAGTACAGATTGAGACTTGGCCTTCACGTAGCGCCTTGAATAATTCACCATCCGTTGTTACCAATACTCGCTGATCCCAAGGCATATAGGATGGTGAAAGATGTTTGGCATCAATATCAGGGCCTGCTGCACGAGACATATGACTCTTTAGGAAAATACGGGCTAGGCGCGGAAATTTACGTGCAATTCCAAAAGATATCGTATAAAAAAGTGCATTTTTCCAGCGCAAAATGTGATGTACCATGAATGCCGGTAATACCCAGCGTAACAAATATGCAAATGGGTCTTTGCGTGGCATACTCATGATATATGAGGGGGAGCGTTGCAACATGGTGACATGAGCTGCTGTCTTTGCCATAGTAGGTACTAGGGTAATTGCTGTCGCTCCTGACCCAATAACTACGATGTGTTTACCAGTATAGTCGAGATGATTCGGCCATTGCTGTGGATGAATAATTTCACCTTTAAATAAAGATTCACCAGTAAACTGCGGTTTATAGCCTAATTTATGATCATAACAACCAGTACAAAAAATCAGAAAACAACAACGGATCGTATCGGTTTTTTCACGTCCACTGCGCTGGACAGTCAATGTCCAGTGTGCTGACTTGCTGCACCAGCTTGCTGTTATTAATTGGCAGCCAAAATCAATTGATTTAAGAACATCCTGTTCAGCGGCAGTTTTTTCAATGTAGTCACGGATATCATTACCATCTGCAATTGACTGCTGAGCAGACCACGGCTGAAAGCTAAAACCAAATGTATACATGTCTGAATCAGAACGTACACCTGGATAGCTAAATAAATCCCATGTACCACCGACTCGATCACGAGATTCTAGCAATCGTATTGATTTATGTGGACATTGTCGTTTTAAATAATATGCAGCTGCAATACCAGACAATCCAGCACCAACGATAATGATATCCTGATATTCATCATTGATTGATTCATTAGTCTGGAAATTGTTTTCATAGTTCATTTTCATGAACTCTTCTCGTCTAGATCGGGGTATAGCGGAGCTGCTGACTGTTCAGGGTTAGGCTTGTAGATATCATTACAAAACAGTTGTTGCCAGATTTCTAAACGTAGACGGACTTTATAGTAATGAGGGTAATGCTGATGCAATAATGCTGAGAGAGCTTTTGCATAACGATAGTTCATATTAGGAAACAAATGATGTTCAACATGATAGCCTACATTGTGATGCAACCAGTCAAAAAAGCGATTGGGATTAAGGCTAACACTATTGATTAAGGGATGATTGTCGTTACTTAACTCTTCAGTATCATGTTGAGTGTATATATAAAAACAGGAAATAGAGGCAGCTACTAAATAGCTCAAGGTAATTCCAATCACAGCTGATGTATCTGCACCACCAAGCCAATACAAAATAAATAAAAATGCGCATACCCCCAACATCTCAGCCCATACCATGGCACGCTGGCGTGGTGTGTACGTAGGGATAACTGGCATTACAACATTACCATTTCTTCCAATACCAAACATGGCACCCATAATCTGGTTCATGAGTACCAGGTTATAAGAGATAAGAACCAATGGATTCCAAGGAATATTTTTATTAGGAAAGAAAATTAACCTTAATATTGTTCGTATAGTTGTCCGCTCTTTTTCAGCAAAGCACCGAAAAGTATCTTGGTCACCATTTGTATATGCATGATGATATTTATTATGTACAACTTTAAAAACGGTAGCAGGTGTGAGTGATGTTGCAAAAAATACATACTCAGTAAAATATCGCCAATTTTTATTTCGCACAATCAAACCATGACCAAGATAATGGCAAAGATTTCCAATACAAAAGATGCTGTTACCTGCTAAAACTGCAATGATGAGCAATATAATCATCGAATCATTAAAGCGTAGTGCACTAATACTTATGATCACTACTAATAAATGTAATGTAAGTGGTAAAAGCTGAGAAGGATTTGATTCAAAAGCCTTTTCAGGCATCAACGGTTTAAGTTGTGTTCTTATCTCTCTTACAGTAGGCAGTTCTAGAATATTCCTGCTATTCTCTTGCATTTTATAATTTCCATCGATTTCTTAAAATTTTTTTACTTGTGTTTGTTTTTATAAAGCGGCGGAATATTAATCATTTTTTTTGTAGAATGCAATTTATTTATACCGTAATCTGAATCAAAAATAAAAAATTAAACTTAAAAAAATATAACTAGGGCCATGAGTTAAGTTACCCTGCCAATCGAACAACTCTAGCCATCCATCATGCATAACATATTCAATTATTTAGAATGACTGATATTTTTTTTAAACTTGAAATTATCGATTAGAAGTTTTTTAAATAGACTAATGCCTGTCCAAGAAAGCGTGGTTCCAGGATATGTATTTCAGAAATTATATTTATAAAAATTTGGCATAAATACCATTATTTCAGTAACTTAAAGATGTATTTTTCGTATTGAAACAAAATAAAGGTGATTTATTTGAAATATATGTGTATTGCTATTAAAAGGTGATTTATCTCATTAATATTCATCAACTAACCTTGCATTCTTTAGATTGTAGATAATGCGAGGCTATCAATTTCTATTCTATTGTGGATCAATTTCGCAACCTTGTCTTTATGTAAAAACCATAGAGCCCAACGTTATAAATCTCTTTCTACTATAATCATCAAAGGCACAAATTTGGAGGAGTGGGTTTATGGTTTTAAAGGGCTTTGTTGCATAAATATTTAAAAGTTAAAACATTCCTCAAACCAGCAAAATTCAAGCAACTACTTGGGGGAGGCCTGCCTAATTCGGTGAATTTATTCAGCACTGCTATGCGTGCATGAATCTCGTTAACCTGACTCTGAAAATTCCTTGCGCTGAGTTTATCTCCTAATATCGCAATATCAATATGCTTTTGCCTTCTATAGATGATGGAATAATCAGGGGGTGTTCAATCCAAACCACAAAGCTTAATCAAGCTTTGCACAAAGCCAGTGACCATAGCTAAAGATAAACGAAAGAGGGATTTAAGCATTAAGCAACATTGAATGGCGGTATCAAAATAGGTTTGATGTCGTCCTTGTTTAGGCATTCGACTTTGCCTACTCTGAGTTTTAGCATCAAAGCAAATCGTGATATTTCCACGATTGATTAGAGCTCGCTTGTAAATTGTAAGAAGAGCAATTGCTTGTGCGATAAGTTTTTGGGGGCAGGCTTATTTATGTGAAAATTGTATTGCCTAATCAGCCTTCATCACAGGTATATGCAACAAAGCCCTTTAAGGTATGAATGGGAATTTTTATTTTGTAATTTTTGTCATAAATTATGGTTAAGTTATTTGAATTATCATAAAAATATGGTAATAAATAGGGGGTGATGTTTTTTTAATCACATTGATATTTCGGGATGAAATGTATTTTTAAAAAAGTTAAATTTTAAAAACAATCAGAAGGGAGTTGGGACGATGCTTCAATTACTTATGAAATTATTTTGCTTACATGTGTATGAATATGAACACATGGAAGAAATTGGGGAACATAAGGAATGTAGGAAATGTGGAGTGAATAAGCCACTTTAATTGAGTTATATTGAACATTAAAAAGTGAGCATAATGCTCACTTTTTAATTTTGAAAAAATAAAAATTAATAGTAATTAATAATTAAAATTTTATGTAATTGGTCATCTAGGTTTTCAATGCGAACTTGAGCAAGTTGAGCTCTATCATTCTTTGTATTTTTAGAAAAATTATTTTGATTATTTAGGTTTGAAATATCTTGAATCTGGGATGCTAAAGCATAAATGCTACTACAGTCAGTATTTTGGATATTCTTTATAGAGCTCAATTCTACAATACTGCCATGCTAACAATGTTTTCAGCATGACTCACCGCAACTAAATAAAAAAAGCAAAATGATTGAGAAAGCAGCAAAAATCAAAAAAGGATAAGAATGTTACAATACACCTCTAAAAACTGTTTGAAACTGTACTTATGAGCATTGATTTTACGGCGGATACTTATATTGTAACTGATCGATTGGCAGACACTTTGGTCTGGTTAAGCCATCATCAGGATTGTTTTGATTCGTTCAATTATGACACTTTTACTCAAGAGTTAGTAGTTTACCATGCCAATGGGGCGGATATTATTCGTGAGGGGAATTACCTCAATGCACGTTATGGTATTTTGATTAGTTCTATCTAAATGCTCAAATAAAAAAAAGCCCATATGGGCTTTTTTGTACAAGATGGGCGGTTTAACTTGCCATTGCATCTACAGAAAGTTCTTTAACCGTCGGTTTGGCTTTTTCTGCAATCAAACCCAATTTATCAAATAATTGTTTGTCCTTGCCTTCGCCAGCATTCGGGGTGGTTAAGAGTTTCTCTCCGGAAAAGAGCGAATTGGCACCTGCCATAAAAGCCAGAGCCTGATCGGCATCAGACAAAGATTCTCGCCCTGCTGACAGGCGGATATAGCTTTTTGGCATAATAATACGGGCTACAGCAATGGTACGAATCCACTCGGTAATATCCAGTTTTTCCACATCGGCCAGTGGTGTGCCTTCAATAGGCACCAACATATTGATGGGCACCGATTCAGGGTGAATTGGTAACGTTGCGAGTTCGTACAAAAGACCAATCCGATCTTTACTGTTTTCACCTAAGCCGACAATTCCGCCACTACAGACTTTCATACCTGCTTGACGGACATGATCCAAAGTATTTAAACGGTCATCAAAGGTACGAGTGCTGATGACATTGGAATAGTATTCGCGTGAGGTATCCAGATTGTGATTATAGTAGTCTAGGCCTGCATCTTTTAAACGTTCTGCCTGCGATTGATTGAGCATGCCTAAAGTCATGCAGGTTTCCAGACCCAGTGACTTCACTTCACGCACCATTTCCAGTACATAGGGCATATCGCGTTCATGCGGATTACGCCAGGCTGCACCCATGCAGAAACGCGATGAACCGGAAGCAAGCGCTTCTTTGGCTTCCTGTATTACTTTATCTACTGCAATACGTTTTTCCGCTTCCAGTTTCGAGTCGTAATGTGCCGATTGTGAGCAGTATTTGCAATCTTCAGGGCATTTGCCGGTTTTGATTGAAAGCAATGTGCTGACTTGAATCGTGTTGGCATCAAAATGTTCTCGATGAACCCGTTGTGCCTCAAAAACTAAATCCAGAAAAGGCTGGTTATATAAGGCCTGAATTTCATCTCGTGTCCAGTCATTGCGTACATTCATGAATGAAAATCCATAATCATCATTATTCATTGCTTTTATCATACATAATTTATGCTAAAACCAAAGGCATAATTGACCAAATCTCATGGTATCTGTCGATTAAATTTAATCATTTTTCGTTATGCTAAAATTGTATATTTAGTTACAAACTAAAGCTTTTTATTGTAAATATCGCTGCAAAGTTTTTTTACTATTTTTATAAGTTTGTTCTGATCTGGAGCTTATGTTTTTTCTTAGCGCAAAACTTTGTCACTATCTTGAATCTTAAAAAAGGGAATTAAATTTTAAATTGAGCGTAAAAATTTAATTGGATTTTAACAGCTGTTCTTGAATCGCCCAATCAATATGGACTTGCACAATCTCATCATGCTGTTCGTAAGATTGCTTTAAAGTTTCAATAATTTCTTGAGAAAAGGGAGCGTTACCCAAACCAATCGCAATATTTCGCATAAAACTTTGATAACCGGTACGTCGTATGGGACTGCCTTCAGTACTGGCTAAAAATGTCGGTTCATCCCAGTGCCATAAATCCAGTAAACTGATCTGATCCAGACCATGTCGCGGGTTAAAATCTTCTATGCTGGCTTTCTTGGCAAAGCTGTTCCAGGGACAAATCAGCTGGCAATCATCACAGCCAAACACCCGGTTACCAATACCGCGGCGCAATTCTTCGGGAATGATGCCTTTATATTCAATGGTCAGGTAAGCAATACATTTACGTGCATCCAGCATATACGGTTCAACAATCGCCTGAGTGGGACAAATATCAATACAAGCCGTACACGAACCGCAGTGTGGGGTGGCTGGCTTGTCAAAAGGCAGATCAAGAGAAGTAAACAGTTCACCCAGAACAAAAAATGAACCTGATTTTTTATGAATGAGCAGGGTGTGCTTGCCTGTCCAGCCCATGCCGGCATTTTCTGCCAGAGATTTTTCAAACACAGGCGCCGAGTCAGCAAATGGACGCGACTCAAACTCGCCGACTTTTTCACGAATTTTTGTTGCGAGGGTTTTTAAGCGACCGCGCATGGTTTTATGATAATCACGGCCACGGGCATAGCGTGCAATAATGGCAGCATTCGGTTCATCCGGCACATAACGCGGCTTGGGTGTTTCCACCAGATAGTTCATCCGTACACAAATGATACTTTTTGTTCCGGGAACCAGCAAAGTAGGATTGGCGCGTTTTTCCAGATTTTCTTCTAGAAATTTCATCTCGCCATGATAGCCACGTTTTAAATATTCCTGAAAACGCGGTAATTCTTCTTGAGCATCCGGTTTGGCAATGACACAATCACTAAAGCCTAATTGCAATGCCTGCGCTTTGATCCACACTTTCAGCGCTTCAGGATCATGTTGATCTACAGGAATTTTTTGTGAAGGTGTGGAAGAAGTCATAATGATATAAAAAAGGAAGAACAATGCCTCAGCAAGTTTACCATAGCCCTGTTTATCATAGCCAAAGTATTCAAGCATGGGAACAACGCTGGTTTGCCAAGCAAAACAGTTCTTATGGCTTAATGCAGCAAGTAGCCTGGAAGATTACGCAGCGCTTAGTTCATCTTTTCCAGCAACAAAATATACAAAATATCGCAGTTTGTTGTGGGCAGGGCAATAATGCAGGCGATGGTTATCTGACGGCTAAATATTTAAATCAGTATGGTTTTAATGTTGATATTTATGCCGCTGAATTGGGTGCATCAAAAGATTTACACAGCGCCTATCAAGAAGCGGTAGATGCAGGGATAAAAATTTATCCAGATTTTGCCTTTCAGAAACCCTATGACTGCTTTATCGATGCCTTGTTCGGAATTGGTTTAAACCGTGAACTGAGTGATGACTGGCAGCAGATTATTCAAACGATTAATGCCCAAACCGGTTTGAAAATTGCCATTGATATTCCCAGCGGGATACAGGCCAATAGTGGTCAGCCTTTACCAAGTGCTATCAAGGCAGATTATACCTATACGGCTCTGGGCTTAAAGGCAGGACTGTTTACCGGTCAAGGTAAGGAGTTTGCCGGACAGGTTGAGGTCATTTCCCTGATTCCTACAGACACGGAATTAAAACCGCTTGCTCAGCTTTCATCGCATAGCATCCATTTACCCCAACGTGAGGCTTTTGGTCATAAAGGCAGTTATGGTCATGTACTCATTGTCGGCGGGCATGCAGATATGGGTGGTGCGGTGATGATGGCTGCCGAATCGGCCTTTAGTGCCGGGGCGGGAAAAGTCACTGTCGTCTGTCATGAAAAACATCACACCGCAATTTTGGCCCGTGCGCCGAATATTATGCTACGTGATATCAACGCCTTGACTAAAGCCGAGATTCAGCAATTATTGGATCATGTTGATGCGGTGAGTTTCGGGATGGGACTCGGCCGTGACAGCTGGTCAGAACAGCAGTATTTTAAATGGTTCCCTAAAATGAATGCTTCTGCACATTTACATGTGGTACTAGATGCAGATGCACTGTGGTATTTAGCTGAATATCCTGAATTATTAAAAGCAGATTCTTACGCGACACCGCATCCGGGGGAGGCAGCAAAACTGTTACATTGTTCGGTAAAAGAGGTGGAAAGCGACCGGATTGCAGCCATTCATCGACTTCAGGAAAAATATGCTGGCCAGTGGGTACTGAAAGGTTCGGGCAGTCTGATTCTGGAAGATCAATTGTGGATTTGTACCGCTGGAAATGCCGGAATGGGCACGGGAGGCATGGGCGATGTCTTGGCCGGTATGACTGCAAGTTTAAAAGCGCAATTTGCCGGGAAAATTCATCTGCATGAAATTGTGACTTTGCATGCTTTGGCGGGTGACTTACTGGCTCAGCAAGGCATGCGTGGTTTGCAGGCCCATCATATGCATGATGCAGTATATCGTGTAGTAAATACAGGAAGTTGTGATGAATAAGGCGATGAAGTTGCTCATTCAGGGCAAGGTCCAGGGAGTGGGTTATCGGCGCTGGTTTGCAAAGCAGGCCTTGGAATTAGCATTGAAAGGTTATGTCCAGAATCTGCAAACGGGTGAAGTTGAAGCCATGGTTGTAGGAGATGAACAGGTCATTCAAGAGCTTTTAAAACGAAGTCTGGTAGGGCCGAGCCGGGCAGAAGTCTCCCGGATTATTCAAACCCAAGTTCAGCCAGATCCGAATCTGAATGATTTTAAAATACTGTGTTAAATGAAAACTTGATAAGAATAATGAACTAAGAGGGAAAGATGGATAAATATCTGGTGGTGGCTATAGTGGTGATCGTTTGTATAGGCATCGTCATCTATACGCAGCGCGCTGATGCTGGTTCAACCAGTAGATCATTTAAAGACATTGTGCAGAAAGAATTTGGCAAATATAAAGTCATTGAAAAAAATCAGACCATTATGATTTGTGAAATCAACCATCGTAACGAACTGGATGAACTGGTTTTTATCCGGATTGATCCGAACCAGAAAAAGAACATGAGAAGTTTTGGCCGGAGAGTGACTTTCACCTATAGCAAGCAACCCTCAGTCCGGGAAATGCGTCAAGATTTTGCGCAATATCTTTCATGAATTGATTTAGCGTCTGCGAACACTAGATCGGCTACGGCCACGTGCCATGCCACCTAAGGCATTCAGTACTGCCATTTTACTCATGCTGCCAGAGGCATGCGCATGACAAATGGCTGCGGCCAAGGCATCGGCAGCATCCTGTTGCGGTTTGATGCTTAAATTTAAAATCCGCATCACCATCATTTGAACCTGTTCTTTATCTGCCGCACCATAACCCACGACAGATTGCTTGATTTGACGGGCAGTATATTCAGCCACCTGCAAATCCAGATTCACCAAAGCGGCAATGGCAGCGCCACGGGCTTGACCGAGTTTTAAGGCAGAATCAGGGTTTTGTGCCATAAACACTTGTTCAACCGCGGCTTCGGTAGGGCCATGAAATTTAACAATCCGTTCCACACCAGCAAAAATCCGTTTTAAGCGTTCAGGCATTTCCGGAGTTTCGGTACGAATGGTTCCCGCATCTACAAAAGTCAGTTTCTGCCCATCTCTTTCGATGATGCCGTAACCTGTTAAGCGTGAACCGGGGTCAATACCGATAATTAATGACATGCAAGGCCTTTAAAAATAAAATAATGCCCATATTGTTACATAAGCGTAGCAAAAAAGCTTGATGGTGATTAAGCAGTTAATGACTACCCCTTATTCATTTTGTTGAGATTAGATTAATTTTCATGAAATTATTTCTTATTGTACTGGTTGGCTTAATCCTGGAAGTTTTTGTCTGGATTGGCGTGGGTGACCTCGTCGGCAGCATGTGGTACGTATTTTTCTGGTTTGTTGCAGCCTTTTTTATCGGTATGAACCTGATTCGTAAATATTCGGCAGGGGTCATGCCACAGATGCAGCAAATGCAAATGGGGCAAATGACAGGTGATCCTGCCTTGACCAATAATTTACCTAAAATTTTGGCCGGTTTTTTCCTGCTGATTCCAGGTTTAATTACCGATGTTTTGGCATTGTTGATTTTGATTCCAGGCGTTCAGAATGCCTTTAAAAATGTCATGATGAAAACCATGGCAAAGCGTCAGCAAGCCATGATGGATAAAATGATGGGTGGCATGATGGGCAACATGAATGGCATGGGCGGTGATGCTCAGGGTCAGAATCCATTTGCCGATTTAATGCGTCAAATGCAAGACATGCAACAAGGCGGTTCACAGCGTCACGATTCCAGCATTATTGATGGTGAAGCACGTGAAGTAACACCGGAAGCGAAAAAAATTGAAATGAAAGATGTGAATAAATAAATTCATCTTTTTTTAAAGTTGAAGCCGAATGATGATTCGGCTTTTTTATGTGCTTCATTTTTAACTAAAGTATTTAAAGCTGGAACCATGCAAAAAATTGAACAAACGATATAATACTGATTTTAAAAATTCTTCCTTATTGTTATGTCATTGCTTTTGACCATTTGTGCACTGCATTTTGTTGCACAGCTTAGCCCCGGGCCGGATGTTTTACTGATTGCCAAAAGTTCAGCATCGACTTCAAGAGCCAATACCTTAAAAATTATTTTGGGAATTTCTTTAGGGATCGTAGTTTGGGTGGTGCTGACCTTGCTGGGTTTTAGCGTGCTGATTCAACAGTTCCCATGGATTCAACAGATTTTAATGCTCGTTGGGGGCTTATTTTTGGCACGTATGGGTTGGGCCATGTTAAATGGAGGACTCAAAAACCTGCAGCAAGCCACCCGTTTAGATGACAATGTTCCCCCTGGTACAGCTGATGCTAAAAACTATTTATTGCAGGGACTTTTCACCAATCTCTCCAATCCCAAAACGCTGATTTATTTTAGTAGTGTTTTTTCTTTAGCCTTAAGTTCTTCCGCTTCAACGCATTTAAAAACCCAGCTTGCCATCATTATTCCCATACAAACCTTTTTGGTTTTTACGTTATTGATGCTGATTCTATCCATGCCAAAAATTAAAACGGCATATCAGCGTTCTGGCAGTTATATTGATGTGATTTCGGGGGGATTATTCCTGATTTTTGCCATCTGGTTATGGTATGACGCATTGGCCATGCTTTAACTTTCTTTACTGCTATCATCAGTTGCAGGTGTATATGGGGGAGTAGTGGATATGACTTCCTCATTTTTTTGTGGCTGTGCATAACGATTGGGTCTTAATGTGGTTTCGGTATTTTCCGAACCCTGATAGCTCCGACTACGGTTGGCACGTTCGCGTAAGCCGCCTTTTTTAATCAGTTGAACCATTCAATACTCCCAGTTATTCACAGCTATTTTAACTAAAAACATGAGCACATGGGAGAGGATTAAAACGTGCAAGTTAAATTGTGAGGTATTCCATTGTGTTACAAATAATGTCTCTTGGTTTTGATGGTTAATGAATATATTTTATTAAAAATGAGTATTTGGGGTGAGTATTTAAAATATTTATATTGGAGTTAATTTTAATTATTGATCAATAAACTTGTATCTCAAAAAAGACTGGCATAAGATTTAGTGAGGCTCCAGTCCATCAGCTATAAGCAGATGGAAAATAAAAACAAAATTGGCAGGAGTGTACTTATGTTATATCAATATCATTGTGCCTGTTGTAACAAGGTTGTTGAATCAACCGAAAAAGAATGTACAAATTGCGGTTCACACAATATTAAAAGCCCTTATGGTTTCTGGATTTTTTGTGTTTTAACATGCCTGGCTGCGGTCATTATCTTTAAAGTCGTACATGTTTATTTGCAGGACCATCAGGAAACACCGGTGCAAATTTCTTTATTAGATGTTTTAAACGGAGGAGGGAAAAGCAAATAATGTATAATTTTAGCCACAAAAAAGCCCACAGATGTGGGCTTTTTGATGAAAAAAATTACAGTCCAGCAGAGGCTTTAAGTGCTTCAACTTTATCTGTTTTTTCCCATGTAAATGCAGTGTCTGAACCTTGACGGCCAAAGTGACCATAAGCAGCAGTTTGCTTATACATCGGTTGAATCAGGTCTAACATGCGGGTAATACCGTATGGACGCAAGTCAAAGTGTTCACGAACCAATTGAATGATGAATTCTTCAGGTACTTTTGCAGTATTAAATGTATTGATTGAAATAGAGGTTGGCTCTGCAACACCAATTGCATAAGACACCTGAATTTCACATTTATCTGCCAAACCGGCTGCCACAATATTTTTAGCAACATAACGGCCAGCATAAGCTGCTGAACGGTCAACTTTAGATGGGTCTTTACCAGAGAAAGCACCACCGCCGTGACGAGCCATACCGCCGTAAGTATCGACAATAATTTTACGACCGGTTAGACCACAGTCACCTACAGGACCGCCAATCACAAACATCCCGGTCGGGTTGATGTGGAATTTGGTGTCTGCATGGAACATTTCTGCAGGAATGATTTTCTTCACGATTTCTTCAATCACAGCTTCTTTAAGATTTGCTTGTGAAATTTCAGGATCGTGCTGGGTTGACAATACCACTGCATCCAAACGAACAGGCATGCCATTTTCATAAGCAAAAGTCACCTGACTTTTCGCATCTGGACGTAACCAAGGTAAACGGCCATTACGACGTAGTTCAGCTTGTTTTTCCATTAAGCGATGTGCATAAGAAATAGGAGCAGGCATTAAAACATCAGTTTCACGGCTTGCATAACCAAACATTAAACCTTGGTCGCCAGCACCTTGATCTTCAGGTTTTTGACGGTCTACACCTTGAGCAATTTCAGGAGACTGTTTACCAATCATGTTAATAACAGCACAGGTTGAACCATCAAAACCAAGGTCAGAATGGTGATAACCAATACCATTTACGGTTTGACGTACAATTGCTTCGAAGTCAACATTTGCAGTTGTTGTGATTTCACCGGCAAGTACTACCGCACCCGTTTTTACAAGCGTTTCACAAGCAACCCGTGCATATGGGTCTTCTGTTAAGATTGCATCCAAAATAGCATCACTGATTTGGTCAGCCATTTTATCCGGATGGCCTTCGCTTACAGATTCCGAGGTAAATACAGCGTACTCGCGCATAAGTCCTATCACAGTTAATTCAAAAGACCCGATATGTTACATCGAGTTAGACTTTTGGACTAGTTCTAGACGATAAAAATGGATGAATTTATTTCAATTTCACGACTTTTTAATTGATATATGCATCTAAAAAACTGATAAGCAGAAAAAATTAGGCTTTAAAGTTGGGATTTCGGCTATGAAAATTTTTAGAGCTGACCTATTTAATCAGCCAGTCAAAGCATATCTGTGGGGTGTTTAAATATTATTGCCAAGATTGTTTATTCAAAGTTGTATGTAAAAATAATTTTAATGATCAATATTTTATTTCAAATTACTTGTAGTGCATGATTGTTTTGAAATGGCGCTGTTCACCTTATATCAATAATAAGAACAGTCTCAAAACATAGATTTTAAATCATTAAATTTTTCATCAAGTATTTACAAAGATGAATTTGATTCAGCTTTTGTGTCTATCGGTGCTCATTTATCAATTTTCGTTTAATAGCGGTTTGGTTGAGACATCATGTGCTGATAATTCATCGATGGGGAGTAAATAATAAACATGATTCCTTGAGAAGAGGAATGTTTGAATAATATTTCAATTCAATACATATAAAGCGAGTTATCGTTAATATGTGGTATATCAGATTTAAATTAAATAACTGTAGCAATTTCCTCACTCGCCAATCCTTAAAAGCGGTGTCAAATTGAGCTTTATTACCCATTAAAATATATACAGTCACGAATAAATAGTGAAATGTTGAGTATTAGGCTTTACCCCTTGCTGTTTTTTTAAGACAATATAGCCAGCTTTGAATTTTCCTATTCATCATCTTCTTTAAACGATTTAGTTGGACTCTGACCTATGACAACCCCGCTTAACGAACGTCGTATTGCAAACGCAATTCGTGTATTGGCAATGGATGCTGTGCAAAAAGCAAATTCAGGACATCCAGGTGCTCCAATGGGGATGGCAGATATCGCTGATGTAGTATGGCGTGAATTTTTAAATCATAACCCAACAAATCCACAATGGGCCAACCGTGACCGTTTCGTATTGTCGAATGGCCATGGCTCTATGTTGCAATATGCGTTATTGCATTTGACTGGTTATGATCTTTCTATTGAAGATTTAAAATCTTTCCGCCAGTTACATTCTAAAACGCCTGGTCACCCGGAATTGGGTTATGCACCTGGTATTGAAACAACCACTGGTCCATTGGGTCAAGGTATTGCCAATGCTGTTGGTTTTGCACTTGCTGAAAAAACTTTAGCTGCGCAATTCAACAAAGACGACATTAAAGTTGTTGACCATTTCACTTACTGTTTCCTCGGTGATGGCTGTTTAATGGAAGGTGTTTCGCACGAAGCATGTTCTTTGGCAGGTACTTTGGGTCTGGGTAAACTTGTTGCTTACTACGATGACAACGGCATTTCAATTGACGGTGAAGTAGAAGGCTGGTTCTCTGACGATACAGAGCAACGTTTCTTAGCTTACGGCTGGCAAGTAATTAAAGTTGACGGTCATGATGCAGACGCAATTCGTGAAGCAACTGTTGCAGCACAAGCTGAAACTGCTAAACCAACTTTAATCATCTGTAAAACAGTGATTGGTTTGGGTTCACCAAACAAACAAGGTAAAGAAGATTGCCATGGTGCACCACTCGGTAATGACGAGATTGCATTAACGCGTGAAGCGCTGGGCTGGAAAGAAGAAGCATTTGTAATTCCTGCTGACGTTTATGCAGCTTGGGATGCAAAAGATAAAGGTGCTCAATCTGAATCTGCGTGGAACGAAACTTTCGCTGCGTATGCTGCAAAATATCCAACTGAAGCGGTTGAACTTAAACGTCGTTTAAGCGGTGAATTACCGGCTGATTTCGTTGCTAAAGCAGATGCTTATATCGCTGAAGTGAATGCCAAAGCTGAAACTATTGCGACGCGTAAAGCAAGCCAAAATGCTTTACAAGCACTTGTACCTTCACTGCCAGAAGTACTGGGCGGTTCTGCTGACCTTGCAGGTTCTAACCTGACTTTGTGGAAAGGTGCACAAGGTGTACAAGACAATCCAGCGGGTAACTACGTACACTATGGCGTACGTGAATTCGGTATGACTGCAATCGCCAATGGTGTAGCGCTACATGGTGGTTTCATCCCTTACGTTGCAACATTCTTGATGTTTATGGAATATGCACGCAATGCAGTGCGTATGTCTGCACTGATGAAACAGCGTGTGATTCATGTGTATACCCATGACTCAATTGGTCTGGGTGAAGATGGTCCTACACACCAACCGGTAGAACAAATCGCATCTTTGCGTGGTACGCCTAACTTAAATACATGGCGTCCATGTGACACTGTAGAAGCTTCTATTTCTTGGAAATCTGCATTGTTACGTAGCGAAGGCCCTACAGCGTTAATTTTCTCTCGTCAAAACTTGCCATTCCAAGCGCGTACTCAAGCACAAATTGAGAACGTGGCTAAAGGGGGTTATGTACTGGCTGAAGAAAAAGGCGAATTGAAAGCCATCATCATTGCGACTGGTTCAGAAGTTTCATTGGCAATGGAAGCACATGCACAGCTTGAAGGTGTACGTGTGGTATCTATGCCATGTGCTGAAGAATTTGTGAAACAGGATGCAGCTTACCGTGAAGCGGTTCTTCCATCTCATATTCGTGCGCGTGTAGCAGTTGAAGCAGCTCATGTCGATTACTGGTGGAAATTTGTTGGTCTAGATGGTCGTGTGATCGGTATGACCACTTATGGTGAGTCTGCTCCAGCGAAAGACTTGTATCAGCACTTCGGTATTACCACTGAAGCGGTTGTCGCAGCGGTTAAAGAAATTACAGCTTAATTCATCACGAATTCACTGTTAAAAAGACGCCCCAGTAAAAGGGGCGTCTTTTTACTTTTCAAAATAACGATATTTCAACGAATGATTAAAAATGAAGGTTTAAAATTTAACCATTCATTGGAGTATTCAGCATAAATGGCAGCGTGCTGCCAAAGCGAGGAAAATATGAGCCTTTATGAGCAGATTAATGATGAAATTGTCCTGATGGATGCGGGTGAGCAAAAGTGGATCGGTCAAGATTTGCCGCTTGCAAGCATGATGGCTGTTGAACTGATGCTGCAAGATTTGCAAGAAGATAAAGTGATTAAAATCCGCCGTAAGAACCATGAGAAGCATACCGGTATGAAACAGGTGGATCGCATTCTGGTTGAAAAGTTATAGCGATGAAACCTTTGTAAAAAGCCCCAAATGGGGCTTTAATTATGTTGGAAATTTAGAATTCATCTGTTGTGTATAGCCTAATTTGCATCACTTTCATCATGGTTTTAATCAACTGTAGATTTTTGTATTAAATCATTAATAAAAAGGTAAGAAAGCTGCAAGGGGATAAAATTGAAGATCATGATTTTAAATAATTTAATAGAATTATCAATAAATTAAACTAATAAAATTATATCGTTTCATTTATTGCCCTAGGTAAGCTGGTTATTGTTCTATTCTTGCAACATATCGTTTTATCTGTACCGGTGAATTAAGATAAGAAAGGTATAAACTAACAATCATTCCAAAGCGAGATAACAACACATGAATTTCAAAGCAATAACTTTAGGTCTAGCGGTTGCATCAGTAGCGACTTTGTCTCTAGCACAACCGGTTGCCTATCAAATTGATCCTCATCATAGTGCCACTGTTTTTTCTTGGAGTCACTTCGGTTTCTCGACACCTTCTGCAAACTTTAGCAACATCCAAGGCACAATTAATGTCGATAATGCTAAACCTGCAAACTCTTCGGTGAATGTCACCATTCCTGTATCAAGCATCAATACCAATGTAAAAGCATTGGATGAGCATATACAGACTGCAGAATTCTTTGATGCGGCTAAGTATCCAAACATTACCTTTAAAAGTACTAAAGTTCAGGCTTTAGGCAAAAACAAATACAAAATCACAGGTAACTTAACGGTGAAAGATGTCACTAAACCTGTGGTACTGGATGCGGTATTAAATAAACAGGCCGTACATCCAATGACCAAACTACAAACGGTTGGTTTCAATGCGACGACTTCTTTTAATCGTTCAGCATTTGGCGTAGGCGGTTATGTTCCGAATGTAGGCGATAAAATCACGGTAAACATTACCACTGAAGCATCGGTTCCTGCGAAAAAATAAGTACGAATCGGCTCATAAAAAAGCACCATTTAGATGGTGCTTTTTTATTGGAAGTTAATTTAAGAAGTTAATTTAAATTGCTGAAATTTGTTTAAGATAAACTTGCAATACAGCATATGCCTGCACTTCTAATGCATGGGCATAGCGTTGATTGTCTGACCGCAAAGCGGGGATGTTGATATTGGCTTTACGCAATTCACAGGTATGGCCAATGAGCCATTTTTCCAGGCTTTCTGCTGCAACTTCAATATGGAACTGCAAGGCCAGAATGTTTTTTCCCACTGAAAAAGCCTGATTTGGATAAACCTCAGAACTTGCCAATAATGTAGCCTGTTCAGGCAAATCGAAAGTATCACCATGCCAGTGTAAGACTGGAGTTTCAGCTAATGGCGCAAGCAGATTATTTGTGGTATCTGAAATGCTGAGTTGACTCCAGCCAATTTCTTTTTGATGTCCTGCATAAACTTTGGCACCCAAAGCATGCGCGATCAGCTGAGCACCCAAACAGATGCCCAAGGTTGGCAAGTTTTCTTTTAAGCGTACTTTTAGTAAGTCTATTTCTTGTTGTAAGAAAGGATAGTCAGCAGTTTCATAAACGCCAATGGGGCCACCTAAAATAATGGTTAACCCTTTGTGCTGCATCGCCTTGGTTAAATCATCAATACCAGCTTCAAAATAACGCACCCGAAAACCGAGTTGATAAAATACATCTTCTAGTGCGCCTAAGTCTTCAAAGGCAAGATGTTGAATGGCATAAATGGTGTCGGGAAAATCTGGAGATAAGGTCGTCATGCTATTTTTTAAGATATCTGGAATAAGAGCAATTTAGCTTGAATACTTAGAAAAATGAAGATTTTTCGGTTGTTTCTTTGCTATTTAAAGCAAAAAAGCGAACCGAAGTTCGCTTGTTTATGATTTATACAGATAGGTTTTTAGAAGAAGCCCATTGGTTTGGTTGCATAGCTTACCAACAAGTTTTTAGTCTGTTGATAATGATCAAGCATCATTTTGTGGTTTTCACGACCGATACCTGATTTTTTATATCCACCAAATGCGGCATGCGCAGGGTAGATGTGGTAACAGTTGGTCCATACCCGACCAGCCTGAATGGCACGACCGGCACGACCGGCACGATAAGAGGTATGTGCAGAGCGTGACCAGACTCCCGCACCTAAACCATAAATGGTGTCATTGGCAATTCGGATGGCATCATCAAAATCTTTAAAGGTGGTGACAGCAAGGACCGGCCCGAAAATTTCTTCCTGGAAAGTTCTCATGTCATTGGTGCCTTTGAAAATGGTCGGTTCAATATAGAAACCTTGACCTACTTCACAGCGTTCACCACCGCCAGTTAATATTTCCGCACCTTCTGCACGACCGGTTGCAATACAGCCCAAGATTTTATCTTGTTGCTCTTGCGATGCCTGAGCGCCAATCATGGTATCGGTATCTAGCGGATGGCCGGTTTTAATCCGTTTAACCCGCTCAACAGCTTTTTCCAGGAATTGATCTGCAATGCTTTCTTGAATTAAAGCACGAGAAGGACAGGTACAAATTTCCCCTTGATTGAGCGCAAACATGACAAAACCTTCAAGTGCTTTATCTAAAAAGTCATCGTCTTGTGCCATCACATCTTCAAAGAAAAGATTCGGTGATTTACCGCCAAGTTCAAGGGTGACCGGAATAATGTTTTCAGTGGCATATTGCATAATTTGCTGACCGACTGAAGTTGAACCGGTAAAGGCAATTTTGGCAATACGTGGATTGGTCGCCAGCGGACGGCCCACTTCAATACCATAACCATTGACAATGTTTAATACACCTTCAGGTAACAGGTCTTGAATGAGTTCAACCAGTACCAGAATACTGACCGGGGTTTGTTCAGCCGGTTTTAAAACGATGCAGTTACCCGCAGCCAATGCCGGTGCCAGTTTCCAGGTTGCCATTAAAATAGGGAAGTTCCAAGGAATAATTTGTCCCACCACGCCTAAAGGTTCATGAAAATGGTAGGCAATGGTATCTTCATCAATTTCTGAAATGCCGCCTTCCTGGGCACGGATACAACCGGCAAAATAGCGGAAATGGTCAATCGCCAAAGGAATATCTGCAGCCAGGGTTTCACGAACCGGTTTACCGTTATCCCAGGTTTCGGCCACGGCCAAAAGCTCCAGATTGGCTTCTAAACGGTCGGCAATTTTTAACAGGATATTGGAACGGGTGGTGGGAGAGGAAGCATTCCATTGTGCTTTAGCTTTATGTGCAGCATCGAGTGCCAGCTCAATATCTTCAACACTTGAACGCGGAACTTTGGTGAAGGCTTTGCCATCTACAGGAGAAATATTGTCAAAGTATTCTCCTTTTACCGGCGCTACCCATTGACCGCCAATGAAGTTTTCATATTGGGCTTTAAACTGAACTTTTGAACCGGGTTGATTAGGATCGACGTAACGCATATGTATTTTCCTTTGCTTATTTTAGTGTTGTAAACCGCATCTACAGCTTTGGTATAAGGTACTTTTGTACATTATTTGATTAGCATAGCTTGAATAAGGTTGGAGAAAGGTTGGAGACAAGAAGGTTTACAAACTTTTCAAACGGCCTTAAAAAATAACCATTACAGTGGATGTAAGTCATGAATTGTTGTGAGAATAAGGAATGATGAATAAGCAAAGTTTGATGCAAAAAAGGCTTAAAATTGATCAATTTAGGCAAAGTAGCAGTTTATCTCCCTTACATGCAGAACAGTTAGGCCAAAGTATTGCCAGCTCCTGGCAACGTTCGTCATCGGCTGAAATTCCCAAGGATCGTTTGGCTGCGCCGCTGGTTCATTTACAAAAAGATAACTATCCTTCTGCCTTGGCACATGCGGTGCAACATTGTGCGCAAGATTTAAAACATATTGCAGAACAATCCTCTATGGTGCTTGCTGTGGGGGATATAGGCAGCACCATTATCTGGACGGCATCGAGCCCACAAATGCAGAGTGCAGCAGAAAGTGTGCATTTTATTGAAGGCGGGCAATGGCGCGAGGAACTGGTGGGAACCAATGCTCTGGCTTTATCGTTAAAAACCCAGCAATCCAGTTGCGTGTTTTCCAATGAACATTACATGCCTTCAATTCATGATTGGGTCTGCTATGCTGCCCCGATTATTGATCCCTACTCAAAACAGGTTTTGGGGGTGATTGACCTGTCGACCACTTGGCAAAAACACAACAGTTTGGGACTGCTGGCTGCGGAACGCTGTGCCTCGATTATTCAATCTGCATTACTTGAATATCAAAAGCAGCGATTGTTTATCCGGGCTTTTTCCGTGCCGCAAGTGTTGTTTAATGGCAAGGTTCTGGTGCTGACGCCACGACAGATTGAAATTTTGACCATTCTGGCTTTATGTCCGCAAGGTTTAAGCCTGGATAATCTACATCAGGCTTTATATGGTGAGCGAAAAGTCAGTATAGGCACATTAAAAGCGGAAATGTCACAATTACGTGATGTACTGGGCGGTATGCTGGGTTCCAGACCTTATCGGTTGTTGGCCCATGTCGAGGCTGACTTTTTACTCACCGAACAGTCTTTAGATGCCGGATATATCGATTCCGCCTTAAAACTATGCACCGGCATATTTTTAGCCAAAACCGAAAGTCCATTTTTATGTGCCTGGCGCGATTGTCTGGAATCGCGTTTAAGTAATGCCATTTTTAAAGCCAATGAAACCGACGTTTTACTTAAACATGTGGCACATTTTCCTGAAGCGATTGATGCCGTTGAGCGCTTGATTGAGCTGATGCCCAGAACTCATCCCGTGCATCAAACCTTGCTTAAATATAAAGATAATTAATACCAATATTGCTGCATCATTATCTTTATAAACCTTTCAGATTTAGCCATTCAAACAGCTGTTGATAGACATTTTCGCGTACCGATTTTTCAGACAGCACCAAGTCATGTAAGCCATTTTTTATTTCACTGAGGGTGACATCACCTTTAATTTTTTTTGCATATTTGTCTATATGTTTGACATCCAGAATTACATCACTGGTTTGCGCATATTTATGCCATTTTTTCGGATTTTTGGTTTGGTGTGAATGCATGACTAAGGCAGGGACATTTAATGTCACTCCTTGATGAATTTCTTTTTGTGCTTCAAAAATTGCCCTTACAAAACTCAGGCGTACCAAAGGGTAGGAAGGTGGTTTCCAGTCCAGATTAAAGTACCATTCGCCATGGAAATTTTTATGCAGGCTGGGGGTATACCATTTATTCAGATTGCTGGGTATTTTTAAATCCGGACAAATTTTGCCGACCCGGCTTAAATTGGGAAGGCCGAGCTTTTTCTTGATCGGATTCATGTTGAAGTCATAAAAGGGGCTATTGACCCAGAGTGCCTTAATTAAAGGATGATCAGGGTGATGTGCAGCATATAAAGTGGTGGTGAGTCCGCCTGTCGAATGGCCAGAGAGCAGAACGGCATCATGGCCTTCAGCGGCAATAATGTTTAAAGCTTCAGTAATTTCGGCATCGTATTCGGCAATTTCACGTACGTTATAATATTTTTGATGAGGCAGAATCGAGCGGCCATATTTACGTAAATCGAGTGCATAAAAGTCAAAACCATGCTGGTTAAACAATTCTGCCATTTCGGTTTGAAAAAAATAATCAATAAAACCATGAATATATAATACGGCTTTGTTTGTGGCTTGCGCTGCTTTTTTTCGGATTAAAGTTGCAGTAACTTGTCCTTCATAATCATCGGGGAAATTTAAAGTGGCCTGTTCATAGCCTGTACCTAATACATCCAACTGATAAAGGGGAAGGGTGCTGCCATTGCTCATTTTTATACTCATTTAGAATCATCTGTTTTTTTCTTATCCTTCCTGATGAGCAGTGATTTGTCAAATTGAATTATTTTTATAAAAAAAGAAGCAACCGCAGTTCTTTATCCTGTAATAAAAGGAACAGGATAAACCAAGAAAGTGTACCGGATACTTTTTCTTGGCGCACTTCATGACGAAGTGCAAACCTTGGTTGCTAAAAGTGTAAGTCAAAAGATAGGAGAGAAGACTTACATTGGAGTCTTATATCGCTGCTTTAAAATCGACTACCGATGCATTGGATTTCAAAGCTGCCTTAAAGATATCGACCACTTGTGCATGTGTAGCTTTACGTGGGTTAGTCAGCATGCAGGCATCTTTTTGTGCATTTTCTGACATGATGCCTAAATCAGCTTCTTTTACACCCAATTCGGCTAAACCTGCTGGAATGCCAATTGAAGCTGAAAGTTGACGAATAGCCTGGATGGCTTCATAGGCAGCTTCAGTGATGCTCAGTCCTTGGGTATTAACCCCCATCAACTGGGCAATTTTGGCATAACGGTCCGGGCAGGCAATCAGGTTAAACTCGCATACATGTGGAAGTAATACGGCATTACATACCCCGTGTGGCAAGTTGTAGAAACCGCCCAGCTGATGCGCCATTGCATGGACATAACCGAGTGATGCATTGTTAAAGGCCATGCCGGCAAGATATTGCGCATAGCTCATGGCATCACGCGCTTCCAGATTATCACCATTGGCAACCGCAGGGCTGAGCCACTCGCTAATCATGCTAATAGCTTTTTCTGCACAGGCATCGGTAATGGGATTGGCTGCAGTGGAAACATAGGCTTCAACGGCATGCGTCAAAGCATCCATGCCTGTTGCAGCAGTTAAGGCTGCAGGTTTGGCCAGCATTAATTTAGGGTCATCAATGGCAATCAGCGGGGTACAACGCCAATCGACAATGGCCATTTTTACATGGGTTTCGGTATTGGTAATGATACAGAAGCGTGTCATTTCCGATGCGGTACCTGCTGTGGTGTTAATCGCAATCAGTGGTGTCATCGGTACGGTGCTTTTATCAATCCCTTCATAATCACGGATATGACCACCGCCAGCAGTGACCAGACCAATCCCTTTGGCGCAGTCATGCGATGAACCGCCACCTAGGGACACAATAAAGTCACAAGCATATTCGTTATAAGCCTGAACGCCGTTATGTACATTAATATCCGTGGGATTCGGTTCTGCACCCGGGAAAATATGACTGTCTACGCCAGCATCTTTTAAGTAAGCTGCAATGTTATCTGCAACACCAAATTTGAACAGACCGGCATCAGTCACAATTAAGGCTTTTTTAGCCCCTAAATTTTGTGCCTTCGCGCCAATTTCTTTGGCACAGCCCGGACCGAAAAGTGAGACACAGGGAATATAAAAACCGTTGGTTTGATCTGCAATATTTTTAAAAGCCATGGTGCGATTCCTTCTACCATTCATTGTATTATCGGTGACCCTCACCGTCACTTGAGTATTCAATGAAGCTTGAAAAAATCCCACCTACCAAAAACCTACCATTATAAGTTTCTAAATTTTATATATTTTTTCATGCCTAGATTGTGAAAATTCAAATATAAAATTAAAATGGATAAAGGGGTTGGAATTACATTTAATGAGTGATACAACTTTTAATGTAAGAGATAATCTAAAAAACCATTTTTTAGGGATAAAAAAGGATTAACAGCAAATCTGCAAGGGTTATATCGGTATTTTGCTGATCGCAATGGATTATCTATTACTGAACACGCAATATTCTATTTGTATGATTGTTATATGAAATTTTAGGGGGTGTGTATGGAAGCTGCACAAAAAAAAGATGTCACATTATTGCATGCCATACATAAAATTTTACTGCAGGAATGGGATCCCTTGGGGATTTGTTGTAATCCGTCCATGCGGGATGAATATGAGGATTATTTACCAAAAATTTTTAACATGCTGAATGAAAATGCAAGTGAGTCGGAAATTTTTGATTATTTATGGCGCATTGAACATAAGGTGATGGAACAAAAGGGCAATAAACAGCATACCTTAAGAATTGCAAGTCTGCTTAAAGCCTTGCTTGTTTAACATTTACCTTGAATGGGGCGATGGGTAGTTCATTCAAAGATTCATTTTTTATTAACTCAATCAGAAACAAGCCGAGATACAACAAATAACGTATTATAAAAAACCGGTGTCTGGCACCGGTTTTTACATTTTAGTTTAGAATTTCTTTTCTACACTGAGGAGTACACTTGGAATGGCCTGATTCACCCGTGATTCATACAGGCTTCCATCGGACTGATTGTTCAAGCGCTCTTTATAATCGGTGCTGAAAATATTGCGCGCACTCAGGGTAGTTGCCCAGTCATCATTAAAGCGTTTGGTCACACTGATATCCATATTCACCCGTTCATTGCTGGTACGGTCATAAGGCTGGTTATCTAGGGCACGGGTAAATTCAGGAACATAGTTCAGATTCACACTGCTGGAAAGGCGCCAAGGCTGATAGTTATAAGACAAGCCGGCACTTGCGGTATAAGGCGCCACATCACTGGCTAAACGTTTTTGATGATTGGCATCTTCAATTTTTGCACGTACCGTCGACAGTTGCCCATTCAACATAAATGAATGGCCATTTTCAGTTTGTTTTAATGCATAACGACCAGCAATTTCAACACCATAAGTGGTGGCATTGTCCTGGTTTTGTGGGCGTTCCACAAAACGGGTGCCTTCCTGACGAATCACTTTCTCGATGTAATCCTCAATTTCACGTTGGTATGCCGTGATATTGATGCCGCCTGCCGGGGTGTTATAACCCAGGGTAGACTCAAAGGCGGTAATTTTTTCCGGACGTAAATTTGGATTGCCGCCACGGTCAGGGTTATTCAGGCTGCCGGCATCGCTGTCGGTAGAAACAGAAACCGTAGGTAATAGCTGGTCTGTTTTGGGACTGCGGAACGCCTGGCTGATATTGGTTTGTAATGACCAATGATCGTCAAAATCAAAGCGATGTGCCAAAACAGGGCTAAAGTGCTGGTCACTATAATCCACCAGTCCGGAACGGTTAATCCATTCCTGACGCGCACCCAAGGTTACGGTTTGCCGGTCGCTAAACTTCCAGCTACCTTCTGTATATAAGGCATAACGTTGTTCATCGAGTGTATTGCTAATATTGCTCTCAAGCTCACTGGAACGAATATCGCTACCAAACTTCAGTTGCTTGCGTTCATCAAATTTACGCACACCATCATAAGCCACACCATATTCATTCACGGTTTCATCGGTGTAGCTGCTAAAGGCAGGGGAACGTGTTGATTCAGTTTCATTCTGCTGTTCTACAGAAAGACGAATCTTGTCCGAATTGCCCTTGTCCTTGCGTTCATAACGGGTATTTAAACGGATACTGTCATTCTTGTCATTTTGAGTCTGATCGCCACGGCTACCATCACTTTCATTATTGCGATAGAACACTTCGGCAACCAGTTTTTGCTGGTCATCTAGCTGGTACTCTACACGTGGTGCCAGCATTTGCGACTTGCGTTCAGTGATGCGCTTTTGTTCGCGGGTTTCGCTGCTGGTTTGGGTCTGGGTGATCGAAGTCGTGTCATTCCACATCTGGTTGGCAGACATGCTGTATAACCAGGCATTATCACGACCATCGGCCTGAATACTGATATTTTTACGCTGTTCTTCTTTTTGATCCGATTTTGCCAAACCATATCCTGCACGGACGGTTCCGCTGATGCGGGCATTGTCCAGCGGTTCTTTTAGAATAATATTAATGACCGCAGAAGAGGCCACAGAGGCCTGAGCAACACTCGGCTGTTTGATAATTTCAATCCGTTCAATCATGTCTGGCGTAATGCTGTCGACGACCGACATGCCACCACGTGGGCCGCCTTGAACCGGTTCGCCATTGATTAAGAATACCGGGGCACCGCCGCCACGAAAACGCATAGCTGAAGCACCGCCACCACCGCGTGGACCTTGTCCTGGAGTGGGCATTTGAAAACCGGCTGCACGACGCAAGGCATCATTCACGGACTGATCACCAAATTGCAGCATTTCTTCCCGGGTGACAATGGTTTTGGCTACTGCACTGATATCCGGGTCTTTGGCTTGAGCCGGGGCAGCTTGAAACTTTAGGGTAGCCAGGGTTTGTACTGGTGCGGTTTGGGCCGCAGTGCTGTCTGTTGTGGTTGTATCTGTTGTGCTATCAGCAGCCCAAGTTGGGGACATAAAAGTAAACAAAGCACAACTTAATGCGCTTAATTTCCAACGCGGTTGTATGCGTTTCATTATTGAATGTTCCGTATGTTGTTTTGTGCGTAAGATAACGTAAAAATGTGGAGAAAAATTGTGGAAAATCGCGCAAATAAAAATAAAAGATAAAAATCCGATAATAGCGATAAAATAATCAAAATGAATGGCTTAGCCCCAGTGTTTGGTCAATTTTTATATCGCTGGGGCAATACTGATGTTGGTCTATTTTTGCAAAGATAAAATACAGTTCTGGCTGATCTGATCAATGTTTTGCTGATTCAGGCTAATGTGATCCCATTTCAGCATTTGCTGAATCAGCCAGTGAAAATCTGCCAGCTTTGGCAACGATGATTCAATGACAAAGTTACGGATAATATTCTGGATAGAATGGAATTTTTTCACATGGATGCTTTCAGAACATTGGAACTGAACAATATTAAAGTCAATCAGCATTTTCCAGACTTCGGTATAGTCCTCCAGCGTTTGCAATTCTTGCTGTGCTTTTTCAATCGCAGCCACTAAAGAGCGATGCGTATGAGGATGCTGTGTTGCCCAGTCGGCCGTGACGGCCAGTACCTTGTCTGCAACCTTGGGAATTATATCCTGACTGCTGGCCACAATCTGGCTGATGCCCAACAGTTCTCCTTGAGTGTTCCAGGGTTCCCCGACACAGAAACCATCAATCACGTGATTGCTTAAGGCTTCCACCATATACGGAGGTGGAAGGGTGGTCAGTTTGATTTTTTGGGCCACCTCAGCATTGGCAAGGGCTAACCATTCTCTTAAACAATAATGATGAATGGACTGCTTAAACACATGCGCCAGTTGAATCGTTTGCTGTGCCTGTATGGCGGAGACAATTTTTTCTGCCGATTGTTGGGCATTATCTTGCGCTGAAATGTGCAGGTCGAAACATAATTTCTGACTTAAACTGATAAAGGCGCGGTTATGACTGAGCACCAATGCCGTTTGTAAGGGAATGCCCAGCTGGTCTTCACCTAACGCTGCGGCAGGAAGCATGGCAGACAGGCAATGTGCTGCATCCAGAAAGCCAAAGGCCAGCCGGTCTCTTAAACTTGCCCATGAGGCTTCCTTGACTAAAGTCACCTCCAGACCAAGCTCTGCAAAAAAGCCGCGCTGTTTGGCCCAAAGGATAGCCACACAGTCAAGCAAAGGAATATAGCCAATCTGGATTTGGGTTTTTTCTAAATCTGTCATGGGCTAATCCTTGAATTGGTTTTGTAACAGTTGTTGGGCATCCAGTAAACGCCGTGCCATTTCTCCAATGGTCATGCGATGGCTCATGGCATTTTTTCTGAGTAATTGAAATGCCTGATCTTCAGTGAGGGAATGCAATTGCATCATCAGTACTTTGGCTTGATCTACCACTTTACGGTCAGCCAGTTTATTTTTGGTCTCTTCCAGATCATCCAGTAATTTTTTATGTTTTTTATACTGGGCAATTGAAATTTCCAAAATGTTTTGCAGTTTGGCCGGATCAATCCCGTCCACGATATACGCGGTGACCCCGGCATCAATGGCACTTTTAATGGTGTCTTTATGACTGTTTTTAGTAAACAGCACGGTGGGTAAGTCGAACTGGCTGACACAACTTTCAATAATGTCGCGGTGGGGATGATCCATGTCCAGCAAAATCACATCTGCATGTAACTGTTCTAAACGGAACAGGCTTAAATGGTCGATGGTCAGGCAGGCAACCACCTCGAAATGATGTTCGATCAGGGAAGCTTTTATATAGTTGGCACGTTCTTGATCGTCATCAATCAGTGCAATTTTTAGTTTTGGCATATTGAGCTAAATACCATCTAAGCAGAGCCAGAGAAATTTCTATCTAATCGAAAGCAATTTAGATGCCAAAATTAATAAAACTCTATTTTTTTTATAAGAATCAGACATAAAACTTGAATCTCACAGCATATTGCACTGTCTTGATGCAAAAATGCGCTACGAGGAAGCACAAGTGCAGTTGCTGTGAATACTCATTTTGTTGTTCAGTAGGGCTGATGAAGCAACTGGTTTGCGAAAAAAATGGCAAAAATTAAATAAAAATCGTTAAAAAATAATAATTTAAAGATATTTAATAATTGTTGGCACATTCGTTGCTTAATCTCTACTGAGTCAAAGACGACTCTAAAAAATTTGTAAGACGGCCAACGATGTCCGTTCTGATCGAATCTGCTATGCAGCTATCCTCATAACAGATAACCCAATACGTTCAGTTCAGGAAGGAGAAGCTTATGTCTTCAAATTTATATGAAAAAAAGGCAACAAAAATAAGTCTTTTTAGTTTTAACAGCGCAGCGATGAGAGCCTTCCACATGAGTTGGCTCGCTTTTTTTGTCTGTTTCTTTGCATGGTTTGCCTGTGCGCCCCTGATGCCGGTCATTGCAGGTGAATTTCATCTTACTAAAGATCAAATCGCCAATATCAATATTGCCGCAGTCGCCATTACCATTATTGTCCGGCTGATTGTAGGGCCTTTGTGTGACAAATACGGTCCACGCAAAACTTATACCGCATTATTAATCATCGGCAGTATTCCTGTATTTGGTGTGGCCTCTGCCAACAGCTATGAATCTTTCTTATTTTTCCGTTTATTGATTGGTGCGATTGGTGCCAGCTTTGTTATCACCCAATATCACACCAGTATCATGTTCGCACCGAATGTAGTCGGTACGGCCAATGCTGCATCGGCAGGTTGGGGTAACGCCGGTGGTGGTGCAACACAAGCATTGATGCCGTTAATGCTTGGCGCGATTGTCATGTTTGGTGTTGAGCAAGCGATGGGCTGGAGAATTGCCCTGATTGTTCCAGGTGTGATGATGCTGATTGTCGGTGCGCTTTACTGGAAATTCACTCAAGACTGTCCACAAGGCAACTTTAAGGAACTTCGTGCGCAAGGCATTCAAGTCGGTAGCGATAAAAAAGGCGGTATGGCAATTCTGATGCATGCTGCGCGCAACTACCGTGTCTGGATTCTGTTTGGTGCCTATGCTGCTTGTTTCGGTATCGAAATCTTCATTCATAACATCGTGGCGATGTACTACGTCGAACATTTCAGCTTTGGCCTGAAAGAAGCAGGACTGGCTGCCGGGATCTTTGGTTTACTCGCACTATTTGCCCGTGCTTTAGGTGGAATTGTTTCTGACAAAGTGGCAACCAAAAAAGGTCTGGATGGTCGTACCAAAGTGCTGTTTACCATGATCTTGATGGAAGGTTTGTTCCTGATCGTATTCTCACAAATGAACAGCGCAATGCTGGCGATTTTAACCATGACTATCTTTGCCTTATTCACCCATATGGCTTGTGGTGCAACCTATGCACTGGTGCCATTTATTGACCGTGATGCTTTGGGTGGCGTAGCAGGCATTATTGGTGCAGGCGGTAACGTCGGTGCAGTCGCTGCAGGTTTCTTGTTGAAAGGCATGCTGGATATTCAAACCTGTTTGATGGCTCTTGGCGGCTTGGTGGTGATTGCAGCAAGTTTTGTTCTGGTGATCCGCTTCTCGGTTGAACATAAAGAGAAGGAACAAAAACTGTATGAACAAGCAGTGCTTGAACGAAACAACATGGCTTAAATCAATAGATTAAAAGAATAGGAGAAGCAATATGAAACTGGTAATGATTGGCCATGGCATGGTAGGACACAAATTTATTGAATCCGTACTTGAACATGCAGGTGATGAAGTTGAAATTACCATCTTGGCAGAAGAACCACGTTTAGCCTATGACCGTGTTCATTTAACCGAATATTTCACCGGTAAATCAGCCAAAGACCTCACACTTTGCCGTGCAGATTTTGCTGATGCTTATGGGATTGATCTGCGTTTAAGTACCAAGGCAACTGCCATTGATAGCTTAAATAAAACAGTCACGACCAATCATGGTGATGTACTTGCTTATGACAAACTGGTGCTTGCAACGGGTTCATATGCTTTTGTTCCTCCTATTCCAGGTAATGAGCGTGAAAACTGTTTTGTTTACCGCACCATTGAAGATCTGGATGCCATTCGTGCAGCCAGCTTGAATGCCAAGACTGGTGTGGTGATTGGCGGTGGTCTGTTAGGTCTTGAAGCTGCTAAAGCACTGCGTGACCTGGACTTGGAAACCCATGTGGTGGAATTTGCACCTCGCTTAATGGCAGTGCAAATTGATGACCTGGGTGGCAAGGTTTTACGTGCAAAAATCGAAAATCTGGGTGTAAAAGTTCATACCCAAAAAGCCACTCAATGCATCGAAGCAGGTGAAAATACGACCCATGTGATGAAGTTTGGCGATGGTTCTGAACTTGAAACCGATATCGTTTTATTCTCTGCGGGTATTCGCCCACGTGATGAATTGGCACGTCAAAGTGGTCTGGCGCTTGGTGAGCGTGGCGGTATCGTGATCAATGATTATTGCCAAACTTCAGATGCAGACATTTACGCGATTGGTGAATGTGCGCTTTGGCAAAATAAAATCTACGGTTTGGTTGCACCGGGCTATGACATGGCGCGTATTGCAGCAAAACATGTGATGAATCAAGCCTGCAATTCATTTGCCGGCGCGGATATGAGTACCAAGCTGAAACTGATGGGTGTTGATGTGGCATCGGTGGGTGATGCGCATGCCATGACCCCGAATGCGCTCAGCTATTTCTATGCCGATGAAGATGCCATGATCTATAAAAAGATTGTGGTGAATGCGGAAAAAACCAAACTCCTCGGTGCAGTGCTGGTGGGCTGTGCCAAAGAATATAATGACCTGCTGCAAATGATGCTGAATGGATTGGAAATTCCAGAAAATCCTGAAAGCCTGATTATGCCGGGTTATGCACAATCTACAGCCAAAGCCAGTGGCAGCGGTGTCGATTTATTGCCTGACAGTGCAACCATCTGTTCATGTAATAACGTTTCTAAGGCCGATATTTGCAGTGCGATTGCAGACGGTTCAACTTCACTTGGTGCACTAAAAAAATGCACCAAAGCTGCAACTGCCTGTGGTGGCTGTGCGCCTTTAGTTACGCAAGTATTGAAGTCTGAATTGCAACGCCAAGGGGTGACCGTCAACAACCACTTATGTGAGCATTTTGCCTATTCACGCCAAGAGCTATATCACCTAGTGCGGGTCAATGAAATCAAAACTTTTGATGATCTGATCGGGCAGCATGGCCATGGCCTAGGCTGTGATATCTGTAAACCTACCGTTGCGAATATTTTGGCATCTTGCTGGAATGACTTTGTATTAAAGCCAAGCCATGCAGGTCTGCAAGACAGCAATGACTATTATCTGGGTAATATCCAAAAAGACGGTTCTTACTCGATCGTGCCTCGTATGGCAGGCGGTGAGGTCACGCCAGATGGCTTAATTGCCATCGGTCAAATTGCCAAAGAATATGGCTTATATACCAAACTCACAGGTGGGCAACGTGTCGACATGTTTGGTGCGCAAGTCCATCAATTGCCTGAAATCTGGGAAAAACTGATCAATGCCGGTTTTGAATCGGGTCATGCTTACGGTAAGTCTTTACGTACCGTGAAATCGTGTGTCGGTAGTACCTGGTGCCGTTATGGCGTAGATGATTCGGTGGGTTTGGCGATTTTCCTGGAAAACCGCTACAAGGGCTTGCGTTCTCCTCACAAACTGAAAATGGCGGTGTCTGGCTGTACCCGTGAATGTGCCGAGGCACAAGGAAAGGATGTCGGTGTTATTGCGACTGAAAAAGGCTGGAACTTATATGTATGCGGTAATGGTGGTATGAAACCGCGTCATGCGGAACTGCTGGCTTCTGATCTGGATACCCAAACTTTAATCCGTTATATCGACCGTTTCTTTATGTTCTATATCCAAACTGCAGATCGCCTGCAACGTACTTCGGTATGGCGTGACAATCTGGAAGGTGGTCTGGACTATCTTAAAGCCGTGGTGGTTGAAGATTCTTTAGGCATCGCTGCTGAACTGGAACGCCGTATGGAGCATGTCGTCGGCACCTATCAGGATGAATGGCGTACTGCTGTGGAAGATCCTGAAGTGCGTAAACGCTTCGTCACCTTTATTAATGCTAAAGCTGAAAAGCAAAATGATCCGCATATTCAGTTTGCTGCTGAACGTGGACAAATTCGCCCAAAAACTGCGGCGGAACGTGATGCAAGCCGTATCCCTGTGGTAGAAGCCTAAGCATTTTCAGGAAAATAAAGGAGAATAAATATGACAATTTTAAAAGAAATGAATGAGCTGGATTGGGTCGAAGTGTGTAGTCTGGATGACATTACGCCCAATACCGGGGTAGGTGCATTGATCAACGATCAACAAATTGCGCTGTTCCGTGTCGGCAATGAAAAACGGGTTTATGCTTTAAGTAATCAGGATCCTTTTAGCCAGGCCTTTGTGATGTCACGCGGAATTGTGGGTGATTTGCAAGGTGAGCGTGTTGTTGCCTCTCCAATCTATAAACAGCATTTCAGTCTGGCAACTGGGCGCTGCCTGGAAGATAAAGACCAAAAGCTGCTGGTATTTCCAAGCAAAATTGAACACGGCAAAGTCTGGGTTCATCCAACGCCGCAAAAAACCTATATTACCAACAATGGCACCACTCAGGAAAAGATGAAACTGGTGCTGGTGGGTAATGGTCTGGCAGGTATGCGTTGTCTGGAAGATTTACTGGATATGGCGCCTGAGCGTTATGAAGTGACCGTGATTGGTGAAGAACCTTGGGGCAACTATAACCGCATCATGCTCTCGCCAGTCCTGTCAGGTGATAAAACCATTGATGACATTATGCTGCATCCACATGCCTGGTATGCAGAGAAGGGTATTCGCTTTATTGCCGGCGATGCTGCGGTAAAAATTGACCGTCCCCGTAAGCAGGTCTATACCGAAAAAGGCTTAGTGGTGGATTATGACCGTTTGATTCTGGCGACTGGTTCCAAACCGTTTGTTCCGCCGATTCCTGGTAGTGACTTAAAAGGTGTGCTCAGTTTCCGTGACATTTACGATGTCAACACCATGCTGGATTACTGCAAATCTAAACAGAATGCAGTGGTGATTGGTGGTGGTCTGCTTGGGCTTGAAGCAGCTTATGGTCTGAAACAACGTGGCATGAATGTGACGGTTTTACATTTGATGGACCGGATTATGGAACGTCAATTGGACAGTCGAGCAAGCAGCTTGTTAAGACAAAGTATTGAAGCGAAGGGCATCAATATCATTACTCAAGCCAATACAGAACAATTGATTGGCGAAGACGGTCATGTGACCCACATTAAACTTAAAGATGGCACGTTGTTAGAGGCTGATCTGGTGGTCTTTGCCGTCGGTATTCGTCCGAATATGGCCTTGGCACAAAGTGCCGGCTTGCGTTGTAACCGTGGCGTGATGGTGAATGACACCATGCAAACCTTTGACCCAAGTATTTATGCGGTGGGTGAATGTATTGAACACCGTAACCAAACCTTTGGTCTGGTTGAACCACTTTGGGGTCAAGCCTTCATTTGTGCATCACATTTGGCAGAGCATGGCAGCCTGACCTTTAAGGCACCGACGGTTCCCACCCAGCTCAAGGTCAGTGGCTGTGATGTATTTTCAGCTGGAAGTTTTGAACCTCAAGATGATTATGAAGACATTATTTTGAATGATGAAAAGCGTCAAATTTATAAACGCATTATTATTCAAAAAGATAAAGTCATTGGTGCAGTGCTGTTTGGTGATACTGAAGATGGTGCATGGTATGCGGAACTCATTGCAGATCAAACACCAATTTCAAATATTCGTAATAAATTGCTCTTTGGTAAAGATTTTGCATTAAAGAAAGCAGGTTAATAAAAATCCATTTTGTACTGTAAGAAACAGGATACGCGGAAACGTCATCCGCAACTGTTTGAGGCAGGACGAAATATGAAAACTCATGTTTCTGCGAACTTTTTGATAAATGACGGATGTGAACGAGTTTTGCGGATGACAATGGTTTTGCCTACTTTTCCCAAAAGAAAAGTAGGTCGAACCGAAGGTTAATCCAGAAAAATGAGTTCTATTGAAAAGACACCGTTGTAATGAATCTATTTGAAATGAATCAAATTGTATATTTCAAAACTAAGGAGCGATCATGAATAGTATCCCTGTGATGGAACTGCATAGCTCCACAGAAATAAATACGAAAATCACCAATACCACCTGTCCCTATTGTGGCGTGGGCTGTGGTGTGACTGCACATGTCACCCAAACGCCACTGGGTCAAAAAGTTACCGTTGAAGGGGATATTAATCATCCTTCCAACTACGGCAAGCTGTGCATTAAAGGCAGTAATCTGGCGGATACCTTGGGGCTGGAAACCCGTGTGCTTGAACCGATGATGGGGCGACACACAGAACGTCAGACTAGCAATTGGGACACGGCTATTTCAAGTATTGCCAATAAATTTCAGCAATGTATCGACCAATACGGTCGTGACAGCATTGCATTTTATGTCTCGGGACAATTGCTGACCGAAGACTATTATGTGGTGAATAAATTTGTTAAAGGTTATTTGGGCACTGCCAATATCGATACCAATTCACGACTCTGCATGTCATCAGCGGTTGCTGCACACAAACGTGCCTTTGGTGAAGATATCGTTCCAGCCAGCTATGCAGATTTTGAACATACCGAAATGGTGGTCTTGGTGGGTTCAAATACCGCATGGTGTCATCCGGTGCTGTATCAACGCATCATGAAAGCCAAAGAGCAACGTGATCTGTTTGTGGTGGTGATTGACCCGCGTTTTACCAGTACCTGTGAGGCTGCGGATTTACACTTGCCGATCTTACCGGGACAAGATGTCGCTCTATTTAATGGCCTATTACAATATTTATTTAAAAATGGTCATGCAGACCAAGATTTTATTGCTGCACATACTCAAGGTTTAGAACAAGCTTTAGCACAAAGCCAAAGCGAAGCATCGCTTGAAAATGTTGCTGAACGTACCGGTATTTCCATAGAAAAACTGCACATGTTCTATGAAAAATTTGCCCAAACTGAAAAAGTCATGAGCCTGTTTTCCATGGGGGTGAATCAATCCTCCCAAGGGGTGAACAAGGCCAATAGCATTACCAATTGTCATTTACTCACCGGGAAAATTGGCAAGCTGGGTGCTGCACCATTTTCCATGACCGGTCAGCCGAATGCGATGGGCGGTCGTGAAGTGGGTGGTTTGGCGAATATGCTGGCAGCGCATTTAGAACTGGAAAATGCGAGCCATCAACAGCTGGTACAAAACTTCTGGCAAAGTCCCTATATTGCCAAGCAAGCGGGTTTCAAGGCGGTCGATTTATTCCATGCAGTTGAAAGCGGCAAGATTAAGGCCATCTGGATTATGGCCACCAATCCGGTAGTGAGTTTGCCCGATGCAGATCAGGTGAAACGTGCCCTGGAAAAATGTGAATTTGTGGTGGTGTCCGACATTTGCCAGGACACCGATACCACGCAATATGCCGATGTGCTGTTACCGGCTTTAGGGTGGGGAGAGAAAGACGGTACAGTGACCAATTCGGAACGCCGCATTTCCAGACAGCGTGCATTTTTAGATGAGCCAGAACAGGCGAAAGCGGATTGGTGGGCCATCAGTCAGGTCGCAAAAAAATTAGGTTTCAATGGCTTTGATTTTAAAAATAGTCATGAAATTTTCCTGGAACATGCGCAATTGTCGGCTGAACAAAACTCAGACTTGGCTCATCGCGATGAAGTGGAAAATTTCCGTTATTTCAATCTAAGCGGTTTAAGCGATTTAAATGCAGCTGAATATGATGAACTGCAACCGGTGCAATGGCCGGTCTGGAACAAAGATCAGGCAGATGGCTCTGTAGCTCGACTTTATCCTCAAGGTCAGTTTAGTCATGCTGATGCTAAAGCCAAATTTATTGCTATTTCGGCGGTAAATCCGGTTCATCAAACTTGTAATGAATTTCCACTGGTTTTGAATACCGGACGGATTCGTGACCAGTGGCACACCATGAGCCGTACCGGCTTATCTGCCAATTTAGCTAGCCATCGCGCCGAGCCGTATTGTGAAATTCATCCGCATGATGCCTTGAAATATGGGGTGAAAGATGGCGAGTTGGTAGAAGTCAAATCGAAATGGGGCAATTGTGTACTTCGTGCCACGGTGAGTGACAACATTCGCCGTGGACAAGTCTTTGCACCGATTCACTGGAATGATCAGGTCGCATCGGATGCGCGGATTGGCAAAGTAGTTAATCCGGTGGTAGATGCCATATCCGGTGAGCCTGAATTTAAGCATACCCCGGTGATCATTCACCCATTTTATAGCCAGTGGCAAGGCGTATTTTATGTGCGTCAGGGCTTTGAAAAGGTCGTGCAATCTTCCATTCAGAACACGGTGTGGTGGACCAAAATCACCAGCGCCAAAGCCGTACGTTATGAACTGGCAGACCGTAAAAAATTTACCCAGACCACTGAACAGTTAAAAGAGCTGTTGCCGTTTCAGGATGAAAGTTTTGAATGGCTGAACGTTGAAGATCAAACTGCGCATATCAGTCACACTGTGGTGTTGAAGGATGGGCACTTGATTGCCAGCCTGTATATTGCACCAAAGGCTTTATTGCCAGAACGCGACTGGGTCGCAAGCCTGTTTAAGCGTGAACGTTTAAGTGCCATGCACCGTAAAGCCTTATTGGCTGGACAACCCATGTCGATGGCCAACAATGAAGGTCCACTGGTCTGTAGCTGTTTTAAAGTCGGTAAAAATCGCATTATTGAAACGATTAAAGAGAAAAATATCAGCGATGAAAAACAGGTCACTGCATGCTTAAAAGCGGGCGGTAACTGCGGTTCATGTTTGCCTGAAATTCGTGGCCTGATCAAGGCTTGTCAGATGGAGGCGGTGGAATGAGAAGGAAATTGAAACTTTCGGCTTATCCCAGCACCGATCTGGTGATTCTAGCGGGTGGACAGGCAAAACGGATGAATGGCATCAATAAACTGTTGCAGCAATTTGATGATCAAATCCAGCTCATCAAAATACATCAACAGCTAAAATCTGATGTTGCACAGATATGGATCAATAGCCATCGCGATTATTCCATTTATCAAAAAATCATTCCCAGCATTCATTGCTATCAGGATGATGACAGTGGATTTTTAGGTCCGCTGATGGGAATGAAAAGTGCCTGGTCACATGTACAGGCCGATTATGTGCTGTTCATACCCTGTGATGTGACCTTTATTCCTTCGAAAGTAGTTCTCAAACTGCATCAGGCTTTGAGCAAAAATCCGCTGGCAGAAGTGGCTTATGTCGAAATTAATGGTACGGCCCTGTATCCATTTTGTCTGGTCAAGCGCAGCAGCTTAAGCAGCTTTGCCATGCGTCTTGAGCAAAAACAGCGCAGTTTAAAGCACTGTTTTGCCGATTTGCACGCTCAAGTGGCACATTTTGAAAATAATGCCCTGTTTTTTCACAGTATTAACTCGCTGGATGAGCTGCAGCAGTATCAGCAACTTAAATTTTTGCACTGAAACTGAATATTTTGTCTTTGGCACAAAGTTGGAATACTTATTGCAAATCTAATCCTAACAAGATTGGGTGATTTGGATCTTGCGCACAACATCTGTGCAATGACAACAAGATGCCTGAAGATGGATGTTCAACATGAATATGATGACAGAACTTGAAACCGATGCGCGATTTGTCGATCAGTTTGGTCGCAGCAAGCGCAAATTGCGAATTTCAGTAACCGATCGCTGTAACTTTAAGTGTGTCTATTGCATGCCGGAACATCCAGAATGGATGAAAAAACACGACTTGCTCAGTTTTGAAGAGCTTTATCATTTTTGTGCTTTTATGGTGCGTCGTGGCATCGAATCAATTCGCATTACCGGGGGAGAGCCTTTAATGCGTCAAGGGGTAGTGCATTTTGTGGCACAACTGCAAAACCTGAAGCAGTTGGGACTGAAACGCATTTCCATGACCACAAATGCACATTATCTCAAACAATATGCACAGGCTTTAAAACAGGCTGGACTGGATGATTTAAACATCAGTCTGGATAGTCTGGATGCTACCCAGTTTAAACAACTCACGCAAAAAGATTTAAACCCTGTACTTGACGGAATCCGTGCAGCACAACAGGCTGGTTTGCCGATCAAGATCAATAGCGTATTGATGAACGGCATCAATGACAATCAGATTTTGCCGTTGGCACGCTGGTCAGTTAAGCAAAATATCCAGCTACGTTTTATTGAATTTATGCCCCTGGACGGTGAGCGTAAATGGTCAACTGCACATGTGGTCAGTGAACAGCAAATTTTAGATACCCTAAGCACTGAATTTGTCGTAACCAGCCAAGAGCAGCATGCAGCTCAGTCAACTTCCGATCCAGCACGACACTATTTTATTGATGGTCATGCTATAGGCATGATTTCCACCATCACCAATTCCTTTTGTGGAACTTGCGATCGGCTGCGTTTAACCGCACAAGGCGAATTCTATAACTGCCTGTTTGCACCGCAAGGTTTGCAGCTAAAAACTGAAATTAAAGCGCTGGCTGCATCTGAGCCCCTGAGTGAGGTGAGCTTGCATAGCGCATTATTTAACTACATCTGGCATAAAGAACAAGGCTTTCACGCCATAGAGCAAGGTTTAAAAAATCAAAGTATGGATAAAAGCAGCCGCAAAATCAGTATGCATATGCTTGGAGGTTAAAATGCCACAGATCAAAATTCAAATTGAAGCCTTCGGTGCGGTAGAACGACAGTTACCGCAAGACCTCGAAATTATTTGCAAATCCCAAAGTACCGTGTCTGAAGTCTTGGCGCAAGTTGGACAAGATTATCCGGCAGCTTTTGCCATGATTGAACGCTGTGCCTGCGCCATCGGAGAAGACATTATTCCACGTCAAACCCAGCTTAATGCAAATAGTACGCTCGTGCTGTTGTCTCCAGTGGCCGGAGGTTGAAATGACAGTATTGAAAACATTTTCCAGAGTTCAGGATACCGCCTTAACCCTAGACAGCTTTGATCAGATTCAGCAGTTTCCTGAATGCGGTGGCATTGGAGTGTTTATCGGCACTGTACGCAATCATCATGAAGGTAAAGCGGTTAAAGCGCTGAAATATACCGCTTATGCACCTGTGGCGGAAAAAATGATTCGTCAGATTGAGCAGGAGATTCAAGCCAAATATGCTGTGTCCTATGTACGGGTGATTCACCGGATTGGTGCTTTGGATATAGGTGAAAAAGCCATTATTGCCATTGCTTATGCCGCACATCGCAGGGAAGCCTTTGCCGCATGTGAAGAAGCTGTAGAGCGGGTAAAACATGAAGTTCCGGTGTGGAAAGAGGAATTTTACATGGATGGCAGCAGTCAATATGTAGAAGGCTGCTGTATCCGTAAAGATACAGCACAGCAGGAGCCTGCACCTCATCATGCAGATAAACCATATACAGATAAACAAGCTGCACACGCTGATCATGCACATTGTCATCATTAAAGCCAGATTAATCTACTTATTGAACCAGATTAGATATCAGTCAACAGCAATATTTAAAGTAAAAATGAATTCAGGAAATATGCAATGAAAAATGTCGGGATGAAAGCAGAGAGTTATCGGACTGCAGTAGCTACGGGAATTCTGCACGCACCGCCACATTGCATTGAATTGCTCCGTAATGGCAATACTGAAAAAGGTGATGCACTGAAGACTGCACGTATTGCGGGAATTTTAGCGGCCAAACGTACCGATGAGCTGATTCCGCTGTGTCATCCATTACCGATTTACCGTGCCGACGTTGAATATGAGCTGTTTGATGCGCATGTCGAGATTATTGCCACGGTGGAAACCATTGGTCCTACGGGTGTGGAAATGGAAGCCTTGACTGCAGTCAGTCTGGCTGGTTTAACGCTATATGACATGCTTAAACCGCATTGTGAGCCGGAAGACCTATGTCTGGATCAGGTTAAATTACAAAAGAAAAAAGGCGGCAAGTCCCATTTTACCCGTGCCTTAAAAGAAGCGCTGCCAGCTTCTATCATTGTACTGTCAGATACCGTGGCTTCAGGCAAAAAGCCGGATACGGCAGGACAAAATGTGCTGGAAATTTTACAGGAAGCCAATTTTAGCAATATTGCCTATCAAGTGATTCCGGATAGCCCTGAACAGTTGCTGGCACTGATTGAACAGCAAAAAAATGACTATCCGCTGATTCTAACCGTAGGTGGAACAGGGCTGGGGCCAAAAGATTTAACCGTGGAAACCATTCAGCCTTTATTAAAACGTGAAATTCCCGGACTGATGGAAGCTTCACGTAGTTTTGGGCAAAAACGTACGCCTTATGCTGCCTTAAGTCGCGGTGTAGCCGGTTATATTGATAACAGTCTGGTGATGACTTTGCCGGGTAGTCGTCAGGGGGCAAAAGAATCTTTAATTGCCGTGCTACCAGCCTTGGTACATTTATTCGATGTGCAAAACAATATTCCACATCAAGGCGGCTATCAATGAATAGTCTAATGTCTGGAGGATGCGGAGCAGAGCATGGCCTGATTACGGTAGATCAGGCCTTGAACTTAATTTTGCAGAAGAGCAAAAGCCTCGCCACGGAAAGTCTTGGCCTAAATCGGGCTCTAAACCGCTATTTAGCGCAGGATGTATATTCCGCCATCAACCTGCCTCTATTTTCCCAAAGTGCGGTAGATGGCTATGCGCTGTGTGCCCAGTCTGCAATTGAGCCGCATAGCGAATTTAAACTGATCGGTGAAATTCGGGCAGGGCAACAGGATGAGCTGCAACTCCAAGCCGGGCAGGCAGTGCGGATTTTTACCGGTGCCCAAATTCCATGTGGAACCACAACTGTGGCTCGTCAGGAAATTGTGAAAGTACTTGATTCAAGCAAAATTGCAATCACTGAAAGCTTAAACGTCCATGCCGATATTCGCGATGTGGGTGAAGAAATTTCGATAGGACAACAGTTGGCCCATAAGGGGCAGCAACTTTCTGTAGGTGCAATTGCATCCCTAAGTATGGCCGGTATTCAAAGTGTTGAAGTTTTTCAATATCCCAAAGTAGCTGTAGTGATTACTGGAGATGAAGTCGCGGAAAGTATCGCAGACTTTGTAACAGGCAAGATTTTCGATGCCAATGGACCATTAATAGAAGCGTGGTTTCAGAAAGAAGGGCAGCAGGTTGAAATTTTCCATGTAGCTGATACTGAAGATGCGGTTAAGGCTTTAATACAAAAATTATCGCAAAGTTATGATCTGATTTTGACCACGGGCGGAGTATCGGTTGGAGATTATGATTTTATTCGTCCGGTTGCGCTCGATTTAGGCTTTGAACAAGTGTTCTGGAAAGTGAAACAGAAACCGGGCAAGCCGATGTTCTTTGCAGATTTAATACGCGATGATCAGACACATTGTTATTTGCTCGGACTTCCGGGTAATCCGGCAGCAGTCTATGTGGGCATGCAAATTTATACCGCAACTTTACTCAATGCCTTGCAAGGGCAAAAGCAGTCACCACAGTGGTTTAGTGCGGTACTAAGCCAGGATGTGAAAATGGACAGCCGAGAGCGCTTTTTAAGAATGTCCGCCAGTTTTGATCAAGCAGTTTTAACAGTAAAAAGTCTGTCCAAACAGCAGTCGCATATGCTGAGCAATTTAATGCAGGCCAATTGTCTGGTACGGATTCCTGCCGGTCAAAGCATGCTCGAAGGTCAAATTGTACACGGTTTGTTCATTCACTGATCAGGAAAAAACATATGAAAAAAACGCTATTTTTATCTTTATGTTTAAGCATGACATTTTCGGCTGCTCATGCAGGGACAGTAAAAGTCTATGCAGCGGCCAGTCTGACCAATGCCATGACCGATATAGCCAACATCTACCAAGCCAAACATCCACAAACTAAAATTGTTTCCGTATTTGGCGCATCCTCTGCCTTGGCAAAACAGCAACAGGCAGGAGCCAGCAGTGATGTATTCTTTTCGGCCGATCAGGACTGGATGAATTATCTGGTACAGAACAACGTGGTGAATGCGGCTTCGGTGCGTCCTGTATTGTTTAATCAACTGGTGGCCATCAGTCCAAAAAATTTAAATATTCGCTTTAAGCCACAGGCCAATTTTAATTTTGCACAAGCGTTTAAAGGACATCTCTGTACGGGACAAATGGAATCGGTTCCTGTAGGTAAATATGCCAAACAGAGTCTGATTAAACTGAACTGGTTGAATGGCTTAAATGGCCGTATTGTCGGTACGGATGATGTACGCTCGGCTTTGGCTTTTGTTGAACGTGGTGAATGTGAGGTCGGGATTGTTTATAAAACCGATGCCTTGATTAGCCAGAAAGTGAAAATTATTGGTATTTTCCCGGCAAACTCACATAGCCCGATCGCGTATCCTCTCGCTTTGACCAAACAAGGTGAACAGAATAAAGAGGCAGCACCATTTGAACAGTTTGTGAAAAAAAGCGCTCAGGCCAAAGCAGTATTTAAAAAATATGGTTTTAGCCTGAAATCTTAGGCAGATCACGGGGGAAATGGCTGAAATATGTTAAGTCCGGAAGAACTGAGTGCACTTTATTTATCAGCCAAAGTGGCCAGCTTTGCAACCTTGTTTTGCTTGCCTTTTGCAATAGGATTGGCCTGGGTTTTGGCACGGCATGAATTTCGGCTCAAGTTTCTGGTAGAAGCATTTTTACAGTTACCGATGGTACTTCCACCTGTAGTGCTGGGTTATTTGCTGCTGGTGCTGTTTGGCAATCAGGGCATCATTGGAAAATGTCTGCACACCCTTGGCATACAGCTAGCTTTTAACTGGAAAGGGGCAGTATTGGCATCGATGATTGTGGCATTTCCCCTTATGGTGCAACCGATTCGGCTTTCCTTTCAGCTGATGAATCAGCAGCTGGAACAGATTGCCGGTTCGCTGGGAGCAGTGCCGTGGAGAGTATTTTTCAGTATTAACTTACCTTTGGCTATTCCCGGAATAGTGATTGGCAGCATTTTATGTTTTAGCCGCAGCTTGGGGGAGTTTGGCGCGACCATTACCTTTGTTGGGAACATTCCAGATGAGACCCGAACCATTCCAATCGCGATTTATTCCTTGCTACAACAACCCAATGGTGAAGATATGGCGATGCGACTGGTGGCTTTATCCCTTATTTTGGCTTTTAGCGCCTTAATTGCCAATTATTTTATTCTGCAAAAATATCAACGCAAATTGGGAGCTTGAAATGTTGAAATGTGCATTTCAATATCAACAAGATAATTGCCTGTTGAATATTGAACTGGAGATGCAGCAGTCACTTTTGGGCATTGTCGGTGCTTCTGGTAGTGGCAAGAGCACTTTATTAAAAAATATTGTGGGATTATTAAAGCCCACTCAGGGTTATATCCAGTTTAATCAGCATATTTTGGTCGATACCCGGCAAAACATTCAGGTGCCGATGCATCAACGTAAAATCGCTTTGATTTTTCAGCAGGCTTTGCTATTTCCGCATCTGAATGTAAAACAGAATTTGTGCTATGCAGAAAAAATGCTGGCTGCATCGGAACGAAAATTCCAGTTTGATGACATTGTAGCGTTGTTGGAATTAAAATCCCTGCTTCAACGTAAAGCACATCAGCTTTCAGGAGGCGAGGCGCAACGCGTCTCGATAGGTCGGGCACTGTTATCTTCACCAAATCTATTGCTGCTGGATGAACCGCTCACCGGATTAGATAGCAAATTAAAACAGCAGATTTTACCTTTTTTAAAAAGGATGAAAGATGAGCTGGATGTGCCGATGATCTATGTCACACATCATAAAGAAGAACTGGAATATCTAGAGGCTGAAACTTTACAGCTTAGCCAAGGGCAGTTACGACCTCGATAAATTACTGTCCCATAATTTTTACTAAAGGTATTACATTTTCTATTTTTTGAATTGCATAGGGATTTAGCTGTAAATACCAATACCCGCATAGCCTCAATTTTCCTGTAAAAAAGAAAACTATTTGTGTAGGCGAGATCCTACTTTTGCAAGGCCAAAAGTAGGCAAAAGCCTATGTTACCCATACACAACGTCCTGAGCCAGTTTTAAGCACTGCTTTAAAATGCAGCGCAAGGATGGGGAACGTGTGGCATCCATGCCACACTCGTGTATCCAAAGGTTGTTTTACTTTAATTGGGTATAGCAGTGGCCTCAAGAAAACTTTCAGATGGATTTGTCTAAACGATTCACCACTTCAAAATAAAAATAGCCTAAGTATTGAATGCACTGAGACATAAAATGCTTAAGCTATTGCTATAAAACGCAAGGTTGTTTATTCAGGTTTTTGATATTCATTGATGACTTCAAGTGCAGCACGGAAAGCTTCCTGGGTAGCGGGTGCGCCACAATAAGGCAAGCTGTGAAGCAGGACTTCCTGAATTTCTTCTACCGTTGCGCCGTTATTAAGTGCACCACGTACATGACCCTTAAGTTCGGTTGGGCTTTTTTGTGCGGTTAAAAAGGCGATGGTAATCAGTGAACGATATTTACGCGGCAGTACGCCTTCACGTTGCCAGGTTGAACCCCAGGCATGTTCATTAATCCAGTCTTGTAAGGGCTGGGTAAAGGGTACGGTATTGTCCTGCGCACGTTTTACAAAAGTCTCGCCCATGACTTCAGTACGAACTTTTAATCCATTTTCATAATCTTGTTGTGACATGTTTTACTCTTTGCATATCTATAAAAAAGATGTGAGCAAAGTTTATGCTTCAAGCATGATGATGTGTATTGGTTTATGGTCGTAATAGTATTGTCATTTGGGTGATATTACTCTGGTTTTTATTTTTATAAATGTTAAATCGCTATAAATATAAATAAATTAACCCACATGATGTGGGTTAATTCAGGATTAAAAACTATGAATGGGTATGTTTGACCACCAGAACGGGAACATGACTTGCCGTCAGAATGTCTTGTGCGATACTGCCGATAAAAGTCTTTTTCAAACCGGTACGCCCATGCGAGCCGACTACGATTAAATCAGCATTTAATTCATCGGCAAGTTCAGCAATGCCTTCACTCGGTGATTGTTTAGCTAAAAGTTTAGTTTCTGCTGTAATGCCTGCTTCAGAAAATCTGACAGCTAGCTCAGCCAATATATTTTTAGCATGGGCTTTGGCTTCCATAAAATAATCTGTGACTCCAGGTACATTTTTATAAAAACTGACACTGGTTAAAGGATCAATAATTACCACACTGACGATGGTCACTTTACTTCCCATGGCTTTAGCCAACATCATTGCTTGGTCAGCTGCAGCGAGAGAGATAGGGGAATCATCCACAGAAACTAAGATGTGCTGGTAACCCATGATGCTATCCTCTTGTTTCAAGATTCATTATCTGTTCAAAGATTAACATAGCTGGAATGAGGGAAGGGAAAAGGGTAAAAATGTATCTTTATGCTTTAGTTACTGAAATTTTAATCCTATGAATTAACAAAAATATTTATTAAATTTGAACATTATTTTTTAGATTTATAAGCGTAAATATCAAACCTATTTTTATATTTTTAATCTGAGCCTCCTTGGAGGCTCAGATTACCTAAAAAAATAAATGAAGCGTTATTAATAATGCTACATATTTGGGTATGCGCTGCATTGCAGCGTAAGAACTATCCAAATTACATATTCGGATAGTTCGGACCACCACCGCCTTCAGGCGTTACCCAGGTGATGTTCTGAGACGGATCCTTGATGTCGCAGGTCTTGCAGTGCACACAGTTGGCTGCATTGATCTGGAAGCGTTTCGAACCGTCGCTGTCTTCCATGATTTCATAGACCCCGGCCGGGCAGTAGCGCTGCGCAGGCTCATCCCATTTGGGTAAATTCACATTCACCGGAATTAAAGCATCGGTCAATTTCAAATGTGCCGGCTGGTTTTCTTCATGCACGGTATTCGATACAAACACCGAAGACAGGCGGTCAAAGGTCAGCTTGCCATCCGGTTTTGGATAGTTTGGCTTGAAGGTTGCCGCATCGACAGTTTTGAGTGCGCCATGATCGGTCACCAGATCATGCAGGGTAAACGGCACTTTAAACACATTCTGGTCGATAAAGTTAAACGCACCACCAAGCCACTGGCCAAACTTGTGCATCGCCGGGCCAAAGTTGCGCGAGTTGTATAACTCTTCTTTCAGCCAGCTGTGGTTGAATTTGTCGGTATACGCGGTGAGTTCTTTAACGAAGAAATCTTCGCCCTCTACAACACGCGCAACCGCCAGGTCACCGCCTTTTTCCACACCGGCAGCAATCGCTTCAAATACTGCTTCACCGCAGAGCATGCCGGATTTCATCGCGGTGTGAGAGCCCTTGATTTTGGCAAAGTTCAGGAAGCCTGCATCATCCCCAATCAGTGAGCCACCCGGGAAGGTGAATTTCGGCAGCGAGTTAAAGCCGCCTTTGGTCACGGCACGCGCGCCATAAGAAATGCGCTTGCCGCCTTCCAGATACTGCTTGATTAAAGGATGGGTTTTCCAGCGCTGCATTTCCATAAACGGATACATGTGCGGGTTGGTGTAGGACAAGTCTACGATCATGCCCAGAGTCACCTGGTTGTTTTCCGCGTGGTATAACCACCAGCCGCCTGAAGAACCGGTTTCATTCAATGGCCAGCCAGCACCGTGCATCACTAAGCCTGGTTTATGTTTGGCCGGATCGATTTCCCAAAGTTCTTTAATCCCGATGCCGTAATGCTGCGGATCGGCATCCTTGGCCAGGTCAAATTTCTGGATCAGGCGTTTACCCAAGTGACCGCGGCAGCCTTCGGCAAAAATGGTGTATTTGGCATGCAGTTCATAACCTGGAGTAAAGTTATGCGTTGGTTCGCCATCCTTGCCAATGCCCATGTCACCGGTTTGAATGCCTTTTACTGAACCATCTTCATGATAAAGAATTTCAGCAGCGGCAAAGCCCGGGAAGATCGACACTTCCAGCTCTTCGGCTTTAGTGCCTAACCAGCGCACCACATTGCCGAGCGAAATGACATAGTTGCCATCGTTATGCATGGTTTTCGGCACCATCCAGTGCGGCGCTTCCTGGGATTTTTCATCCGACAATAAGAAGTAAGTTTTGTCTTCCGTGACCGGAACGTTTAAAGGCGCACCTTGTTCTTTCCAGTCCGGGAACAGTTCATTCATGGCACGCGGTTCAAGCACCGCACCAGACAAGATGTGCGCACCGACTTCAGAGCCTTTTTCCACGACACAAACCGACAGATCGTTCAGGTTGTTTTCAATTGCAAGTTGACGGATCTTGATGGCGGCAGACAGACCGGCCGGGCCTGCGCCTACGATTACGACGTCAAACTCCATCGATTCTCGAACTAAATCATCCATAATTATAAAACTCTATTTCGCTTGGCGGTATTTTATCATTATTAAAATTTGTTATGAAGCTTAATTTTTAAATTTTTTTCAAATAAAAAAGCCTCAATCAGAGGCTTTTTTTATATGTGCTTAAATCATTATGATTTTTGCGGATCGTATAGTTTTTCTTTGATGAATAGCGCAGGGATTACACCACAAATAAAGTATGCTGCACCCATCACCACAAAGCCCATACCAATAGAGCCACCACTTGCCAGGTAACCGATTACGGCTGGAGCGATTGCAGCACCTAGACGACCGACGTTATATGCACCACCGATTGCTGTACCACGAACCAGTGTCGGGAAACTTTCAGTCATGTAAGTTGCATTTACGCCATATGGAATACCGTATAGGAAACCGAATACCACAAGTAAATATAAGATATTGTCTGGTGAGTTGTAGAATACGATTAACGGAAGGAAAATCGCTGTACCAATCGCACCGAAAGCATAAGTGAAACGACGACCCAGTTTATCCGCCATGAAGCCTGCAAGAATTTTACCTAGGATCATTGCAGTATATGTGCCGACCATGTAGGCAGTCATTTCTTTAAACTTCATACCCAGTTCACTTTCAAGGTATGTAGGCATCCAGTTGTTTACACCGTAGTAACCGAATTGAAGGAAACCGGCAGTCAGTGCCCATAGAATGAACATATTGCGGTTTTTCTTGTCCTGAAAAATTAATTTCCAAGTCGATTCAGCAGGTTTGTCTGTTACTTCAACTTTCTTAAAGCGGTTTTCTTGCCATGCAGCAGGTTCGGGCACCAGGAAATGCATCAGGATTGCCAAACCAATCGGTAAGGCTGCCACATAAAACAGCATACGCCAGCCGTGGTCTGGAATTAGCCAGCCCGCCAGCAACGTTGCAACGATATAACCCACCGTCCAGCCTGCTTGCAGTGTACCGAGTACAGTTGTACGGTATTTAGTTGGAACGTATTCTGCCATCAAGGTATTAGATGCAATATATAAAGAACCTAAACCGAGTGATGCAAAGAAACGTAAAGTACCGAATTCTGCAAAGCTTTGGGTGAAGCCTAAACCGCAGGTCAATACAGAGAACAATAAAATCGAAACCACCACGGTACGCACACGACCAAACTTGTCACATGCCCAGCCGCCGAAGATACCCCCAATGGCCATACCCGCAAGGGTAAAGCTTCCAAGCATCCCTGCTTCAACCGATGTTAATCCGAATTCAGCTTTAATGCTGCTCAAGCTGTAAGATAAAAGCATCAAATCTGCACCATCGACCAATAGGGCCAAGAATGCAAAAATAAATGCAATTTTCCACGTATTCGGACCAATTTTTGAGATCGTATTTTTAATCGTCATAATCCATTACCCTATAAAAAAAACCGGGTCGCAAGGAGAGTGACCCGGCTTAAACTGTTAACGCGTAGCTTCTTTAATCATGTTGCGCGCAATAATGACTTGTTGAATTTGTGTTGTACCTTCGTACAAACGGAATAAACGCACATCGCGATAGAAACGCTCAATTGCATATTCACTGATGTAACCCGCGCCACCATGGATTTGCACACCCCGGTCAGCAACTCGACCACACATTTCTGTTGCAAACATTTTCGCGCAAGATGCTTCAGTACTTACGTTTTGACCTGCATCACGACGACGTGCTGCATCAAGTACCATACATTTTGCTGCATAAATTTCTGCTTTAGAGTCTGCAAGCATGCCTTGAATTAGCTGGAAGTTTGCAATCGCTTGACCGAACTGTTTACGTTCAACGGCATATTGCAAAGAATCATCAAGCATACGTGTAGCAGCACCAACGCTCAGTGCAGCAATGTGAATACGGCCTTTATCCAGCACTTTCATCGCAGTTTTAAAACCCACACCTTCCACGCCACCAATTAGGCTCGATGCTGGAATGCGGCAGTTTTCAAAGATCACGTCACAAGTATGTGCGCCTTTCTGGCCCATTTTCTTGTCACGCTTACCGAGTGAAATACCCGGTAATTTGCTGTCGACAATAAATGCAGAAATAGCTGCTGAACCTTTGATGTCTGGGTTGGTACGTGCCATCACGGTAAATACGCCAGCATGTGGTGCATTAGTAATAAAGCGTTTGGTACCATTGAGGATGTATTCGTCACCATCTTTTACAGCAGTTGTTTTTAAAGATGCAGCATCAGAACCTGAATCTGGCTCTGTTAAGCAGAATGAACCAATAATTTCGCCACTAGCCAGTTTAGGCAGGAAATATTGTTTTTGTTCTTCACTACCGTCAATGATCAGACCAGAAGCACCAATACCGTTGTTGGTACCAATCAGTGAACGGAAAGCAGGAGAAGTGCGGCCAAGCTCAAAAGCGATATAAACCTCTTCTTCCATAGTTAGGCCAAGACCTTCATATTCTTCAGGAATAGTTAAACCAAACAGTCCTAACTCTTTCATTTGCTGTACGACTTCTGCAGGAATTTCGTCTGTTTCAGCAACGAGTTCTTCATTTGGGATTAATACACCTTCCACAAATTGACGAATCATATCGACTAATTGATCTAAGGTTTCCTGATCGCGAATCATGTCCTAACTCCGTTTTTAGGATGTCAATCTTGCTCAGTTTTGATAAATGGAAATCGAACAAGATCTAGTCACTAAGCTAAATTTAGTTGGATACTAATCAAAAAAAACCAACTAAACAATATCTACGAAAGTATATATCGCTATGCGGTATTAAGTTTTTAATCATAATTTATTTTTAATATATTGTTTTTATTAATTATTTAATTAATTTATACCACAATAAAATATTTAAGATAAAACATAATAGACTTGAATCATCAGAAAAACGCTGTATATTGCAAGTATAGTACCGCTGTGCGAAATGAGAATATTATGGAAAACACCCCAATATTGAAACTGACTATTCAAGAAGATGGCGTGGCGATAGTAGAAATACATCGACCTGAAGCAAGGAATGCACTCAATCTGGAGTTGCGTCAGGCACTCTCGGAAACTTTTCAACAGCTGAACTTAGATGATTCAGTTCGTGCCATCGTATTGACCGGTGGAGAAAAAGTATTCGCAGCCGGTGCGGACATTAAAGACTTCACCACAGCAACCACCGCTCAAATGTATTTACGCCATACCGAACAGTACTGGCAAAGTATTGTTGATTGCAGCAAGCCGATTATTGCTGCTGTGAATGGCTATGCCTTGGGTGGCGGATGTGAACTGGCCATGCATGCCGACATCATTATTGCCGGGCAGTCTGCTCAATTTGGTCAGCCTGAAGTCAAGCTGGGCTTAATGCCGGGCGCTGGCGGTACCCAGCGTTTACTGCGTGCCATTGGTAAATTCCAGACCATGCTGTTGGTATTGTCAGGCAAATTTATTAGCGCTGAAGAAGCCAGCCAAATGGGCTTGGTGTCGGAAGTGGTAGACGATGATCAAACCATTCCGCATGCCTTAAAACTGGCTAAAACCATTGCTGCTTTCTCTCCAATTGCGGTTCAGCAAATTAAAGAAGTGACTAACCTCGGTCAGGACCAGTCTTTACAGGGTGCACTTGCGCTTGAACGTAAGGCATTCCAGATTTTATTCGATACCAAAGACCAGAAAGAAGGCGTGAATGCGTTCTTTGAAAAACGTCCTGCACAGTACACTGGAGAATAAGAAATGACGATTCAATCGATGGCGTTGATTGGTACTGGTGTCATGGGCATGGGCATTGCACAAATTGCTGCCCAGGCCGGACTCGAAGTTCGTTTATTTGATGCTAAGGCTGGGGCTGCCGAAGCGGGCTTAGCCAAACTGAAAACCACTTTAGAAAAATTACAGGCCAAAGGTAAATTTACTGAACAGGTGCTGAATGAAACCTTGGCGCGTTTTAAGATTTTAGACAGCATTGAACAGATTGCTGGTGTAGACATGGTGGTTGAAGCCATCATCGAAAACCTGGAGATCAAGCAAAGCCTGTTCAAGCAGCTTGAAGGCATCGTATCAGCAGAGACCATTCTTGCGACCAACACCTCATCACTTTCAGTGACCGCAATTGCTTCAAATCTTGAACATCAAGGACGCATGGCCGGGTTCCATTTCTTTAATCCTGTGCCACTGATGAAAATTGTGGAAGTGATTGCAGGACTGGCTACCGATGAACAGGTGATTGCCGATTTGCTTGAACTGGCACAGCGTATGGGGCATTTCGGTGTGCGTACCAAAGACACCCCAGGATTCATCGTCAACCATGCCGGCCGTGCTTATGGCACTGAAGCCCTGAAAGCACTGGGTGAAGGTGTAGCCTCAGTTTCTGAAATCGACCGCATCTTGCGTGATGGTGCAGGCTTCCGTATGGGACCATTGGAACTGTTTGATTTGACTGCGCTGGATGTTTCTCATCCGGTGATGGAATCGATCTTTAACCAGTTCTATCAGGAAGACCGTTACCGTCCACATGCTTTAACCCGTCAAATGCTGGCGGGTAAAAAGGTGGGCCGTAAAGTCGGTGAAGGCTTCTATAAATATGTTGATGGTCAAAAGACCAATGAAGCCCCTGCACAAGCTGTACCTGAAGTGACTGCGTTTAATGCAGTTTGGATTAAAGCCGACCGTGAACAGGATGCCGTGATCTTGCGTGATTACATCCGTGAACAAGGCTTAGTGCTGGATAGTGCTGGAACACCTGCAGCAGATAGCCTGATTGTCTTGGCGACTTATGGTGAAGACACGACTACAGCGGCCTTGCGTTTTGGTGTGGATGCGAGCCGTGCCATGAGCATTGATATGCTGACTGACTTTGCCAAGCACCGCACCCTGATGCCATCAATTCTGACGCAAAAAACATACATTGATCAAGCACATGCGATATTTGCTAAAGATGGACAGGGCGTGACCGTGATTGCAGAAAGTGTCGGCTTCGTTGCACAGCGTGTCTTGGCAATGGTAGTGAATCTGGCGTGTGATATTGCGCAGCAGCAAATTGCCACGGCTTCTGATATCGATAAAGCAGTGAAACTGGGTCTGGGTTATCCGCATGGTCCAATTTCCTGGGGCGATGTCTTGGGTAACGATCGCATTCTGCTGATTCTGGAACGCATCTATGCCAATACCGGTGACCAGCGTTACCGTCCAAGTCCGTGGCTGAAACGTCGTGCTCAACTTAATTTATCTTTACTTCATACAGCGGCTGTTTAAGCGCGAACCAAGAGAATATTCCTATGTTAAATGCATATATTTATGATGGCGTACGTACTGCTTTTGGTCGCCATGCCGGTAGCCTTGCCACCATCCGTCCGGACAATCTGGCCGCTCACGTGATCAAGGCCGTGGTTGAAAAGCACAATCTTCCGAATGATATTTTTGCGGATGTAATTCTGGGCAATACCAACCAGGCTGGTGAAGACAGCCGTAACATTGCGCGTCACGCGACTTTGCTTGCAGGTCTGGATGTAAAAACGCCTGCACAAACCGTGAACCGTTTATGTGCTTCCGGTTTGGCTGCGGTGATTGATGCAGCGCGTGCAGTGACCTGTGATGAAGGCGATATCTTTATCGCTGGCGGTGTCGAGTCGATGTCGCGTGCGCCATTCGTATTTGCCAAGTCTGAAACTCCGTTTAGCCGTGACTTTAAAGTATTTGATTCAACTATCGGTGCGCGTTTTCCGAACCCGGCCATTGAAAAGCAGTTTGGTGATGACACCATGCCAAAAACCGGTGACAACGTGGCGTTTGAATATGGCGTGACCCGTGAAGATGCCGATACTTTTGCCGCAGCGTCGCAAGCCAAATATGAAGCTGCGAAACAGGCCGGTTTCTTTGAAGGCGAGATTGTTGGCATTGAAGTTTCCCAAGGCCGCAAATTACCGCCTAAATTAGTTGCAGTTGATGAGCATCCACGCCCATCGTCTAATATGGAAGCGCTACAAAAATTGAGACCCTTATTCGAAGGTGGTGTGGTGACTGCGGGGAATGCCTCTGGGGTCAATGATGGCGCAGCTGCACTGATCATCGGTTCTGCACAGGCTGAGCAGACTTTGGGAATCAAGCCAATGGCAAAAATCCTGTCTTCTGCTGCAGCTGGGATTGAGCCACGCATCATGGGTGCAGGTCCGGTTGATGCGATCAAATTAGCATTGAAACGTGCCAACCTGACGCTAGATGACATGGACATTATCGAGATCAATGAAGCCTTTGCTTCTCAGGTTCTGGCTTGTCTAAAAGGTCTGGATGTGGCTTTTGATGATGCCCGTGTCAACCCGAATGGCGGTGCGATTGCAGTCGGTCATCCACTCGGTGCTTCAGGTGCTCGCCTGGCATTGACAACTGCACGTGAACTGCAACGCAGTGGCAAAAAATATGCTGTGATCAGCTTGTGTATTGGTGTGGGACAAGGTCTCGCAATGGTTATTGAACGCGTATAAAAGAGAAAACACATGGGTGCATTAGAAGGTATTCGCGTACTGGATTTAAGTCGCGTACTGGCAGGTCCTTGGTGTGGTCAAATCCTTGCGGATTTAGGCGCAGAAGTGATTAAAGTTGAACGTCCAAAAACGGGTGATGATACCCGTTTATGGGGTCCACCTTGGATGAAGAACAACCAGGGCGAAGACACACGTGAAGCGGCTTATTATCAGTCTGCCAACCGTAATAAACTCTCTATTGCGATTGATATCTCTACGCCAGAAGGTCAGGAGCTGGTGCGTGCTTTGGCAGCAGAGTCGGATGTAGTGATTGAAAATTATAAGGCCGGTTCACTGAAAAAATATGGACTGGATTACGATAGTCTCAATGCCATCAACCCCAAACTGGTGTATTGCTCGATTACCGGTTTTGGCCAGACTGGTCCACGTGCACCTGAACCGGGTTATGACTTTATTATCCAGGGGATGGGCGGTCTGATGTCTGTGACCGGTGAGAAAGATGACTTGCCGGGTGGTGGTCCACAAAAGGTGGGTGTAGCCTTTGCTGACTTAACCACGGGTTTGTATTCAACCATCGCCATTCAAGCGGCTTTATTGAACCGTACTTTAACCGGTTTGGGTCAGCATATTGATATGGCCTTACTGGATGTGCAGGTGGCAACACTGGCGAACCAGGGCATGAACTATCTGGCTTCAGGTAAAGTGCCGGGTCGCTATGGTAATGCTCATGCCAATATTGTGCCTTATCAGGTGTTTAAAGCAGCAGACCAAGACTTCATTATTGCCTGCGGTAATGACAATCAGTTTGTGGCGTTAAGTGCAGCGATTGGTTTGCCTGAGCTGCCAAATGATCCGCGCTTTACCACCAATGCGCTACGAATTAAGCACCGTACCGAAATTGGTGAATTGCTGGGAGCACACTTCCTGACCAATACTGCCAAGCACTGGGTTGAAGCGATTCATGCCGTCAAAGTTCCAGTGGGTTTAATTAACAACCTGGAACAGGCTTTTGAAGAGCCTCAAGTGAAAGCACGTAACATGCTCATTGAAATGCAGCATCCTTTAAAAGATAAGCTTAAAGTGATCGGTTCACCTATCAAGCTTTCGCGTACGCCTGTGGAATATAAGAAAGCTCCGCCAATGCTGGGAGAGCATACTGATGAAATCTTGGCGCGTGTAGCGAATGCTGAACAATTGGCTGAATTACGCACTAAAGGTATTATTGGATAAATAATTTCCATAAAACTTGAATGTGTTTAATAAAGAAGCAACTTTTAATAAGTTGCTTCTTTGCTATTAATACAATATTTATATTATAATTTTCGCAATGCGAAACAGAAATGAAGTATTGGGGCAATTTAAATGACTAAAGAGACAGAATCGGAACAGGCGGACAAGCTCTTGGCTCCATTAAGACATGAACTTTTGCATCCCATGGAGGATATGCAAGATGAAAATGATCGCCAATACATTACCGCTCTTGCTCGCGGATTAGAACTTTTACGTTGTTTTTCGGCCAAGCATCAGCATTTGGGCAATCAGGAATTGTCACAAATGACGGGTTTGCCTAAACCGACCATTACCCGATTAACCCATACGCTGTCACGCTTGGGTTACCTAAAACAGGTGCCTAATTCAAGTAAATTTCAGCTTTCAGTTGGCGTGCTTGCATTTGGGTATTCCATGTTGTCGAATCTTTCGATCCGTTCCATTGCACATCCCTATATGAAGGATCTGGCGGATTATGCTGGTGCCGCGGTAGCGATGGCGACGCGTGATCGCTTAAATATGATCTATCTGGACGTAGTGCAAGGCAAGGGAAATGTGACCATGCGTCGTCAGGTGGGAACCTATTTGCCGATTCATTTAAGTTCAGTTGGTCGAGCATGTCTGGCAGCGATGCCAGAAGATGAGCGAGAGTTTTTACTCAATGCCATCCGTGCCAAGCATAAAGATGACTGGATGAAAATCAATCGTGAATTAGATAAAGCTTTTAAGGATTATCAAGACTTTGGCTATTGTTTCTCGATAGGGGAATGGCATAAGGATGTCAATTCAGTAGCGGTGCCTTATTATCATGAACAGCATGGTTTGCTGGTGTTTAACTGTGGTGGTCCTAGCTTTATTTTAAATCGGGAAAAACTGGAAGATGATATTGCACCGCGCTTACTGCATATGGTGAATAATATTCGTAATGAAGTCGGGTAGTTTTAAATCGGTTTTTAGAGGAAATTTCTATTATTCATTGGTCTAAATAAACGGCAGGTATCGAAAGGATACCTGCAATAAAAAAATAAATATTTAGCGCTATTTACGAATAATCATTAGTGTCGCTGTGCCGTGAGCATAAATTTTATCATTTTCATCAATAATGCGACCTTCGGTCATGACAAGCGTGCGCCCTTGATTGATGATCTGTCCCACACCGCGATAGGTTTTTCCACATTGCATCGGGCGGATCATTTTAATATTCAAGTCAGTCGTGGCAAAACGTACACCTTTTTCCATAATGGTATGTGCTGCGGCACCCGTCACACTGTCTAAAATTGTTGCACAGAATCCGCCATGCACACCGCCTTGCAAATTGATATGATCTTCGCCAGGGGTAACTTCATAGATAATATAGCCTTCTTGAACTTCAACCAGTTTCATTGGAATGGTTTTAGCCATGGGTGCATGAGGAATTTCACCATTTTTAACTGCGGTTAAAAACTCTAAACCTGTGTATTGATCCATCGACATTTAATATTGCTTCCATTTTCATATCTTAATTTCTATTTAGTTTAATATTTATTGGTTATTTTTGAAATAAAATACCGCAAAGTAAAACTAAAGTTTGATACTGGATCTCTTTTATAAGTCAATTCTGGTTTAATTTCATCTTGTAAATCCTGGCGATTAAATTGAATCTTAAGCCTATTCTTTGCCTTGGTTTGGAGGATGTTTAGCAATAATTTTGAAAGTTTTCAGGATCCAAAATACATGTCCAATACCGCTTCTTCTTTTATTGATTTCCTGATGATAGATTTTTAGTTCAGGATTTAAGTTATATCGTCTTTTGGTTTTTAAGGATAAAAGACCATTCGGATATAATGGATACATTTCTTGATAGCCTTTATCTACAAGGGTAAAAACCCCAAAAGGAATCTGGTTTAAATTGCATTTAAATAGCTCCAAATCACGCATAGCACCGCGACCTTAATTTAGGTGATCTGCCTTTCGTTGAACATGATTCTTTAATTACTCAACCATTCAGTAGAAGGTTGACCATGTGATGCAGGTGTATTGCTTGAACTGTGTTTCAGAAAGCTTCTTTGAATCGATGTATTACATGCGTAAATTATGCATGAATTCTAAAAATCGGGGTATAAATATCGATCAAATAGGATCGCTTTTTAGTTGTGAAAGATATTTATTAATCACTTGAAAAATAACTTAAATCCCCGTTTAATTAATTCCAACAATAATAGTTGGAATTTGAGGGTTTTTTTTATGCAGGTTCAAGTCGTTTCTAAAGCTAATTGGAATAGTCATTTATTAAAAGAATATTCAGAAAAAATAGGATTGAATGAAAATTCTGTTGTTCTGGTAGATGTAAATGTTGAAGATATAGAAAAAATTGAATATTTAAATAATCAAGTAATAATTACTTTAAAAAATGGCGAAAAAATAATAATTGAAAATTTTAATGCAGAAGAAAGCTCATTAGTTTTTAGAAATGAACAATCAGAGTTGTTTTTATTTGATTTTGAAACACTTGACTATAATCCAATAGATAAAATAGAACCCTTATTATATGGCCAGTCAGAAAGTTCATTTATTAGTATTTGGCCGATTGCTGGAGCAATAGCGGGTGCCGCAATTTTAGGGAGTGTTGCTGCAAGTTCTGGTTCTAGCAAGTCTGGTGATAATTTTATAAGTGATAAAGATACTCTGGCACCTGCAGTGCCGGAAGTGACTCTAAATGCAGCAGGTACTCAGGTTACCGGTAAAGCAGAACCAGGTTCAACCGTAGAAGTGAAAGACCTTTCAGGCCAGGTGATTGGTTCGGGTGTTGCGGATCAAAATGGTAACTTTGTGATTGATTTGGATCGTCCATTAATCGATGGTGAAAAAGCCACGGTGACTGCACGAGATGAAGCGGGCAATACTTCAAAACCGGCTGAAATTGAAGGTGGTCAAACAGGATCTCCTGGAGACACAGGTGCCACAGGCTCTACAGGTGCTACGGGTGCTACTGGTGCCACAGGCGATACAGGTGCCACAGGTTCTACTGGCGCAACGGGCGATGTAGGTGCTACGGGTTCTACTGGTGCAACGGGCGACACCGGCGCTACAGGTTCTACTGGTGCAACGGGTGATACCGGCGCTACTGGCGATACAGGTGCTACAGGCGCAACTGGCGATACAGGTGCCACAGGTTCTACTGGCGATACAGGTGCTACAGGCGCAACTGGCGATACAGGTGCCACAGGTTCTACAGGCGCAACGGGCGATACAGGCGCAACTGGTTCTACAGGTGACACGGGTGCTACAGGTTCTACTGGTGCAACGGGTGCTACCGGCGCAACGGGCGATACCGGTGCAACAGGTGCCACAGGCGATACAGGTGCAACTGGCGATACAGGTGCTACCGGCGCAACGGGCGATACAGGTGCCACAGGTGCTACAGGTGCCACAGGCGACACGGGTGCTACGGGTTCTACAGGTGATACCGGCGCTACTGGTGCAACGGGCGACACCGGCGCTACAGGTTCTACTGGCGCAACGGGCGATACAGGTGCAACTGGCGATACAGGTGCCACAGGTTCTACCGGCGCAACTGGCGACACGGGTGCTACCGGCGATACAGGTGCCACAGGTTCTACAGGCGATACAGGCGATACAGGCGCTACCGGCGACACGGGTGCTACCGGCGCAACGGGTGCTACCGGCTCTACAGGTGCCACAGGCGATATCGGTGCTACTGGCGATACAGGTGCAACAGGTTCTACTGGTGCAACAGGTTCTACTGGTGCAACTGGCGACACAGGTGCAACGGGCGATACAGGTGCTACTGGCGCAACAGGTTCTACAGGTGATACCGGCGCTACTGGCGCAACGGGTGCTACAGGCGATACAGGTGCAACGGGTGATACCGGCGATACAGGTGCCACAGGCGCAACAGGTTCTACAGGCGCTACGGGTTCTACCGGTTCTACTGGTGCAACGGGCGACACGGGTGCAACGGGCGCAACTGGCGCAACGGGTTCTACAGGCGATACAGGTGCAACAGGTTCTACAGGTGCCACAGGTTCTACTGGTGCAACGGGCGATACAGGTTCTACCGGTGCAACTGGCGATACAGGTGCAACAGGTTCTACTGGTGCAACAGGTTCTACTGGTGCAACTGGCGATACTGGCGCAACAGGTGCTACAGGTGCTACGGGTGCTACCGGTGATACAGGTGCCACAGGCGCTACAGGCGATACCGGCGCAACGGGTGCCACAGGCGATGTAGGTGCAACGGGTGCAACTGGCGATACAGGTGCTACAGGTTCTACCGGTGCAACGGGCGATACAGGCGCAACTGGTTCTACAGGTGACACGGGTGCTACCGGCGATACAGGTGCTACAGGTGCTACAGGTGATACCGGCGCTACAGGTTCTACTGGTGCAACGGGTGATACCGGCGCTACTGGCGATACAGGTGCTACAGGCGCAACTGGCGACACGGGTGCTACAGGAGAAAGTTCACTCGCTGACCTCATTAAAAAGATAACACTGCTTGATGATGCAAACAGTTCAGCCGATTTAGACACAAGAGAAGTGGGAGCCGATGGTTTAACAAGCATTCGCATCGAACTCAACGATGCCACTGCAAATAATCTTGTTGCTGGCAATGTGGTCGTTGTAAATGGTCAGCCTCACATATTAACAGCTGCTGATATTGCTGCTGGAGAGATCACTGCTCTTGTTGCTGTACAACCTGGTACGAATGCAATTGTAGTGGAAGTGACCAATAGCAAAGGACAAGTTGAACGGGACATAACAGTTGTTGACGTTGTAAGTTCTGACTTAACTGGAAATGTCTCTGTGGTCGAAGATACTAACGCTGATCAAGTTCTTAATGCTTCTGAAAAACCCGCTGATAATTTGATTGATGTAAAAGTTAATCTGGGTCAAGACATTCAAGAGGGTGACACAGTTGAAATTAACGGCATTGTTAAACCGGTCACTTCGGCAGATATTAGCCTAGGTTATGTGATTATTGAAAACGTAGGTCCTATTAAAGAAGACCAAAACATTTTCAATGCTATTGTGAAAGATTCTGCTGCTAAGGTAATCGAAGAAAAAGCGATTACAGTGACTGTAGACACCAAGCCTGCAGAATTGATTGACGGTATTAAGCTGATCGCAGACCAAAACGCAGATGGTGTTTTAAATGCTAAAGAGTTGGCTGCAAATACCACCTCTACACAAATTGAAATTAGTTTAGGTCGTGATGCTAAAGCTGGCGATACCATTTCACTGAATGGCATTAATTATATTGTAACTGCAAACGACTGGTTGGCAGGCAAGGTCATTACCAATGTAGCCATAGCTGAAAATGCCAATACGATCATTGCCAAAATGACAGATGCACAAGGCAATATCGACCAGGCTCAACTGGACTTTAGCGTTGATACTCAAGCCACAGATTTAGTGGGCACCATTCAATTACTTGATGATGTGAGTCCTGCGGATGGTGCAATTAACAAAGCTGAGCTGGGTGCCGATAACCGTATCGATATCGCCATTCCATTAACCAGTGCCAATAAACCGGGTGATGTGATTAATGTAAATGGCGACAATTACGTGCTTAAACAGTCAGATATTGATGCTGGCAAACTTGATGTATCTATTGCAGTACGTGAAGGTCAAAATGATATTACTGTCAAAGCAACAGATACAGAAGGTAATGTCGATAGCTCAGCACTCAGCTTTCTGGTAGATACGCAAACAGTTAATCCGGTGATTACTGCCATTAGCACTACAGGTGGCGGTAATTATGCTGCTGATAAAGCCATTAATGCCGATGAACTGGCTAATCCGGTGATTCTTAATGGAACAGCAGAGCCAAACTCAAAAGTAGTGGTTGCTATTGAAGGTTTGAACACGCCATATACTGTAACTACAGGCCCAACAGGTGAATGGAGTGTAACGTTAACGACTTCAGATTTGGCAACATTAAATAGCTATCAACAACAACAGGCTGATAGTTCTCTAGATATTGAAATCACGGCAACGGATACAGTGGGCAATGTTAGTGCAACTGTTTACGATAATTCGATCCTGCTTGATAGTACTGCGCCGGTCGTTGCTATTAGCGTAAATGCAGATGGTGTAGTTGAACTTACATCTACAGAACCATTATTTAAACTGGATAATGGTGTGGTCACAGCAGCAAGCCTGCAAGATATTGCAGATCGGTTAGACAGCGATCAAGGTAAATTTATTGTCGTGACACCAACTGGAAATGCACAGCCATATATTCAGTTTGTTCCAATGGATCCAAATAGTGCTATCGATCCGGCTACAGTAGATTTGGCAAATGTTGATTTCTACGGCCCTGTAACGGTAACCCTGCCACAAGGTACATTTACCGATCAGGTGGGTAATGCCAATGCTGCTGCACAAAGTACAATAAGTACAGTTGATTTAAGTTTGCCTCCAACCTTAACCATCACTTCTGATAGTTATGTTGTAAATGCAGCTGATAGCTCAACTTTGATTAGCTTTAAATTCTCTGAATTGGTCAGCGGTTTTGATGTTAATGATGTTCATGTCACTGGCGGAAGCTTGTCTAATTTACGTCAGGATGTAAATAACCCTGAAATTTATACTGCGGTATTTACACCAGATGCCGGCAATAATGTGGCAGGGAAAATTACTGTAGATCCGGGTGCATTTAGCAGTACGACTACAGGAAAAACCAACGATACGGCTGCTTCGCTTGCAGGACCGGGTGTCATTACCGGTGATGTAATTGCACCGCCAAAGGTCGAGTTGAGCCTGGCTGAGGATACAACTGCGGCAACAGCTGGTTCAGCATTCAATGATCAAAAGCAAGATGGTATTACCAAAAATCCAACGATTCAGGTGACTGGTCTAGAACCAAATCTTGGCTGGCAGTATTCAACTGATGGTGGAAATACTTGGCAGACTGGTGCAGCAGCAGGTGATCCAGCAACAACCGGCAGCTTCGATTTACCAGCACAAGGCCAGTATAAGGCGGGTGATATCCAGGTACGTCAGTATGACGGTAGCGCTGCCGGTAATGACAACACTACCATTAGTAAGTTTAATAAAGCGGTGACTTTGGATAGCACAGGCCCTACAGTGACTATTAGCAGCATTGCAGATGGGAACGGTATTGATGAAGGCGAGCGCGCCTTTGGTTATACGGTTAAAGGTTCTACAGATCCAAATGCAATAGTGACAGTGACGATTACAGGTGCAAGTGGTACACCGCATACAGCAAATGTAACTGCCGATGCAACTGGTGCCTGGAGTTATAAAGTGCCAGGCAATGCTGTGACTTATCCTGCAGCAGGTAGTAATGTCACTATCACGGCTATGGCTAAAGATGAAGCAGGGAATGTTTCAACCGTCCCAGATATAGGCACAGCAACTATTACAAAGGTTCCAACATATAATGTAGTTCAAGGAAATGTGACGGCAAAAATTGCTGTGGTCGCTGGGGACGATGTAATTAATGCTGCGGAAAAAGCAAACCTTACATTCCATGGTAGCTCAAATATCACAACGAACTATGTGAAAATTTATAAGGTTGGAGAGTCAACTGCACTAATCAGCAAGACCATTACCGCTGGTGCAGGTGATCAATGGTCAACGAGTCTAACAGCAGGTGAATTAACATCATTGGCTGATGGAGAGTACCGTATAGAAATAGCGGGTATAAGTGGAGTTGCTGTTGATACACGTACATTTACTGTAGATACAAGTATCGCTAAACCAACCTTTACCATTACAGATGATGCCAATCAAAATATCCTGACCGATAAAGCTGGATATAGTAACGATGCTACTCCTACGTGGTCTGGCAAGACTGAACCGGGAGCTATCGTAGAAGTTAAAATTGGTGATGTTTCCTACGGCGCTGTAAAAGCAGACAGTAATGGTGATTGGAGTATTACGGCAGAACAGCCAATTCCTGATGCAAGCCATACAGTAACTGTACAAGTCACTGATGCTGCAGGTAATAAAAACTCAGACACACATAGTTTAATTGTAGATACCGTAGCACCAGAGCTGAGCATTGACCAGCCAGTAGCAGTCGATGACATTCTCACTGCCGTTGAACTACAACAAGGTATAACGATTAGTGGTACAGCGGAAGGTGCAGAAGATGGTCAGATCGTTAAAGTCACGGTTAATGGTCTAGGCCCTGTAGATGCGACAGTCACCAATGGTCAATGGAGTGTGAATGTTCCAGCGACCTTACTGGATGATATAACTTGGACTGATAATACCCAGGTCACAATTACTGCAAATGTTACTGACAAGGCAGGTAATGCAGCGAAACCTGAAAGTCTTGAATTACACTATAAAAACAATGATTTGGATAAAGCAGGTTCAATTGTTGAATTTAGTGAAAATGATTTGCTGCTGGCTGCAAATGCCAATACGGGTCTAAGCTATACAGGTCAGTTTGCAACACCAGGTAGCAATTATACTCAGGTTTATCTGGAGCAGCCTGCAACGCCATTAACTTCCCAAGGTTTAGACGTATTGTGGGAACACAATAACAATGGTGACCTGATTGGTTATGTCAATAAAACAGTGAATGGACAAGTTGTAAAAGCTGAGGTCGTGGTTGTCTCTATTGACGACAACGGCAACTACAGCGTGAACCTGAAACAAGCCATTGGTCATGGCCTAGAGGGCAGTACGCTAGATGATGCCTTGGCCTTTGATATTCGTATGAATTTTGCCAATGATCGTGGTGATGTATCTGCATCGCAATACATTACGGTAAAAATGACAGATGACCAGCCAACGGCCAAAGCGAGCGAAACTTATAATCTCACCAATAGTTATGAGGTTACAGGGAATGTCTTTGTTGAATATGTCACTCAACCTGACAGCACTGTAACAACCAAGGTTTATGGCTATGGTGCAGATGACGGCTTTGTCAAATCTGTCACTGTGTCTGGTGTGGAATTTGTCTTCGATCCTAAAGAGAACACGGTTACGCAGAATGGTTCATCTACTGAAATTATTAGCTATGCCTATAACTATAAAGGCCTAGCTGGTGGTGAATTGATGGTAACGACCTTGTCTGGTGAAACCATTACAGTTGATCTGACTACAGGTGAATATCATTATTCGGTATTTGAGGCAGCTCCAGGCACTTATAACCAGCCAGAGCCTGTATCAGTCTCATTGGGCGGTCAGTCAAATAGCTTGCTCGGTACGGTTGGTCTAAATGTTGCCGGACTGATTGAGCTGCAAAATAACCAGTTGTTCTCGGTGTCAGGCCAAGGGATGCACTCGGTAGAAGTCAGCATTTGGGCAGTAGATGTTGGTGGCTTATTGGGTACGGTATTAGGCAATTCTAAAGAGTTACTGTTTAATGCAAAACTGGCAACCGAGCTGGGCTTAAAAGTGGTGTCACAAAAGGCAACTCTAGGCTTGGTACCTATGAAGCTCACCATTACCAATCTGGATGGTACAGAAATTAATAACTTGGATTCGCTCAAAGTAAATCAGTTATTACAGACGGTAACAGTCGATGGCGGTGCTTTGGGTGGCATTCTGGATTTATCCGTCTTGCCAACCGTGAACATTGTGGCAAAAAATAGCATGGGTGCCACATTGGCCTCAAAAGGCAATACAGAACTTGCCAATGTCGGTCTTTTAGGTGACCTGCTTTCAGGCGAAAAAGCTTCCACAGTCATTGTTGATGATGGATCACGTAGTTCGGAACTTCGTCCAATCGACAATAATTTATCCTATTCAATTTATGGTCTGGGCGGTAATGACCTGATTCAGGGTGGTAATGCCAATGACATTCTGTATGGTGGTTCAGGCAATGACACTATTGTTGGTGGTGCGGGTAACGACCTCATTGTTGGTGGTCAGGGCAATGACATCCTGACAGGTGGTGAAGGTTCAGATATCTTCCGTTGGGAGAAAAACGATTATCTGAATGGCTTTAACGCAGCAGAAGATCGTATTACCGACTTCGATATTCGTCCTGTAACCCTGGGCGGGGATGTGTTGGATTTCTCAAATCTGCTTGTGGGTGCGGGTCGCTTTGGTTTTAGTGCTGGTAATTTAATGAATTACTTGCACTTCGCTTACGATGCAAGCACCAATCAAACCATTATCTACATCAGCAAAGATGGTCTGTTTACAGGTGGTTTCAGCGCAGACTTGCATATGTCGAGTGTTAATCAGGTGATTAAACTGGATAATGTGAATTTGTTACAGCAGGGAGAGGGTACTTATGCAGCTCAATTCAATTCTGATTATGAAGTCATTAATTCACTGATTGCCAATGGTAAATTAATTACCAATGCCATCAATGCTACGTCTAGCAGTACGGTAACTGATGTCAATATTGTGGTTCAGGATAACGATGGCGATACGGCAAGCACTGATCTGAAATTCGATACCACGAATTTAACGGATGTGTCATTTAATCCAAATAATCAGGCGCCGCTCATCTTTGGTAAGGACACCTCATTATTAGGTTTGGTGGGTCTGGATGTTTTAGGGCTGATTGATCTGGGTGCTCAAGATATCTATGTGGTTGATCCGAATAATGACTTACGTCAAGTCACCTTGAGCTTTGAACAAATCTTGGGTGTAAATGTGACTAAACCAACATTTACATATTCGAGCAAACTGGCTGCAGAGCTAGGCCTTAAAGCTGAAATTTCAATCACTACAGGGGTATTAAATCTGATTGCACCGACTGTCAGTTTAACTATTAGCAGTGCAAATGGTTTACAGCCAAACATCAGTAATGCGGCAATTAACCAATTCCTGGCAACAGTGAAATTCACCACGGAAGATGCTGCACTTGGCATTGTCGATGGTAATTTGTTGTCACTTGACTTGCTCAATAACATCAAAGTAACGGCAACAGACAGTCAAAATATTTCTACAACAGAATCATTGGGTAAATTACTGGATCTCAGTCTGATTACCCAGGATTCCAGCTTAAATTCAGGCTTGAATTTAGTGGAAGGTGATAATGCTGCTAACCGCCTTGATGCTTCGAGTTCAGCTAAATCTGCAATAATCTATGGCTATGATGGGGATGATAACCTTATTGGCAGTCGTTATAACGACACCATTTATGGTGGTCGCGGTAATGATACGATTAATGCGGGTGCGGGTAATGACTATGTATCTGGTGGAGACGGCAACGACATCATCTATGGGGGTGCTGGAAATGACTACTTATTGGGTGGCCAAGGGAATGACATCCTCTATGGCGGTACTGGTTCCAATACCCTCAAGGGTGGTGCTGGAAATGATGAGTTCCACAGTCAAGCCGGAGGTCGTGATACGGTGATTTATGATTTGCTGATTGCAAATGATGCAACCGGTGGTCACGGATCGGATAGCTGGTATGGATTCCAAGAGGGTAATACACAGTTTAATGCGGATGCAGACATAATTGATATTTCTGAATTATTGGGTGAATTTGATCGTAGTAACTACGATCATCTATTGATTGATAATGGAGATATCACTGGTGCGCAGAACTATTTAGGCCAATTTGTGAACGTACAGAAAGTTGGAGATGATACGGTGATCAGTATTGACCGAGATGGTAAAAAGTATGATGCCAGCAACAAGCTGATTCCTGATGATTACCCAACGAACACGCCTCTGTTGACCTTGAAAAATGTCGATACCAGTCTGGAAGAGTTATTGCATAACAATCAGCTATTGTTTTAATCTGTTCTAGTTTAAAAAAACCGTTTCATTTATGAAGCGGTTTTTTATTGGAAAATTCTAATAATTAATGAAATATTAAGCGATTAATGTAGTAAAATTAAACACAAATTTAGTACCAATATTTGATTTTTAAATGAACATTAATATTGGTAATTAGAAATTTAAAAATTAAAGTTATTAGGGTAGTAGTAATAAATATGGCATCTATTTGTTTAAATATGATTGTAAAAAATGAAAGTCATATTATAGAAAAAACCTTGGAAAATATTTGTCAGCACGTTGAATTAGCATATTGGGTTATTTCTGATACAGGGTCGACAGATAATACTGTAGAACTCATTGAGAGTTTTTTTAAAAAGAAAAATATAACAGGTGAAATTATTCATGAGCGATGGCTGAACTTTGGTCATAACCGTGATGTTGCATTAAAAGCATGTCAGGGTAAAAGTGATTATATTTTATTTTTTGATGCTGATGACCATTTTAAGGGTGAATTGAACCTGCCGGTTTTAGATAAAGACGCTTATTATTTAAAAATGACCAATGAAGGCAGTGCGGTAAAATACCAGCGACAATTACTTATTAAAAATAATGGAAAACATTATTGGCGAGGCGTCCTGCACGAATTTTTAGGCACTAAAGAGCCTGTAGAAACCGCACATATTGAGGGAGATTATACGGTCATTTCTGGCCGTAAGGGACATCGTAGTCTGGATCCCGATAAGTATTTAAAAGATGCACAAATTCTGGAAAAAGCAATTCAAGATCAAGTCGATCCTGATTTAATCGCCCGTTATTCATTTTACTGTGCGCAATCTTATCGAGATGCTGCAAAGTCTGAACAAGCTATTGAATGGTATAAAAAAAGAACTGAACTTGGAGATTGGGATCAGGAAATCTACTTTAGTTTTTTGCAGTTAGGACTGCTTTATGAGAAAAAAAACCAAATTATGGAAGCACTCTATTATTGGCAACGTGGCGTGAGTATCGATCCTGCACGTGCTGAATGTTGGTATCATCTTGCTCGACGACATAACTGGGATAAACATTATGATTTAGCATTATGTTTTGCAGAAAAAGCCCAGAAACTGTCTTTACCAAAAGGTAATAAGTTATTCTTAAATAATGATATTTATCAATATTGGTGTCATTATGAAGTATGTATTAATGCATTTAAATTAGATCAAAAAAATATTGCATATCAGGCATTCAAGCAGCTTTTGAAAACTGCTTCGGCAGGTCTGGTACAGCGGGTAATTCATCAGTTAAACGATTATCAAACTTTAATTAAAAAAGATACTTATTCTGAGGTTCAAAATTTAATTCAGTGTTTAAACCGTCTTGGTTTTGAAGAACAGGTACAAGCAATTCAACAATTCTCTTAATGATTATCCATACTAGGTGCTATGGCTTAAAGCAAGCTTATGTCGCCTAGTATACAGGATAAGTAATTTTCTAATAGCGAAGCAAAATGGAAAATATCATGAGTTTACAGCAGCTCTATGAAATATTGAAAACCAACTTTCTAGCTTTGAAGCATGTTGAACGTGTCAATATTTTTCAAAATGAAGTGGTGTATTTAGATATTAAAACGGATACATTTTTTATTGCTTTAGATATTAATATTGAACTGGATATTTTTCTGGTATGTAGAAATCAGCAAAGCCGGAAATTTATGAGCCAATATTTTAATTATCCTTTTAGAGATAAGACAAAAATTGTTGCTCAAAACCGGTCTTTGATTGAGTGTTTTGCAATTACAGTTAAAGACAATATTGTACAAATTATTCATCAATTAATTGACCAGTTATTGGCGTACAAGCAGGATCATCAGTATTTATTGAATAACTTGAATTCTAATGTATTTCAACTTAATCAAGAAATGAAGTTAAAACGATTACATGATGTTTGTATGGATATGGCTTCTAGTTATCGCAATAGGTTTTTATCAATACGTGAAACTTTAATTGCGATTAAAGAACAGCAACTCAGTGTTGCTCGTTTTGGCGATGGTGAAATCCGTTGCATGGTAACCAACACGGGGTGTATTTTCCAAAAGCATGATTGGAAACTCATGCAGGAATTAAGAGATATTAGTTTACAGAATAATGATTTAATGGTGTGTTATCCAGGTCTACTCATTGAAGATGCATTTTGGAATAATTTTTGGGCTGAATTTTGGCCTAAGTGTAAATTTTATTTAAATCAGAATCGTTTAGGCGATTCTATGATTACCAGACCTGAAGCATTCTATTTTTATGGTCAACAGATTGTAGATTTATGGAAAGCAATTTGGTGCGATAAGAAAGTCTGTTTTGTCACAGGGGAAAATTCACGTTTGAATGCGAACCATTCTATATTTTCTAATATTCAAAGTGCAGAATATATTTTCTCTAAAAATAATAATGCTTATGCTTTTATTGATGATATTTTTCAGAAATGTATTGAGAAAAAAAAATGTGGATATGTTTCTAATTGCACTGGGCCCCACAGGAACAGTTCTTTCCGCAAGATTACATCAATATGGCCTAAGAGGACTGGATGTCGGTCATTTAAATAATAGTTATGATACTGTGTTTTTAAATAAAGTCAGACCAGAGCAAATAGATTTTTTAAAAAATTAATAAACAGTTTTATTAATTGTCTAACGAGTTATCAAGTATGAAAAAACGTCGTATATTATTTATGGGTTGTTCAGTATTTATTTGCAATTTGACATTCGCTCAAACTTTAAATACTCAGCACGGTAATACACCAAGTTTAGAGCCTTTAAAAGGACGTTATGCTTTGGATTGTTCCAAAGAAAAAGCGCATGACTTGTCTTATGCCATTTCAAACCAGAGTATTTTTCGCTTAATTTCTGCTAAGAAAAAGCACGCTTTATTTAAATCAATGGAGCAAAAAAGTGCAAAGTCTTTTAATGATTATCAATATTTAATGACAGCTAAATATCAAGGTTTTACGGTGGATTTTTACCAGAAAGATCAGCAAAACTATGCACGTGTTTCTAATACCAGTGCCAGCAATTTCTTTGGTCCAAAAACCGATAAAATGTTGATACAGTGCAAGACAGAACTTAAAGCCTAATATTTAAAAAGACCAGCAACCGCTGGTCTTTTTTATGCTTCATAAAAATATTCAGAAGAAAAAGGCATGAAAACTTTATGAAAAATAATGCTTAGGTTAAGATGAGCCATCATTTGTAAAAGCATTTTAGAAGACCTATGCAACCATTTGTTCTATACAATTCAGAGCAACGTAAAAAAGTTGAATTTGTTCCACGTAAAGAAGGACATATCGACATGTATGTGTGCGGTATGACAGTTTATGATTACTGTCATATTGGGCATGCTCGAGTCATGGTTGCATTCGACTACATTATCCGTTTCCTGCGCAGTCAGGGTTGGAACGTGAAATACGTTCGAAATATCACCGACATCGATGACAAAATTATTGCCCGTGCCAATGAAAATGGCGAAAGCATTACTGCATTAACTGATCGCTTTATTAAAGCCATGAATGAAGATGCCGAAAATCTGGGTTGTTTGCATCCAGATGAAGCGCCTCGTGCGACGGATTATATTGACCAGATGCAAAACATGATTGGTAACCTGGTCAATAACGGCACGGCTTATCCATCTGCAAATGGCGATGTTTATTTCCAGGTGGAAAAATTTGCCAAATATGGCCGTCTTTCTGGGCGTAAGCTTGAAGATATGCAGGCTGGTGCATCTGAACGCGTTGATGTTGAAGTAGAAAAGAAACATCCCTTTGACTTTGTACTGTGGAAACACGCCAAGGAAAACGAACCTTCTTGGGCTTCGCCTTGGGGCAATGGCCGTCCGGGCTGGCATATTGAATGTTCAGCCATGTCGACCTGCTGCCTGGGCAACCATTTTGATATTCACGGTGGTGGTTCAGATTTAACTTTCCCGCATCACGAAAATGAAATTGCGCAATCGGAAGCATCAACTGGTGAACAGTATGTCAATTACTGGATGCACGTCGGCTTTATTAATGTCGATGGCGAAAAAATGTCGAAGTCTTTAGGTAACTTCTTCACCATTCGCGATGTAATGGATAAGTTTCATCCTGAAGTGATCCGTTTCTTTATTGTTTCTTCGCATTATCGTAGTCCGGTCAACTTCTCTGATACTGCTTTAAAAGAAGCAAAGAACACCCTTTCCCGTTTCTATCATTCATTTAAAGCGTATCAACAAGCTTATGGTGAAAGAACAGTAGATCGTTTAGATGATGCTTTGGTTGAACGTTTTAATGCAGCCATGCGTGATGATTTCAATACTGCAGAAGCGATTGCCGTATTGTTTGAAATCAACAAAGAGCTCAACCGTGCAGTGAAAGATGAAAACCAAGAACAGGCAGAGGTTTATTATTCAACTTTACGTCACCTCACCAATATTCTGGGTCTGGTTCAGCATAATGTAGATGACTTTTTGAAGTCGGATATTGGTCAGGAAGCATTAGGTTTAACTGAAGAACAAATTGAAGATTTGATTCAACAACGTAAAGATGCGAAAAAGGCCAAAGAATTTGCCAAAGCGGATGAAATTCGCCAGTCGTTACTCGATCAAGGGGTAGTTCTGGAAGATACGCGTCAAGGCACCATTTGGCGTCGTGCTGATTAATTAAACATTTGGAAGCATAAAGAGTTGACAGTTGAATGAAACTCTCTATAATTCACTTCCATATTGCGGGAATAGCTCAGTTGGTAGAGCATAACCTTGCCAAGGTTGGGGTCGGGAGTTCGAGTCTCCTTTCCCGCTCCAGAATACGAAAAGCCCTAGTCGAAAGATTAGGGTTTTTTTATGGGCTGTAAAAATAAAATACTAAATTAGAATTGAACCACATGATTTAAATATGAATATTCAATGTCATTAATTATGGCTTAAGATGGCGCATTGCAAATAAAAATAAACAGCGATGGACGGAGAAATAAAAATTGAGCAACCAGAAGATTTCTGCCGATATTAATAATGAAAAAACGATCAGTTGTACAGCAGACCCACTAGTTGCGATGCTTTATGATGATGACTTTAGCTGCTATGTAGATTTACGTGGAGGATTAGCTGTAGTTATTGCTGGCGGTGGTGCTTATTTAAGTTGTGGTTTACTTGAAAAAGTATTAGCAAGTACTCAAACCAAGCGCATATTGCCTGATGATAAAAATAACCCTGAAGTACAGTTTTTTGCACAATTAAGACCGACCTTTGATCATTATTGTGCTGATGTTTATACCATTGAAGTAGAGCATAATCACACTTACTTTATAGGGGATGAGGGAATTTGGGTACACCAATAATCCGAATTTTTCAGAATGAGCACAGCATAGATACACTTGCTTTATCAAACCATAATTTCTGCACATTTCATGAAATCTTATACATATTAAAACGTGGCATTTGCATAGATATGATAAAATTGCGAAAATTATTTTTTGCTAGACTGAGTCAACTCTATATAGAGTTAAGGTAAACCTACTTTGAACCCACCAAATATGCCAAATCAAATAGACTTTCAAAAAGTCGCATTAGAAACTTTGCGTATAGAAGAACAAGCGCTAGAAATATTGGCGACGCAAATTGATGAACGTTTTAGCCGTACATGTGAAATTATTTTGCAGTGCCGAGGGCGTTTAGTCATTACCGGTATGGGGAAGTCAGGGCATATTGGCCGTAAAATGGCAGCAACTTTTGCCTCTACAGGTACGCCATCATTCTTTATGCATCCGGGTGAAGCCGGACATGGCGACCTAGGCATGCTGGTTCCTGGTGATGTACTCATTGCTATTTCAAATTCGGGCAAGAGCGACGAAATCATGATGCTCATGCCATTAATCAAACGCTTGGAAATCCCATTAATTACCATTAGTGGGGATGACAAAGGACCTATGCCGCAAAATGCAGATGTGGCTTTAACTTTGGGAAATATTCAGGAAGCATGTCCACTGGGTCTGGCGCCGACCTCAAGTACCACTGCAACTTTGGCTTTAGGCGATGCCTTGGCGGTTGCCTTACTTGATGCGCGTGGCTTTACTGCCGATGATTTTGCCCTGTCTCATCCTGCCGGGGCTTTGGGCAAACGTTTGTTGCTACATGTAAAACACATCATGCATACAGGCGCAGAATTGCCAAAAGTATCTCCAGATACACCAATGAATCAGGTTTTATACGAAATTTCAAATAAACGCCTAGGTTTAACCACAATTGTGGATCAAAATGACGTTCTATTGGGTATTTTCACCGACGGAGATTTGCGTCGCCTAATTGATAAGCAACAGGGTTTTGATGTGAACTTGGCAGTTGCTGAAGTCATGACTAAAAATCCTTTAACCATTTCGCAAGAAGCACGTGCTGTTGAAGCTTTAGAGCGAATGAATGAAAAGAAAATCAATCAATTTGTAGTAGTAGATAGTGTAAATAAGGTCATTGGTGTGATTAGCATGCATGATCTGATTCAAGCTGGGGTAAATTAATAAATGGCATCTTATATTTTATTGGAACAGGCGCGTCATGTTGAGGCCTTGGTTCTTGATGTCGACGGGATTCTGAGTGATGGTTTTGTGACCCTGACCAATACTGGTGATGAAATCAAGTCCTTTGATATTCGTGACGGTTTGGGCATGAAACTTGTACAGAAAGCAGGTGTGAAAGTCATTATTATTACTGGACGTAAAAGTAATATTGTGGAAAAGCGCATGTCTGACTTAGGTGTAGACCTGGTTTTTCAGGGCCGAGAAGATAAAGGTGTGGCATTACGCGAAGCCTGTGCTCAATTGAATGTTGCTCCAGAAGATTGTTTGTATATGGGCGATGATTGGCCTGATCTTTCGGCATTTGCCATTGCAGGCATGAAAGTGACGGTACCTAATGGTCATGTAGAAGTTCGACGCCGTGCAGATCTGGTCACTCAGGCCATGGGCGGTCGTGGTGCAGTGCGTGAAATCTGTGACATGATTTTAATGGCCAAAGGAGCTTATGAAGAGCTTCTTGAAAAATATACCGCTGTCCCACATTAATGATTAAATAATCCATTGAATTTGAGTTAAGTACCACACTTATGGATACAAAAGTTTTATACGTAACTGCTATAGCAATTGCAGCTATAAGTGGTGGTTACTACTATTACAGTGGTAAGGGTAACAAGCTCGAGGTTGACTCAGCCAGAAGCATGACCTATTCCGCTGAAAAAATTAACCTGACTCAAACCGATGATAAAGGTAATTTGTATGTCCGTGCCCAGGTGGATCGTCTGGAACAGGACTTGCAAAAAGAAACTGCAAAACTGACCAACCTCAATGCCTCAATGTATAAGAACGGCGCAGTAGATGCGACTTTTTATGCCAAAGTTGCAAATAGTTATGATGATAATCAACGCGTGGTTTTGTCAGGCAATGTAGTGGCAACCAAGCTGATGCAACAAGGCCAAATGCAGTTTCGGACTCAAGAATTAACCGGATATCCTGAAAGCCGGGAAATTGAAACAGATAAACAGGTCATGGTGGAATCTCCGCAAGCTGAATTCGTGAGCCAAGGACTGAAAGCCAATTTAAATGACGGTCAATACGAATTTTTTAATATTCGAGGAAAATATGAACCAAAATCTTAAGCTTACATTTTCTAAAACCTTGCTTAAGCAAGCAGCTTTAGTCGGTTTGGTTGTATTCTCGTCGGCAGCGGCATTTGCTATTCCTTCTGACCGAAATCAGCCCATTTCATTGGTTGCTGACCGTGCCACCTATAATGAAAAAACAGGTGTGACCACTTATACCGGTAATGTCATCATTGAACAGGGCACCATGAAGTTGCAAGCCAATTCAATTGTGGCAAATCTGAACAGTCAAAAACAAATCAGTACTATTACCGCGAGTGGTGGTCCTGCACGTTTCCAGCAAAAAACCGATGTCAATAAAGGCATGGCCAAAGGTCAGGCACAAAAGATTTTATATAATGCCCAAACTGGCATTATTACTTTGTCTGGCAGTGCGTGGTTGCAGCAAGATGGGGCAAGTATTCGCGGTAATACCTTGAAATACAGTATGAATAAAGGTGATGTAGAAGCGACTGGTACACCAAACAATACCGGCTCTTCTTCAGGCCGTGTGCAAATTGTTATTCCGCCATCAAGCTCAAAATCTTTCCCGGGAGCACGTGATTAATGGATCAGTCACTCAACCAGCCCCAAACGCTCTGTATTAAGCACCTTGCAAAAAACTATAGTAAAAGATGGGTAGTCAAGGATGTGTCTTTCCAGATGCAGAGTGGGCAGATTGTAGGCTTGCTCGGTCCGAATGGTGCAGGTAAAACCACAAGTTTCTATATGGTGGTGGGTCTGGTCCGCATGGACAAAGGCGAGATTCATTTGGATGATCTTGATTTGTCAGATCTGGCCATGCATGAACGAGCCCGTAAAGGGATTGGCTATTTACCGCAAGAAGCTTCCATTTTTAGAAAACTGACGATTTCTGAAAACATTATGGCGATTCTTGAAACTCGTAAGGATTTGAACAAGCAGCAACGTCAGCAGCGTTTAAATGAATTGCTGGCTGATTTTAAAATCAGCCATATCAAAGATTCATTGGGCATGAGTGTGTCGGGTGGTGAGCGACGCCGTGCTGAAATTGCCCGAGCATTGGCTGCAGATCCTAAATTTATGCTACTGGATGAACCTTTTGCCGGGGTCGACCCAATCTCTGTCGGGGATATCAAGGATATTATTCGTAACCTGAAAGACCGTGGAATTGGTGTATTGATTACCGATCATAATGTACGTGAAACTTTAGCGATTTGTGAACATGCTTATATTGTCAGTGAAGGTGCTGTAATTGCAGAGGGTACACCGCAAGAAGTACTTGAAAATGATACTGTGCGTAAAGTCTATTTGGGTGAAGATTTTACAGTTTAGTTATATTTTTAAAAAAAAGGATGATTTTGTATTAAAAAAGTGACAAGATCATCCATATATTAAGTATTAAAATAGAAACGATAATTGCTTAATTATAACAGGCGCATTAGGGATTAAATGCGTTAAGTACTCATAAAAATAATTGTCACTCACATGATGCTAAAAAATCAAAATAACCTAGTTTGGTGCCAGAAAATTCTAGTAAGAAGCATACAGTGTCTGATCTGTACTTTGCCTTTACACATGAGCTATGCACAGGCAGACAGTTCACCAGAATTTTTGCAGTCAGTTAAGTCTGTAATTAGTCCAATTTTTATTCCTAAATCAGATGAAAACTACAATACGGTAAATATTGATGCCTTAAGTAACTTTAAGCTGGATACTTCTAAAGTTCAGGAGTTACCTGCAATCACAAGTTCTGAACGTAAGGATAATTTAGTTTCAAAGCAGTCAATCCATGCACCTGTTACCCAATTAAGTTTTAATGAAACCATTCTGCGGGCATTACGACGTAATCCTGAAATTTCTCAAGCCCTCTCAACGCTGGCTTCTCAGGGTTCGAATATTGATGTCGCTAAAGCGCAATACTATCCGCAACTTTCTGGAGGTATTGGAACGGGAGATCTCACCTCAGGAGAACGCGGACGTCAATTACTGAGTTTGACCGCTACACAAATGGTATATGACTTTGGCAAAGTCAAAAGCAGTGTAAATATTCAAGAGTCAAAACTGGCAACTGAACAAGCCAATGTATTGGTAAGCATTGATAATGTGGCTTTAGAAACCGCAAATGCAATCATCAATATCAAACGTTATCAAGAAATTACGGCGATTGCACAACAACAGATTAATGGTATTGCGCGTATTGCTGAAATTGCCAATCTTAGAGCAAAAGCAGGGATTAGCACTCAGGCAGATCCGGTGCAGGCGCAATCTAATTTGGAAGCAGCCGAGTCTAATTTAATTGTTCAGCAGAACCAGCTGAGACAGTATCAACAAAAATTAAGAACTTTATTGGGTTTTGATGTCTCGGCTCTAGACTGGAAAATTCCAGAGCGTTTAGTGCAACAGTCACATCTGTATGAAGAGCCTGAATTTAATAAAATCCCGCAGATGATGATGGCACAAGCCGAAGTGGAAAGTGCTAAATTCCAGAAACAGCAAGCCAAGCTGAGCAGCTATCCTACATTGAATCTGAAAGGTTCTTTGAGTCAGGCACTCAACGGGCGCAATCCCAACAATAATGAAGATGACGGTTTGTATGATTCCATCATGTTAGAAGTATCCAGTAACTTCTATCAGGGCGGAGCGGTGAAATCTCAGACACGTGCTGCAAGCTATGCCGAGGAAGCGGCAAAAGCTAAAGTAAATGCGGTGTATTTGAATGTTTTAGATGATGTCCGGTCATTACGCGAAGAAATTGAAAACAAGCAGCGTCAAATGGGCGTATTAATGGCGCGCAAAGCAACCACCATTCGCACCAAAGAGCTCTATCAGGAACAATATAAACTGGGCACACGTTCGGCAGTGGATTTGCTGAATGCTGAACAGGCCATTCACAGTGCAGCACAGGAAATTGAGAATGCCCGTTTTGATATTTATGTGGCAATTGTGCGATACATTGCAATAACTGGTCATTCACGTGATCTCTATGATCTTAATAATATTTCAATTCAGGGGTTTGAGATTCAGCCATGAATAATAAAAAGAATTATCAGCCTTGGCTTCAAGCGGTGCTCACAATTGCCAAGCATTACCGGATAGAACCTTCTGAAGAACGTATCCGTTTACAGCTTGACTGGAATTCCAACCAGAGTGTTGATGACATCATGTCCCTGATCAGCCGTCAGGTCGGCATGAGTTTGCGTAAATCCACATTCAGTACCGATTTAATCAATCCGTGGCGCCTACCTGTTGTGGTGGAGTTTCATGACGGGCAGGTCGGTGTGGTGGAAAAGGTCGATGCTGAGGGCAATGTCAATGTTCAACTCAGTGGTGATCAGGGGCTTGCTCAAATCCTAACGCTAGATGTACTGCAATCCAGTATTCGTCATGTTTATATTCTTCGACCAGAAAAATCGGTGCCTGATGCACGGGTAGATGAATACATTAAACCCTATGAAAGCAGCTGGTTCTGGTCGATTGTATTACGTGACTGGAAGCGTTATATCGATGTGATGTTTGCCTCGATGATTGCCAATATTCTCGCTTTGGCGACTGTTTTGTTTTCTATGAATGTCTATGACCGGGTCATTCCGGCACAGTCAATCCCCACTTTATGGGTATTGGCGGGCGGGGTGCTGATTGCTGCCATTTTTGAATTCAGTCTACGTGTTGCCCGAATTTATTTGTCGGATATTATTGGTAAACGTGCAGATTTAAAAATTTCAGACCGGGTTTTTGGTCATGCCTTAAGAATAAAAAATAGCGAACGCTCAAAATCCACTGGTAGTTTTATTTCACAGATTCGTGAACTTGAAGGCGTGCGTGAACTGGTCACCTCAACCACGATCTCGGCAATTGCCGATTTACCATTCTTCCTGTTGTTTTTGGGGATTTTCTGGCTGATTGGCGGCAACCTGTTTTGGGTGATGCTGCTGGTGGTTCCATTGATGATTCTGCCGGGCATTTTGGCGCAAAAACCTTTGGCGAAACTGGCCAGTGAGGGCATGCGTGAAGGTGCAATCCGTAATGCGATGCTGGTTGAAGCTGTGCAAGGCATTGAAGATATAAAGCTATTACGTGCTGAGGCAAGATTTCAGAACCAGTGGAATCATACCAATGAAACCTCTGCAGACATATCCATGCGTCAACGTAAAATTGTTGGGGTTATGAATGCCTGGACGCAAAAAATTCAAGGTTTGACCTTTGCGATTGTCGTGCTGGTAGGGTGTTTTGCCGTGATGAAAGGCGACATGACCACCGGTGCTTTAGTAGCATGCTCAATGTTGTCATCGCGTATGCTGGGGCCGATTGCTCAGATTACCGGGGTGCTTGGTCGCTGGCAGCAAGCCAAGGTGGCGAAAAAAGGACTGGATGAATTAATGAAAAAAGCAGTCGATCAGCCGGATCGTGCTCATTTAATTCACCGCCCGGTACTCAATGGCCATTATGAATTAACCGGTGTGACTTTTAAATATGGCGAAGATGATCCAAAACCAAGTCTGATGATTCCTAAACTGGAAATCAAACCCGGTGAAAAGATCGCCATTCTGGGGCGTAATGGAGCAGGTAAATCGACATTGCTGCAATTATTTTCCGGTATGCAAACACCTGTACAAGGCAAAATTAAACTTGATGGTGTTGAGCTGGGTTTAATCGACCCCTCAGATGTACGTCGTGATATGGCCTTGCTGAATCAGAATGCACATTTATTTTTTGGTACTGTGCGGGAAAACCTGACATTGGGTGCGCCTTTAGCCAGTGATGAACAAATTTTAAATGCCCTAAAAATTACCGGAGCCCTGCATTTTGTTCAGGAAAAAAAGGAAGGCTTGGATCATATTATTCTTGAAGGTGGTGTAGGTTTCTCAGGCGGGCAGAAACAGGCACTGTTACTGACACGTTTGTTGATTCGCCAGCCGAATATTTTGTTGCTGGATGAACCTACCGCTGCAATTGATGATGTATCTGAAAAACAGCTGATTGATCATCTGAAATTATGGCTCGGTCAACGTACCATGATTGTTGCGACGCATCGTCGTGCAGTGCTGGAATTGGTGGATCGGATTATTGTGGTGAATGATGGCAAGATTGTGATGGATGGACCTCGTGATCAGATTTTGAATCAGAATCAGCCACAACAACGACAAGTTGCAGGAGCTAAATCATGAGCGATAAATCACTGAATCTAAAAAGTGGCATGAAAGTGACTGAACTTGAACCGCCTTTACCTAAAGCCAGTGTGTTTATCTGGATGATCTGTATAGGTTTGCTCGCCTTATTGGCATGGGCATGGTTTTTTAAGCTTGAAGAAGTTTCAACCGGTACAGGCAAGGTGGTGCCATCTTCAAAAGAACAGACCATTCAATCGCTTGAGGGCGGAATCTTAACCAAGTTACACGTCCGTGAAGGTGAAATTGTGAAGCAGGGCCAGGTTTTAGCCCAGCTCGATCCAACCCGTCTGGAATCCAATGTGGGCGAATCCGCTTCCTTGCTGATGTCTTCACGTGCAACTTCAGCACGTTTAAGAGCAGAAGTGAATGGCACACCACTTAGATTTCCTGAAGAAGTGCTCAAGGATGCCAAACTGGTTAAAGAGGAAACAGCCCTTTATCATTCGCGCCGTGCCAATCTGGATGAATCCTTATCCGGTTTGCGGCAGGCTTTAAGTCTGATTGAACAGGAACTGAGCATGACTGAACCCTTAGTTGCCAAGGGTGCTGCAAGTGATGTGGAAGTGTTACGCTTAAAACGTGAAGCCAATAACCTGCGCAATCAGATGAATGATATTCGCAATCAGTATTATGTGAAGGCACGTGAAGAACTGTCTAAAACCAATACTGACGTGGAAACACAGCAACAGGTGGTCAAAGGCAAGTCTGATAGCTTAAGTCGAACCATATTCAAAGCACCTATGCGCGGTGTGGTTAAGGAAATTGATGTCATGACCATTGGTGGCGTCATTCCGCAAAATGGCAAGCTCATGACCATTGTTCCTCTGGATGAACAGTTATTGATTGAAGCCCGAATTTCACCACGGGATATTGCGTTTATTCATCCGGGTCAGGAGGCTTTGGTCAAAATTACTGCCTATGACTATTCTATTTATGGTGGTCTAAAGGGTAAGGTAACTGTCATTTCACCAGATACCATTCGCGATGAAGTGAAGCAGGATCAGTTCTATTATCGGGTTTATATTCGCACAGATACCGATAAACTGACCAATAAATCAGGCCAGCAATTCAGTATTACCCCGGGTATGGTGGCAACGGTAGACATTAAAACCGGTGAAAAGTCTGTAGTGGATTACCTGATTAAGCCATTCAATAAAGCTCAAGAAGCTTTACGTGAACGCTAATTAAAATTTACAGGTTAAAATTTGCAGACCGACTTAAAAAAGCCTCCTTCTTATAGGAGGTTTTTTTGTATCTGCAAGCCGCTGAAAACAGGCTATACTGCCGCTGTATTGTTATTTATTCTAGATTTATGCCATTTACCATTGCCTCGTCCATTACTTTTGAAGAATACATTAAAAAAAGTCGCTTTCAGGCGATTGCTGCACCAGTAGAAAATGAACAGGATGTAAAAAACTTTTTGGAGCTGCATAAAGATATCACTACGACACATCAGTGCTGGGCATGGAAAATCGGCCACAATGTCCGTTTTAATGATGATGGCGAGCCATCAGGTACAGCAGGCAGGCCGATTCTTGCCACGATTGAAGGCAATGAATTAACCAATATCATCGTTTTGGTCAACCGCTGGTATGGTGGCATTAAATTGGGTACAGGTGGTCTGGCGCGTGCCTATGGTGGCTGTGCCGGGCAGTGCTTGTTACTGACGGAAAAAATTGAGCTGATTGAAAAGAAAAAAATCAGTTTTGCCTGTCAGTTCAATGAATGGGCCATCTTTCAATATGAGCTGAACCAGCAACACATCGAATTTCAGGAACAATATACTGCCACAGGTGTACAGGTCGAAGCCCTGTTACAAGTCCATCAAATCCAGCCTTTGGCACTGAAAATTCAGGATGTAAGCCGTGGCCGTGAACAACTCAAAATTGTAGAAGAACCTGAACATGACTGAGCAAGACCCACTGTTAAAATATCGCGAGCAGCATAAGCATCGTTTGAATTATATGCCCTGGCTATATTGGTCCTTAAAACCGAAAAATCGCGGTTGGGCGGAGGAATGGCAAAAAGAATATCAGGCTTATTTAATGGAAATGGAGACCGTTGAAATTGGTGAAAACTGTTTTATTTCACCACTGGCCCATATTTTTGCCGAGCCGGGCCGGAAAATAACGATTGGAGACAATTCCTTTATTGCCGCAGACTGTACCTTGCATGGACCTTTAGAGATTGGCAATGAAGTGGCCATAAACCATCACTGTATTCTGGATGGTGGCAGAGCAGGGATTAAGCTGCATGATCAGGTTCGTATGGCCGCATATTGCCATCTATATGCCTTTGACCATGGTATGGAACTGGCACAGCCCATTTACCAGCAACCGGTACGTTCACAAGGCATCGAAGTGGGGCGGGATGTCTGGTTAGGTGCGCATGTTGGGGTTAAAGATGGTGTAAAGATCGATGCACATGCCATTGTGGGCATGAATAGCATGGTCGCCAAAAATGTTGAAAAGGCAACTATTGTTGCGGGCAATCCTGCAATATTTATTCGTGATCGGGATTAAAAAATTTCAATAAAATTAAGATGAATCAGCGAGTAAGTTTAATTACATAAAAGCATGCACAGTGACAAAGAGATATGCTAAGTTAAAAATAACAATTAGATTTACAGCCTGTATGGGCGAAAAGCGAGGCGAAAATGAAACGTGTAATCGCTTGTATTGACTCTTCTCCATGCGTAAATGCAGTTGCCGAAGCTGCGGCATGGGTTGCGAAGCAGACACAACGTGAATTGGTATTATTACAGGTTTTAGACTATTACCCAGCCAGTTATCATTTGGGTGAAATCAGTGGGGTGATCGGTTTTGAAAGTAATGCAATGTTACTGAAAGAACTGGCAGAACTTGAACAAAAACAAAGTGAACTGGCACTGGATTACAGTAATAATCTTTTAAATCATATTTCTGAAATGATTCAGCAAAAATATCAGATTAGTGCCTCGCATCTACAAGAAAAAGGCGATTTTTTAGAACAAAGTTTCCAGGTACTTAAAGAAGACGATATTGCCATTATTGGCCGCGTCGGGGAGCGCTCTGCGGAGCGAAACAAGCCGATCGGCAGTAATGTCGAAAATTTTATTCGTGGTGCAAAATGTACAATCATGACTGTTGGAGAACAGTTTAAGCCACCAACCCGATTTATTTTTGCCTATGAATATTCACCGACCTGTGTCAATTTGATGAAACGTGTAGCGCAAAGTGATTTATTAAAATTATTGCAATGCCATCTGCTATATGTCGGTGATCATCCGGAAATCCTGAATGAGCCTTCACAGTATTTACGTGATGCTGGCCTTGATGTGGTGACTGAATACCGTTATGGTGATGTTTCGGAAAATATACTTGAATACCAAAGCGAACATGGTATACAACTGATATTACTCGGTGCATTTAGTCACAGTAAAATTCGCCAATTCTTTTTGGGCAGCGTGGCAACCAGTATATTCCGAAATTCAAGCGTACCATTATTGGTGGTGAAATAAGTTTATTAATACTTTACAAATACGCTTAATAATTGGCCATAGTTATCCGCATAACTTGTGGATAACTATATGGACAGTATTTATAAATATCTAATAAATAAATAAAAAAACAAAAAGATTGTTTTTTAACCTTTGTGTCATATTATTTCACTATGGCAATAGCAAAGCCATCATGTCCTTTGCTTCCAACTGTTTGTAATGCGGTACAGGACAGAATTCGGGGATGGTCTTGCATAGCAGAAAACATATCACGAATACCTTCAATACTTGGTTTGTGATTGTCGGGGTTAATGATATCACCAGCGCGAATTACATTATCCAGTACAATAATGGTCCCTGAATGTGACAGGTTTAAGCTAAGTTCCAAATACTCAGGATAACTCTGTTTGTCGGCATCAATAAACACAAAGTCAAAAGGTTCAAAATCGTTAGGTAATGCCTTTAATACATCTGCGGCACGGCCAACTTTAAGCTCAATGGTCTGTGGAAGTTTTGCATGATCAATATTTTCTTGTCCCAAGGCTGCATGGGTATCACGGCCTTCAATGGTCAGGATATAACCATTCTCAGGCAGGGCACGTGCAAGCCACATGGTACTGTAGGCAGCAAAGGTCCCCAGTTCTAGCACACGCTTGCACTTGTTCATTTGAATAAGCATTTGCAGCAGCATGCCTTGATTGGGTGCGACGGCAAGGTGATCTGGAAAACCTTTATCTTCGGTGTTTTTTAATGTCTGTTGCAGAATCGGGTCTTCTGGAATTAAATGTGAATCGATGTAAGCATCAATCTCTGTCCACATTTGTTGCATAGTTTTGTCACCTTTGTTGCGATGCATGCATTTTAAACCTTTCCATTCAGAGTGCAATTTATCGTTTTGATTTATTGAAAATAGGGCAATAAAAAAGAGATCAGCAAGATCTCTTTTTGTATCACTAGATTATTTTAAAAATTACACATAGAGCTGTGACGTGACAGGTCAGGCCCCCAGGTACGGTAACCTTGGGTATCAATATGGATTTGACCGGAAGCATATAGCCCAAGTCCCATATTCAGGCTTTGTCCATGCTGTGCCCAGAACTGGCATAATTTAAATTTGGTATTTTCAATAAAAGCATAATCTTGAGCTTGCGGAATTTCAGGCCCAATACGGAAATCGATGGCCGAATTAAACAAGTGGCGTGACGAATTTGCGCCACCCGCACATTGGTTCAGGGGTAAATCACGATAAACCGAGGTCACTTCAAAGTCGGTAAGCACTTTAGCCGCAACCAGGTATTTGAATACACGTAAAGTGGAAATCTGGTTATTCCACAATTCACGATTAGGAATCATGTATTGAGCCCGACCACATTTTTGCCAGTCACGAGCAGAACGCATTAATTCAAAACTGGGGATAATATTACCTACACCATTACGTTCCAGAAAACTTTCATATTCACGCACGCGATGCAAATTATCACCCAGCGCTACCCATGAATTATAAACATAAGGTACTGTTTTAGGTGGAATTGGGCGTTCAAGAATAATGCGTTCCTGGGGAATGAAGATCCGTTTTCCATCGGGTATTTGCCCTTGTTTCTGAGGAGATGTGGTACATCCAATCATGACAAGTGGGACCAGGCTCAAGCCCAGTAAGCCCTTTAAAACATGCTTCATTATAGAAATCAGATATTTATAAATACGGGGCTATTTTAATCTAATTTGAAGGATAAAATTTGAAAATATTGCAATCAAATGTATTTTTTCAGTATAAAAAAAGATCAGCATACGCTGATCTTTTTTGAAGTGGAATAACAGTATTATTTTTCCAAGTATTGTAACTTGTCAGTTTTACCGTTCCATTCTTCACGGTCAGCAGGCTGATCGCCAATTTGAGTAATGTTTGGCCATTTTTGTGAAAGATCAGCATTAAGTTCAATAAAGACTTCTTGGCCTTCTGGCAACTCATCTTCCGAGAAAATAGCATTTGCCGGACATTCTGGTTCACATAATGCGCAGTCAATACATTCATCTGGATTAATTACGAGGAAATTTGGACCTTCGTAGAAACAATCTACCGGACAAACTTCGACGCAGTCTTGGTATTTACATTTAATACAATTTTCAGTGACAACAAAGGTCATGGCGACAGCTACCTAAAAAATTTGGTTCTAATTACTCTTGCTGTATTTTAGGCAAAAATGCTGCTAAGTAACAATTGCTTTTATTGATATTTGTTATATATAGCGCTGTTAATTTTGATAAAAATTGCATATTTCATTAAATATTTGTAGTAAATGAAAAAGACTTCTATTTAGAAGTCTTTTTTGGTGCAGATTTTGATTAGCTTTCTAATGCATCTTTTAATGCATAAATCTGTTGCAAGGCTTCCCGAGGAGAAAGGCTGTCTACATCTAGCGATCTTAACAGATTCAGTGCAGGTACATCTTTTTCAATTTCCACTACACGTTCAATGATTTCAATAGCAGGTTCATCAACCACACTAAATAAATCATTTTGTACGGCTTTATTGAGTTGCTGATGTTGCTGCTTTTCCAAAATCTTCAACCGGTTTTGCGCCTCTTTAATCACGCTGGCTGGAATACCGGCCAGTTTGGCCACCTGCAAGCCATGACTTTGACTGGCAGGACCATGCTGAACCTTGTGCAGCAAAATTAAATTACCGTTCAGTTCTTTGGCCGTGACATGGTAGTTATCAATGCCTGACTCTTTACCCAGTTCGGTGAGTTCAAAATAATGGGTGGCAAATAAGCACAGGCATTTAATGCGCTTGCTCAGGTCAATCACACAGGCCCAAGCCAAAGATAGACCATCGTAAGTACTGGTACCGCGTCCGACTTCATCCATCAACACCAAGGACTGGTTGGTGGCATGATGTAGAATCTGTGAAGTTTCGGTCATTTCCACCATAAAGGTCGATTTGCCGGTAGATAAGTCATCTGCTGAACCAATACGAGTAAAGACGCGATCAATTGGGCCTAATACTGCCGATTTGGCCGGTACGTAAGCACCACAGTAGGCGAGTAGACTGATCAATGCGGTTTGGCGCATAAAGGTCGATTTACCGCCCATATTCGGCCCGGTCACAATGGCCATACGGTGGTTGTAATCTAAAGTGGTGTCATTCGGAGTAAAGGCTGTCTTGCTTAAGGCTTCAACCACAGGATGTCGGCCGGCAACAATTTTGACCCCAATTTCAGGGCTGTATTCTGGACGTGACCAGTTACGCAAACGGGCCTGATGGGCAAAATTGGCCACTAGGTCAATCTGTGCAATCGCGCTGCTCATCATTTGTAAATTGCCGATGTCTTGACGTAATTCATCCAGCAGCATTTCAAACAGCATTTTTTCACGCGTCAGGGCACGTGATTCGCTCGACAGCACTTTATCTTCAAAAGATTTTAGTTCTGGGGTGATATAGCGTTCAGTATTTTTTAAAGTCTGGCGACGGATATAATGATCCGGTGCCTGCTCCGCCTGAGCACGGGTCAGCTCTATATAGTAGCCACTGACACGGTTATAGCCAATTTTCAGGGTTGAAATGCCGGTGTTGGTACGTTCTTGAGTTTCCAGATCAATCAGGAACTGTCCGGCATGATCACGGATTTTGCGCAGCTCATCCAGTTCGGTATCGAAACCTTCTGCAATGACATTACCATCACGCAATAAAACCGGCGGATTTTCAACAATGGCAGACATCAGGCGTTGATGCAGACCATGAAAATCACCGAGTTCATCCGTCAGTTGTTGAATAAGAGTAGAGTGTTTGGCCTGAGTCATCGGCTGAATTGCATGGCGTAGTAGGGGAATCTGGGCACAGGCTTGACGTAGCTGTACCAGATCACGTGGACGTGCACTGCCCAAAGCCACCCGACTCAATACACGCTCAATATCACTAATTTCTTTCAGGACCAGACGAACAGGAGACTCATGATAGCCATTCAGCATGGCGGCAATGGCATCCAGACGGGCATCCAGTATTTTGGTGTCGCGTAAAGGCTGCATCAGGGTACGGCTGAGCAGACGGCCACCCATTGCGGTCTGGCAGTCATTAATGAGCTGGAATAAAGAGGTGCCATGCTCAAACAATGGTTCTACCAGTTCCAGATTACGGCGTGTGACCGGATCTAAAGCAATAAAGTCACTGCTTTGTTCCAGTTGAATGGAACGGATATGTGGCAGTGCAGTCTTCTGGGTTTCTTTAGCATAATGAATCAATGCTGCTGCCGCGGCTTTGGCAAGCGGTAAATGATCAATACCAAAACCGGAAAGGGTAGCTACCGCAAACTGGTCACATAAGGTTTTTTGTGCATTGTTCAGGTTGAAATCGACATTAGGACGGCGGGTCACAGGGCAGTCGAGCTGCTTTTTAATTTGCTCGATAATATTGGGGTCAACAATATCTTCATCGACCACAATTTCACTTGGCATTAAGCGTGAAAGCTCAATCGCCAGCTGCTCGTGCTGGAACTCCTGTTGCTGGACTTTGAAAATACCCGCACTTAAATCCAGCAGTGCAATGCCAATCTGGCCTTGCTGTAGGCACAGTGCAACCAGATTGGAAGATTGATAACTGTTCAACAGTGCATCATCGGTCAGGGTGCCCGGAGTGATGATACGGACTACACCGCGTTCCATAGGTGCCTTTCCGCGAGTGCCTGCGCTCTCGCCCTCACCCAGCTGTTCACAAATGACTACGGTTTCGCCTTTTTTGACCAGACGGGCCAAATAGCCTTCGGCTGCATGATAGGGAACGCCTGCCATGGGAATTGGATCACCATTGGCCTTGCCACGATGCGTTAAGGTAATCCCCAATAATTTGGCTGCTTTGTGGGCATCGTCAAAAAACAGTTCATAGAAGTCACCCATGCGATAAAACATCAGTGAATGTGGATGCTGCATTTTGACGCTCATGTACTGCTGCATCATAGGCGTTAAATTGGAAAAATCAGCCATGATTTCCGGGTAACTCATTGAGGTAAAATCCTTAAATATTTGAATACATTTAAATCGTTAAAACTTGGCTGTCTCACCAATTTCAAATTTATGCATAAATCTCTGCCAGTTAAATCCTAGACTTTGGCACTGCTATTGTTGTCATTTTCAAGCCAACCCGATCTAGAAAAAAACTGAGTCTCATCTGCCCAGACATCTTATCAAATTTGCATGAATTGCGAAAAATGCTTTGCAGTAAATGGGTAAAAAATAGAAAAACAGCAGCTCTGCTGTGATGCAAAAGCAAAGTGGGAATGTTTTAGCGTGAAGCAAAGATGGGTTGTAACGATTCAATCTGCTCATTCTGAGCCGATTGACCGGCAAAGTTCACTTTTCATGACTTTGCCGGTCGATCTTTTATTGAGGTTTCAATGGACATTAAGGTTGATGCAGGCCCAATTGGGTCAGATGCAGGCGTAATATTCGACGCAGTTCTAAAACCGCTTCTGGCGTTTCCTGAATCGAATGTCCACCCTTGATGATTTTTTCCGAAGCAGCACCATCTAAATGCGCGCTTCTATAGGGCACCACATCATCAGTAATGATATTGGGATCATCGCTTGTCGTCGCATTGCCGATAATGGAGTGGAACACCAGGCCTTTACGGGGTTGAATATCTTTGGTGAGTTCCATAAATTTCGATTGATGACTTAAATCACTGGGGCCGTTTTGGATCAGACCATGATCAATCTGCTGCAACAAGTCTTTAAAATCCAGATCCTGACTTTGTATGCTATCGCTAATTGCAGAGAGAAATGCGCCAGGAATGCGGATGATTTTACGCGCTGCCCTGGTAAACCAGCGATCGGCGTAATCGGTTCCTTTGTGGGGGCTTGCGAGGAAAATGGCGCGAGAGAAATTAGGAATATCTTTCATCACCAAACGCTGTGAAACAATAGGTAATTTTTGATATTTATTTAATTGCCGATTATTCATCATCGATAATGCTTTTTTGGTGGTATCGGCATCACTGACCAAAAGACGGGCAATAATGCCACCCATACTATGCCCTACCAATACAGCGTCTTTTTTGGCTGTAGCTTTGGCATCGACCTGGGCAAAGGCTTGAGTGAGCAGGGCATAAATCTGAAAGCGGCTTTCAATAATCGGCATATTGGTAGAATAAAACACCTGCCAGACCTGGAAGTTTTCCCGCAGTACCGTATCCCCCATAATATCGTTGGTCAGACGAATCCAGGCTTCCGGGCTGCTGGCCAGACCATGCACCAGTACAATCACTTTTTTATTCGGGTTATACGGTTCAAGCATGTATAAATGCGGCATGGTGAGATGTTCATCGCGATCGATCAGGGTCAAATATGCTGCTTTGCCCAGATTGTTTTGCGCCAGCCATAAACCATAGGGGGTAGAGAAGTTGGCAGCCAGCGGGTAGTTTTTGCCGCCTACATTGACCTGTTCATATTTATAAGGGTCAAAGGCTTTAAGTTCAAACTCTGCATTATTTAAAATATCTTTGACATTGGTTGCCGATTTAGGCTGTGCAGTCAGTGTAGCTGCCAAATAGCGCGCTTGATGAATATTTGGATTAATGCCATTTTTGTAACTAAAATTTATCGGGTCGATAATATAGGGATGTTTAGATTCACCGATATCCTCTTTGACTTGCGGTAAAACTAAAACAAATTCAGAGCCAAAACCATCGCGCCGGTTAATGGAGCGTAAGCCTGAAAAATTCAGATTATAACTGGAAAGCAATTGTTCAATTTTTTGATCTTTTAATTGTGGGTAATAATCGAAGTTAATACTGTAAATGCTTTTACCGACTTTAATTTGCGGTTCTACAGTCGTGGGTTTGTAGCGTAAGCCATAAGCTGAAACCAGTTTGGCCAAGGCCAAATTATAAAAGTCACGAATCTGGACCTGCCGGTTATCAAAAATACGGCCTTGGGGTTCGCGTTTGGTTTTAAACATATAGGCATAGCTATAGCGAATGCTTCGATCCAGCATATACAGTTGCTGGTCCAAACATTGCTCATAGGTGTCTTGCTGCAGTTTTTGTTTTTCTTCAGAACGGGTGCTGCTTAATATGCCGACTTTGCAATCGGTTGATTTTTCGAACGTTAAGGCTTTGGCTAAATAGATTTCACTTGCTGTAGAGAGCAGTTGTTCATCTTGAATTTGCGGAATTTGTTGCAGTTCCTGAATACACTGGTCGGGCTGGTCGGAACAAATTTTAGCTTCACGACCGGTCATAGACAGTACATTTAAGCTGGCTTCACTCAATTTATTGCGGGTTAAAATGCTGTCACGTTCATTGGCAATCGAGACATTGATGGCCTGGTTTTTAACACTGACAATTTGACAACCTGTAAGCAGGTAACTACTCAGCAGCGAAGCAAATAAAACTTTATATATTTGTTTTGGCATAAAGATTGTCAACTAAGTATTGTTTGAATTTTTCCTTATCATACGATAATTCTTCTAATTTTCAATTCATGCACATAAAAAATAGGCCGTACTGAACGGCCTATTTGAAATGCTCATTTAAGCGTTAAAAATTATGGGGCTTTAGCTGGATTCAGCACTTGCCATACATTCCAGCGACCTTGCTTCTCAATTTCAGTGATTAAACGGTCAGCCACTTCAGCTTCCTGCGGATATTTCACTTTGTAATTTTTCAGCACCTGAATCGCATTTTTCTTTTGTTCCATGGCAATGTAGTTATTTGCCGCACACAGATAAGCTTCCTGCACACCCGCTTTCATGGCTTTATCTAAATAAGGAATGGCTTCACGTTGACCACCACCTTCAGATAAACCAAAACCAAACCAGAAGTTTGCTTCGGCGTCATCGGTGTTGATTCTTAAAATACGCTGTGCATAGGTTAAAGATTTGGTGGTATAGACTGAACCCAAGTCCAGGTTACGGGCCATCACGCTGGCTTTAAATGCACGAATCAACACATCAAAAGAGGCATTGTCTTTAGAAGCCAAGGTATCCAGCTGCTGAGTCACTTGTTTGAGTTTGGCTTCAAAGCCTTTACGCTCCTGACGCTCAGTGAAACGAGGCGGGTAATGGCGTGCCTTGCCTTCGACCAACTGCAAGAAGTCATCAATTTCAGTCACATCAAATTCATTATCACCGGCAATAACCGCATATTTTACATTACGTTGATTGCTGTTTACTGTTGGAATGATCAGCTTGTTGACATCAAGGGTTACTTTTTTCGACGGATCACTTGGTGAGTTCACTTCCATTTTTGTTACAGGCTGTGCAGCAGCTTTTTGTAATGCAATTTCAAATGGAGGAGGCGCATCATAGTTAAATGGATTCAATGCATAGAACGGAGCGGTCAATTCAGGTTCAGTGAAAACAATAGGGGAATTCGAATTTTTATCTTTTGTTGGTGTCGAGCTACACGCCGAAAGTAAAGAAACAGCAATTAAGGTACATGCCAAAGGCTTAAGAGTCATATAGATCATCCATTCATTTAATTTTAAATTGGTCATTCGGTATGTTCCTCAGTCTAAAAAAATGCTCAGGAACATACAAGTAAGCGCTTGTTAAGATTCAGATCAGCTGGTTAAGCTTTAGATTGACTGCTTTGTGCTTCACATTCGCGGCGCACATCTTCAATGATTTTAAGTTCTTCAACACTGAAGGGCTGTTCATTTTGCTGCTGCTTTTTAAAAGTCGGATCAAGCAAAGATAAACGCTGGCATAAAGTATTCATGCGTTTTTCATTCAGTTGGATACGATCCAATAAAATACGCATGCCATCCAGAATCGGGTCGGACTGATCCGGTGTTGCTGCATAAGGCTGGAAACCAATACTTTCTGCATAATCACGACGACGCGCTTCTTCTGCATCTTTAGGCTGGTCTTTGGTAATAAAACGTGCTGGATTGCCTACGGCTGTGGTATTGGGGGGAACTGCCTTGGTCACTACGGCATTGGAACCGACTTTGGCATTTTTACCGACGGTAAATGGGCCAAGGATTTTTGCTCCAGCACCTACGACTACGCCATCTTCCAAAGTCGGATGGCGCTTGCCTTTATTCCATGTGGTGCCACCAAGCGTTACGCCGTGATACAGGGTGACATCATCACCAATTTCGGCAGTTTCACCAATGACTACACCCATGCCATGATCGATAAAAAAGCGGCGGCCAATTTTCGCACCCGGGTGAATTTCAATGCCTGTGGCAAAGCGGCTAAAAGAAGACAGCAGGCGAGCCGAGCCTTTACACTCTTTTTGCCAAAGTTCATGAGCAACACGGTGCATAATCAGTGCGTGTATGCCAGGATAAGTGGTAAGAACTTCTAAAGTGTTTCGAGCTGCAGGATCGCGCGCGAATACAGCTTGTATATCTTCTTTGAGCTGCTTAAGCATTAGATTGATCCTCTGAAGAATCGGTTGTTTTGTTTGTAGATTTTTTCCATGTACCGTTATTTAACGCCTGTACACGGCTGAATATGCCACGAAGTAAATGATATTCCATACGATCTAATTGTATACGTCCAAATAATCGGCGCAAGCGTAAAGGCAATAATCGTGGGTTTTTCGGGTCCAAAAATTCAATTTCGGCCAGCATTTTTTCAATATGCGGGTAAAACTGTTCCATTTGCGCATGGGTGACCAGGGGTTCGTCCCATTGCATGTCGATACTGTCAGTCACGTGCATAGTTGCTTTAGGATCTTCCTTCTGCTCAGTCAACGCCATCGCTGCCATACGCATTTCATAGCAAATCACTTGAATGGCTTGCGCAACATTGAGTACGCCGTAATCACTGTTCACTGGAATGGTGACGTGATAATTGGCCATTGCCAGTTCTTCATTGGTCAAGCCGCGGTCTTCACGGCCAAAAATCACCGCAATTTCCTGTTTGTCTTGTACCACTGCCTGCAATGATTTTTCCGCAGCAGGTCGGGCATCCAGTAAAGGCCAGGGAATGGTACGGCTACGCGCACTGGTTCCAAAGACCAGATGGCAATCTTTAATCGCTTCTTCTAAAGTCGGTACAATTTCAATCTGTTCAATCAGATCTGCTGCACCTGCGGCCAAGGCATCAATATCCGGATGCGGATAGGTTTTAGGTTCAACCAGTACCAGCTTGGATAGGCCCATGGTTTTCATTGCACGTAATGCGCTACCAATATTGGCGGGTAAGGTAGTATTGACCATGACAATACGCACATGGGAGAGATGTGCGGAAACCACAGCATTGTCAACTTGACTCATAATGTGTCCGATTTGAATTTAAAGATTTAAAAATTAAGAATATTGACTGGCTTCAGCCTGATACATGTCCATCGCATCATCCATGCTCACATTGGCTGGAGGCGGCGGGACATTGGCAGGCTTGGCCTGCTCGTAACTGACGGCTTTCGCTGCTTTGGATTTAACCTGATATTCAATGTGAATCACGTCTTTGCCAAAATAGTCACGCAATTTCGCTAGCAGTTCATCCAAAGGCGCCACATTCCAGTTCAAGCCTAAATGGATGTCTGCTGAAGCATAAGCATAATCAATCTGTAATTGCATCGGGATATGATTACACATGTCGACATTGCAGAATGGCGTTAAAATCTTGCGTAAATCCTGACTTAGTGAAGCAGTAAGATGTTCCGGGTTCAGCTTGATCTGAATGCTGTTGGCACGTTTTTGACGGATTTCATTCAGGCTAAAGGCTTTGGTCAAGCGTCCCATAGGACGGTCAAAACCTTCGCGCTCATAAATTTCGCCTTCAATCACTACTACTTTTTCATTTTGAATAATGTCTTTAAAACGCTGGAACCGTTCATGGTTGGCTGACACTTCAATCCGTGCCGTACCATCATCCAGAGTCACCATCATGCGGTTCGGGAAGTTGGCAATATCCACCACCAGACCGGCAAATACGGTGGTCACGCCACGACGGGTCGGGGTGAGTTCATTAATGCGGACCGGAATAAAAGATTTGAGTTCCGGACGATACACATCAATCGGGTGGCCAGTTAAATACAGGCCTAAAGTATCTTTTTCACCTTTGAGGCGGACTTCATCAGACCACGGTTTCACCGGTTTTGATGGTTTGCGTTGAACTTCTTCAACTTCACCAAACAGGTCCATAATACCGGTTTCACGGTTCGAGCGTGCCTGTTCAGCTGCTTGTACCGCTTCAGGGAGCTGTGCCATTAAATCTGCACGTTCAATCCCCAAACAATCCATAGCACCTGCACGAATCAGCGCTTCGAGGGTGCGTTTATTGATTTTCTTTAAATCGACCCGGTGGCAGAAGTCAAATAAGTCTTTATATGGGCCGTCACTGACACGCGATTCAATGACCGACTGCATTGCCGCTTCACCCACGCCTTTGATCGCACCCAAACCATAGACAATGGTTTTTTCGCTACTGGCATGGAATTGATAGATCGACATGTTCACCGAAGGTGGAAGCACTTCCAGATTGTTATGACGACAGTCATCAATCAGGAACACCACGTTGTCGGTATTCTGCATTTCTGAAGTCATGACCGCTGCCATAAATTCAGCCGGATAATGCGCTTTTAACCAGGCGGTTTGATAGGCAACCAGGGCATAGGCCGCGGCATGTGATTTGTTAAAACCATAGCCGGCGAATTTTTCCATATAGTCGAAGATATGGTTGGCAGTCGCTTCGTCAATATCTTTTTCAGCAGCACCCTTAATAAAGATTTGGCGTTGTTTGACCATTTCTTCAGGTTTTTTCTTACCCATGGCACGGCGCAGTAAATCCGCACCGCCGAGGCTATAACCCGCACAGAACTGCGCAGCCTGCATAACCTGTTCCTGATACACCATAATGCCGTAAGTTGGCTCTAGTACACCTTCTAACAGTGGATGTAAATATTCAAACTCACCGCCATGCATACGATGGATAAAGTCAGGAATAAGATCCATTGGACCCGGTCGGTACAAGGATACGAACGCGATAATTTCTTCAAACTTACTTGGGCGCGCTTCCTTGAGCATTTTTTTCATGCCCACGGATTCAAACTGGAATACCGCAGTGGTATTAGCAGATGCGAAAATATCATAAGCCGCTTTATCATCCAGCGGAATATAAGAAATATTCACCGGATCTTTGATATCAGCACGTGCATTGATGTGCTGAATCGCATCTTCAATTACGGTCAGGTTACGCAGGCCCAAGAAGTCGAATTTGACCAGACCGGCCGATTCAACGTCGTCTTTATCGAACTGTGCTACACGTCCTGTACCATCGGCATCACACATGACTGCTGAATAGTCGGTCAGCTTAGTTGGTGCAATAACCACACCACCGGCATGTTTACCGGTATTACGGGTAATGCCTTCAAGTTTCAGGGCCATTTCCCAAATTTCAGCGGCATCATCGTTGTCAGGATTGGATGGATTGGTGACAATATCTTTCAGTTGTGGCTCGGCTTCTATCGATTCTTCCAGACTCAAACCTAATGGCTTGGTTGGAATCATTTTAGAAATACGGTCAGCCAAACCATAGGATTTACCCAGGACACGTGCAACGTCACGGATTGCACCTTTAGCAGCCATGGTACCGAAGGTTGCAATTTGCGATACCGCATCGTGACCATAAGTACGAGCCACATATTCGATCACACGGTCACGACCGGCAATACAGAAATCGACGTCAAAGTCGGGCATCGACACACGTTCCGGGTTCAAGAAACGTTCGAACAGCAGGTCATAACGCAGGGGATCAAGATCGGTAATCTTTAAGCTATAGGCCACCAGTGAACCTGCACCCGAACCACGACCCGGACCCACAGGTACGCCGTTACCTTTTGACCATTGAATGAAGTCCATCACGATCAGGAAGTAACCTGGGAAACCCATGTCGAGAATAATCTTCACTTCAAAGGCTAAACGTTCGTCATAGGGTTTACGAATTTCTGGCCAGTCTTCATCGCGCTTTTCAGGTGGATAAAGAAAGTTAAGTCGTTCTTCCAGACCTTCTTCGGACAAATGGGCAAAATAGGTATCAATGGTATGGCCTTCCGGAATCGGGTAATCCGGCAAGTCATTAAAGCCTAAGCGTAAAGTCACATTACAACGCTTGGCAATGTGGTAGGTATTTTCAATGGCTGTCGGAATATCTGAAAATAGTTCAGTCATTTCCACAGCGGTTTTAAAGTACTGTTCAGGGCTATAGGTTTTAGGACGGCGGTTATCCCCTAATACATAACCATCAGCAATACAGACCCGTGCTTCGTGGGCTTCAAAATCATCACGTGTAACAAAGTGCACATCATTATGTGCAACCACGCCAATATTGTATTTTTTTGCAAGTTTGACGGCTTCTTCGATAAAGGCATCTTCATCAGGGCGGTTGGTGCGAGTCAAAGCCAAATAAACCCGATTGCCAAATTTTTCAATCCATTCCTGAAGAAGGGGTTCAGCCTTATCTGGATTTGATGTGATCAGCATTTTGCCGACATCAGATTGCATGCCCAATAGCACAATCAGGTCTTGATGCTGATCTAAAATCCAGTCTTTTTGCACACAAGGAATATCGAGTTGCTGACCTGAAATAAAACCTTCAGAAACCAGTTCGGTCAGACTGCGCCAGCCTTTATTGGTCATGGACAACAATGTCACGCGATGTTCAGCATCATTCAGGCGGATTTCTGAACCTAAAATGGGTTTAATGCCTTTATCGAGACATTTTTTATAAAATTTTACTGCGGCATGCAGATTGGATAAATCTGTTAATGCGAGGGCAGGCATCTCTTCATTTGCTGCAGCTTTGACTAAGTCAGGTATACGTACGATCGATTCTGTAATTGAAAATTCTGTATGAATACCAAGATGAACAAAGTGCATAAATGAGTCCCTGCAAAAACCACTGGATAGTTTAGCACGGGATTTATTGTTTCAGTTTGAAATTGTGGGGAAATGGCTAACTTTTAGGTCAAGTTTGGATTTGATTTTTTGAACTGATCATTTGGGTATAAGTTGGGAGATATGGTCTTTTACTTTTGAAAGATCAAAAGTAACAAAAATCTTTTGTTGGCTTGATGATAGATCCCTATATCACAAGCCAACGGGCGACATCCATGTCGCCATTCTGTATAGCTAATGACGAGATGGATTCTATAGGAAGCTTTCTAGAAAAATCCGTAAATTTCAAATCTTTTATTTATTAGCTAAAATAAAACCCTCCGAAGAGGGCTTAAGTTTATTTTTATCTTAATCGTGACAGCCATTCACCAAAGGTTTGTACAAATTGCACCAGCAATAACAGTACAATCACGGTCAAAATCACCACACTGGTATCAAAACGCTGATAACCATAGGAAATGGCAAGGTCACCAATACCACCGGCACCGACCGCACCCGCCATTGCAGTGGCACCAATCAGGCTGATGGTGGCAGTGGTCAGGTTTAAAATCAGTGAACTGCGTGCTTCAGGCAAAATAAACTTGAAAATAATTTGCAGTGGCGAAGCACCCATGGCTTGTGCCGATTCGATAATGCCTTCATTCACTTCAAGCAATGAAGTTTCAATCAATCGGCCCATATAAGGACCAATATAAATGGTCAGCGGCACAATTGCTGCCCATGTACCAATCGATGTCCCCACCAGCAATTTGGTCAGTGGAATAAAGGCAATCAGCAGGATAATAAAGGGCAAGGAACGCAGCGCATTTACAACCGGGTTTAAGCCATGATAAATCACCCGGTTTGGCAGAATGCCTGCCGGACGGGTCACCAATAAAATGATGGCCTGGATAAAGCCCCAGATACAACCAAACAGCATGGCAAAAAACACCATATGAAAGGTTTCTTGCAATGCTGTCACAAATTGATCAATCGACAGCGAACTTTTCCAGTAAGGCGCCGTGATTTCTGTCAGCCATTGAACAATTAAATCTCTCATGTGCTGACTCCAGATTGCTCAACCTTGACACCATTTTGCTGGAAAAACGCAACAGTCTGTTCAATTACAGCAGGTTCACCTAGAAGCTGGACAAACATTTGTCCAATCACTGAACCGTTAATTTCAGTCATATTGGCAAACAATATATTCAAGCTGATATCAAACTGTTTAATGGCTGCTTGTACCACGGTTTCTTGCGCAGAAGTACCCAAAAATTGCAGGCTATAAATGCTGTTGTGATTTTTGTTTTCCAGGCTATTTAAAATGTTCACCGGTAACTGTTGTTGCAATACGGTTTGAATAAAATTCCTGGTGGTAGGATGTTGTGGCTGACTGAAAATTTCCAGCGTCGAACCCGTTTCGATCACCTGACCTTGTTCCATTACCGCGACATAATCACAAACAGATTCAATCACGTCCATTTCATGGGTCACCATGACAATGGTAATGCCTTGTTCTTTATTAATCTTTTTAAGCAAATCTAAAACAGACTTGGTAGTTTGCGGATCCAGTGCCGAAGTCGCTTCATCGCAGAGTAAAATTTTAGGATGATTGGCGAGGGCACGGGCAATACCGACACGCTGTTTTTGACCGCCAGACAGTTCATCCGGATAAGCATCTTTTTTATGCTTAAGATCAATAAACTCGAGCAATTCTGCCAAACGCTTTTCACGATCGGCTTTGCTCCAGCCCAACAATTTCATTGGCATTTCGATATTGGCTGCTACAGTTTTGCTCTGCAACAAATTAAAATGCTGAAAGATCATACCAATGTTGGCACGTTCCTGACGTAATGAACGTGCATCTAATGCGGTAAAATCTTTTTGATTAATGATGACTTGACCATCATTTGGTCGTTCGAGCAAATTAATCAGGCGGATTAAGGTACTTTTACCCGCACCACTATAGCCAATAATGCCAAAAATACTGCCATCTGGAATCTGTAAATTAATTTGATCCAGGGCGCGAATTGTTTGACCTTTAAGCTGATAGTGTTTTGAAATATTTTTAAATTCAATCATATGGTCAAAAACTATCTATAAAAGAAAAACAGGCAAAGAAACTTTGCCTGTTTAGATGAACCAATTATATTACTATTTTGCTTCAGTGAGATAGCTAATCGGTTTATTTACGTCAACTTTAGTACCACCAAATTTTTCCTGAACATATTTGTTTACTGCTTCTGTGTGGTAAAGCGCACCCACTTTTTTCAGTACAGGGTCATTTTGACGATCTGCTGCAACAGCAAGAATGTTGACATTCATCTTGGTGCTTTGGTCTACTGGCTCATAATAAATAGAGTCTTTCAGTACATTTAAGCCACCTTCCATTGCCAGGGTATTACCCAAGACAATTGCATCTACTTCGTCTTTAACACGTACAGCAGTTGCCATTTGAATCGGTTTGATCACAATTTTTTTATTGTTTTCAACGATATCGGAAGGTGTACCTTTCACATTGTCAAAATTAGGTTTTAATTTTACCAAACCGGCAGATTGAAGTAACAATAATGCACGTGATTCATTGGCACCATCGTTAGGAATGGCAATGGTTGCGCCGGTCTTGAATTCATCCAGTTTCTTCACTTTACTTGAGTAAATACCCATTGGTTCCAGGTAAGTGGTAGAAAGCGGAGCAATCTTGTCTTTATTGGATTCGTTGAAAGCAACCAGGTAGGCATAAGACTGAAATGCGTTTACATCAATTTCTTTATTGGCTACAGCTGTGTTCATAGACACATAATCGGTGAAGTTTTTCACTTCAAGTTTAATGCCTGCAGCTTTTGTTTCTGGAAGTGTCGCAATGTAACGCCAGATTTCAGCATCCGAACCTGTAGAGGCCATGGTTACTGTTTGAACTTCGGCAGAATCTTTATTTTGAGCTGCGTCATTTGCAGGTGCTTCTTGTTTACCACAGCCAGACAAGCCAACTGAAAGACCTAAAACAAGACCAAGGAGCTTTTTCATGTATATGTCCTAGTAAATTTAATTTGGCGATAAATTTACGAATATGTCATTGGAGAGATTAAATCAAGCTTGAATCAGATAAACTGATTGATGCAGATGACTTTAAAATGACCTGAAATTCAATGCAATCAGATATCATTTGCATAACCTAATCAATGCAAAGCCGTGAATAGCAAGTCGCTGTATTCTAAGCAGCTTTAATCTTTCAGGTTATCTTTAAATTTGCATAATCATAGCAATTTTTTGTTATGCATAATAGTGATTATAAATCTTATACTTAGCTTGATTTTTCATAACAAAGATTAAGGTTTTAATAAATTAACTCATAAAACAATAAATTAAGTTTATTAAAATGAAGAAAATTGATAATTAAAAGAATTTTGTTTCTATATAAATTTTTTGAAAATACAAAGCTAAAAAATGGATAAGTAGTGATTTCATATTTTTAAGATTATTTCTTCAGGTTAGGAAGTCTTGTTGCTTAAATTCGGAATAAAAAGAACAGAGTGAATTGGTTAATGAAAAATAATAGAGGTAGGAGGGGAAGCACGTTTTTATACGAAATATTGTTTCAAAGAGTTTGTGAATTATTCAGGAAATAAATACTTTGAAAAATCAGCGAAAACTTAAAATGATTTTTTTAAACAAAGCTATTAGCTGTTATTAGCGATAAGTGCCAAAAATGCTCATCAAAAAGCAACTTGTTTCCAGGTCGATTTTTTACTGTTTTTCAGGATGGTAAAAATATTTAAATGTATGAAAAATGAAGGTTTTATTGAGTGTATTTCGTGTAGGCACTAGTATGCTAAATAGAAAAAATCAAATAAAAAATCATATTTTTATAGTCTTTTATTTAATATATCTCCCACCTATATTCATGAATAAGAGAAATGAACTCAAAAAAAGCTACATTGATTGGTCTTACTGCCATTTTTTTGTGGAGCTTAATTGTCGCTTTAATCAAAGAAGTCAGTCATTATTTTGGACCAATTGGTGGGGCCGCCTTAATATATTCACTAGCCTCAATTTTTCTTCTAATTTCATTCGGTTGGACTAATCTGAAAGGTTTCCCCTCTAAATACCTAATTGGGGGCAGTATTCTCTTTGTGTCTTATGAAATTTGTCTTTCTTTGTCGATCGGTTATTCAACAAATAGTAAACAAGCCATAGAGATAGGTATGGTTAATTATTTGTGGCCTACAGTAACTATCCTGTTCTCGATTATATTTAATAAACAGAAAGCTAATTTCTTAATTATTCCTGGCGTGTGCTTATCAATTATAGGAATTTGTTTGGTGCTTGGCGGGGATGACGGATTTAGCTTTAAGGATATGATGTCTAATATTAAAGATAATCCATTTAGTTATGGTCTAGCTTTATTAGGTGTTTTTCTCTGGGCTGCATATTGTACGCTAACTGCACGAGCTGCCAATGGTAAAAATGGGATTACATTATTCTTTATTCTGGTGTCTATTGTTTTATGGATAAAATGGATTCTATCAGGCGATATCTCCCCTCATTTTGAATTAGATTCAATCATTTACTTGGTATTAGCCGCATTTGCTATGGGTATTGGCTATGGGGCATGGAATGTGGGAATTATGCATGGGAATGTGACTATATTGGCTACAGCCTCCTACTTCATACCTGTATTTTCAGCATTAGTTTCAGCATTGGTTTTAAGTACACATTTAACATTAGGTTTTTGGAAAGGCGCTTTAATAGTATGTTTGGGTTCTTTACTGTGCTGGATTGCAACAAAACCTAAATCTTAAGTATTCCTGAAATTAGCATACTACACCTTATGCGAAATGATTTTTTAGTTATTTAAAAACATGTGCTTAAGATTTATTTGAAGGAGGATGTTTAGCTGAATAGAATTTTGATGTGAAATATCAATTTCTTGAAATCATACTTAAATTAATTTCTATAGCACTTCATCTGAGAATCTAAGGTATTAAAAAAGCCCACAAAAATGTGGGCTTTTTAGGCTTAATCTATTCTTTAAAAGAATTAAGCATTTTCACGCGCAATTGCACGATAACCAATATCTTTACGGTATTGAACGCCGTCAAAAGTCACTTTTTTACATAGTTCTAATGCTTTTGCTTGAGCTTCGCCAATCGTGTTACCTAAAGCTGTAACACAAAGAACACGACCGCCAGCAGTCACAATTTCACCATTCGCATTGGTTTTTGTACCTGCATGGAATACTTTAGCATCGGTCATTTCAGTGTCTAAACCTGAAATTACATCACCATTGCTAGAAGTTTCTGGGTAACCTTTAGATGCAAGTACAATACCGACGGTTTTGCGCTCGTCCCATTCAGCTTCTGCTGGCAAGTTACCTGCAATACCAGCTTCAACCAAATCCACTAGAGATGATTTTAAACGCATCATGATTGGCTGGGTTTCAGGATCGCCAAAACGGCAGTTGAACTCGATTACTTTAGGCTGGCCTTGTTCATCAATCATCAAGCCGGCATACAAGAAACCTGTATAAACATGACCATCTTTTTTCATGCCTTCAACAGTTGGACGCATGACTTCATTCATGGTTTTTTCGAATACATTCGCAGTCACAACTGGAGCAGGAGAGTATGCACCCATGCCGCCTGTGTTAGGTCCCTGATCACCTTCAAAAATACGTTTGTGATCTTGTGAAGTTGCCATCGGCAGGATGTTGTCACCATCAATCATGCAAATGAAAGATGCTTCTTCACCGGCAAGGAATTCTTCGATGACTACACGTGAACCGGCATCACCAAATTTGTTGCCCGCCAGCATGTCATCAATGGCATCGAATGCTTCTTGATTGGTCATGGCAACAATCACGCCTTTACCGGCAGCAAGACCATCGGCCTTGATGACGATTGGCGCGCCATTTTTTTCAACAAATGCTTTTGCTGCATCGACTTCGGTAAATACATCGTAGAATGCGGTTGGAATGTTGTGACGTTTAAGGAAGTGCTTGGCGAAGGCTTTTGATCCCTCAAGCTGTGCAGCGAACTGGGTTGGACCCCAAACTTTAACATCAGCTGCGCGGCAAGCATCGACTACACCGTTTACTAGTGGCGCTTCAGGACCAACAATAATTAAATCAACGGCATTATTTTTTGCAAAGTCAATAATTGCAGCATTGTCTAAAATATTTAAGGCAACATTTTCACATTTATTTTCTGTTGCAGTACCTGCATTGCCTGGTGCTACAAATACTTTTGCGACTTTGTTATCTTGTGCGATTTTCCATGCCAATGCATGTTCACGACCGCCATTACCCAAAACTAAAATATTCATCGGTTCATACTCCATGAATCGAAAATGACATAAAGTCCTCAGCCTAAAAATAGGAGAGGACTTTATGCAAGATTAGAAATCTATTTGTCTAAATGTAGATGACTTTGTCATTACATTAATATCCAATCACTTAGTGACGGAAGTGACGCATGCCAGTGAAGACCATTGCAATGCCAGCTTCGTCAGCAGCTGCAATTGTTTCTTCATCACGCATAGAACCGCCCGGCTGGATAATACATTTGATACCGGCTTTTGCAGCGTTATCAATACCATCACGGAATGGGAAGAATGCGTCAGATGCCATTACCGCACCTTCAACTACGAGTCCGGCATGTTCAGCTTTGATTGCTGCAATACGAGCAGAGTTTACGCGGCTCATTTGACCTGCGCCCACACCAATAGTTTGACGGCCTTTCGCATATACAATTGCGTTAGATTTAACGTATTTCGCAACTTTCCAGGCAAAAATCATATCGTCGATTTCAGCTTCAGTCGGTGCGCGTTTAGTCACAACTTTAAGGTCATCTTTAGTGATCATGCCTAAGTCTTGATCTTGAACCAGTAAACCACCGTTTACGCGTTTGTAGTCAAGTTGCGATTGGCGTGCATCAATTGCAGGAAGCTCACCACATACCAGTACGCGTACGTTTTTCTTCGCGCCAGTCACTTCAAGTACGCCATCAGCAATACTTGGTGCAATGATTACTTCAACAAATTGACGGTCTACAATCGCTTGTGCAGTTGCCACGTCTAATTCACGGTTAAATGCAATGATGCCACCGAATGCAGATTCAGGGTCAGTTGCATAAGCAAGGTCATAAGCAGCTTGAATGCCGTCTAGAGATACTGCAACGCCACATGGGTTTGCGTGTTTTACAATCACACATGCAGGTTTAGCAAATGATTTAACACATTCAAGTGCTGCATCTGTATCTGCAATGTTGTTATAAGATAATTCTTTACCTTGTAACTGTTTGGCAGTTGAAACAGAAGCTTCTGTTGCAGTTGACTCTACATAGAAAGCAGCTGATTGATGCGGGTTTTCACCATAACGAAGATCTTGTGCTTTATTCAATTGTGTATTGAAAGTACGCGCAAATTTGTCTGCTTGACCTTCTTCTTTACCAACGCGAGCGCCAAGGTAAGAAGCAATCATGCCGTCGTATTGAGCTGTATGTTCAAAAGCTTTCACTGCCAAGTCAAAACGGGTTGCATGAGATAAAGCGCCTTCAGCTTTAAGCTCGGCTACAACAGTTGCATAGTCAGAAGCATTAACGACAATACCTACAGAAGCATGGTTTTTCGCAGCAGCACGAACCATTGTTGGACCACCGATGTCGATATTTTCGATTGCATCAGCAAGTGAACAGTTTGGTTTTGCAACAGTCGCAGCAAACGGATAAAGGTTTACTACAACCAAATCAATTGCATCGATGTTGTGTTCTGCCATCACAGCTTCGTCTAGACCACGACGAGCCAGAATACCACCATGAATTTTCGGATGTAGCGTTTTTACACGGCCGTCCATCATCTCTGGGAAACCAGTGTGCTCTGAAACTTCAACTACGGCAACATTGTTGTCTTTTAACAACTTGTAAGTACCACCAGTAGATAAAATTTCTACCCCAAGAGCAGCAAGGTCTTGTGCAAACTCAACAATACCAGTCTTGTCAGAAACAGAGATTAAAGCGCGTTTAATAGTCATGATCTTCGTCACAGTTTTCAAAGGAACAGATTAAAACAAATTAGCAAAATGCAGGTTAAAAAAAATGCCTGCGGAAGCCGCAAGCATTTTATCATTTATTCACTCATTAAACCGTGAGCTTTCAACTTTTTACGTAAAGTACCACGGTTTAGTCCGAGAATCTCGGCAGCGCGTGTCTGATTACCACGCGTATATTCTAAAACGACAGATAATAAAGGCTTCTCCATTTCTGCCAGCACCATGTCATACACCTGAGAAGGTTGCTCGCCTTGCAATTGTGCAAAGTAGTGACGAACTGCGCGATCTACGTGAATACGAAGAGCGACATCAGATTGTGCAGTAAAAATAGGAGATTTGCTATTCATGCGAATTAATCCGAAAAATCAAATATCACTTGGGTAAAGAGATATATAAAAGTGGTCTATAAAAAATTCAATGAGCTCTAGTTTTAGATCCTAAAATTAGAGCTCTAAAACTTGATCATTTAGCTTGCCACAACTCGACGTTTTTGATCGAAATTTAAGCGTAACAATAGATTAATATTTGTTACCAACCAAAATCAAAACAAAAAAATCTGCTCTATACGCAATATTAAATAAAGCGCATTTTGGCTAGACGATTTTGTTGTGAAAATTTTCGAGGAGTTTGCAGCACAAAGCTTTCGTGGCGCGTATCATAGCATTGTCTAAGAAAAAGTGAGCAAGAAAACTGCATTTTTTTTACATTTTTTTGTATTTTTTTATAGTTTTTTTCAATTTTACGGACGAATTATTTCTAAACTATAAGTGTCAAAGCTTTTACGCGCCACTGGAACACTAAATTTGAATTTAAAAGGACTATTCTGGGGAATTCGTTGTATCCCTTTCAGGCTGCTAATCAAATATTCAGAAGGCATAAAGGAATAAGTAGATATGGTTTGACCATTCTCTTTCAAATTTACCCTAATAATAGGAAGCGCCAAACTTTGGGTATGGTAGTTAATCAGTTCGCCTGTGAACTGGGTTTGTTGTTTGGAAATTTGTTTAATCTTTAGCTTGTTGGTGGAAATCAGATGATAATTCTGTTCCATAAATGAACAGCTAACAGTCTGGCAAACACTATTCAATAAAGCACTAAATGCCGGGCTATTATTTAAAATTTTCGGATTAAACCAAAAAAACTGCAAAATAAGTAAACTGATTAAGCATAAGTTAACCGTTCCCCATAAAACATAGTGCAAAGCACCATGTTTTTTCTCTTGTTCGGCTTTTTCTGACCAATTGAGTGCAGGGTAATTACCAATAGGTTCAGTACTAAAATAATTTAAGTTATTGAGATAGGTTTTTAAATCAATATTCGAGTTTTCAACTTTACGGACGAAAATGTCCAATAAATGTTGTTCTGCGTGTGGATCGCTAATGAACTGATCTGGAGACAATTCACTGGATGAGTGTGTTTCTTGCTTGAGATTTAACGAAGAACTTGTAGAGGGAGTAGAGGAAGTATTTTCTTTCTCTACTACAAGATGGTTCAATGCATTAAAATTGGTCGAGCATTTTGCGCAACAAACCATGCCCCGAGCAACTGTAAGTTGAGCCACAGAGACGTTGTACTTGGTCAAACAGTTAGGGCAGGAGGTTTGTTTTTCGCTCATAGTCTATTCAAGATTTGTAGGGGTGTTTTGGCGTTTACCCGAAATTCGACACCAATGTTCTTCACGTTTTTCGACTTGCAGTATATCAAAAAATTCAGAATAAACACTAGAAATATCAGCAACTTGCTCTTCTAATATGCCGGCAAGTGCGAACTCTCCCTCAGATTTAACCAAAGTTGCGAATTCAGGCGCAAGGGTCATTAACGGGCCTGCAAGAATGTTGGCAACAAACACATCGGCTTTTTGATTTTTAAGTTCTTCATTGAACTCATCCGGTAAACCTACGAACAGGTTCTCCAGTACACCATTCAATTCAGCATTTTGTTGGGTCGCTAAAACAGCTTGAGGATCAATATCAGTCGCATAGACTTTTTTAGCACCTAACAATAAAGCAGCCACGCCCAAAATGCCTGAACCGCAGCCATAATCGATCACAATTTTATCTTTCACATCAGTCTTACCTAACCATTGCAGGCAAAGAAAGGTACTTGCGTGGTTGCCGGTACCAAAAGCCAGACCTGGATCAAGCTTGATATTGACTGCATCTGGTTCAGGAGCTTCCATCCATTCAGGCACGATCCAGTATTTATCGGCAATCTGGATCGGTTCATAGGCATCCATCCAGGTACGTTCCCATTCCTGATCTTCAAGAAATTCATAACGTACTGGTGCTTCAGGCATTTGAGCAGTAATAAAGGTAATTAGCGCATCAATATCAATTTCTTCGTCATCTTCCTGGGCATAGATGCCGGTCACAATGACTTTGTTCCACAGTGGAGTTTCACCTGGAAGTGGTTCAAGCAAGTCCTGATTTTCAGCATCATCTAAAGTTACGCTCACTGCACCTAATGAACTTAATAGTGTTTCAGTGAAATCGACTTGAGCCTGCTCAACAGTAATATGAATTTGTAACCACTTCACGGAGATAACCTAAATTTGTCTTTATAAAGATGCCATTGTAACGGAACTCAGGCTGAAACAACTATATATTGATAAAAACTATCCTGAAAAAGAAAAGGACGTACATGGACGTCCTTTTTTATGGAAGTTGAATCAGGTAGAGATAGCGGTCGCTGGATGAGCTGCGAATTTATTCAAAAGCATGCCAAATAGCGCGGCAAAGATATACATAAAAATAGAATATACCGCAGCTGGCATGGCGATGGTGGAGTTAGCCATAACGGTAAGTGCAATGGTCATAGCCAAGGTGCTGTTGTGGATGCCAATTTCAAAAGCACAGGCACGCGCCTGGGCACTAGGAATACCGAGTAGCCGAGGCACGAAATAGCCGATACACAGGCTAAACATACAGAACAGTGCTGTAGCTGCCCCCACTTGAGTCAAGTACTCGGCAATATTCTGACGTTCACTCACAATTGCGCCAATAATAATCAGTATTAAAAATATAACCGCGAATATACGTAGCGGTTTATTTAACTTTTCTGTGAACTGTGGGGCATAGTGTCGAATCAGCATGCCTATGCAGACCGGGATAATAATAATGGCAAAGACTTGTAATATCTTGCTGAACTGTAAGCTAATTTGTTGTCCGTCATCGATAAAATGCTGGATGGCAAAGTTGGCAATTAAAGGCAGCGTAAAAGCAGCAATGACAGAATTGATTGCAGTTAGGGTAATATTCAGTGCAATATCACCCTTGAACAGATAGCTAAACAAGTTGGCTGTGCTGCCACCAGGTGAAGCTGCAAGCAGCATTAATCCTACCGCAAGTAATGGTGGAAGCGCCAAAACCTTACAGATAACAAATGCAATACTGACCAAAACAACCAGTTGACAAAATAGCGCAATTAAAACGGCTTTAGGATGTTTGCTGACTCGGGCAAAGTCTTTGGGGCTTAGCTCCAGTCCCAAGCCCACCATAATAATAGCCAGTGCTAAAGGCAGTAAAATGGTAATGATTCCTGAATCCATGTGAAATCTCCTTTTTTATTTATTCTTGTTGAGTTAAGTTTTGTACTGATTTTTTCTATGCAACTATCCTGATTGAATAGATGTATGAACAAATATGCAATGCAGGCTACTGCTCCTGCTTTACACAAATGTATGGATTGAGTCTATTTTTTATAGGGGGCTGCAATATGCTCTATTGAAGCATTTTTCAACAGGGCAGATGTATTTTAACTATTTAAAGTGTGTGCATTGCCTTTATTGAGTAGTTGGGGGTTTTTGTTCAGGATATAACCAAATGCAAAGGCAAACACATACATAAAAATAGTATAAATTCCTGCCGGAATGGCAATTGTAGTATTCGATAGCACGGAAAGTGCAATAGTCAGCGCAAAACCTGTATTGTGAATCCCGACTTCAAAGGTGCATGCCCGTGCCTGCCTATCGGAAATTCCTGCTAAATGGGGAACCAGATAACCCACTAAAAAACTGATGAGGCAGAACAATGCCATGGCAATGCCAATCTCGGAAAAATATTCAGTGAGATGAAACCTTTCTTTATAGAGCGCATACAAGAAAATCGAAATTAAAAAGATGACTGAAAAAAATCGCATAGGTTTATTGAGTTGTAATGCGGTTTTTGGAGTATATGAACGAATCAGCATACCTAAACAAACCGGAACAAAAATAATTAAAAAGACCTGAGTGATTTTTTCAATAGGCATGGCAAAGCTTTGCGACTCGCCTAAAAAATAATGCATGGATAAATTGACAATAAAAGGCAGGGTAAAGGTGCAAATAATGGAATTAAGGGCTGTAAGGGTAAGGTTTAAGGCCACATCTCCCTTAAAAATATAGCTAATCAAATTTGCTGTAGGGCCACCAGGAGAAGCAGCAAGCAACATTAAGCCAATAGCTAAAAGTGGAGATGGCTTAAATAAAATACAAATAAAAAATGCAACGCCCACCAAAATGACTTGTTGTGAAAATAAAGCTAAAAAAATAGCTTTGGGGTGACGCCGGATACGCAGAAAATCTTTAACTGTAAGTTCAAGTCCTAAGCCCACCATCATGAAGGCAAGGATAAGAGGTAAAAAAAGGGTAAAAAGTCCTGAATCCATGGAATATCCTTTTTTGTTTTTATCTTTTGATATCCTTAGAGTTTAAACAAGATTTTTAAATAAGCAATATATGAAACGGGTAAAATTCAAGTATTTTACCCGTTAATAATTTGAATTAAATTAACTTTTTATGGAGATTACTGCGGTTGCATCTCAGGTTGTGACTGCATTTGAGGCTGAGTCTGCATTTCAGGTTGTGATTGCATCTGAGGTTGCATTTGCGGTTGTGACTGCATCTGTGGTTGAGATTGTTGCATTTGCATTTGTGATTGAGAAGGACGAGGTGGCATATAGCCTAAAGCACATTTACCTTTCATTTCGCTACCATTAATGGTTGCTGTTGTTGCTTTGTTATCTCCATTACTACATGTGGAGTAAAGTTCGGGTTCATCTCCTCTAATTGAAGCATTTTTTGAAGAAGGGAAAAATTGGGTTTCACACGTACCATTCCAGATTACAGCACGGTAGGCAAAAGTGACTGGCGTTCCCTGAGATTTACCTTTACAGACCTGCTGGTACTTTTGCGCATTGTAATTCGAGTCAGACTTGGCATTGACCGAAGCTGCAAATGAGGCAAAACATAAACCACAGAGCATTGAAGAGAGGAAAATATTCTTATTCATCTTTGATACCTTTGTTTGTAATGTACCACCTGTTTAGCTTAAAAAATAATCAAATTAAAACAATGCTAATCAAGTAAATATTGAAGATTAAATGTTTCATTTCTATAGTAGGTCTGAAAAGCAAAATTACATTGCAACATTAGCAGGGTGAAAATCAATTCATTCCTCGGTGAGAAATTCGACTCATTTTGTCAACTTATTTTGCTCAGTTTTGATATAATACTCCGTCATCATTTTTTATCTCTCAAACCATTATGCATTATCCTAAAGTTTACGATGTCATTGTTATCGGTGGCGGTCACGCAGGTACCGAAGCAGCCCTTGCTGCAGCGCGTATGGGTCGACAGACTTTGCTCTTAACTCACAACATTGAGACTTTAGGGCAGATGAGCTGTAACCCGGCCATTGGTGGTATTGGTAAATCTCATCTGGTACGTGAAATTGATGCCTTGGGTGGTGCGATGGCATTGGCTGCCGATAAAGGCGGTATTCAGTTCCGTATTTTGAACTCACGTAAAGGTGCAGCAGTACGTGCAACACGTGCCCAAGCTGACCGTGTACGTTTTAAAGCGGCAATTCGTCATACCCTGGAAAACCAGGCCAATCTGGATATTTTCCAGCAAGCTGCAGATGACCTGATTATTGAAGGCGATACCGTTAAAGGTGTTGTAACCCAGATGGGCATTCGCTTTGATGCGAAAACTGTGGTGTTGACCACGGGTACTTTCTTGGGCGGTGTGATTCACATTGGTCTAAACAATGCTTCAGGTGGCCGTGCCGGTGATCCGCCTTCAATTTCATTGGCTGCGCGCCTACGTGAATTGAACTTGCCGGTAGGCCGTTTAAAAACAGGTACGCCGCCACGTATTGATGCGCGTTCAGTTGATTTCTCTGTCATGACACCACAGCCGGGTGATTTCCCATCTCCGACCATGTCATTCATGGGTGATGCATCAATGCATCCAGAACAGATCAACTGTTATATCACGCATACCAATGAAAAAACCCACGACATTATTCGTGGCGGACTCGATCGTTCACCGATGTATACCGGTGTGATTGAAGGTGTAGGTCCACGTTACTGCCCATCAATTGAAGATAAAATTCATAAATTTGCGGATAAAGACTCGCATCAAGTGTTCTTGGAGCCTGAAGGTCTGGATACTCACGAATTGTATCCAAATGGTATTTCTACATCTCTTCCATTTGATGTTCAGTTTGAATTGGTGCGCTCGATCCGTGGTATGGAAAATGCACACATTCTGCGTCCGGGCTATGCGATTGAATACGATTACTTTAATCCGCAATCTTTAAAATTCTCACTTGAAACCAAATCGATTAATAACTTGTACTTCGCGGGCCAAATCAACGGTACAACCGGTTATGAAGAAGCTGGCGCACAAGGTTTATTGGCAGGTTTGAACGCTGCCCGCCGTGCATGGGATCAGGAACAATGGACACCTAAACGTGATGAAGCGTACATGGGTGTACTGGTTGATGACCTGATTACACTCGGCACCAAAGAACCGTACCGTATGTTTACGTCTCGCGCCGAATACCGTTTGATGCTACGTGAAGACAATGCGGATCAACGCTTAACAACTATTGGTCGTGAGTTAGGCTTAGTAGATGATGCACGTTGGGATTCGTTCTGCCAAAAAATGGAAGCAGTAGAAACTGAAAAAGGCCGTTTACAGCATCTTTGGGCTGCGCCAAACAACCCAATGGGTAAAAAATTCGTTGAAATGACCGGTGCAGATCTGTCTAAGGAATGCTCAGCGATTGATTTGTTAAAGCGTCCAAACATTAGCTTCGCGCAAATTGCTGAATTGACTGGTTCTGAAGTTTCGGCATTTGTCGGCGAGCAAATTGAAATTGCTGTGAAATACGAAGGTTATATCAGCCGTCAGCAAGAAGATGTAGCGCAAATGAAGCGTCTGGAAGAAACCCGTATTCCTTCAGACTTTGATTATGATGTGGTTTCAGGTTTGTCGCGTGAAATTACTTTGAAGTTGAAAGATGTTCGTCCTGAAACGCTTGCTCAAGCGGGGCGTATTCCGGGTGTAACACCTGCGGCAGTTCAGTTGGTGATGATTACCATCCGTAAGAACAATCAGGCGAAAAAATCTGCTTAATACCGTGGAAGTAAAGTGAATTAAAAGCCCGCTAAAAGCGGGCTTTTTATCGTTTAATTTTAAAGTATTAGTTTTGACTATGGCTTGATCATAAATAACTACCGAAAATATAAGTATCTGAAAATATTATTTAATTTACAGTAATAAGATTTAAAAAGTCTATTTATATAATCTTTTAAGTCTAATTCAATCGCTATTTGCTATGTTGAGGTTCAATAAACCCGACTATTGTAGTGGTATTTATTTGAAAAGATTGATCTGAGAATAGCAAAGCAAATTGCTGCAGGGTAATTTGCTTACTATGGACGGAGTTCAATCATGGCACAAATACAAACAGCTAAAATGCAGAAATTCTTAACGGTATTTCTGTGTTTTTGGGTCGCATTTTTTGAGGGTTTTGATCTTCAAGCCCCAGGTATTGCAGCAAAAGGAATTGCTGAAACATTTGCTCTCGACCAGGTGCAAATGGGCTATGTATTTAGTTTAGGTGTTTTTGGTATGCTGTTCGGTGCCTTCTTTGGCGGCCGAGTAGCGGATTATTTAGGTCAAAAGAAAGTACTGATGCTTTCGATTGGCATCTTTGGCGCATTCATGTCACTCACTGCAATTGCGCCGAGTGTTGAAATTTTATATGCAGCGCGCTTCTTTACCGGCTTAGGTTTGGGTGCGGCAATGCCAACCATGATTTCAGTGGTAGGTGATGAGGCAAATGAAGCCAATCGAGGCAAGCTGAACAGCTTGATGTATTGCGGTTTACCGGTAGGCGCAATTTTCGTTGCGGGCTTGGCTATCTTATTCAAAGATATTTCCTGGCATACGCTTTTCCTGATTGGAGGCTTGGCGCCATTGGCACTGCTCCCATTCATGGCAATTATTCTTAAAGATAAGCCTAAGCAGGTTGCTGTTGAGCAAGCCGCGACTGAAGCTGTTCCATCTATGGTGCAGGTATTATTTAAGAATCAGCAATATAAATATACGATGCCGCTTTGGGTCGGTTTCTTCTTTACCCTGATGATCAATTATATTTTGATTAGCTGGTTACCTAATTTGCTCATGGAGCAAGGTTTGGAAAAACCGCAGGCTTTCATGGTGATGCTGGTATTCCAGGTAGGTGCTGTAATTGGTACTTTGGCTTTGGGTTATTTGCTAGACCGCTTAAAACTTTGGCAGATGGCAACAATTATTTATAGTGGTTTATTTATTGCCCTTGTATTGTTATTTACCTCTACCTCTATTCCAGTGCTTATTCTGGCTGGGTTTATGGGCGGGATTTTCTCGACAGGTGGGCAATCGATTCTGTATGGCATTTCACCGATTTTCTATTCAGGCACAGGTAAAGTGACAGGCGTGGGTAGTGCGATTTCTTTGGGCCGATTAGGTGCCATGACTGGGCCATTATTGACAGGGAAAATCTTAGCGATCGGCTTGGGAACTTCGGGGATTTTAATGGCAAGTTTACCTGCTGTGGTCATTTCAGCAGTGGCTGTGACAGCACTCTCACGCTATAAATCTGCACATAAATAAATTTATAAATTTTATAAAAGGGAATCCTCGAGATTCCCTTTTTTATTGATGATTTTTAAGGATGCACTTTACTGGAGTTTGTTAATATAGTTGGATAGAAAACTGAATCTAAATGTTATGAGCTATCAACTGATCGAACTCGATATTCAAGCCGCAGATAATATCCAATGTCCACACTGTCAGCAGCATGTGATTAATTGGGCTGAAGAACAATATATACAGCCCTGCGAGCATGTATTGTTTATTGCCATGGATATTGGTTTTGAATATATGACCGATGAATTTGAGCAAACCATGCCGCGTTGTGTAGATGATTTGCATGCCCATGATGATCAGGTGAATATGTTTGCCGAAATTACCAAAGCAACTTATCCGGATTATCTGATTTTTAAGTCTGATTTGGGGGTAGAGGGATATTTCCGTTATATAGGTTTTACTGCCTAAATAGTGTCTAATAAAAAAAGCTCCCGAAGGAGCTTTTATTTTTGAGAGGGGTAGAAAAAGTTTAGCTTTCTATCACTTCTTCTTCAACGTCATCATCTGCCGTGTCCATACCCAGTTCTTTGAGCTTGCGAGTCAGCGTGTTGCGACCCCAGCCCAGCAATTCCGCAGCATGGCGTTTACGACCACGGGTTTGCTGTAAAGCTGCGGTAATTAAGGTGCGTTCAAACATTGGAGTGGCAATGTCCAGAATCTTCATTTCACCATTTTTTAGTTTCTGAATAGCCCATTGGCCCAATAACTCATCCCAGTGATGCAGTGAAATACGGTCAAAGGTATTTTGTGGCTGAGCATCATCACCTGAGCGTTGAATTGGAATCTGTTTTAATTCCGAAGGAAGATCTTCAGGATAAACCTCACGACCGGTAATCATCACTGTGAGCCAGCGACAGGTATTTTCGAGCTGACGCACATTGCCTTGCCAAGGCAGTTGCTGCATATATTCTTGTGTTTCTGGACGCAAGATCTTAGGATTTACGCCTAATTCTTTACCAGCGCGAGCCAGGAAGTGCTGCGCCAGCATCGGAATATCTTCACTGCGATGCGCCAGTTTTGGAATATGAATACGGATCACATTCAGACGATGATACAAGTCTTCACGGAAGCGTCCGTCATGTACCAGTTTTTCCAGGTCTTGGTGAGTCGCAGCGACAATCCGAACATCGACCTTAACCGGAATGTGTCCACCGACACGATAGAACTCGCCATCAGCCAAAACACGCAGTAAACGGGTTTGGGTTTCAAATGGCATGTCGCCAATTTCATCTAGAAATAGCGTACCGCCATTGGCTTGTTCAAAACGGCCTTGGCGCTGTGAGTTGGCACCGGTAAATGCACCTTTTTCATGACCAAAAAGTTCTGTTTCAATCAGGTCTTTTGGAATGGCTGCCATATTCAAGGCAATAAAAGGTTTGCTGCTACGTGGTGAATGGCGGTGTAGCGCATGCGCAACCAGTTCTTTACCTGTACCGGATTCACCATTAATCAATACGGTAATGTGTGACTGTGACAAACGGCCAATGGCACGAAACACTTCCTGCATGGCAGGGGATTCACCAATAATTTCAGTTGATTGAATGGCTGGTGCGGCTTTGGCAGATTCTTGCTGCTGTAATTTGGCAATATGCAGAATCGCACGATTGACCAATGCCAAAGCTTCATCAATATCAAACGGTTTAGGTAAATATTCAAAAGCACCGGTTTGATAGCTGGATACAGCAGATTCCAGATCTGAATGCGCCGTCATAATGATAACCGGTAAATCTGGATGACTGGTTTTGACTTTGCTCAAAAAGGTCAGACCATCGATGCCGGGCATACGAATGTCAGTCAAAATTACATCGGGGGTATCTATGCTGAGCTGATCCAGTGCAGATTGTGCTTCTTCAAAACTAGTAACGTCAAAACCTTCTTCTTTAAAAGTTTTTTCCAATACCCAGCGCATGGCACGATCATCATCAATGACCCATATTTTATTTCGCGACATGGTTAGACTCCCAAGGTAAATATAAGCTAAATACTGTTTTTCCTGGAACAGATTGGCATTCAATCATTCCACTATGTTGGTGCATTATGTTTTGCGCAATACTCAAACCGAGACCGGTACCTTTAGCACGTCCTGTGACCAAGGGGTAAAACACCGATTCTAAAATTTCTTCCGGTACACCCGGACCGTTATCTTCAATATCAATTCGTACCGCAGAGCGTTTTAACACTCCGTTAATGGTGACCAGACGCTGAATCCGGGTTCTTAAAAACAGTTCAGGCTGATGATCTACAAAAAATTCTTTGTTTTCCATCATGGCTTGCACGGCATTGACGCTGATATTGAGCATGACCTGAATGAGCTGGTCACGATCTGCCATGACTTCAGGTAATGAGAGGTCATAGTCACGGGTAATTTTGATTTTCTTTTTGGTTTGATTGGTAATGAGTGAGCGGACACGTTCCAAAGGCTCATGCACATTGACTAGTTCGTAACTTGGCAACTGGCGAGAACCCAGCATGGTATCGGCCAAATTACGTAAACGGTCTACTTCACTAATAATAATGTCGGTAAATTCTTCATATTGTGGATCGTTCAGGCTGCGCGCCAGTAACTGGGTGGCACCACGGATGCCGCCTAAAGGATTTTTAATTTCATGCGCGACACCGCGAATCAGTTGTCGGGCGACCTGGTGTTGCTGAATCAGGTTTTCTTCTTTGGATATTTTCAGCATCCGGTCAATCTGGTTTAATTCAATCAGTAGAAGCGGGTGATAGGGTTTTTCCGAATTGATTTGTGAAACGGTATAATCCACATGAATATCTTTAAAGTTGACGCTAATGGCAGCTTCACGACGGGTATAAGGCTGTCCGGTTTTAAATGTATTTAATAGGGCTTCTTCAGTATTAAACTCATCATCGGGCATATGCAGCAAATTTAAAACCGGCTGTCCCGCCGCACGCAGTAAACTAATGTCGAACAAAGATTCACAAGAAGAATTTAAATAAAAAATATTAAGGTTACTGTCGACCAATAAAATTGCGGTGGTTAAATTATCCACTAAAAGGCGGTAGTCGATAGCGACGGGTTGATCCATTAGCGAAAGTATCCTGTGTTAAAATAGCGCAATGGCATCTGCACTTCTTGTCATTTCTCCCTGTTATGGGACATTCAACGAGTTAAACGTTGTCGAAATAAAGCAAAATGCACGCCAACTTTGAGCATGGGTATAAATATAAATTCTGCCGCTATAAAAGTGTGCTTTTTTGTTTTTAATGACAGAATTTCAATTCCATAGTAATAGAAATAAAATTATTAGTGAACCAAAACGGTGCATATTAAATATTTGCTAAAAATATAGGCATATTTTGGTGCGTAATGCAAAGAGTCGGGATTTCAGCTATTTTTATCAGTGGAAAAGACATACAATACGCGCATTACAGTGGAGCGCAGATTCATGAAATCCCCCAAAGTCGGTTTTGTTTCTTTAGGTTGTCCTAAGGCATTGGTAGATTCCGAACGAATTTTAACTCAGTTAAAGACTGAAGGTTATGATGTAGCATCAGATTATGATGGTGCTGATTTAGTAGTTGTTAATACCTGTGGTTTTATTGAATCTGCAGTACAAGAATCTTTAGATGCGATTGGCGAAGCCATGAGCGCAAACGGTCGTGTGATTGTGACCGGCTGTTTGGGTAAAGATGAAGACAAAATTCGCCAAATGCACCCGAATGTCTTAAAAGTGACGGGTGCAGCGGCATATCAAGAAGTGATGGAGGCCGTACACGAGTACGTTCCGGAACCACCAAAGCATAATCCGTTTATTGACCTTGTGCCTGAACAGGGTATCCGTTTAACGCCAAAACACTATGCCTATTTAAAAATATCCGAAGGCTGTAACCACCGTTGTACCTTCTGTATTATTCCAAGCATGCGTGGTGACCTGGTTTCACGTCCGGTTGGTTCGGTTTTAAACGAAGCTCAAGCATTAAAAAAAGCCGGTGTTAAAGAAGTTCTGGTGATTTCCCAAGATACTTCGGCTTACGGTGTGGATACCAAATATAAATTAGACTTTTGGAATGGCCAGCCAGTTAAAACCAAATTCTTCGATATGTGCGAAGCTTTGGGTCAACTCGGTATCTGGGTGCGTCTACATTATGTCTATCCATATCCGCATGTGGATGCCGTAATTGACTTGATGGCACAAGGCAAAATCCTGCCATATCTAGACATTCCTTTTCAGCATGCCAGTCCGCGTATCTTAAAATTGATGAAGCGACCAGCGCACAGTGAAAATACTTTAGAGCGCCTAAAACTTTGGCGTGAAAAATGTCCTGAATTGGTCATTCGTTCTACATTTGTGGTCGGTTTCCCGGGTGAAACTGAAGAAGATTTCCAAATCCTGCTGGAATGGTTAAAAGAAGCTCAGCTGGATCGCGTGGGTTGCTTTACCTATTCACCTGTTGAAGGTGCGACAGCAAATGACTTGCCGGATCATGTGCCGGAAGAAATCAAGCAAGATCGCTATGAGCGTTTCATGCAAGTTCAGCAAGAAATTTCAGCAGCCAAACTACAAAAACGTATTGGTCAGACCATGACTGTACTGGTGGATGATCTGGAAGAAGAATTCCCGGTTGCTGTGGCTCGTTCGTATGCAGATGCGCCTGAAATTGATGGCAATGTCTTTGTAGAAGATATTGATAAAAGCCAGATTAAAGCCGGCGATTTGCTTGAAGTCGAAATTACTGATGCAGATGAATATGATTTATATGCCAAGTTAATTCAGATTAAATCTGCCTGATTTGTAATTTAAGTATACGAATAAAATTTTAGATATTGGAAGATTTGGAGATTTCCTGATGATGGACTCGAAAAAGCCCCGTTATGAACGTATTTTATTGAAACTTTCTGGTGAAGCACTGGCTGGAAATAAAGACATGGGTATTGACGCAACTGTGCTTGATCAAATGTCTTTAGCGATTGCTCATCTGGTTGGTTTGGGTGTTCAGGTCGGTATTGTGGTTGGTGGCGGTAATTTGTACCGTGGCAGCCAATTGCAAAAAGATGGTTTGGTTGGCCGTGTAACCGGTGACCAGATGGGTATGTTGGCGACTGTTATGAACGGTTTGGCATTACGCGATGCCTTGGTACGTCGTAATATTAAAACCCGTTTAATGTCTGCTTTACCGATTGGTGCAGTGGTTGAATCATATTCAAGCCGTGATGCCATCCGTCATTTGACTCAAGGTGAAGTATGCGTATTTGTTGCCGGTACAGGTAATCCGTTCTTTACTACCGATACAGCAGCTTGCTTGCGTGGTATTGAAATTGAAGCCAACCTGATCTTGAAAGCCACGAAAGTTGATGGCGTTTATAACAAAGATCCAAGCAAATATGATGATGCTGTGAAGTACGAAACACTTACATTTGATCAGGTACTGGACGAAAAGTTGGGTGTGATGGACTTAACTGCGATTTGCCTGTGCCGTGACCATAACGTGCCACTTCAAGTCTTCGATATGAACAAAGCTGGTTCATTGCTTTCAGTGGTTATGGGTGAAAAAGAAGGGACTCACGTTACGAATTAATGTACGTGAGCCTGAAAGCTCTTTATACTACACGCTATTTAGTAATTACATCTCTTAGAATTAAGTAAGGAAGATCATATGATTAACGATCTTAAAAAAGACAGCGAAGACCGTATGAACAAGACTTTAGAGTCTTTGGAGCATGGTTTTGCCAAAGTTCGTACTGGTCGTGCGCACCCATCTATTTTAAATGGTGTGATGGTTTCTTACTATGGCTCTGACGTTCCATTGAACCAAGTGGCAAACGTTGGTGTTGAAGATTCACGTACATTGTTGGTTCAGCCTTTTGAACGTTCAATGGTTTCTGCAATTGATAAAGCGATCCGTGAATCAGACTTGGGCTTAAACCCGATTACTGCTGATGCGATTCGTGTGCCTATGGCTGCATTGACTGAAGAAACACGTCGTGACATGCAAAAAGTTGCACGTACTGAAGCAGAAAATGCCAAAGTTGCCATTCGTAACATCCGTCGTGATGTTTTGGGTGACATTAAAGCTTTATTAAAAGAAAAAGAAATTTCTGAAGATGATGAACGTCGTGCATCTGATGATATCCAGAAAATCACCGATAAATTTGTTGCTGAAGTAGACAAGCGTCTTGCTGCGAAAGAAGCTGAATTGATGAAGGTCTAAGATTGAATGACCGTATCAGAAGACAGTAAGCATCTTCCAAAACATGTTGCCATCATTATGGATGGCAACAATCGTTTTGCAAAAAAAAAGAAAATGCAAAAAGGTGCAGGCCATCGGGAAGGTAAAAATATCCTCGATCCGATTGTTGAGCACTGTATAGAAAATCAAATTCAAGCCTTAACCGTTTTTGCATTTTCGAGTGAAAACTGGAATCGTCCTCAGTTTGAGGTTGATTTACTCATGCACTTGTTGGAAGAAACCATTCATGAGCAATTGCCACGGATGGAAAAATTCAATATTGCTTTGCGGTTTATTGGTGATCGTGCACGTTTGTCTGACCGTTTACGTGAGTTAATGTTGCAAGCTGAACAAAGGACTGCTAATTTCGACAGCATGACTTTAACCATTGCCATCAGTTACGGCGGTATGTGGGATATGACTCAGGCTGCAAAACAGATTGCAGCAGATGTGCTGGCAAAAAAAGTTGCGGTTGAAGACATTGATGTTGAGCTGTTTGGACAGCATGTCTGTATGGCCAATTTACCTGCTGTGGATTTGCTCATCCGTACAGGTGGTGATTATCGTTTGTCGAATTTTTTACTTTGGCAAGCTGCTTATGCCGAACTTTATTTTACCCCCACCTTGTGGCCTGAATTTACTGTTGAAGAATTAGATGATGCATTCGCTGTCTTTGCTGGGCGTGAACGTCGTTTTGGTAAAACTTCAGAGCAAATCCAACAAGAGAAAATTGAGAATTAATAAATGTTAGAGCGGATTATAACCGCATTGGTATTGGTAGCAGTCGTACTGAGTTGTATGTTTGCTACACAGTCTCAGTATCCAATGTTTATGCTGATGATTGTCGCAGCAGGGGTGGCTGGGTATGAGTGGTTTAAGCTTATGCCAAGAAAAAATAAAAATCTGGTTAAGCCTTTAGCATGGGTTTACGGACTTGCCACTGCAGCTTTAGCAACCTTGGCATTATATTTAAATGATATCGCTCTGCTGCTTTGGGCGGCTTCCATTATTTGCTGGATACTCAGTATCTTTTGGGTTAAATCGTATCCAAGCTATGATGGATGGTACAATTCCAGTCTCAAGGTGATTGGATTTATTTTAGTTTCTGCTGCGGTTACCGCAATTTTCTCTGTATGGCATAGCTCTCCATGGTGGTTGATGTACCTGTTTTTACTGGTCTGGGGGGCAGACAGTGGTGCTTACTTTGTTGGGCGTAAATTGGGCAAGAACAAGCTTGCTCCAGATGTCAGTCCAAACAAATCAGTAGAAGGCTTGTACGGTGGTATTTTTACCGCCATGCTGATTGTAGTGGCAGTAGAAATTCTTTATCTGGATTTAACCCTTGCACAGCATATTTTATTTTTAATTTTATCTGTAATTACGGTATTTAGTTCGGTTCTGGGTGACTTGTTTGAATCCATGATCAAACGTCGTGCTGGAATTAAAGATTCAGGTCGTATTCTGCCAGGACATGGTGGTGTACTTGACCGTATTGATTCATTGCTTGCTGCTGCTCCAATTTTTGCAGCAGGCATGTATGTTTTAAAACTTATTGGTGTAGATTTATAGATGTCACAATCTGTTTGTATATTAGGTGTAACGGGTTCAATCGGTCAAAGTACCTTAAAAATTCTGCAACAGCATCCTGAAAAGTATTCTGTTTTTGCGGTCACGGCGCATAGCCGAATTTTAGAACTTGTTGAAATATGCAAACAGTATCGACCAAAAGTGGTGGTTGTTCCTTCCAGTCGAGTTAAAGAATTACAACAATCTTTTAACGAACAGTCCTTAACTGATATTGAAATTTTGACCGATGAAGCTGGCTTGATTGCTGTTGCCGAGCATGCTGATGTTGATGTGGTGATGGCGGCGATTGTCGGTGCTGCAGGTCTATTGCCGACCTTGGCTGCGGTTAAGGCAGGTAAGCGTGTGCTGCTTGCCAATAAAGAAGCGCTGGTAATGTCGGGTGACATCATGATGCAGGCTGCACGTGATTATCAGGCTGAATTGTTACCTGTTGATTCTGAACACAATGCCATTTTTCAATGCTTGCCTGAAGGTTATTTTCAAAACGAGAGAAATGGACAACCGAAACAAGGTGTATCGCGTATATTGCTCACCGCATCTGGTGGGCCATTTTTAAATCACAGTCTGGAACAACTGCACAGTGTAACTCCTGCACAGGCCTGCAAACATCCCAACTGGTCTATGGGTCAAAAAATTTCAGTTGATTCAGCAACCTTAATGAATAAAGGGCTAGAACTCATTGAAGCCTGCCATCTCTTTGCAATTTCAGAACAGTTTGTAACAGTGGTGGTACATCCACAGAGTATCATTCATTCTATGGTTCAATATGTGGATGGTTCGACTTTGGCACAAATGGGCAATCCTGATATGTGTACACCTATTGCGCATGCGCTGGCATGGCCAGAGCGTATTCAAACGCATGTACCTGCACTTGACCTATTTACCAATCAACAACTGGATTTTCAGGAACCTGATACCATACGTTTCCCGGCATTAAAACTTGCGCGTCAAGCCATGCAAAGTGGTGGTCTGGCTCCTGCGATTTTAAATGCTGCCAATGAGATCGCTGTTGCTGCCTTTTTGCAAAACAACATTGGTTTTACTGACATTGCTCAAGTGGTCGAACAGACTTTAAATCAGGTTGAAGGCGGTGCTACAGAATCGATTGAACGTATTTTGCAGGTCGATCAAATGGCGCGATCTGTGGCACAGCAAATTGTCACCCATAAAGGAAGCTAAAATATGAGTGCCTTGTTTATTATTGTGGCAGCAATTCTCCTGCTCGGACCGCTTATCGCGATTCACGAGTTTGGACATTATATTGTTGCACGTAAGCTCGGCGTTAAGGTTTTAGTTTATTCCATTGGCTTTGGGCCTACCTTGCTCAAGTGGACTTCTAAAAAGTCGGGCATTCAATATCAGCTTTCCGCATTGCCTTTAGGTGGTTATGTGAAAATGCTGGATGAGCGTGAAGGGCATGTTGCAGAGGAAGATTTACCCAAAGCCTTCAACCGTCAGCATCCCTGGAAGCGTATTGCCATTGTTGCTGCTGGGCCATTGATCAATTTGGTTTTTGCAGTGTTATTGTTCTGGATTTTATTCATTCCGGCGCAAGAGCAATTAAATACCCGGGTAGGTAAAGTATTACCCAATACACCCGCTGCTACAGTTCAAATGCAGGTTGGTGACAAAATTACTACAGTTGATGGAACAGCGGTCAATACGTGGGAAAAGTTAAATTTTGCCTTGGTGGACCGTGTCGGTGAAACAGGTTCTATTGAAATTCAGGCCGATCGTCACGGTCAGCTTGAAACCTTTAAATTACCCATTCAAAGCTTTTTGAAAAATCAGAATCAGTCTGCATTGGATAGTTTAGGCTTCATGCCATACCGTCCACCTATTGCCCCTGTGGCAAGTAAGCTGAGTGAAGATGGCGCGGCTATTCGTCAAGGGATGAAAGAAGGCGATAAAATAGTTGCCATTGATGGCGTAAAAATGAATGATTGGTTCGATGTGGTTCAAATTGTTCAGGCTTCGCCAGAAAAATTATTAAAAATAGATGTATTACGTCAAAATCAACTGGTACATTTGCAAGTGATGCCGCAAGCTAAACGTGACAGCATGGGCAATGTTTCAGGTGTGCTTGGTGTACAAAGCATCCCCGGAAAAATAACGATTCCTGAAGAATATAAGCAAACCATTCAATACAGCCCCACTGAAGCATTGGTGATGGCTGTTGATAAAACGGGTCAAATTTCAGGTATGATTTTGAACTCGATCGTCAAAATGGTTCGTGGTTTAATTGGCTTGGATAATTTATCTGGACCAATCACCATTGCCAAGGTGGCAGGGCAAAGTGCAGAAATGGGTTGGCAAACCTTTATCTCGTTTATGGCCTTAATGAGCGTGAGTTTGGGTATTTTAAATTTATTACCTATTCCAATGCTTGATGGTGGACACTTGGTTTACTATGTTATTGAGTTAATTCGTGGTAAACCTGTTTCTGAACAAATACAATTGGTTGGTTTAAAAATTGGTATGGTACTGCTCGGCAGCATGATGCTCCTTGCATTATTCAATGACTTCATGCGTTTATAACAACGTAGATATGTAATAAATTAACATCGGAAAAGACTGGCATGCAGCACACACATTTATTTATGCCTTTGGCACTCGTTAGTGCAATGGCAGCAGTACAACAAGTATATGCAGCAGATGAATTCATTGTCCGCGATATCAAAATTGACGGACTTGTTCGTTTAACGCCAGAAAATGTTTATGGGATGTTGCCTGTCAATGCTGGCGACCGTGTCAATGATGCGACTATTGCAAATGCGATTCGTGCTTTGTATGCCACCGGTTTGTTTGATGATATTAAAGCATCTCAACAAGCAGATACGCTTGTTTTTACAGTGATAGAGCGCCCAATTATTTCAAAGGTTGAGTTTAAGGGAAATAAACTTATTCCTAAAGAAGCCCTGGAAGAAGGGTTGAAAAAGATGGGTATTGCAGAAGGCGAGGTTTTGAAAAAATCTGCTTTGCAAACCATCGAAACTGAGCTTGAACAGCAGTATATGCAACAAGGTCGTTATGATGCTGACGTTAAGGTAATCACGACTGCCAGACCGAATAACCGTGTTGATTTAACCATTGATTTTGTTGAAGGAAAGGCGGCAAAAGTTGTTGATATCAACATCATCGGCAATACCGTTTTTAAAGAAAGTGAAATCAAGCAGGCTTTTGCAGTTAAAGAAAGCGGTTGGAGTTCAATTGTTACCCGTAATGACCGTTATGCACGTGAAAAGATGGCGGCCAGCCTTGAAGCTTTACGGGCTTTATATTTAAACAAAGGTTATATCAATTTCAATATCACCAATTCAAGTTTGAACTTGAGTGAAGATAAAAAGAATATCTTTGTTGAAGTGGCTGTAGAAGAAGGCGAGCAATTTAAATTTGGTGAAAGCAAATTCTTGGGTGATGCACTATACAAACCTGAAGAATTAAAAGCACTGCAAATATACAAAGATGGCGAGATTTATTCTCAAGAAAAAGTGAATGCAGTCAAGCAGCTTTTACTGCGTAAGTATGGTAATGCGGGTTATTACTATGCTGAAGTCAATATTGTTCCGCAAATTAATAAAGAAACCAAACTGGTTGATTTAAATTATTATATTAATCCGGGTCAGCAAGTTACGGTTCGTCGTATCAATTTTACCGGTAATACCAAAACTGCCGATGAAGTATTACGTCGTGAAATGCGCCAGATGGAAGGGGCATTGGCCAGCAATGAAAAAATTGATTTATCTAAAGTTCGTCTAGAACGTACAGGTTTCTTTAAAACAGTTGATATTAAACCGGCACGCATTCCAAACGTACCTGATCAGGTGGATCTGAACGTCAATGTTGAAGAGCAGCATTCAGGCACAAGTACCCTGGCAGTAGGTTTCTCGCAAAGTGGTGGTGTAACTTTCCAGGCAGGTTTAAGCCAAACTAACTTCCTGGGTACAGGTAATAGTGTTTCGATTGATTTATCCCGTTCAGAAACACAAGATTATTATAATTTAAGTGTGACCGATCCGTACTTTACCATTGATGGTGTGCGTCGTGGTTATAACATGTACTACCGTAAAACCAAGCTGGATAATGACTATAACGTCAACAACTACGTGACTGACAGTTTGGGTGGCGGTATTACTTTTGGTTATCCAATTGATGAAAACCAAAGTGTGAGCGCGGGTTTAAATATTGATCAGACTGATGTTACTACTGGTCCGTATGTGTCTACATATGTACGTGATTACTTGCTTGCGCACGATGGTAAAACCAAAAAGACATCTACTTACTGTACGGTAAATACGGTATTAGATCCTGCTACTGGTTTATACAACTGTCCAACTGGCAGTGAATCAGCACCATTTGGTACTGAGTTTACGGGTGATTTCCTGACTTATAACTTAAACTTGGGTTGGTCTTATAACACGTTAAACCGTCCAGTTTTCCCAACATCTGGTATGTCACACCGTGTAAATGCTGAAGTTGCATTACCGGGTAGTGATGTTGAATATCAAAAAGTTACTTATGATGCACAAGCCTTCCAGCCTTTAGGTAAGGGCTTTGTATTACGTGGTTACGGTAAGCTAGGTTATGGTAATGACCTGCCATTTTATAAAAACTTCTATGCTGGTGGTTTTGGCTCGGTTCGTGGTTATGACAACAGTACATTAGGTCCTAAATACCCTGGTGTTACCTATAATGAGTCAAGAGCAAAAGACTATGATCCGGAAGAAGTAGGGGGTAATGCTTTGGTACAATTTGGTACTGAATTGGCCTTACCACTACCATTTAAAGGTGATTGGACTCGCCAGGTTCGTCCAGTACTATTTGCTGAAGGTGCACAAGTTTTTGATACTCAGTGTAATGTTCCATCGGGTAATTTATATTTATCAGGCAATAAGCAAGATCCGGGCATAGATGCCAAAAAGTATTGTGAAGATAACTTTGGTTTTGATGCTGATAACATGCGTTATAGCGTAGGTGTTGGCTTTACCTGGATTACCATGATTGGGCCATTATCTCTCAGCTATGCTTATCCGCTAAATGAAAAAGCCGGCGATGATACTAAAAATATCCAGTTTGAAATCGGTCGTACTTTCTAAGTGCGACTCTAAACGGGTTGAATAAAGGATATTTACATGAAAAAAATATTAATGAGTCTGGCTTTTGCAGGTTTGGCAAGTACATCGATGGTACATGCTGCGGGTTATGGTGTGGTTGATTTGGAAAAAGTGGTAGAAAACAGCACTTATTTAAAACAACAAAATCTTTCTTTACAACAAAAAGTAAAGCCGCAAACCACCAAGCTTGAACAGTTAGCTAAACAACTGGAAGCTCTGCAACAACGTGCTCAACAAACCCCTAATTTATCAGATGCTGAAAAGCAGAAAATGTCTACGCAATTTCAGACTCAGCTACAAGAGTTTAATACGCTTCAGCAAAGTGTACAGACAACTGTACAGTCAACTATTCAGTCGATGAACAAGACTATGGATGGTCGAATCAAGCAGGTGGCAGAACAATTGCGTAAAGAAAATAACTTGGATGTTGTTTTGAATAAAAATTCTGCGCTTGCTTATGACTCTAAGTATGATTTAACTGATAAAATGATTCAAAAGGTTAATGTTATTAAGTAATCCATGAATCCTAGACAATTTCGCTTAGAAGATCTTGCTCGCCTGGTACAAGGCGAGTACGTGGGTCAATCTGATTTAATTTTAGAAGGATTGGCCAGCTTAGATGCGGCTCAAGCGAAACATATTGCATTTGTAAACGCTGATAAATATCTAGATCATGCACGTGCTTCAAAAGCAGGTGCGCTGATTGTTACTTCAGTTCTAAAAAATCAGTTAGATACGCACAATAACTTTATTGTGGTCGATAATCCTTATCTTGCTTTTGCCATCCTGACGCATGTTTTTGAAAAGAAAAATCAGCATCAGGGGATAGAAAGCACAGCACAAATCCATCCTTCTGCCATCATTTCCGATAGTGCCTATATTGGGCATTATGTGGTTATTGGTGAGCATTGCGTAGTAGGTGATAACACCATCATTCAATCACACGTTAAAATTGATGATGATGTAGAAATTGGTCAACAGTGTTTTATTGATTCACATGTTACTTTAACCGGTGAAACAAAAATCGGTGATCGCGTCCGTATTCATGCCAATACGGTGATTGGGGGAGAAGGCTTTGGTTTTGCTCCTTATCAGGGTAAATGGCATCGTATTGCACAATTAGGTTCAGTGAAAATCGGTAATGATGTCCGAATTGGATCAAATTGCAGTATTGACCGTGGTGCACTCGATGACACCATTTTGGAAGATGGGGTCATTATTGATAACCTTGTGCAAATTGCGCATAACGTAAAAATTGGTGCAAATACAGCACTTGCTGCAAAATGTGGTATTGCAGGCAGTACGACAATTGGCAAAAACTGTGTGTTGGCTGGAGCAGTTGGAGTTGTAGGTCATATTAATATTGCCGATAACGTGACGATTACCGGGATGTCAATGGTCACAAAAAATATTTCTGAGGCGGGAAGCTACTCTTCTGGCACGCCTATGCTGGAAAGTTTGCACTGGAAACGCGCTGCTGTACGCTTTAAACAATTAGCAGATGTGCCATTGACCCAATTACTGAAACGGCTTGATCATATACAGGCTCAAATCGAGTCCCTTGAATCAACTTTTAAGCGTAAATAGATTATGATGACTGAGTCGAATACTCCTGCATTTACGAAGCCTGAATTGCCAATGCACATTCAACAAATTCGTGAATATTTACCTCACCGCTATCCCTTCTTATTGGTCGACCGTATTGTGGATGTGACTGATAATGGTATTGTGGGTTATAAGAATGTTTCAATCAACGAAGAGTTTTTACAGGGACATTTCCCGGGCTATCCAATTATGCCGGGTGTATTGATTGTTGAAGCATTAGCTCAAGTCTCTGGTATACTTGGTTTTATCATGAATAATGAAAAACCTGGCCCAGGTTCACTGTTTCTTTTTGCGGGCGCTGAAAAGGTTCGTTTTAAAAAACAAGTCGTTGCTGGTGACCAATTGGTATTAAAAGCAGAATTGGTTATGCACAAGCGTGGCATTTACAAATATAATTGTATAGCCACAGTGGATGGCGTTGTAGCAACAACCGCGGAAATTATGGTTTCGCATCAAAAAATAGAGCAGGCATGAGTAATAACGATTTAATTCACCCAACCGCCATTATTGACTCATCTGCAGTGATTGCTGCAGATGTACAAATCGGTCCTTATTGTATTATTGGACCACAAGTGACTATTGGTGAGGGCACCAAACTACATTCACATGTGGTTGTGGGTGGCTATACTCGAATTGGAAAAAATAATGAAATCTTCCAGTTTGCGAGTGTGGGTGAAGTTTGTCAGGATTTAAAATATGCAGGCGAAGAGACCTGGCTTGAAATTGGCGATCACAATTCAATTCGCGAGCATTGCAGCTTGCATCGTGGTACGGTTCAAGATCAAGGACTCACTAAAATTGGTAGCCATAATTTATTGATGGTCAATACTCATATTGCACATGACTGTATGGTAGGCGATCATAATATTTTTGCCAATAATGTTGGTGTTGCTGGACATGTGCATGTAGGCGATCATGTGGTTGTGGGTGGTAACTCTGGTATTCACCAATTCTGCAAAATCGATTCTTACAGCATGATTGGTGGCGCATCGCTGATTTTAAAAGATGTACCTGCTTATGTGATGGTTTCTGGTAATCCAGCACATGCCTTTGCAATGAATGTTGAAGGTATGCGTCGTAAGGGATGGTCTAAGAATGTGATCCAGGCCTTACGTCAAGCCTTTAAATTGATTTATAAAGAAGGTTTAACAACCGAACAGGCCATACAGCAGATTCGCACGGATTTGTTACCTGAAGCGCCTGAGGCACAGTTATTGATTGATTCTTTAGAGCAATCTAAGCGTGGTATTGTTCGTTAAGCGAATATAGCTAAAAAAAAGACACCCAAACGGGTGTCTTTTTTTTATTTCTTTAAGTATCCCACTTCTTCAGATTTAGGATAATTTTTTTGCAGTTTGGTTTTAAGCTGCGTGGCCAAGGTAGTGTTATGATCGACATCTTTGGCTATATTGTAGAGCTGATATAGAGCGCGTGAGGCCTTTGCAGAATTGGGGTATTGATTGACCACAATATTATAGTTCTTTTTAGCTTCGCTATAATTGGTGGGTTCAATCGCCAGATTAAATTCAGCGAGCCAAAAATAGGCATTACTAATATAGACACTATTGGGATTGTTCTTAATAAAGTTTTGCATGGGTGCAATGGCTTTTTTTGCACCACCTTGTTTATAGGCATCTAAAGCGACAGTATAGGCTGCTTTATCCAGTTCAGCTGAAGACTGAGCGTTAATGGCCGTTGCTTGCGTATTGGCAGCTTTTGCCTTGGCAGTTGGTGCTTGCGTATTTGTAGTTTTGGCTGCTGGTTGGGTAGTGGTTGCTACTGGGGCTGTGTTGGTGCTGGGTGCAGTATCCTGTTGGTTATCCTCCTCTGAAGTTGCGCTTTCAGGATCAACCTTTTGTTGCAATAACTCGAGACGCTGGTCCAAGTCGGTATAGCGATTGGTCAGTTCGTGTTTAAGCTGTTCAATTTCGTTGTCCTGTTCTTCAATTTTCCCACGCAAGGCGCGAATGTCATTTTCTAATTGCTGGTTTTTCTGCATGATCTGCCAATTCAGATTGGTGGGCACATTGGCAACAGCTGCACCTGAATTAATAGCGGCATTGTTAGCACTGGATTCAATACTGCTATTTTGACTTAAATCACGTGATTCAATCGGGACATTGGCATAAAGTGAAGCGGAACCCAGTAAGGTGAGTACACATAAAGCATGCTGTTTGAGCATCATAAAAAAACATCCATTTTGTATTTTTCGGCACTTTCTAAACCCAAGATTTTAGAGTGTGACCATTTAAAAGACATGACGACATTAAAAACGTCCAGCCCATGAAATGCAATATGCATTTACAATCTTGTCGTAGTTTTAAAGTAATTGATTGTGCTGGTAAAAAGCATGTAAAAATGGCGTTTACACTGCATATTGTTTTTTAAATAATCAAATGAAAGCGCTGTGGCTAGAAAAGCGATTTGAACGCTTGCAAGTTAAATAAAAATCTCTATACTCTGTTCTTGCAATGGTAGCCCTGCCGGTTACTTCGCAATTGTACTCCACGAACCCCGCCAGGACCGGAAGGTAGCAACGGTAGTGGAAATATGATGTGCCGAAGGCTTGCTGGTAGGGTTGCCACCAGTTTTAAAAATAATAAAAAAATAATGAAAATCACACTTCCTATTATTTCCTCAATATCTCGTTATTTTAAAATTACTCGCAGCATTTTTTATATTCTGGTTCTATTGATAAGTATGAGCATGCTTATTCCGTTCATGCCATTTATGTCATTTGCTGGTCAAATATTTGTCATCATTTTTTTAATCCTTCAAAGTTTGTGTATCTTTGCCTATCTCATTCGATTGTGGCGTTATCAGGTGGTATTGACGCAGCAATGCTTATTGATTCAGGGATTGTTTCAAACCAGAATTGAATATTCAGACATTGATGGTTTTTACGAGCGCATGGTGAACGGTTTCAGTCATTTGCACATTAGGACTAAATCGAGTCAGCACAAATATATAAAGCTTTATGAATATCTGGATCAATATGATCAGATTAAGACTTTTCTGCGAAAAAATTTCGAATATAAATATAAGCATTAAAATGAATAATGATACTTTTTAAATCGGGACAAATCTTAAAAATTCTAGTCATCTTCACGACGACTAATAGCTTTGAATATTGCATCAAGGTCAAATCCTCGATACTGTAAGAAGCGTATTTGTTTGGCCTTCAGTTTAGGATCTCGTTCTACAGTCTTGCCGAATTTTTTCACTTTGAGCTGATAAGCTTGCTCATTCCAGTCAGTTTCCTTTAATTCTTCCTGAATCAGTTCTGTATCAATTTTCTTGTTTTTCAATGCCAGCTTAATCCGGTTTGGACCTTTGCCTTTACGTTTTTGGCTAGACAGCAGCATTTCGGCTACACGCTGGTCACTTTGATAGTTCTCGGTTGCCAGTTCATCTACCAGTTTTATGACTTCCTCACGATCCATGGCATATAAGGCCAGCTTTTCGACCAGATCGGCCTTGGAATATTCTTTGCGTGTGAGTACAGCAAATGCATAAGAACGTAACCGTGTACCGGTTAGGCCTTGTGCTTTGGGCTGTGGATCAGTTTCAAAATGTAGGGCATCTGGATTCGATGGATGTGAGCAGATAGAAGATTCAGCAGGGGATTCATCAAATTGTTGCTTGAGTGCTTCATAGTCAAGCATTTGGGGGAATTTTGGATTACTCATATTGTGTATCTATCACATCAAATAAAAAACGCCCCGTAGGGCGTTTTACAGTTTAACTCGAAAAATTCGACTTTAACATCATGCTGATTAAGCATCTAGAAAGTCTGGCTCTTCTTCATCTTTTTCTTCAATTGGCTTGGTCACGGGAGTTAACAGCTTTTCGCGAATTAGGCGGTCAAGTTCCTGTGCAATTTGAGGGTTTTCCTCTAAATGGCGGATAACGTTGTTTTTACCCTGACCAATTTTATCGCCTTGATATGAATACCAAGCACCAGCTTTTTGTACCAGTTCTTGAGCTACTGCAAGATCAACCAGTTCGCCCAGTTGGTTCACACCTTTACCATACAAAATCTGGAATAACGCTTCTTTGAACGGAGGTGCCATTTTGTTCTTCACGACTTTCACCCGTGTTTCAGAACCGACAATTTCGTCACCTTCTTTCACTTGACCAATACGACGGATATCCAGACGTACAGAAGCGTAGAATTTAAGGGCATTACCACCCGTTGTGGTTTCAGGGCTACCGAACATTACACCAATTTTCATACGAATCTGGTTAATGAAGATCACCATACAGTTCGAGCGTTTTGCATTACCGGTAATTTTACGGAGTGCCTGACTCATCAAGCGTGCTTGTAAGCCCATGTGCGAGTCGCCCATTTCGCCTTCAATTTCTGCGCGAGGCGTTAGTGCAGCCACAGAATCGACAACGATCATGTCAATTGCACCAGAACGAACCAACATATCGGCAATTTCAAGTGCCTGTTCACCATTGTCCGGCTGAGAGACCAATAGGTTGTCCAAGTCTACACCCAATTTTCGGGCATACTGAGGATCAAGCGCGTGTTCGGCATCAATGAAGGCACAAGTACCACCAGCTTTTTGACATTGTGCAATCGCTTGCAAAGTCATGGTGGTTTTACCTGAAGATTCAGGGCCGTAAATTTCAACGATACGGCCTTTAGGTAGACCACCAATACCGAGCGCGATGTCCAGGGTTAACGAACCTGTAGATACCGCCTCCACTGCCAGTACAGTGTTATCGCCAAGACGCATAACTGTGTTTTTACCAAATTGTTTTTCAATTTGGCTTAGGGCAGCATTGAGCGCCTTGCTTTTATTATCATCCATCTCACAACCTCAAAACGATGTCACAGAAATATTAACTTAAGTGGATGTGTTGCTTTCTAACGTGTTCCACCCAAGTATAGTGACAGATTCATTCTTTATGTTCTATATCAATTCGGTCGAGTACGACAGAATATGACGCTTAAATGGGGTTTGTTGACATTTCAGAAATGGCTTGCGTCGTCGCAAACATAGGCGAATTGTCAGCAGACCCTAATCATCATAAGACCAGTTTTGGTCAAACTGCTGATCATTATCTTGTTTAAATTTACTGATCTGTCGTCGATCTTTTTTACTCGGCCGATGTTCAGGTCGGGCTAGATTATGCAACTTTCTTTGCGTAGTAATCAACTCTCGCTTTGCAATACTGACTTCAGTTTCTTCATAAAGTTGCTGTGCAATAGGTGCTGCACCGCGTACAGCAGATAAGGCCTTGATGACGACAGTTTTACGGTCAAAGCCCTGCTGAATGGTGAGTTCCATACCCACCCGGACTTCTTTGGACACTTTAACCCGTTCACCATTATGATGGACTTTACCGCCTTCAATTGCAGCTTTGCAGATGGAGCGCGTTTTAAAAAAACGTGCTGCCCATAACCATTTATCGATACGCATACTTTCAACATGCTGCTGTTGAGAAGAATTAGGCATATATTTTCAAATCCTCAGCTTGTTTTAACATGGCAATCAAGTCAGTTAAATCTTGTAAAATAGGATAAGGACTTTCTGTCCTGATCTCTCCTTTAGATGAGGGCTGGGCAATGGTAATCAAATTCTGAATGCCAAATTTTTCTGCCCCTTTCAGTACTTTTTCCGTATCATCAATAAAATAGGCCTGATCGATTGAAAAGGGATGTAGTGCATGCAGTTTTTGCCAGAATTCGATATTTTCTTTGGCATAACCGATAAGTTCACTGCTGATAATGACATCGAAATAATGCGCGATTTGGGTTTGTTCGAGTTTGAATTTTAAACCTTCACAATCGGCATTGGTTGCAATCCAGCAGGAATAGCCCTGGGCTTTAAGATATTGCAGTAATTCTACACAACCTGCACGTAAAGCGACTTTATGTTTAAACTCATGTTGTAGCGCAAGGGTGTCTACACCTACCTTGGCACTCCAGAAACGGGTGGAATACCAGTTTAAGGTATGATTGTGTTGCTGATAAAATTGAAATAGCGCTTGGGTGCTTTGTTCGAGTGTGCAGTCATGCTGGGCAGCATAACGAATCGGAAGTTGATGATTCCAGATGAAATCATCATAAGCAAGATCAAGAAGTGTGCCATCCATATCGAAGATGATGGTGGGTTTTTCTGAATAATTCGGCATATGAAGGTAATCTATGTTTAGAGCAACGACAGCACCGCAAGATGCTTTGATTTTACAGTTGGTTCCCATTGTGACACAGGCATGTGAAATTTTGCGAGCAGAATATCAGGCCTATTGTGCGGGTAAAGTCTTCGATGTAGAGCATAAACATGACAATTCTCCGGTGACACAGGCCGATTATCGGGTTAATGAATTTATCACCAAGGCATTAAAGCAGACTTTTCCGCTGATCCCTTTATTGTCGGAAGAAGGTGATAATAGCCAACGCAAGCAATGGCAAAATTTCTGGTTGCTTGACCCTTTGGATGGCACCAAAGAATTTCTGCATAAACGTCCTGAATTTACAATTAATTTAAGTCTGGTTGAAGGTGCACATACTACCTTTGCGCTATTGGCCATACCGGGTGAACAAACCATATATTTTTGTCCCAAACAAGGCTTGCCTTTAAAATTTGAAATTGAGACTCGGCAGTGGCTGCAATATGTTGATGATGAACAGTCTAAAACTGTTCAGGTGGGTTTAAGTCAAAGCAGTCAGGGCAAGCCCAAATATGCCAAATATCTGGATATCTTAAAACAGCAGGTGGAAGTGCTAGAGTTTAAGGCGGGTAGTGCTTATAAGTTTTGCATGATGCTGGAAGGGAAAGTGGATATTTACCCACGTTTCCATCCGACCAGTGAGTGGGATACCAGTGCAGGACAATGCCTGATTGAGCGCATCGGTGGTGGCTTGGTCGATTTCAAGGGCAGACCTTTTTTATATAATCAGCGCGATAGTCTGCTCAATGGTGGCTTTATTGCTTTTCGTAATAGCGAGATGAAGAATTTAGCATTCCAGACTCTAGGACTTATGGCGAACATCGATTGAGCGGATGCTTTAACATGCTATAGTGTATTCAACCAGATTCAAATTTTTTGGCTGCATCATGGCGTTAGAACTACTCCCTACAAGTATGCTGAAGGCGATTGATTTATTGCCTGATGCCAAAACCCCTGTGACTTTATTTACCCGTCATTCTATTCGTGAGGTGGTTACTGGACAGGGCTTGGCTGGCTATGATTTGCAGTTAACAGAACAGGGACGGGAGTTGGCCCAGACTTGGGGAAGCTATTTAATTAATAATACTGATCGTAGCATCCAACACTGTATTTCCAGTCCGATACAGCGCTGTGTCGATACGGCCGCTTTAATGATCCAAGGTGCTGATGCAAGTACACTGGCACAGAATACCCATCATATTGAAATTGTCGAGCAAGGCTTATTGGTCGAGCCGGGAAGTTTTGTGCTTGATATCAAACAGGCAGGTCCATATTTTCGAAAACAGGGCGCTCTGGGTTTTATTAACAGTTTTGTCAATAATTCTTTACCCGGAATGAAGCATCCTATTTCTGGGGTGGTTGATGTACTGGAACTGATTTATAACACCCATCCACAAGACCATTTCGGTTTAAGCTTGGCGGTGAGCCACGATACAATCCTTGCAGCCATTATTGCGGTGATTTCCGGGCGTAATACGATTAGCCGGGAAGACTGGCCTAAAATGATGGAAGGTTTATTTGTCTGGTTTGAAGGGGATGAGTTTCTGGAATCCAAGCTAAAGTGGATCTGGCGTGGTGAAGTGAATGAGCTGTCGATTCGGGAGTTTCAGAACTTGGAAAAAATAAAATAAAGAATGATTGGCTTTAAAAAAATCAGTGTGCAGCAAGAATTTTTAACTATTTTATATTTTTAGAATTGACTAATCTTAAATCCAGTCATTTTCTTATAGGTATAAAAAAAGCCCTAAACGGGCTTTTTTCAATGCAACAACTTAGTTAGCTAAAGCTTTAACTTGTGCATTCAAACGGCTCTTATGACGAGCAGCTTTGTTTTTATGGATGATGCCTTTATCAGCCATACGGTCAATTACAGGAACCGCAGTTTTGTATGCTTCTGTAGCAGCAGCATAATCACCAGCAGCGATAGCAGCTACTGTACGTTTAAGATAAGTACGAACCATAGAACGTAAGCTAGCGTTGTGTTTACGTGCTTTAACGTTTTGACGAGCACGTTTTTTAGCTTGAGCAGAGTTTGCCACTCGTGCACTCCTTGAATTAGATTGGTCTGGGCGGGCTGAAATTGCAACTGAAAACCTTCATCAGAAGAATTATCACCAGCCCGTAAACAAGTGCCATATTGTGATTAAACTATGGCGTTAAGTCAAGTCTTGACTTGATTTGACAACATTTTAGATGCATAAAAAGTATAAAGAAACCGTTACATTAGAAATAACCTATAGAGATTGCTTAAAAAATGACTAAATCAATTAAAAGTGCAATTGTGATTGGAGCAACAGGTTTGGTGGGACGTGAACTCCTGAAGCAGCTCAGCCTGATTGAAAGCTGTGAAAAAATCACAGCAGTGGTGAGACATGAAGATCAGCAGCTTAAAAGCCTAAAAAAAGTACAACAATTTGTGTTGGAAGATTTTCTTTTACTCAACGATGAAGATGTAAACGGATATAGCCATGCGTTTAGTTGTTTAGGCACCACCTTAAAGAAAGCAGGATCAAAAGAAAATTTTCATAATATCGATTATGAAATTAATGCACATTTTGCTGACTTATTTGAATCGACCTCGACCCATTACTTGTTGATTAGTGCCATGGGTGCCAATGCGCAATCAAAAATTTTTTACAATCGGGTAAAAGGTGAGCTGGAAAGTCATATCCAGAGCTTAAACCTGCAAAGCGTTTCTATCCTGCGGCCTTCATTATTGTTGGGTGAGCGGTTAGAACAGCGAACTTTGGAAGATCTGAGCCAAAAGCTGTACCGGAAATTCTCGCATTTGGTTCCCAATACATTCAAATATAAGCCAGTGACAGCAGAGCAGGTGGCTCATACTATGGTCGAGGCAGCGCAAACTCAAACTGAAAAGTTTGAAATTTATGATAATTTACGCATACAAAATTCCAAATGAGGGAACTATAAAGTGTCTAATCCAGCATTCGTAACATGTGACTTACTTGATGACAATCCAGAAAAACAGATTCAGGTCGTGACACCATCTATGGATGGTAAATTTTTTAAAAGCTATGGCGCACGCAAAAGTTTTGGCGGTCAGGTAGTGACAGTGAAATGCTTTGAAGATAATTCACGTGTCAAAGAACTGCTTGCCACCGATGGTACCGGTAAAGTGCTGGTGGTGGATGGTGGGGCATCCATGCGCTGTGCCTTGATGGGCGATATGATTGCCGAGTCTGCGGTTAAAAATCACTGGAATGGGGTGGTGATTTATGGCTGTGTGCGTGATGTCGATGCAATTGCCGAACTGGATTTGGGTGTGCATGCATTGGCTGCAATTCCACAAAAAAGTAATCGCAAAGGCATAGGCGAGGTTGATGTAACTCTGTATTTTGGTGGTGTAAACATCAATTCTGGCGATTATATCTATGCTGATAACAACGGAATTGTGATTGCCAATGAAAAATTAGTCGATTTATAACGACCAATATATAAGGATAAAAATATGGTGAATCATCAAATTAAAGTGATCCAGGCGCTGGCTTCATCCTTGACTGCCGGAGGGCGAGGCGTCAGCGGTACAGCCTTTCCAAAGCAGCCTGAAAAATCACTCAAACTTTATGAATTTGAAGGTTCGCCATTTTGCCGCCGTGTACGTGAAGTACTGACCTTGTTGAATTTGGATTATGAAGTCTATCCTTGTCCTAAAGGCGGACAAAAGTATCGAAAAATAGTCAAGGAAAAAGGCGGAAAGAGACGATTTCCATTTTTTATTGATGAAAATACGGGTACTGAAATATACGAGTCGCAAGTCATCATTGATTATTTATTCAAGCATTATGGTAAAACAGGAACAACGCCAAAAAAATTTGCACATTATCCTAAAATACCTGTCGTAGCTTTAGCCGGTACCATCGTGAATGGTGCACGTGGCGTCTGGATTAATCCGAAAATCAAAGATCGTGCAGCACCTGCACAACTGCTGGAATTATGGGGTTTTGAAGCCAGTCCTTTTACCCGTATTGTGCGTGGAGTATTAAGCGAACTGGAATTGCCCTATGTTTACCATAACGTGGCCAAGGAACGCTGGCAGGATATGGGACCTGCAGTGTTACGTTTTAAGCCTGGCAAATATGAAGCTCTTGCGGGGGGCAAACGTGAAAAAATCGTAGCAGTGATGGGGCGTGATATTCAGGTGCCGTATCTGATTGATGCCAATACCGGAGTAAAAATGTTCGAGTCAGCCGATATTGTCAAATACTTAAACCAGCAATATGGTGAGTAACCTATATGAACCAAGAAACCGCTCAATCAGCGGTTTTTTTGTATATAGGATAAATTCAAACTGAAAGCAAAGCGGCCACATTATAGTGCATCATATTCAGAATATTGAATCGATCAATGCTGGAGCAATGATCGATTGAATTCTAGAATGTTTATTTTATTGTGTTCATTGAGATTGATTGACAGCAGAATAGCAAATAAGATTGATGTATTATTAGTATAAAAGTCATTGAATTACCAAGTTTTAGGGATATCGTTAAGCTCGTTTTTCTCGCTATAGTAAGCGGTTATAACAGGGGGTGGTTTGTGTCAGAACTAGAAACAATTTTACCAGTACCAGTTTTAATTGTTGAAGATGAAGATCTTATTCAAGAACGATTAAAAAATATATTGACAGAGTTGGGTTATCGTAAAGATATGCTCATTTTTGCCAAGAATTTGCAGCAGGCTTTTGTGGAAATAGAACAGCAACCAATTTCTTTGGCCCTGGTTGATCTTGGACTGCCCGACGGCAATGGCATAGAGCTGATTGAAAGGCTACGCACACTGGATAACAATGCCCTGATTTTGGTGATTTCGGCCTGGAGTACGCAGGAAAGTTTATTTTCAGCAATCAAGGCTGGTGCGACAGGTTATGTACTGAAAGAACGTGATGATGCAGAAGTCAAGTTATCCATTCGCAGCATTTTACGTGGTGGGGCACCGATAGACCCTTTTATTGCACAAGAAATTTTAAAACAGATATCGGCTGCGGTGATACCGGCCAGCCATGATCAGAAGCTCATAGATGCAGAAATGGAGCTGTTAACCAATCGGGAAACTGAAATTCTGAATCTGGTCGCGCAAGGGATGAGTAATCGGGAAATTGCTGAACAACTCTTTGTTTCTAAATATACGGTTGAAAGCCATATTAAACATATTTACCGAAAATTGTCGGTCACCAAAAGAACCAAAGCCGTCAGTGCCGCACGATCCTTAGGGATTTTATGAAGCAGTTTATTGTGCATTACTTTTTTATTGTGGTTCTTAGCCTGCTGAGTCAAATCAGTACTGCTGAAATAACGCAAAGTATTAATGCACAATGTGCAGTGCAGATTCATTCTATTCGTACTGTTAAGACCAGTTCAGCTACTGTTTTACCGCAGCAGGGATGGCAATCTGTAGATTTACCCGATCAGTGGCAGAAGCGCTGGAAAAATTATGATGGAGCAGCCTGGTACAAAATCCAATGGAGCTGGTCCTGCCAAAATAAGGCCAAACTTACAGAACCTGTTGCTTTTTTAATTGATTATATTAATTCTACCGGTGCTGTTTATTTAAATGGCGATTTACTCTGGAAGAATAAAAATCTACAGGAACCGCTGTCAAAAAGCTGGAATGTACCACGTTACTGGATTTTACCATTAGCTGCCTTAAAACCTGAGAACAATGAAATTTTGATTTATGTGAAAGGCAATGCTTTTCAATCTCCTGGATTAGGAAGAATTTTTTTTAATGATGTGCAAACGATTTATGATGTGTATCAAAAAAAAATATGGGAGCGCAGAACCTTATTTCAAATAAATATCATTTTATCAATCACCTTTGGTGTGATTTGCCTGGTGATCTGGTTATTAAGACCTAAAGAAACTGCATTTGGATGGTTTGCCTTAAGTTCGATGTTGTGGGTGATGTTTATTTCAAATGTTTTAACTACAGAAACATTTCCTTTTCCGACAAGTTTAATGGCAGCTCAATTTAATTTGGTTTTCTTTGTGCTTTATATCATTAGTTTTTGTATTTATTTATTAAGGTTTATTCAAAAGCATTTGGCTAAAGTCGAGTCTGTTGCTTATTTTGTGACTGGGCTTGCAATCGTGGGTATTTTTATTACCCCCGAAGCTCAGATTTATCTGATTTTTGCGCTGATATTTTTGATATATGTCAGTTTATTTTTTCTCACTTCTTTCTATATCAGTTATCACGCCATTCGATCGAGAAGAATAGATTATATCTTTTTATCTATTTGCCTGATGGGGATTCTATTTTTTACCTTATTTGACCTTTTCTTATTATCAACATATACGGGAACGGATAACGGACCTTTATCTCCCTATACTGCACCAATTATTACCTTTTTTCTGGTGATGATATTGGGAACACGATTGTCACATAATATTAAAAAAGTAGAAGCATTTAATGCACAGCTTGAAGTAAAAATTCAGCAAGTGAGTGAAGATTTAAGTTCCAGTTTAAATGAAAAGCATCAACTCGAGCTTGAAAATGTCAAATTACAGGAAAGAATCCATTTATCGCATGATTTACATGATGGTTTAGGCGCATCTTTAGTTCGATCGATGATTTTAGTGGATCAAAGCGCCCATAATATTTCGAATAAGCAATTTTTATCGATGCTTAAATTATTAAGAGATGACCTTAGACAAATTATCGATAGTGGTTCTTCTGCAGATAATAAAATTCCAGTTAGTCCTATATTGTGGGTAGCACCAGTGAGGCATCGTTTTAGCCAGCTTATGGATGAGCTGGATATTCATTCTAAGTGGATTTTTCCGTCTGAATGGCAGGCAGTGCCTAATGCTTTACAGTGCCTCACCTTAATACGGGTATTGGAAGAGAGTCTGACTAATATTATTAAACATAGTCAGGCCAAGCATGTAAAAATATCGATGGTTTATATTACAGAAAATCAGTTTATTTTAAATATAGAAGATGACGGTATTGGTTTTGATGCTGAATGTGTGGCGCAACAAGGATTAAGTATTGGTATGCGCAGTATGAATATGCGTTTGCAGCGTATGGGTGCCGATTTTAAATTATCTTCTGAGCCAGGCTGCACGATCATTCAGGCGATTGTGCAACTGAAATTACCGAAGTTAACTATTGATTGATCGTTAGTGATATGGATATAAGATATCAATATGCGTTCAATTATTTTTTATAAAAATTAATTATAGTGCTCACAGAAGATTAATTCTCATGAATCATGTTATTCAGCAATTAGAAGACTTAAAAAGCCTGAGGGTAAAGGATTTAGATCAGTTCTTTAAAAATGGTCAGTGACCAAATCTACAGTCTTTAAATGGAATTGCTGAAGGATTGGTTATTCAGCTGGCCTGGTTTGCACGACTAAAGCTCTGGCGAGGTAAAGTATTTCAGATTTCCACTGGCGGAGAGTTAACCGGTCTGAATCGCTTGGAGGTTGGAAAACTAGAAATCCAGCGATATTCATTTAAAGCCCAAATCGGAAAATCACTTTTTAATGATCAGCCCGTTTTAATCATCAATCATAATTTAGCCAATAACCCACTGTGGGTCAGGCGTTATCATGATGAAATGGTACAGATCAGTTCACATATTTACTTGGCAACGTCTCATTATAAAATAGGCAATAAATTAAAATTTGTGAGTTATTTTGCTTTTGATCTGTCGAAAAAATAAATGTGACCATTCTAAAAATATAAAAAAATGGGGAAATCATTATTTTCCCCATTTTGTAGCTTTATTTATTCTTCATCTGCTGCAGGCAACAACATCAGAATTGATTCATTTAATAAATTGACAATATCTTCGAAAATATCTGGATCATAAAGATTTTCATCCAGTAATACCGAACCGCCATCCGCCAACTGTTTTAACAGTGGGGCAAAAGCTTCAGAAATACAAATGCCTTCACCATTTGCCCAAAACAGCAACTCGTTTTCATCTTCAGTATAAAGCAGACGTGATGCCGGCTCGAGCATAAGTGAATAACCTTGCTCCAAAGCTTCCTCCAGATCACCGCTACCAATCGCTTCTGCCTCTGGAATATTTTCCGGATATTTGGGCTCTGACATCAGGCTCATCAGGGCATCTTCAAGCACAGTCGGATTTTGCAATTGAGCCAAAAGTTCGGTTTTTAAATACTCCAGTTCATTTTGGGTGATTTGACCAATCGGGCTGATTTTGTCACGCAGAATATCTTTCAACGGGTTCTTAAGCAGCTGATTGTCTGCGAATTTGTCACTGACGCGATCCATCATTTCCGCCACATTCGGCATGCGGAAGCCGAAGGAGAAGGTCAGGCAATCATCTTCAGCAACGCCGTAATGCGATAAACCTGGTGGAACGTACAGCAAATCACCCGGAGCAAGCACCTCATCAAAATGAACATCCATTTCAGGGAGTAATTTTAATGGTTGTCCTGCAACGAAGTCAGTATCCGCATCGCACATTTGTCCCAATTGCCAACGACGATGACCATAGCCTTGTACCAAAAACACGTCATAAAAGTCGAAGTGCTTACCTACAGAGCCACCTTTAGGTGCATAAGACACCATGATGTCATCGCGACGCCACTGGGGAATGAAAGGAAACTTCTTCCACAGTTCTGCCAGATCAAATGAATAATGATCCACAGCCTGAACCAGTAGTGTCCAAAGCTTAGGCATCTTCTGGAAATCAGCTTTAATTAAAGGTGAAGATTTGACAGACCATTGATTTGGATCTTTATCCTTTTGCTTGATTAAACGGGCGCTGACATTTTCGTCTAGCGCCAGTTCCATCACGTCATCAGGTTCTAAAAGATTTGCAATTTCAGGGAGCGCATTACGTACCAGTAATGGTTTTTTTTGCCAGTATTCAGCAAGGAATTGTTCAGTGGTGATTCCGCCGAGAACATCTAAAGGTAGGGACATGAGAATAGCCTAAGCAAATCTAAATCAATATTAAGTATATTGTCTTATGATCGAAGGGAGAGGTGCAAGTAGTTGTAAAATTATTTAAATCACTTGGACATAGGGAAATTAAAACAATAAAAATAAATTTGCATTTAAAAAATGGCGCGTTTGGTATTAGGTCTAGAAGAAAGATAAAAATCAATAGTATAGCCATGTTAATCGGCTGCACGATACAGATAAGACCATCGCCCATTTACTTTTACATAAGTTTCATTAATATGCCATCAGCTCAGATCTGTAGGATTACACCAATACCAGCGTAAACATTTTACTATTTCAGGAACATAACGTTGAACCCAACGATAAATAGTAGTGTAATTAACATTCACACCACGTTCGGCAAGCATTTCCTGAAGTTCACGATAGCTAATGCCATATTTACAATACCAACGAACAGCCCAAAGGATGATCTCACCCTGAAAATGCCGACGATGGAAGGGATTCATATACTGACCTTTAGCTAAAAAACTATTTAGCTTATCATCAATGGTTATTTGCAACAGTGCCATAATAGGTTATCTAATGTTTAAGGATCTAATTAATAAAGATATTGCTCCGCTACTAAAACAGTATGGATTTAAGAAAAAAAATTTTACTTGGAATAGATCGGTAAATGGTGTTATTCAAGTCATAAACTTTCAATTAAGTCGTTATAGTGATCATAACAGTCAGCAATTTACAATAAACTTGGGTGTTTTTCATCCTCAGTTATGGGGAATTAATAAAGGAGAACCGGCCCCGAAATTTATAACAGAATTTGATTGCTTTCCCAGAGAAAGAATTGGTTATATCAATAATACAAAAAATAATAATAAAGATCTCTGGTGGACTATAACTAATGAAACTAATGTAATTGAATTATCTAGAGAAATTAAAAACATTATTGAAGATAAATGCATTCCATTTTTGGATAAAATGCTAGATTATCATGCAGTTTCTAATTTTTATTTATGTTTTCCTAAAGTACTACTACCTATTGATAAAATATATTTAGCAATTATAAAAAATATTCTAAGAGATTTGGATACATCTGCAAAATTTTTGCAAGAAGTATCAAAAATATCGGAGAGCTGGGCAGATAAAGTAAAAGAAGTTTATTCTCGTTTAAATTAATAAATTAGAGGTTTAATATCTTCTTAAGCATACTGAAAGTGCAGATAGTTTTGATCCTTATAATATAGGGATTTTTTCAATTCTGATTATTATTATGCTATTAGGGCAATATCGCCGTTTATTGATTAGAATGTATTTTTAGCACCTAATCCAAACATATCTTATATGAAATTCATCTCTATGAGAGCCCTTAACAGGGCATGATTCAGGGGTTCTTAAGCGTGCAGAACACTGAGTTGAATTTAATCAGCTCAGTGAATAGCCGAATTTATAGCTTTAATAGACTAAAAAATTAAAAAACATTAAGGCACCAGCACATTTAACTGACGCAGAATATGACACAGCTGAATCATCGGCATACCCATCAAGGTGGTTTGATCTTGACCTGTCATCTGTTCAAACAGGCTAATTCCCAGACTTTCACATTTAAAACTGCCGGCACACATTAAAGGCTGCTCAATTTCAATATAACGTTTAATTTCAGCTAGGCCCAGTTTACGGAATTTGACTTTATAATGTTCAACCAGCGTTTTTTCAAAACCGCTTGATTGCTGTTGTACGCTTAATGCGGTACTGAAATAAACGATTTTGTCCGAATTGGCCTGCAACTGTTTTACCGCTTTTTCTACGGTTAACGGTTTGCCAATAAAAATATCCGGAGCACCTTCACGCCAAGCCACCTGGTCAGAACCAATCACAATCGCTTCGGGATATTGTTCTGCAATCCTTTTAGCTTTTTCAAAAGCCAGTCGCTGTGCTAAATGGTCGGCATGATTTTCACCACGAGGGGATTCATCAATATCCGGTACCATGCTTTGATAGTCGATACGCAGACGATTCATCAGGTCTTTACGGGTTTGACTGCTTGAAGCCAAAATAATTTGGGGAGTACTCATTACACTGCATATTCCATAAGCACATCAAGCGGGACGTAAGAGAGCACAGCTTGATGGCAAGCTTGTATTTTAATAGGGGGAGCGATACCAGCCTGATACGCTTCAACCCAACGGGTCACACAAATGCACCAGAAATCACCCGGTTCCAAACCGGGAAAATCAACCTCTGGCAAAGGTGTGATCAGGTCATTCCCTATTTTTTGCGAAAAATTAAGAAACTCAGCGGTCATTTGTGCACACATCGTATGCTGACCAAGATCTGTAGTCGCCGTATGACAAAAGCCGTTACGAAAATAACCGGTAATAGGAGAATAGCAACAGCTTGCCAGGGGTTCGCCTAAAACATTTAAACGATTGATATTTGGATCTGGGTGTATAGACATAAGCTCTAAATCATTATGTGGCTTTTGACTATGATAATCAAAACTTTGTCTTTCGACAGCTTTTATGCAAAAGAAGCTAACCTTTTTCAACATAATCATTTAAAATCGGGGCGTTTTTTATATCTATAAAGTGAGCTATACATGAACTTTCAGCGTATGACTGACCTGGATTTGGCAGGTAAGCGTGTACTAATTCGTGAAGATTTAAACGTTCCTGTTAAAAACGGTGTAATTACCAGTGATGCACGTTTACGCGCAGCATTGCCTACCATTAAAGCAGCCTTGGAAAAAGGTGCAGCAGTCATGGTTTATTCACACCTTGGTCGTCCGGTTGAAGGTGAGCCAAAACCTGAACAATCTTTAGCACCAGTTGCAGCTTATTTGACTGAAGCTTTGGGTCAGGAAGTAAAACTTTTCACTGACTATCTGGATGGTGTTGAAGTTGCAGCGGGTCAGGTGGTACTTCTTGAAAACTGCCGTTTCAATGCTGGTGAAAAGAAAAACAACCCTGAACTTGCACAAAAATATGCTGCGCTTTGTGATGTATTTGTGATGGATGCATTTGGTACCGCACACCGTGCAGAAGCGTCAACTGAAGGCGTGGCGCGTTTCGCAAAAGTAGCAGCAGCTGGTCCTTTACTTGCAGCAGAACTGGATGCTTTAGGCCGTGCACTTAAAACACCTGAAAAGCCAATGGTGGCGATTGTTGCAGGTTCTAAAGTGTCAACTAAACTTGACGTACTCACTTCACTTTCAGACATTTGCGATCAAATTATCGTCGGTGGCGGTATTGCCAATACATTCCTCGCTGCGGCAGGTTTCAATGTAGGTAAATCACTTTGCGAAAATGATTTGATCGATACTGCTAAAGCCATTGCAGCAAAAGTATCTGTCCCGCTTCCAACTGACGTTGTGGTTGCAGATGCATCTGAAATCAACTTCGACGACTTCCTTGGTTCATTAGCTGCGGCTAAAGCAGTTGTGAAAAAAGTTGAAGATGTTGCTGACAACGACATGATCCTTGACGTTGGTCCAGAAACTGCCAAAGCATTTGCTGAAATTATCAAAACTTCAAAAACTATTCTTTGGAATGGTCCTGTAGGCGTGTTTGAAGTGGATCAGTTCGGTGAAGGTACAAAAGCACTATCTTTAGCGATTGCAGAATCTAATGGTTTCTCTATTGCAGGTGGTGGCGATACTTTAGCGGCAATCGACAAATACGACGTTGCTGATAAAATTGGTTATATCTCAACAGGTGGTGGAGCATTCCTTGAATTTGTTGAAGGCAAAACTCTTCCAGCGGTTGCAGTTCTTTTAGAACGTGCTTAATTAAGCCGTCTAGCTGCAATCAAAAGGTTGACTTCGGTCAGCCTTTTTTCATTCGGGGTAGTCATTTTTTAGTCATAAAAATGCAATATATCTGCAATAAAATCTTGCTCATTAGATCTCCTGTCGTAGGAAAACGTGATGAACCTGAAATTAACACTTGCAGCACTTGTGATTTTACCTTTGGCTTTGACAGCCTGTGCCAAGAAAGAAGAAGCACCTAAAACTGAAACTGCCGCTTCTGCAGCAGCAGATGAACAAACCACCCCGGAACAGCAAAAAGCGATTGATGCACTGGATAAGCCAGTTCTGGATGAAAAAAATACTGATGTACCCGCTGAAGTGGCAAATGCACCAGCAGATGAAGCGACTGCCGCTAGCGATGAAGCTGCTTCTACAGCAACTGCACAATAGGTTTGTGGTTTTTTATTTAAAAGTCCCTACATAAGTAGGGATTTTTTTTGAAATAGTGTGTTTAGTTGCTGAATTGAAACCTGAGTCCATGTAGAATATGGCGCATTACCTGGGAGGATATTATGGCTCTAATCTCGATGCGCCAGCTCTTGGATCACGCTGCAGAACACAACTACGGCGTACCAGCGTTCAACGTAAACAACTTAGAACAAATGCGTGCAATTATGTTGGCCGCAGATGAAACCAATTCACCTGTAATCGTTCAGGCATCAGCCGGTGCTCGTAAATATGCAGGGGCTCCGTTCTTACGTCATTTAATTTTAGCTGCAATTGAAGAATGGCCACACATTCCAGTGGTTATGCATCAAGATCATGGTACTGACCCTGATGTATGCCAACGCTCGATCCAGTTAGGCTTTTCATCAGTCATGATGGATGGTTCATTGGGTGCAGATGGTAAAACGCCTACAAGTTATGAATACAATGTAGACGTAACTCGTCGTACAGTTCAAATGGCGCACGCTTGTGGTGTTTCAGTTGAAGGTGAAATTGGCTGTCTGGGTAGCCTTGAAACCGGTATGGCTGGTGAAGAAGATGGCGTAGGCGCTGAAGGCGTTCTTGACCATTCTCAACTGCTTACTTCAGTTGAAGAAGCTCGTAGCTTTGTTGCCGATACTAATGTAGATGCATTGGCGATTGCTGTAGGTACTTCACACGGTGCGTACAAATTCACGCGTCCACCTACAGGTGATATTCTGGCGATTGACCGTATTAAAGAAATTCATGCGGCGTTACCAAATACGCATCTTGTGATGCACGGTTCTAGCTCTGTGCCACAAGAATGGTTGGCTGTAATCAATGAATTCGGCGGCGACATCAAAGAAACTTATGGTGTGCCAGTAGAACAGTTGGTTGAAGCAATCAAACACGGTGTACGTAAAATCAATATCGACACTGATTTACGTTTGGCATCTACTGGTGCAATGCGTCGTATGATGGCTGAAAAACCAAGCGAATTCGATCCACGTAAATTCTTTGCTGCAACTGTAGATGCAATGAAGCAAATCTGTATCGACCGTTATACTGCGTTTGGTACAGCGGGTCATGCTGATCAGATTCGTCCAATTTCTTTAGAGAAAATGGTGAATCGTTATAAATAATCCTCAAGATTATTTATAATCAAAAGCCCACAATCACTGTGGGCTTTTTTGTATCTAATTCTTGATTCATTAAAATAAGGAAAATAGCCAAAAGATGGAACTTATATTGGCTGCAGCGTGCTGTAGTGTCATCATCTCTATTCTTTTAAAACTATGCAAGGCCAAAGGTTTTGATGTCTTGCAGATGATCGTCTGGAATTATGCTTCTGCGAGTCTGTTGTGTTATCAGTGGTTTAAGCCGGATTTACAGCATATTTCAGTTGTAGATACCCCGTGGTGGCTGATTGTAGCGCTGGGTGTGTTATTGCCGAGCATTTTCTTGTGTCTGGCGAAATCCTTGCAATATGCCGGTATTGTAAAAACAGAAATCGCCCAGCGTTTATCTGTAGTTTTATCGCTGTTAGCAGCATTTTTTATTTTTCAGGAACAGTTTAATACCCTGAAAATGGTCGGGATCGGTTTAGGGATTTCCGCCGTCCTAAGTATTTTATTTTCACATCAAGCAGCAGCACAAGGGCAGTCATTTTCAAAGCAAGGCTTGCTCTATCTGGCATTGGTGTGGTTTGGCTATGCCTTAGTTGATGTGCTGCTCAAGTACACCACTGGATTAGGCGTACAGTTTGCCGTCGCCCTAAACCTAATGTTTATTTGTGCCTTTGTATTGTCACTGGCTTATATTGCAATAACCACAAAAACTGCGGGCAGTAAAAAAAATATACTGGCTGGAATCGGTCTGGGAATGTTGAACTTTGCTAATATTGCACTTTATGTTCAGGCGCATATTTTATTGAAAGACACACCTGCAATTGTGTTTGCAGGCATGAATATTCTGGTGGTGCTATTGGGGGCTTTCAGTGGTGTAATGCTGTTTAAAGAAAAATTAAAACCTGCAACTGCATTCGGTCTGGCTTTGGGTTTGGCGAGTGTTATTTGCTTAGCTTATGCCATGTCTGTTTAAGATAACCAGATATAAACATAAGGGGATGTTGAAGAAAATCTTCCGGCTCCGCTATACCCATCAGCAAACCATTGTTATGGCACGCAGGGCAGGCAGGATAGTGGTGATCTTCTTGTTGATAGAGGTGAATATAACATTGCCGGCAGTGATGGCATTCAAATTTCATTGGCATAGGTATAAACAAAGACATGCTGAACCTCTTAAAAATTTTAATCGTTATAAGTGGGTATGTAGCAAAAAGCAGACCATAAAATAGTTAGTGCAAAAAAATTAAATTAAAAATACAGCGCATCTAAATACGCCGTATTTACAGGTTGTTAAGGCTTATAAAATAAGGACATTGACTTAATTATGAGCGTTGAAACCGTTGTAAGGTATCTTGCAAATAGTAATGAGCCATAGCGATCGGATGCTTGAATACATCTTGCATTTCAATTGTGCCCTGAAGTTGACCAGGCTGCTGACAATGAGGGCATGTGGGATATGAAGTCAAAATAGCATCTGGGCTGTATTTGTGCATGTAAACCGTTTTACAAGATTTGCATTCAAATTTTATCGGCATTTTAATAGCTGGAGGCATGATCTGGAATTACCGTTTATTATTTTTGGGCAAATATACCGCAATATTGTTGCAAAAATAAGTCCCAGAATGACATAAAAGGGGCATTTTAGCCCCTTTTATTGTAATTTTTTTTAATCAAAGCTTGGTAAAAATTTCTTCACGACTCAGACGTGATTTGGGTAACTGCGCATTGAAATCACTTTCACTGCGATAACCCAACGTCATAATGACTGATGGAATTAAACCTTTTTCATCTAATTCCAGTTCTTGACGGAGAATTTGTTCATCAAAGCCACCAATGGGAGTGGCATCCACACCTTCAATACCGGCTGCCAGCAATAATTGGCCTAGTGCAATAAAGGTCTGATTTTCTGCCCAGCGTTGAATATCACCTTTTTCATTACGGTAATAATCCACATAACCGCTACGGCTGTCTTTTTGTCCTTGTTTGGCTTTTTCATCTTTAAAACGGCCGCTGACATCATCGTGGGTGAGTAGGGTATCTAAATGCTGTTCACTGATATCTGCTTTGGTACAGAACAGAATGGTGTGAGAGGAATCTAAGACTTTAGGTGCATTGTAGGCATATTTACCCACTAAAGCCTTGGCAATGCGCTCTTTGGCAGCTTGATGATCGGCAATAAAAAAATGCCAGGGTTGAATATTGATAGAGGATGGCGTGAGACGCAGAATTTCCAATAAACGTTCAAATTGCTCTTGCGGGATTTTTTTTGAAGCATCGTATGCTTTGGTGGTGTAACGTGTTTTTGAAACGTTTAACAAATCCATGAGTGACATTTCCACTATTAAATTTTTTATGATTTTACCTGATTCATGGCTGAAATAGCTTAGAAGAATTTTTAGATAACTTATATTTTGGTGTATAGAGTACCAATATTTATTGTGATTTAGAGTAAAAAACTTAATAAAATGAATCATTAATAGCTATATACAATGACAAAATACGAAATCAATATTGGTACTTTTTGCCAAATGACGTTTAATCAAATCAGCATGTAGTCATTGGGTGGAGTAAGCAAATGATAGATGATACAAACCATTTTAAAAGAAGACTAAAAACTGAGCAGCAGATTGGCTTATGGGTCGGGCTGGCAGATGCTTATGGCACTGAAATTGCAGCCAATGCAGATTATGACTGGTTACTGATTGATGGTGAACATGCACCCAGTGATTTACGAACCACACTCTCTCAACTGCAAAGTATTGCGGCTTATCCTTCACAAGCTGTGGTTCGTCCACCGATTGGCAGTGTGCAACTGATTAAACAGCTTTTGGATATTGGTGCACAGACTTTACTCATTCCTATGGTGGAAACGGTTGAACAAGCTGAGCTGATGGTCAAAGCTGTGCGCTATCCACCAGAAGGAATCCGTGGTGTGGGTGCGGCACTGGCACGTGCAACACGCTGGAACAGTATTCCTGACTATTATGCAAAGGCCCATGAAAATATTTGTCTGCTGATTCAGATTGAATCTGTAACAGGTCTGGAAAATCTGGATGAAATTCTCAAAGTAGAAGGCATTGATGGGGTATTTATTGGCGCTGTGGATTTGTCTGCCACCATGGGCTATCAGGGCAATCCTAACCATCCGGAAGTACAAAAAACCGTAATAGATGCAATTCAACGTATACGTGCATCAGGTAAAGCAGCCGGGATTTTATCTACCCAACATGAAGCTACAAAACAGTATCTTGATTTGGGTACAGAGTTTGTCGCTGTTGGTGTAGATACCAGCGTATTGATGAACTCTCTGCGTGAACTTTTAGCCCAGTATAAAAGTGATGCTGAGGTGATAAAATCTGAAGGTGGTTACTAAATCTAAATAAAAGCCCAATATTTATTGGGCTTTTATTTAATATAAACTATTTGGATTCTGTAAAAGATGTTTTGATAGAGTGGGTTCTATTCTAAAAATCTTTTTATTTCCTTCAATTTTTCCAGTGTTAATAATAAATTTAATTGTTTCGAGCCAAGCAACTGCTTGATCATTTGGATTTAATGCCTTTTCCTGTACTTTGTCACTCATAAATAAAGATAATATATTTTTTTCTTCGTATGAGAGTTTAGATAATTTATTAATTAAATCTTTATTTTCATTTGAAAAAGTAAATTTATTATCCTGCTTTGCTTTAATTTCCGATAATAATTCATAGAGCATAAAAGAAATGCTGAGTAAGAAAATAATTAATAGAAGGGTAAAATTTTCTTTTACAAATGATGATAAGTCTGCATCTAAATTGATCGCAGATACAAAAAAGATTAAAAGCATAAAAATTGAAAAAACTTTATTTGCTTTTTGAAAATTGAACTGCATATTATTAATTTTAAAAGTAAGTTATTGAAATATTAATATATTACAAATGACTTTATCAAGTTTTCGAAGTCATTGTTGTTAGCTTTTATTCTAATAACTCCAAGTCTTTAACTGTAATTTTATATTTTTTTGCTTAGGATCAATTTCTAAAATCTGTGCTTCATGTTCACGCCAGTCGCCCAGAACAATTCTTTTTTTATCGCGCAGTTCATGAATGGCAGCACGATGGGTATGGCCATGAATCAATACATCAACATGTTCTAAAGCAACTTTCACAGCAAACTGATTCACATCCATGATGTCATAAGACTTCACTTGCTTGGTTTCTGCGCTTTTTTTACGGAAACCATTGGCCAGTTTTTGCCGAAAGCTTAAAGGCAGGCGTTTTAAGAAACCTAAAAGCAATGGATTGCGAATGATTTTACGGAACTTTTGATATGACACATCATCAGTGCAGAGCAGGTCACCATGTTCTAGGCGATATGTGGTTTGGGATATTTTTAAAATTGCGGGTTCAGTAAGTAATGTGCCATTAAATTGTTTTAGGAATTTTTTACCTAGCGCAAAATCACGGTTGCCGGCCTGAAAATAAACATGATTGCCAGCACGATTAAATTTTTGCAGGGCATGCACAATTTCATCTAGCCAGGGTGCGGTGTAGTCGTCGCCAATCCAGGCATTAAACCAGTCACCCAAAATATAGAGCTGGGTATTTCTATCTTTATAACTGTCTAATAAATCCAAAAACCCCCGAACAAGTCGAGGGTGTTCAGGTGACAAATGTAAATCAGAGATAAACAGATAGGTCACTAATTTTTTTCCTTTTAATCCTCCAGATTCTTCAATTGATGAAGAATCGTTTTTATTACTCCGTTTTAAAGCGATGCTTTAAAACTCATAAAGAATGGGGAGGACGTTTTTTACTCAGCAATGATTTTAGCAGATTCGATTACAACATTTTCTAATGGAACGTCAGCGTGGTAGCCACGGTTACCGGTACGAACGCCTTTAATTTCGTTAACTACGTCAAGACCTTCAGTCACTTTACCAAATACTGCATAGCCCCAGCCTTGAGCATTTTTGCCAGAGTGGTTCAGGAATGCATTATTACCCACGTTAATGAAGAACTGAGCAGAGGCAGAATGAGGCGCTTGAGTACGTGCCATTGCAATAGTACCCAAATCGTTGGTTAAGCCGTTATCTGCTTCATTTTCAATCGCGTCACGTGTTGCTTTTTCTTTGAAGTTTTCATCCATGCCACCGCCTTGGATCATGAAACCGTCAATAACACGGTGGAAAATTACGCCATCATAAAAACCGTCACGAACGTATTCCAAGAAGTTTGCAACAGTTTTAGGTGCTTTTTCTGAGTTAAGTTCAAGAACAATACGTCCTTTATTGGTGTTTAATTCGACTTGAGGAAAACTCATTCTATAATCTCCTAATCATGGACTAAAAAAGCCATGGGTTTTTGGTTGAGAGAAGCATAAGCAAACTGTAAACTACAAGGCAAGCAAAAACGTTATTTTCTTTGTTAAAAATAGAGAAAAGCGTTTTAATTATCCTATTTTATCTTATAGAAGTGATTTATCAACTATGAAGCCGAATGATGTTGTTTCATCCCTGCCAAATAACCCGACAACAAGTACTCAATCTGTCGATGCTGCGCAGCAAGAACAACAGCCGGGCTTAGACTTTGTACGCCAAGTGATTACTGACGATTTGGCTGCAGGCCGTACGCAGCAAGTGGTGACACGTTTTCCACCAGAACCGAATGGTTATTTGCATATTGGTCACGTGAAAGCGATTTGTTTGAACTTTGGTATTGCGCAAGAATTTGATGGTGTATGTAACCTGCGTTTTGACGATACCAACCCGGACGCAGAAGAACAAGAATATGTGGACGGTATTGCCAACGACGTAAAATGGCTCGGTTTTAACTGGAATGGTGAACCACGCTATGCATCAAGCTATTTTGATCAACTGTACACATGGGCAGTACAACTGATTGAACAAGGTGATGCTTATGTCGATTTGCAAACCCCTGAAGAAATCAAGTTAAACCGTGGTTCATTTGTAGAACCGGGCAAAAACTCTCCATTCCGTGAGGCGACTGTAGAAGAAAACCTGGCGCGTTTTGAACAGATGCGTAATGGCGAGTTGGGTGAAGGACAAGCGGTACTGCGTGCCAAAATTGATATGGCATCTCCAAATGTGCATATGCGTGATCCGATTATGTATCGCGTACTGCATTCAGAACATCACCAGACTGGTGATAAATGGAAAATGTACCCAATGTATGACTATGCTCATCCATTGTCAGATGCCATTGAAGGTGTAACACATTCACTTTGTACCCTTGAGTTCCAGGATCATCGTCCATTCTATGACTGGATCGTGGCGAAAGTGAAATCTCCAGCAGTTCCGCATCAGTACGAATCTAGCCGTTTAAATGTGGACTACACCATTACCTCTAAACGTAAGCTTCGTAAGCTTGTAGAAGGTGGTTTTGTGAATGGCTGGGATGATCCACGTATGCCGACTGTTGTAGGTATGCGCCGTCGTGGTTTTACACCAGAAGGTTTACGTGATTTCTGTAAGCGTGTTGGCGTATCTAAAGTCGATGGCAGTATTGTTGATGTGGCAATGCTGGAATACTGCATCCGTCAGTCTTTGGAAAATACCGCTGCACGTGGTATGGCGGTGTTAAATCCACTGAAAGTGACTTTAACCAACTTGCCTGAAGATATGGACCTGAGTCATGCACGTCATCCAAACGTCGACATGGGCGATCGTATTATTCCATTGACTTCTGAAATTTACATTGACCGTAAAGACTTTGAAGAAGTTCCACCGAAAGGCTTTAAACGTTTAATTCCTGAAGGTGAAGTACGTTTACGTCATGCTTACGTGATCAAGTGCGATGAAGTGATTAAAGATGCTAACGGTGAAGTGGTTGAACTGAAATGTTCAATTGACCCGGAAACTTTAGGTAAAAATCCTGAAGGCCGTAAAGTAAAAGGCGTGGTGCATTGGGTATCTGCAACTAAAGGTATACCGGCTGAAGTTCGTGTTTATGATCGTCTGTTCACTGAATCTGATCCAGAAGTGGGTGATGATTTCTTGGCGAACTTGAACCCAGAGTCTTTAACTGTATTGCAAGCGATTATTGAACCTGCTTTGGCAGAGGCTCAAGCTGAAGATCGTTTCCAGTTTGAACGTGAAGGTTACTTCGTTGCAGATCAGTATGACCATACTGCTGCTAAACCTGTGTTTAACCGTATTTTGGACTTAAAGGATAGCTTTAAGCCTAAGCAAGGATAAGCAAAACCACTTCGTCTTGCGCCATATATGGCTCATTTGCCCGAGCGCAAGAGATGAAGCTGTGATACAGGTGAAAATTAATTGAAATAAATATTCTAAAAGCCCAACTTCGGTTGGGCTTTTTTATTTGTGCAAAAACACTGCTTTTGACTGTAGCGACTTTATTGTGTGATCTTATTAACCAGGGCTATTTATTCTCGGAAAAATAATATTCAATAAGAAAATAACGATGGCTATCACTAAAACAACAGGCTGAGGGGAATAAAAATGAGCGTTGTCATAGAAACCCAAATGTTAATTCGAAAACCGGTCGCAGAGGTATTTAATGCCTTTGTTGAGCCCGAAATCACCAGCAAATTTTGGTTTACTTCATCTACAGGACACTTGATTGAAAACACAACGGTAGACTGGTATTGGGAAAAATATGAAGTAACCACCAGTGTGTATGTAGAGCAGTTGATTAATAATGAACTGATTCAGATTGTCTGGGGAGAACCCAAAAGCACGGTAGACTTTATTTTTGAGAAAATAACAGCACAAGAAACTTATCTACGCATTCGCAATTATGATATTTCATTGGAAGGCTCAGCCCTAGTTGCTTTCGCCATTGAGCAAACAGGAGGGTTCACCACTGTGCTGGATGGCTGCAAAGCATATCTGGAATATGGGGCTCAGTTAAATCTGGTGAATGATAAGTTCCCGCCCTTTGTTTAAACCAGGGTTAAAAATCTGTAGCTATGACCCATTATTTAAAGACTGAGAATAAAAATTAAAGTGTGCAGATTGAGCGTGAAAGCAAATCTATTATTGTTTATTGGGATCTTGCTGTTTTAACAATAAATAATGAGGAATACGTTTTTTTGCTTTATCGCGTAACTTTTTCTTGATGTACAACACCAAAGCAAAACTGGTGGTGGTGATGGTCAGTAACATGCTGTTCATAAAGCTCATGAGGGAACTGACATAACCAATCGTGGTTAAGCGGTTCATCATGTGAATGACCTGAGGACTACTCTCTACACCAGTAATTGCCCAGGTACATAAGTGTTCGCAATTATTAATAATTAAATGATACTGGTTTTCGTGCATGCGTGAACGCATACGCCGTACCACTTTGCGACCTCTAAATTTAGGATTGCTATATTGCTGGACGATGATGGTTTTACCAAAGCTGAATTTTTCCAGTGAGGTGATTTCAATGGGACGTTTCTTAAATAAATGGGCAAAACCTGAATAATGAATAACCCGACCACGACCTGCGTAAATGCCGTGATGGGAATATCCAAAATGTTTAACGATAAGATGTGTCCCTAAAGGAAATCGTGTTTTCTGCTGTTGCATGTAGACGTTTAACCAATAAAGTTACAAATATATTTTAGTGAGTCAGTTTACTGCTTCTTTAGAAAAGAATCGACTATTTCACTCAGTCGATTGTCTTTTATCTTACAACGATAGTGCAGGATAAAATGTTGAAAATAGTCAAGGAATGGGGATAAGGCATGAAGAGCAGTGTATTTTTTAAATCTGTAGCCGTTGCTGTGTTTTGCTTTAACTCAATCAGCTATGCACAGGTTGAAAGCAAGCATTTTCAGAATGATGTGCTCGATGTCGATATCGTCAAAATAGATCAGCCACAAAACTTACGCCTGTTTTTAAACGATGCCAAAACCCATCAACCACTGCGTAAATTCAAGGCTGTGGCAAAGCAGCTAAAAGCATGTGAAAAGCTGCTCTTTGCCATGAATGCCGGGATGTATCATGCAGACTATTCTGCGGTCGGCCTATATATAGAAGCATCTCAACAACAGCAAAAACTTAACACGCTAAAACAAGGCTATGGCAATTTTCATCTGCAACCGAATGGTGTGCTGGCCTGGAATTCCAAGCAAAGCCTGATTGTCACAACGAAAGATTATCAAAAGCTCAATTTTAATGCCGAATACGCGACGCAATCTGGACCCATGCTGGTGATTGATGGACAGATGAATCCCAATTTTCTAAAAGATTCAGACTCGTTTAAAATCCGTAATGGTGTAGGGATGAAAGATCAAAGCTTATATTTCGTGATCAGTCGAAATGCAGTCAGTTTTTATCAATTTGCGCAATTTTTTAAACAGCAGCTTAAAGTGCAAAATGCCCTGTATCTGGACGGTTCCATCTCAAGTGCCTATATTCCACAATTAAAGCGCTCCGACTCGCTCTTTAATTTAGGACCGATGGTTGCCTATATCGAGCAAAAGAACTGTGCTACGCAATGAATTGAAATTGCCACTATTAAAAACCTTCACCAACTAAAACTTGTAGCCAATTTTTAAACCATAGCCTATAGCATGGTTATTATTAAATTGCCCGACTTGTGATGCTTCAGACACGCCGGGAAGTGGGAGATAATAAGTGCCATCCTGCGCAGTTGCATCACCGAGCCAATAGTATTTAATTCCGCCTGAAATAAAATAGTTTGCTTCGGGATTAAACTGTAGCCCCAAGCCTATACTCCAGTAACCTTTGGTAGGATTTAAAATTGATGCAGGATTACCTGTGCCTGAATCCCAACCGAGATCAAATGCAGCAGACCATTTTGTGGTCAGTTGCCTTGCAATGCCTAAGGTTGCACTCCATTGGTTCTTTTGATAATCATCCAGATTAAAGCCTTCAGTATAAGTGCCGTTACTGAGTGCAGTGGTGGCAAGTTCTGACAATGCGCCGAACTGGGTAGGACGAATGATAAAGTCTTTCCAGTTGACCCATCGAATGCTCGAGTACAGTAAAGTTCCGCTCATAATACCGGTCTGAAAATCCAGATTGACCGATTGAGGGGTAGAAACTTTGGTTTTGGCATTGTCTGTGAGTAGGAGAGGCGTGCCCAAAATGTTTTCTTCCACATTGATTTTGTGATTAATTTTAGAGTGATAGGTCAATGCGGCTTTTAAGGCTAGCTCGGGAAGCTGATAGGCAAAACCGGCTTTCCAACCGAGCGCAGCGTCTTGTTTAAACTTGGCGTTATAACCATTAAATTCAGCATATACCCGTCCACGCAGTGCCACATCACCTTGAACGGTTTGATAGGCAGGGCCTGCATATAGATTTATATTTTTGACAGGTTGGTAGCCTAAAATCAGACTCAGATTCTGGCTGTCAATGTTGACCTGAGTGCCTTGCTGGCTCAGTGCCGTATCGGAGAAACTGCCATTGTCTTTTAATGGATAGTGTAAATCCGAGCCAAATGGCTGATCATAAAGAATACCAAAAGAGAAATTTGGAATGAATTGCAGTTTCAGTGCGGCACTATGGTACTGGAAATTCTGGGCAATATTATCGGTTGTATAATCAGTACTGTCAGAATTAACCAGGTCTGGGCGCGAACCAAGGGTATGACCCGACACTTCAGGATCGGCAGCAGTAATCGTGGCTTCAAAATAATGCCCGGTTTCAAGAAAAGGCAGCACAGATTGTCCTGATTGGTCCATGGCTGCCGCCAGACTATGGCTGGAGATTAGGCTGCATAATATTGCCAGTCTAGGATAATACGGTTGCATATATTTTCCTTTTTAGGCTTATTGTTATTTTTTACTTTTGTTGTTTTTTTATCTTTTATTCTTACTTTCTTACTTATCTATTGGTGTTTATATGTTTAGTAGAGCACTTTTAAAATGTGCGGAATAGCAAATTTTGGATGAATTGCGAGAACTATGTTTCGAAGTATTAAAATCTAGAAATATCTGGAAATAAACCGTTTTTATGAACCAATAAAAAAGGCATTTAGTGAACTAAATGCCTTTATTTAGAGGGTTTAGACTCTACTGTTGCAGTGGTAGATGCTGTAATTCATTTAACTCTTTACGGCTATAACCTCGTGAAGCTAAAACCTTTTTAATTCCAATGATGACTTTTTCATCTGAAGCTTTAGCTAAAGCCTCGATCAATTGTTCATTCGATTTACAAGAGCAATCATTTTCGACACAAGTGATTTGATTCTTGTGTTCGTTTTGCTGTTGATTAGCAGAAAACAGCTTTTGCCAAAAACTCATAGAGCCTTCATATGCAACCTAATATAGATCGAAATATATCCAAATTTTTGAATAATACAAGCCTGCTAAAGCCATAAAAAGAGCAATTGAGCCTTTAATTTTCCGATAATAACCGAACACTTTAACGATATTATGAGATTTACTATTCGGAATTATTTATAAATGATTTATTTTCAATGAAATAAAAATGAAGCTCAGTTGAGCTTCATTGAGGTAAAAACAGATTCAGACTTTACAATGAAATAAATTGTTTAAATCTTTTCCAAGAGTACACCTGATTCGACGTGATGGGTATAAGGAAACTGGTCAAACATCGCAAATTTGGTAATTTTATGCGTGGTTGATAAGGTCTTCAAATTGTCCTCTAAAGTATCCGGATTACACGAAATATAAATGATGCGTTCAAAACGTTGGATCAGTTTTAACGTTTCATCATCAATACCTGCACGCGGCGGATCGACAAATACCGTATCAAAATCATAACTGGAGATATCGATTTCTGCTTCCTGCAAACGGCGGAATTCACGCTCACCATTATAGGCCTCAGTAAATTCTTCAGCCGATAAACGTGCTACCTGAATATTATCAATCTGGTTTTGTTCAATATTCCACTGTGCTGCATAAACAGATGATTTGGCCAGTTCAGTAGCCAGTACGCGCTTGAACTTGGTGGACAGCGGTAGGGTGAAATTACCATTGCCACAGTACAATTCCAGTAAGTCTTTATCGGACTGTTCAGCAGCATTGCATGCCCATTCCAGCATTTTTTGGCAGACTTGAGCATTCGGCTGGGTAAAGCTGCTTTCAATTTGCTTATATTGATACGTACGATCAAATACTTGCAATTCTTCTACTACAAATTCATCACTGAGTACTACTTTCTGACCGCGGCTACGACCAATTATTTTGATATTCAGTTTTTCAGCCAGCTGTTTTGCCAAGCTTTCCCATTCGGCATCCAGCGGACAGCGATAAACCAATGAAACCAGCATTTCCCCTTTTAATGTCGCCAAAAAGTGAACTTCAAACAAGCGTTTAGACAATACCGCATTGCTTTTGAGTTCTTGCAGCAAAATTGGCATCAGCTGATTAATGCTTTTATCCGCAATCGGGAATTCGTCAATGCGAATGACCTGTTTTTGCTGATCTTCACTGCGTTCAAACATCGCATAGAACATATCGTCATCAGTATGCCAAATACGGAATTCTGCGCGCATACGGAAGTTTTGTTCAGGCGACGGAAATACTTCTAAAGAAGGAGGATTAAACTCGGCAAATTGAGCAGAAATACGTGCAATCTTGGCATCAAGTTGTAACTGATAAGCTGAAGTCATATGCAGTAAAAATCACAAACACATTGAAAACAGGGATGGTAACAAAGTTTGCATCAGATGACTAAACTTATTCCCCAATAAGCAGCAGAAATATACAGTTTGAACTTAAATTCAAATATGTTTTTTGATCTTGCGTATGAACAAGGCGGAGGTTGATTAAAAGACAAAAATCAGCAGTGTTAGAACGGTTTCGGAATCAAAAAGAAACCAAGTCAACCAGACCAGGGAGAAGTTGACTTGGTAAAGAGGAAAAACATTGAGTTATAGGATTAAGCGCAGAAATTCAGCTTTTAGATTTAGCTTTAAGTTAAAGTCATCAGGCTGGCATTTCCTCCTGCGGCCGCGGTATTAATGCTGATGGCACGCTCAATAACCAAACGCTCTAAAGGAATATCGTAGTCAAGCGGTTGCAAATGGGTGATGCCAATAATCGCACCTGAACGTGCAGCAATCTGATGTTGCAACTTTTGCAGTTGGGCTTTGGTGCCGTGATGTAACACTGCATCAAAATCACCGGTTTCAATGTTCTGGATCACGGCAAAACGATCAGCAATTTCTTTCGGCATTTGAGGTAGACATTTGAGCACAAAAGTATTTTCAGTCAGCACCACAGGCTGACTGCCGACCGCAAAAATTGCAGCCAATTGCTGAATTTGATCCTGTTCCTGATCGGCTAAAGAAAGCACATGTTTTCTTGGTAACACCAGGTATTGATTGCTTTCACCGGTCGGCCCTTGCAATTCATAATGATGACCAGAACAAAAATCAGGGCAAGGTTTTAAATGATATTGAGGAAAAGTTTTTTCAGCCCAAGTATAAAAAATCTCGTATAAAGGCTGATGTGCTGGCTGTGTGGCTTGTGCCTGAGTTGCAAAAGGCTGAGCCAGTTTTTTTGCTGAACAGTGCTGCATCAAACGGTATAGATAGATCGGACCGCCTGCTTTAGGTCCGGTACCGGATAAGCCTTCACCGCCAAAGGGCTGAACGCCGACCACTGCACCGACAATATTACGGTTGATGTATAAGTTACCGACTTCGGCATGTGCAATCACGGTCTGGATGGTTTCATCAATACGGGTATGCAGTCCCATGGTGAGTCCATAACCTTTGGCATTGATCTGTTCAAGTAGCTGTTCTAATTGACCGTATTTATAGCGAATCACATGCAAGACCGGACCAAACACTTCTCGCTGCAAATCATCCAGATTTGGTAATTCAATTAAAGTAGGCGGAATAAAAGTGCCTTCTGTTAAAGATGGATCCTGTGTTGCATTCAGCATCAATTGATGGACGGGATGACCTTTACTGCGCATTTGATCAATATGTTTTTGAATATTGCTTTGCGCTTCAAGATCAATCACCGGGCCGATATCGGTTTTTAACAGTAATGGATTACCGACACGCAGTTGTTGCATCGCGCCTTTTAGCATATTGATGACACTATCTGCATTATCTTCCTGCACGCAGAGCACACGTAAGGCAGAGCAACGTTGCCCGGCGCTATCATAAGCCGAACTCACCACATCTAGAATCACTTGTTCAGTCAATGCGGATGAATCCACAATCATGGCGTTTTGACCGCCCGTTTCTGCGATCAAAGGAATCGGTTGACCCGAAGTGCTGAGTCGTTGCGCAAGGGTCTTTTGCAAAATTTTAGCCACATCGGTTGAACCGGTAAACATGATCCCCTGAATACGCGCATCCTCACTTAATTGTGCACCGACGGTTTCACCTTGTCCGGGAAGCAGTTGCAGTACATCTTGAGGAATACCGGCTTGCCATAAGATTTGGATGGCTTGTGCGGCAATTAGCGGTGTCTGCTCAGCTGGTTTTGCAAGTACGGTATTTCCGGCAACCAGCGCCGCTGCAATCTGTCCAGTGAAAATAGCCAAAGGGAAGTTCCACGGACTGATACATAACACCGTGCCCAAGGGTTGAATCACGGCGTCATCATCCAGATCGATCATTTGCGCAGCGTAATAACGCAGGAAATCGACAGCTTCACGAACTTCTGCAATGGCATTGGCATAGGTTTTGCCACTTTCACGGCACAATAGAATCATCAATTCTTGTAAACGCGATTGCATAATATCTGCAGCGCGTTGCAAACAAGCGGCACGTATATTTTTTGGCGTATTTGTCCATTCGGCTTGGGCACCGACTGCATTATCTAATGCCAGATTCACTTGTAGAGCAGTTGCTTCTTGCACAGAGCCGACGACATCAGAGTGATTTGCAGGATTTAAAATGGTGATGAATTCTGAGTTTTCATCAGTCAGATGATCTTCGCTACTGAGGTTTTGACCCAAAGCCTGAGCTTGCCATTGCTGCTGACTCAGGTTGTGTGCAGTCTGGTTGAGGTCGGTCAGGTCATGATCATTGGCTAAATCTAAACCGGCCGAGTTTGGACGGGTATCGCCGTACAAATCAGGTGCCAAGGGAATAGCAGGGTGCTTTTGACCAAGCTGTGATTCTTGGGCGGCATTTTTCAAAATTTCTGAGTGTGGATTTTCAATCAGATCTTCAATTTTTAAGGATTTATCCGCAATACGATTCACGAAAGAGGTATTGGCACCATTTTCCAGTAAGCGTCTTACCAGATATGCCAGGAGTGTTTCATGGTTACCGACTGGAGCATAAATACGGCAAGGCACGCCCAGTTTGTGATCCATTTTATCGCCAACCACCTGCTCATACAGTGGTTCGCCCATGCCATGCAGACACTGGAATTCATACTGACCGCTGTAGTATTGCTCTGGATCGGCCAGATGGTAAATCGTGGCAAGGGTCTGGGCATTGTGCGTCGCAAACTGCGGGTAAATCTGCTGTGGGGCAGCCAGGAGTTTTTTGGCACAGGCAATATAAGATAAATCGGTATGCACCTTACGGGTAAACACAGGATAATCGGTCATGCCATCAATCTGGGCTTTCTTGATTTCGCTATCCCAGTAAGCACCTTTAACCAGACGAATCATCAAGCGTTTTTGACTGCGTTTTGCTAAATCCACCACGTAATCAACCACGTTGAAACAACGTTTCTGATAGGCCTGAATCACAAAGCCAATACCTTTCCAGTCGGCAAGGCTAGGCTCAAAACACAGGCGTTCTAATAATTCTAGGGAAATTTCCAGACGCTCAGATTCTTCGGCATCAATGTTTAAACCAATATTGTAGCGTTTCGCCAGTTCCGCCAATTGCAGGACTTTAGGGTATAGCTCGTCATGCACGCGGCTGATTTGTGCACGTTGATAGCGCGGATGCAGGGCAGATAGCTTGATCGAAATGCCAGGGCCCTCATAAACATCTTTGTCTTGTGAAGCTTGACCGATGGCATGGATGGCATTGCTATAATCTTGATAATAACGTTCAGCATCATATTCTGTGAGTGCCGCTTCACCGAGCATGTCATAAGAATAACGGAAACCTTTATCTTCTAAAGGTTCTGCGTGTTCTAGCGCTTCTTGAATGGTTTCACCAGTAACGAACTGTTCACCCATCATCCGCATTGCCACATCTACCGCTTTACGGATAATACCGCGACCACTACGTGCTAACAGCCCGGTCAGTACACTGGATAAACTTTTCTGTTTTGGCGTTTCCATCAGTTTGCCGGTCAGCATGAGGCCCCAAGCCGCAGCGTTGACGAACATCAGGCTACTTTGCCCGACATGTTCTTTCCAGTTGCCCTGATTAATTTTGTCGCGAATCAACAGGTCACGAGTGGCACTGTCTGGAATTCGAAGCAAGGCTTCGGCCAGACACATTAGCGCAATGCCTTCTTGCGAAGACAATGAAAATTCTTGCAATAAACCCTGAACGATCCCGGCTTTACCATTCGAGCTTTTACGTTCACGCAATGTGTGAGCCAAGTTAAAAGCCAGATCATAAATACGTTGATTCAGTTGTTCAGAAATCTGGCTATATTCAAGCAGGTTTTCAACACACTCGGGTTCAGCACGGCGCCAGGCAGTATTAACCTCAACTTCATAATCATTCTTTTCTTTGAATTCAGTAATGTATTCAAAGTGAGGTTTAGCTTCGTCGAAGCGGGTTTCTGTATCCATCATATTCATGCCAACGTCCTGTGACTGCCAATTTTTTGTTGAGTCAAATACCTTATATAATTTATGATTACAGAAAGGATGCCGAATAACTCACTATAATTTTTATTCATTTTAGAGAATAATTCAGATGACGAGCCCGATTTTTACTTTGGACAGAACGGATATCAAAATTTTAGATATTCTGCAAAATGATGGACGAATTTCAAATATCAAACTGGCTGAAGCAGTCAATTTATCAGCCACTGCAGCACTGGCGCGGGTGCAAAAATTAGCCAAAGACGGTTTTATTTTAGGCTATGAAGCCAAGCTGAATCCTGACATGCTGAATGCCAGTTTTGTGGTGTTTGTAGAAATTTTACTGGATAAAACCACACCCAATGTTTTGGAAGAATTTTCCGATGCAATCATGCAATATCCTGAAATTGTGGAATGTCATATGATCAGCGGCGGGTTTGATTTTGTGGTGAAAATCCGCTGCGCCAATATGGAAGAATTCCGCAGAATTTCCGGCCAGGTGTTGTGGCAATTGCCTGGGATAAAAGAAACACGCAGTTATCCGGTAATGGAAGTGATTAAAGAAAGTTCAAAGATATATCTGAAAAGCAAAGGGCAAAAATAAAACAAAGGGGCATAAGCCCCTTATATCGCATTCAAATTTTGATACAGTTCATCCGCAATTTATCAAGAATTTTCAGGTTGAGTTGGTATTCCATGTTGCAGTTCGGCCATTTCTTTTTTATACAACTCATCTGCCTGTTCAAAACGCTGAATCACGTCCTGAGAGGGGGCTTTTTCCAGTAAACTCACCACGACAATGCTGACAAATGACAGAATAAAGCCTGGAATAATCTCATACAGTCCCGTACTGGCCATAGTGTTTTTCCACAAGATAACCGTCATGGCACCGATAATAATTCCAGCAATTGCGCCGTTTAAGGTCATGCGTTTCCAGAATAAAGACAAGATGATCAGCGGACCAAATGCAGCACCAAATCCTGCCCAGGCATAAGCCACCAGACCTAAAACTTTACTGTTCGGGTTACTTGCAAGCGTAATGGCGAGAACGGCAATGGCTAAAACCATCAGGCGTCCTACCCAGACCAGTTCCTTTTGTGAAGCATTTTTGCGTAGAAATGATTTATATAAATCTTCAGTCAAGGTACTTGAACAGACCAAAAGCTGACAGCTGAGCGTACTCATCACTGCGGCTAAAATCGCAGCCAAAATAATCCCTGCAATCCATGGATTAAACAGGATTTTGGTCAGTTCCATAAAAATGGTTTCCGGGTTCTGTGATACCACGCTTGCCAGTTCGGCATGCTGCTGGAAGTAGGCAATGCCAATAAAACCGGCACCGACTGCACCGCCTAAACATAAAATCATCCAGCTCATGCCAATACGGCGTGCAGCAGGAATGGTCTTCACCGAATCGGCTGCCATAAAACGCACCAGAATATGCGGTTGTCCAAAATAGCCTAAGCCCCAAGCCAGGGAAGATAAAATGGCAACCGTACTCAAACCTGAAAGCATATTAGTGGCATGTGGGCGGGCTGTTTCAATCACGCTTGCCAACTGCTGACTATGATCACCCAGTGCCAGATAAGCCATAATGGGTGTAAGCAGCAGCGCAAAAATCATCAGGCCTGCCTGAAAGGTATCCGTCCAGCTAATTGCAAGAAAACCACCGATACAGACATAACTAATGGTTGCAATGGCGCTAATCCAGAGCGCAGTGGTATAAGACATGCCAAAAATACTTTCGAATAATCGCGCACCTGCGACCATGCCGGACGCACAATAAATCGAGAAAAACACCAGAATCACCAAAGCCGAAATAATACGTAGTACACGTTTACGATCGGCAAAACGACTAGTGAAATAATCCGGCAGGGTTAAGGCATTATTCTGAATTTCGGTATGCACCCGTAAGCGACCGGCAACCAGCAGCCAATTCAGCCATGCACCAATAATCAGGCCAATGGCAATCCACGCTTCAGATAAACCTGAAAGATAAATCGCTCCAGGCAAACCCATCAGCAGCCAGCCGCTCATATCGGATGCACCGGCAGACAGGGCGGTAACCACACTGCCTAGACTACGCCCACCGAGAATATAATCCGAGAAGTCAGTGGTGGCTTTATAGGCATACAGCCCTATACCGACCATGGCAATGATATATAAAATAAATGTGATTAATGTCGGGTTCAGTTGACTCATTTGCCCATCCTTGTGTCCTTAGAAATACATCTGTCCAAGATGAATTTTTATCCATATTCAGTAAGGCGCTGATTCAAACATAAAATTGAAATTACCTTCTGTAACATTTCTAGGGGATTTAATGACATGTTGTGTAGCGGAATGTATTTTTAGATACAAAGTAAAAAAGATAGTAAAATCAATTTATTATAAATATGGTGTTTAATGTCATTCATCTTGTTCAGAGAATTGTCTACTGTGAATCAAGAATCGGCCTTAAAGCTTTTTAAGCTTAATTTTTTGATGAAAAAAATGGGAAGCGGAAGTGTAGTTACAAGTGCTTACACAGCTACAAAGCTGCTGTAATTCGTTATAGAGCCTTGCCAAATAAATATCTTTTTACAATATTCAAAATACAGCAAAGCTTTAATATTTTTCAATTGCACAATTCTAGTGCATACATGTGAGTATATTTAAAGTGTCTACAGTTCAAAGCGATAATACAAGAATAGAACGTGATTTGTTGGGAGCAAAGGAAGTTCCAGCAGCATGTTATTACGGCATTCATACTTTAAGAGCTTTAGAGAATTTTCAAATCTCTAATCAGAAAGTCGGAAATCAGCCGCATTTTATTCGGGCTTTGGCTCAAGTCAAAAAAGCCTCAGCACAGACCAATTTAAAATTTAGCAAAATTTCTGAACAAGTCAGCCAGGCGATTCAGCTGGCTTGTAACAAGTTAATCGAATCTCCAGAAAAATGGAGTGAGGCTTTTCCTTTAGATGTTTATCAAGGCGGAGCAGGTACCTCTATTAATATGAACACCAATGAGGTCTTGGCCAATATTGCCCTCGAGCATTTGGGTTTTCATAAGGGGCAATATGATCATATTCACCCGAATGATCATGTCAATAAGTCTCAATCGACCAATGACGTGTATCCAACCGCTTTACGCTTGGCAACTTATTATAGTCTGGATGATTTACTGTTTCAGATTCAAAAATTGATTGATACGCTGCATATAAAGGTTGCAGAGTTTCAGTTTGTGTTAAAAATGGGACGTACCCAATTACAAGATGCTGTTCCGATGACTTTGGGACAAGAATTTCGTGCTTTTGCAACCTTATTAAAAGAAGATATTCGGCTGATTCAGCGCACACGTGAACTCTTACTGGAAGTAAATTTAGGTGCCACCGCGATTGGTACGGGAATAAACACTCCACAAGGCTATGCGCACGAAGCCATCGAGTCTTTAAGCAAAATTAGCGGACTGAATTTAATCGGTGCGGAAGATTATGTGGAAGCCACCAGTGATTGTGGCGTATTTATTATTTTATCCAGTACGCTGAAACGACTTGCGGTTAAACTTTCAAAAATCTGTAATGACTTGCGCTTGTTGAGTTCAGGTCCGCGTACCGGTCTGGCCGAAATTCGCTTACCGGAATTACAAGCCGGCTCATCGATTATGCCTGCCAAAATTAACCCGGTGATTCCTGAAGTGGTGAATCAAATTGCTTATAGGGTGATCGGGAATGATTTAACCGTGACCATGGCTGCAGAAGCGGGACAATTACAGTTAAATGTAATGGAACCGGTCATCGCGATTTCAATTAATGAATCGATTGAATTGTTAACCCAGGCCATTTGGAGTTTGGATCATAAATGCATTCAGGGCATTCAGGCCAATGAGCAGGTGTGTTATGACGCTGTGATGCGCAGTGTCGGCATTGTAACTTTGCTCGATCCAATTCTGGGTCATGCCAAATGTGATGAAATTGGCAAGCAATGTATTGCGGAAAACAAAACCATTCAACAGATTGTCTTGGAGCAGGAATTACTGACCCAAGAACAGCTAGATGAAATATTTGCCTTTAGCAATCTGGTTTCAGAAGTGACCGCACAACATCAGCTATTGGCACAAGTGAGTTAATTCGCGCTGTGCAAAAAATTAATCATTGTCGTACCGAAAAGGCAGCAGTTTAAGCTGCTGCCTTTTTATGAAAAATAATGCTGAAGATAAAGCCGCTCAGAGTTAAAATAGTCAGGATTTTTAATAAATATAATGCTTATGTTGAATAAACTTACTGGACTATTTACCAGTTCAAGACTGTTTAAAAGTTCCAAGCCATCTACTGAACAACTTTTTCTAGAAGAAAATAATATCCAATTCACTAAAGAACAGGGTTATATCGTCGATGGTATTGTGCTGAATGAATGGTCAGAGCGTTTGTCGTATTTCTCGAATCGAAAATTAACCCAGTTTGATGATTTAAAAGAATTGTATTTTACTGCCATGATTATCAATGAAAAAATTGATCTGGAAATTGCCAGTCAACGCTTTGTAGCGCGTTTAGGCAACACTGAAGAAAATTTGTTGCAGTTGAAGCAAATTATTAAAAAGCTGAATGACTATTATCGTAACTTCTTACGCGAAAAATAATGGGGAAACAGGCCTTGAAGATTCAGCATCTAAAAGGATTTAGATGGAAAAATAGGTCGCATAGAAAAATAACTCAACCAAGAAAAAACCCATGCTAATATACTGCTCATGTCATTTAGACCAAAAGCTATATACATGTTCCAACAACAAATTTCCCAATTAAATCTGCAGCAATTAAAAGCAGGCGAAAAACGCTGGGTCGGTAATTTACAAGGCTCATCTGCATCTTTATTGTTCAAAGAAATAGCGACGCAAAATAAGCAGTTATTCATTGTGATTGCCAGAAACAATCAGCATTTGGGACAGTTGGAAAGTGAACTGGAATTTTACGGGATAAAACCGACCATTTTCCCGGATTGGGAAATTCTACCGTATGACCGGTTATCGCCTCATCAAGATATCGTATCAGAACGTCTTTCAATTTTATCGAATATGCCGAAGCAGGGCGTGTTGCTTTTATCTGCCTCAACGCTCGTGCAGCGTGTCGCTCCGACGTCGTGGGTATTGGGTGAACATTTCGATATTAAAATTGGACAAAAGTTTGAATTAGAACAACAAAAAATGCGTTTGATCCAGGCGGGCTATCATTTGGTTGATACCGTTTATGATCATGGTGAGTTTGCGGTACGTGGCAGCATCATGGATATTTATGCATCCGGTCAAAATTCCCCGATCCGCATTGATTTGTTTGACGATGAAATTGAAAGCTTGAAATTCTTTGATCCTGAAACGCAAAGAACCACTCAAAATCTGCAACAGTTTTCGGTATTGCCTGCCAAGGAATTTCCACTCAAAGAAGGGCGTTCTACTTTTCGTGACCGTTATGCAGAAAGTTTTCCGAACGCCAATCCGAAGAAAAATCCAATCTATCAAGATGTTTTAGAAGGTATTGCTTCTCCGGGACTGGAGTTTTATTTCCCCTTATTCTTTAGCAAAGAAGCGATGCAAACACAAAGTACCCTGATGGCGTATTTACCACAGAATGGCATTGTCATTACAGATAAACATCTGGATGAAGGATTAAGCAGTTTCTGGAAAGATGTGGTTCGACGCTATGAAGACCGTCGCCATAATGTCGATCATCCTATTTTGTCGCCTGAAGAGATATTCCTGCAACCGAATCAGGTCTTGGAACAGCTGAATCAGTTTGCCAGAATCATTGCCTCACCCGAAGAATTTGTAGAGAAAACCGGAGTCCTGAATCTCAATACCGAATTGCCACCGCGTTTACCGGTTGACCCTAAACAGGAAAAACCTTTTTCAGCGGTTAAAAAGTATATTGATGCGGCAAATCATCCGGTACTGTTGGTTGCTGAAAGTGCAGGTCGCCGTGAAACCTTAAAGGATGCTTTACGTCCTGCCTTGGGTGACATTCCCAGTGTTGAAAATTTTGCAGAGTTTAGAAAATCCTTACATGCTATAGCCATTACCAGCGCACCCCTTGATCGTGGTTTGGTAATTCCTGATCACCTCACCGTGATTTCTGAAAATCAGCTTTATGAACATCGCGTAGTGCAGCGCCGCCGTAAACGTCAGCAGGAAGTGTCGGAAGAATTTTTAATCCGCAGTTTAACCGAGCTGAGTATTGGCGCACCGGTAGTGCATATTGATTATGGTGTGGGGCGTTATGCCGGTTTAGTCACTTTAAGTATTGATGATCAAGACCACGAATTTTTACAGCTGGATTATGCCGATGCTGCCAAAGTGTATGTTCCGGTCACTAATCTGCATTTGATCAGCCGTTATAGTGGCGGCGACCCCGATTTAGCGCCATTACATAAATTAGGCACTGATGCCTGGAACAAGGCCAAACGTAAGGCCTTGGAACAGATTCATGATGTTGCCGCTGAACTGTTGCATATACAGGCACGTCGTCAGTCTAAACCCGGCTTTAGCTTTGAGCTGGAACAAAGTCCTTATATGCAGTTTGCCAGTGGTTTTGCCTATGAGGAAACCCTGGATCAGGCCAATGCGATTGAAGCAACCCTGCACGATATGCAGCTGGCCAAACCGATGGATCGTCTGGTATGTGGCGATGTGGGCTTTGGTAAGACCGAAGTGGCGATGCGCGCTGCATTTTTAGCGGTACAAAACAACAAGCAGGTGGCGGTTCTGGTTCCGACGACCTTGCTGGCACAGCAGCACTATGAATCCTTTAGAGACCGTTTTGCCGATTGGCCAATTCGTATTGAAGTGCTTTCCCGTTTTGGTTCAAGCAAATCGCATACGAAAACCATTGAAGATTTGGCAGAGGGTAAAGTCGATATTGTGATTGGTACGCATAAAATTTTGCAGGAAAGTATCCAGTTTAAAAACCTGGGTCTGATGATTGTCGATGAAGAACACCGTTTCGGCGTGCGTGACAAGGAGCGGATTAAGGCCATGCGGGCAGATGTCGATATGCTGACCCTGACGGCTACGCCAATCCCGCGTACCTTAAATATGGCTTTTAGCGGAATGCGTGATCTGTCGATTATCGCCACCCCGCCAGCACGCCGTTTGGCTGTGAAAACCTTTGTGCAGGAACAGACCAATGAATCGATTAAAGAGGCAATTCTGCGTGAATTGCTGCGTGGCGGGCAGGTTTATTTCTTGCATAATGAAGTCGATAGCATTGAACGAGCGGCGGAAAATATTCGCGAGCTGGTGCCTGAAGCGCGGGTAGCGGTTGCCCACGGGCAAATGCGGGAACGTGAACTGGAGCAGGTGATGCAGCAGTTCTATCACAAGGAATACAATGTTCTGGTCTGTTCAACCATTATTGAAACCGGGATTGATGTTCCCAATGCCAATACCATCTTGATTGAACGTGCAGACAAGTTAGGCCTTGCACAGTTACACCAGTTGCGTGGCCGTGTGGGACGCTCTCATCATCAGGCTTATGCTTATCTGCTAGTGCCCTCACTCAAAGGTTTGAAAGGTGATGCAGAAAAACGTCTGGATGCCATTCAGCGTGCATCAAATTTAGGCGCAGGTTTCATGCTGGCGACGGAAGATCTGGAAATTCGTGGTGCGGGTGAGCTTTTAGGCGAGCAGCAAAGTGGTTCCATGCAAGCCATTGGTTATAGCCTGTATATGGAAATGCTGGAAAAAGCCACCAAAGCCATTCAGAAAGGTAAAACTCCGAACTTCGATGCACCATTGTCCTTAATTGCCGAAATCAATCTGCATATGCCGGCGCTGATTCCAGATGAATATCTGGGAGATGTGCATCAGCGTTTGTTGTTATATAAACGGATCAGTAATACCGATACGCAGGAAAAACTCGATAATATTCGTATGGAGTTGATTGACCGTTTTGGTGTGCCGCCTCAACCAGTGAAACAGTTGTTTGCTGTGCATCAGATTCGTCTCAAGGCAGAGCAGCTTGGCATAACTAAAGTGGATATCAGTTCGCATGGTGGTCATATTGAATTTTCACCCGATACGCCGGTACAGGCCATCAGCATTATTCAGATGATGCAAAAACATCCGACTTTTTTCCGTATGGATGGCGGACAGCGTTTAAAAGTGATGGTGATGCTGGAAGATTATCAAAAACGTATCCAGTTCATTGTCGATTTACTGGATAATTTATTAAAAGAAATTCGCTGATCTGCTGCAGGGTGCATAAATATTATGCACTCATTTTTATAATTGCCCGGATTTGAATCATTCTAGTCATGAAGCACTTGATTTTTTAAAGAAATTTATTAAATTCAAGCGTACTGGCTTGTTCAGTGTAAATAGTGGTTTATTTGTAATGAAACCCATTGCATAGAATATTCAGGTCCCATTGTATGTGATAGTATTAGCCATCATTCTAATTTTGCATAATTTATAAAGATATGTTTAGTTTGCATCCACAACTTGCTCAAGATACTTTTTTTGTAGGCGACTTTCCACTGTCAACATGTCGTTTAATGAATGATATGCAATTTCCGTGGCTCATCTTAATTCCACGCGTACCTGGCGTGAGTGAATTATATGAATTAAGTCAGGCCGACCAGGAACAATTCCTGCGTGAATCTAGCTGGTTATCCAGTCAGCTTGCACGCGTATTCCGCGCAGACAAAATGAATGTCGCGGCATTAGGAAACATGGTTCCGCAATTGCATTTTCATCATGTGGTTCGTTACCAAAATGACGTGGCCTGGCCAAAACCAGTTTGGGGTACACCTGCAGTTCCTTATACCAATGAAGTTCTTGCGCATATGCGTCAAACCCTGATGCTTGCATTACGCGGTCAGGGTGACATGCCATTTGACTGGCGCATGGATTAATTTCTGGTCATCGAAAGCCATAGTATGGAATTTATGGTGTAAAGGCTCGGATCAGGAGGAATTGAGTGTCATTAGACGACTGGATTAGAAAAGAACCAAGACAATTTGAATATTTTCATCGTTTGATGGGATATATCATGTTGTCTTTGCTGATGATTGTCTATCATTACACGACATCTGACACTCAATACCAAATTTATATTCCTTTTTTTCTGCTGTTTATTTTTCTGGTCACGCCGAAATTATCGACCTGGCTACAGTATCGTTATAATTCCAATATAAAACGCAGTGTCTTATTTATTACTGATGTTGTTGTTATTTCAGTTATTTTATCTGCTATTCATTTAAACCTGGTTCTGACTTTTATTTCACTGTTTGTCATTTTATATACCGCAATCACTAACAAGATTTCTTTTTTAGTGGTTTCATTAGCAAGCTTAATTGGAATAGCAAATTTTTATCTATGTAATATTCTGATTTTTGGTTTTGGTGAGTATTTTGAACAAACCACCGGTGAATTAACCGTACTTGGCTTTATCTGTTTAATTACTTTTTTTGGTGTGGGCAGTTTTTACCAAAGTAGTCAGATTCAACATATTAGTAATCGCAAATCCTATTATTATGATCAAATGAATCGTTATATGGAGTTTGCCAACCAGCTTAGCCGCTATGCACCTGTGCAGTTGTGGCAGTCGATTATGAAAGGGGAATCGGAAGCCAAAATTGAATATAAACGAAAAAAAATGACCATTTTCTTTTCAGATATTCAAGGCTTTACCGAACTTTCAGAAACGCTGATTCCAGATGATTTGGCATTCTTGCTGAATGACTATCTCAGTCATATGACGGAAATTGCCAAGCAGTATGAAGCGACAGTCGACAAGTTTATGGGTGATGCCATTCTGATTTTCTTTGGTGATCCGATCTCGCAAGGTGTCGAGCAAGATGCAAAAACTTGTCTGGACATGGCGATTGACATGCGTCAGCAAATGAAACTGCTCAGAGAGCGCTGGATTAAAATGGGTTATCCGGCCTTGCATATTCGTATGGGGATCAGTACCGGATATTGTCACGTGGGTAACTATGGTGCGGCGCATCGTATGGCTTATACCATTGTTGGCCGCGATGCCAATTTGGCAGCACGATTACAAAGTGCGGCAGCGGTAGATGAAATTTTGATTTCAGATGAAACCTATAATTTAATTAAAAATGATTATTTGTGTGCGCCCAAAGCACCGATCAGACTTAAGGGTATTCAAGCTCCAGTCAAGACTTGGCAGGTCATGGAAAAATATACTTCGCGTAAATCAGATTATCAGCGCTGGTTTGATTATGAATATAAAGGCTTTCATTTATTGCTGAATCTGGATGAAGTGCAAAATTATGAATATCCAGAGCTGATCCAGGTGTTGGAAAAAATGATTAAGCGCATTGAAAAACAGCAAAAAATGACCAATTCAGAAGGGATTGTAAAGCTGAGTCTGGAAGATGTAGTGGAAGATCGGAAAGACCAGCAGTATCATTAGAAATATTTATTTAGCCTAAGCTTAAATATAAAAAACCACGCAATTGCGTGGTTTTTCATCTCTAAATCAATTAATGATTTTCAGAGGCGTGGTTAATTGTATATTTGGGAATTTCAACTTCCAGGTCTTCATCGACAATTTTCACTTGGCAAGAAAGACGCGAATCTGGTTCCAAGCCCCAGGCACGATCGAGTAAATCTGCTTCGACATCCGTCATTTCTTCCAGGCTGTCAAATCCTTTACGAACAACGACATGACAAGTGGTACATGCACAAGACATATCACAGGCATGTTCAATCTTGATGCCATTTTTTAGCAGGCTTTCGCACAGGTTGGCATCCTGTTCAACTTCAAACTCAGCACCATTAGGGCAAATTTGCGCATGTGGAAGAACTTTAATACGTGGCATAATTTTTTCCTATTTATTTGTCCGAGTTTGACCAGTCATCAAGTTTAGTACCTTTTAAAGCTGCATCAATATGTTGATTCATACGCGCAGCTGCAAAAGCATCACTGTGTATTTTAAGCTGTTCTACAGCCTGTTCAATAGCTTTGATATCTGTAGTTTCGAGTTGAACTTCAAGCTTAGCTTTGGTTTGTTGCAACTGTGCCAGCTGATCTGTAGATAGCAGTTGAGCATCCGCTTTTAATGCCTGTTCCAGCGCTTCAAGTTCACGTTTTGCTTCAACCTTGGTTTCTTGCAAATGACGAAGGTTCTTATCTTCTTCAGCATATTTGAAACCATCAATCAGTAAGCGTTCTGTATCGGCATCTGATAAACCGTAGGATGGTTTAATGTCAATTTGTGCATGTATACCCGAAGTAGTTTCTTTGGCAGCAACAGTCAGTAAGCCATCAGCATCCACCTGGAAGGTGACTTCAATACGTGCCTGACCAGCGGTCATTGGCGGAATGCCATGCAAGACAAAACGGCCCAAGCTACGGCAATGTTCAACCAGATCACGTTCACCTTGTACCACGTGAATCAGCATGGCAGTTTGACCATCTTGATAAGTGGTAAATTCCTGACGTCGTGCGACCGGAATGGCAGTATTACGTGAAATTAAACGTTCCACCAAACCACCCATGGTTTCAAGACCAAGCGAGAGTGGAGTCACGTCCAATAACAAAGAACCATCTTTAGAGTTGCCAATCAGTTGATTGGCTGTAATTGATGCACCAATTGCAACTACTTCATCTGGATTAATTGTGCATAGCGGTTCCTGATTGAATACTTCACGCACGGCTTTTTGAACTGCATACGAACGTGTTGAACCACCGACTAACACTACATTTTTAATATCGTCTAGTTCTAGTTTGGCATCGCGCATCACGCGTTTGCAGACACTGATGGTTTTATCCAAAGCAACTTTGATGATCTCTTCAAAGCTTGCGCGATCTAGCGTTAGGCTTTGATCTAAAACTTTCAGCTCAACCGATTCAGCATCAGACAGGGCTTCTTTGGCTTTACGTGCAGAAACAATGAAATGCGCATATTCAGCATCATCTAGAGTTTCAACATTGAGCTGTTTTTTAGCCCATTTCACAATTAGACGATCTAGGTCATCACCACCCAGTGCAGTATGACCACCGGTTGCTAGAACCTCAAATACACCTTGCGAGAAACGCAGAATCGAAACGTCAAAAGTACCACCACCCAAGTCATAAATCACATAGTTTTGATCGTGAGCCAGATTGGTTTCCTGATCTAAACCATAAGCCACAGCCGCAGCCGTCGGCTCATTGAGCAAGCGTAAAACATTTAAGCCAGCAAGTTGAGCTGCATCACGGGTTGCCTGACGTTGTGCTTCATCAAAATAAGCCGGTACTGTAATGACAGCGCCATTGACCGGATTATTTAAGCTGCTTTCCGCACGGTCTTTCAGCTGTTTTAAAATTTCAGCTGAAATTTCTACCGGAGTTTTACGTCCTTGAGCCGTTTCAAAAGCGGGCATTTCATTTGCTTCACCCACGAGTGTATAGGGGTGCTGGAATTTAATGTCGGCAGCCGAGCGACCCATAAAACGCTTTACCGAAACAATGGTGTTTTTAGGATCTGTAGTAATAAAAGCTTTGGCTTCATCGCCATATTGGGTATTATTATGACTATAGTGCACAATAGAGGGAAGTAACACGCGACCTTGTTGGTCATTGAGTACTTTGGCTTTACCTGAAAGTACTGTGGCAACCAATGAATGCGTTGTACCTAAGTCAATACCAATTGCGATGCGGTGTTCATGCGGTGCACTTGATTGACCGGGTTCTGCAATTTGCAAGAGAGCCATTGTGTTACATCCTTAGAACTAAAAATTAAAAAATAAAATCAAAACGAATTAAAAATCATCATCTAAATCAAAGCTGTCATCATCCAGAAAACGATCTTCAGCTTTGTCGATGTCAGCCAATACCTTGACAAAGAAACGCAATTTACGCACGGTATCGCGAGCTTCGCCCCAGTCTTCATCTTCATAGTCGATTTTGAATTCACGGACTAAACCGTCAATCCATTGTTGAACTTCAACTTTTAAAGATTGCAGATCGTCGGCAGATGTAGCATCGTCCAGCTGTTCACGAATTTCCAGGGCATCTTGAAGAAATTCAAAATCACTGATGGATTGATCCAGGTGATAATCCTGTTTTTTCAGACTCAAGAGATAAGCAGCGCGGCTATCAACATTGGATAAAGCCTTGAATGCCTGATTGATCTCGCTCGATTTAATCAGAGCCTGATCTTTGTCTTCGGCTTTATCTGGATGATATTGTTGCTGCAACTTTAAAAATTCATTTTTTAAAGCGGCCAAATCAATATCGAGTGCTACAGGGAGGTTGAACAACTCAAAATGATTCATGGGAGATCGGATCCGCGCGATAGATATGCAAAAAGTGACTGCTTAAATGCAATTAAAACAGTGCATTTTACACTGTTTTAATCACCAAAAGAGAGGGAAGTGGGTGTTTAAACGGTGAAAGATTCACCACAGCCACATTCGCCTTTTTTATTCGGGTTGTTAAATTCGAAGCCTTCATTGAGACCGTTTTTCACGTAGTCCATCTCCATACCTTCAAGATAAACTAGACTTTTCGGGTCAACAAAAACTTTAACACCAAACTGCTCGAACATTTGGTCATGTGTATCGACTTCATCGACGAATTCGAGTACATAGGCCAAACCAGAACAGCCGGAAGTTTTCACCCCAACGCGAATGCCTGCACCCTTACCGCGATTCTTTAGGTAATTGCTGATATGAGTTGCAGCATTTTCAGTTAAATGGATCATGAAAACTCCGTTAATCTTTTATCAAAAACTTGGAACACTTAAGCTTTTGTTTTTTTGCTGCGATAGTCTTCAACAGCAGCTTTAATCGCATCTTCAGCAAGTACAGAACAGTGTACTTTTACTGGAGGTAGAGCCAGTTCGGTCGCAATGTCGATGTTCTTGATTGCTTGAGCTTGGTCAAGGGTTTTGCCTTTTAACCACTCGGTTACAAGTGAGCTAGAAGCAATCGCTGAACCACAACCATAAGTTTTGAAACGTGCTTCTTCAATTACACCTTCATCATTCACTTGAATTTGAAGACGCATTACATCACCACAAGCTGGTGCACCGACCATACCTGTACCAACATTTTCAGCATTTTTGTCTAAAACACCAACATTACGAGGGTTTTCGTAATGATCAATTACTTTTTCGCTATAAGCCATGATGCTTCTCCAAACCTCGGGGTCAGCCTTAAGATTCTTAAGATTAATATGGGGGTGAAATTACGTTTATCAACGAGATAGCTTTAAATTTTAAAGCTATCTCCAGGCAATGAATTAGTGTTCAGCCCATTCAACAGTTGAAAGGTCGATACCTTCTTTGTACATATCCCAAAGCGGAGAAAGTTCACGCAATTTCTCAACAGCAGCTTTAGTCACTTCAAGAACGTGATCGATATCTTCTTCAGTGGTGTATTTACCGAAGCTGAAACGGATCGAGCTGTGTGCAAGTTCGTCTGAAAGACCTAAGGCACGAAGTACATAAGACGGTTCAAGTGTTGCAGAAGTACATGCTGAACCAGAAGATACAGCTGCGTCTTTCAATGCCATCATCAATGATTCACCTTCAACAAAGTTGAAGCTCACGTTGAGATAGTTTGCAACGTTTTGAGTAGGATGACCGTTTAGGAATACTTGTTCCAGGCCTTGTAAACCGTTCCATAATTTGTCACGGAGTACGCGAATACGTTTTTGTTCAGATTCCAGGTTTTTGCCTGCAAGTTCAAAAGCTTCGCCCATGCCCACGATTTGGTGGGTTGCAAGCGTACCAGAGCGCATGCCGCGTTCATGACCGCCACCATGCATTTGAGCTTTAAGACGTACGCGTGGTGAACGACGTACGAATAATGCACCAATACCTTTAGGGCCATAAATTTTATGAGCAGAGAAGCTCATTAAATCTACTTTTAAAGTTGAAAGATCAATTTCTACTTTACCAGCAGCTTGAGCAGCATCAACGTGGAAGAAAATTTTGTTGGCACGGGTAATTTCACCAATTGCAGCAACATCAGTCACTGTACCAATTTCGTTGTTTACCATCATCAGTGAAACAAGAATGGTATCTGGACGAATAGCTGCCTGAACCATCTCAGGGGTAATTAAACCTGTTTGAGGAAGGGGTTCAAGATAGGTGATTTCGAAACCTTCTGCTTCTAATTCACGGCAAGTATCTAAAATTGCTTTATGTTCAATTTTACTTGTAATGATGTGTTTGCCTTTAGAGGCATAAAACTGAGCCACACCTTTAAGCGCCAGGTTGTCAGATTCTGTTGCACCTGAAGTCCAGACAATCTCGCGTGGATCTGCTTTGATCAAGTTCGCAACTTGTTCACGTGCATATTCTACTTTTTCTTCAGCTTGCCAACCGTAAGCATGAGAACGAGATGCAGCATTACCGAAAGTACCGTCAAACGTTAGGCATTCCATCATGCGTTCTGCAACTTGAGGGTCTACAGGAGTGGTTGCTGCATAATCAAGATAAATCGGACGTTTCATGTCAAATACCTGTAACCGATAAAAGGGCTGAATCAAAAGATGCTGTATTTTGGCGAATTGCAACGGTTTGTACGTTGTCTCGTGCTACTAAGTCAGCAAGGGTGATTTTTGCTAAATAATCGGCAATGTGGTGGGAGAGTTCTTGCCATAAATCATGAGTCAAGCACATTGCACCATTTTGGCAGTTACCTTTATGGTCACAACGGGTTGCATCAACTGTTTCGTTTACAGCTTCAATAATTTCTAATACTGTGATTTCTTCAGCGTTACGAGCCAGGTGATAACCACCGTTGGCACCACGAACACTAGAAACTAAGCCGTGGCGCTTAAGTTTCGCAAATAACTGCTCAAGATAGGCAACAGAAATAGTTTGACGAGCTGCAATTTCAGCAAGCGTGATCGTTTGTTCAGTTGGCTGCAAAGCTAAATCAAGTAGAGCAGTCACTGCGTAACGACCGCGAGTAGTAAGACGCATGATTCGATACACATATTAAGACTAGATGTGTCGATTTTATGAATCCTGACTAAAATAGTCAAGTTTTTTATTGGGCTTTAAATTATTTTGTTTTATAGGAAAATTATATATTTATGCAATCCACCAATTATACACTAATAACGCAACTAATAGCACGATAGTTAGACTAAAAGCGATATTCATTCTTTTCTGCTTTTGTTGAATACGGCGAATGCGATTCTTATATTGTTTAACTTCTACCTCTAAAGTATTGATCTTTGAGCGTTGTTGATCAATTTTTTCCAATAGGGGCACAATACGCTTTTTGGAGGCAATCACATCCTGCCCATCAATAGGTTCGCTGAGCCACTGTTTCCAGTCCGATAAAACTTTGGGAAAACTGAAAAGAAGGATTAAGTCGCGAAACTCATCTTTAAGGGTGATGTCACCATCTATACGCATTTTTTTAATACTGCGGCGATTGGCAAAGACAAAAACTTTAATCAAATCTGTAAGTGTAGTGCGAACATCCAGATCGACCATTTTCTCAGGAGCTTTGGTGTCAAACAACACGCCGTGTTCTGTGAAAACCACATAAAAATCAAAATAAGGTAAATAGCTATTAATTTTAATGGCAATTTTTTGGTCTATAAATTTTTTAGCCTGCAAGCCAACAACCCGATCATGTTTTAAGATGAAGGTAAAGATTGTCTCCAAAACAATCATAGTCATTGTGAGCAACAAATGCGGTTGATTTTGACCTTGTTGCGATTCACTCATAAAACTTAATCCTTACCTGAAAGGGAGCATCCGATGCTCGAAAATCTGTTTCAGGGCTTATGACAAATATATTAATCTTGCTTTGTAGAACAGTTTAGCAAATCGATCAAGTGTTTAATTTGCTATTATAGCTGTATTTTTTAAGTAATTATATTTAAGTTGTATGGAAAATAAGCAGGAGAAGGCGCGAATGGATAAATCGACAAAAGATCAAGAGATTGATCAACAAAAAAATGAAAATGCTGATAAAACAAAGAATAAAGCACGTTCAGGTCGTAAATCGGCTTTGGATTTCCGTAAATATACTCAACAAATATGGCTTGCTGGTTTGGGGGCTTTTTCGCGTGCAGAAGAAGAGGGGAATAAATTATTTGACTCTTTAGTCAAGGTGGGTGAGGAACTGGAATCCAAAACCACAGAAATTGCCGATCAAACTGTAGAAAAAGTTTCGGAAAAAGCCAAAGAGTCGGTGAGTGACACCAAAGATAAAGTAGAAAAATTATTGGATCATAGTGTTAACCACTCTTTAAACAGAATTGGTCTGGTGACAGTTAAAGATATTCAACACCTAGAAACGCTCATATTACAACTACATAGCAAGGTCGATTTTTTGATCGAAGAAAATAAGCTTTTAAAGGCGCAAATTGTAAAAAAATGAAACATTTTTGCTTTTTCTGCATTTTTCAACAATTTTTTTCGCAATTATTTTGCAGAAAAGCATATTCAGAGTATTGCGTTTTGACCCAAAGCATTGATATAAAGGTGCTATGGAATCCTTAGACCTTAAATAAACGATATTAAGAGGACGTAATCTTCATGAATAAATCAGAATTAATCGATGCAATTGCAGAGAAAGGGGGATTGTCTAAGACTGATGCAGGTAAAGCCTTAGATGCAACAATTGCTTCAATTACTGAAGCACTTAAATCTGGTGATACTGTTACACTTGTTGGTTTTGGTACATTCAACGTTAAAGAGCGTGCGGCACGTACAGGCCGTAACCCGCAAACTGGTGCAGCTTTAGAAATTAAAGCAAGCAAAGTACCAAGCTTTAAAGCAGGTAAAGGTTTAAAAGATTCTGTAGCTTAATCTTTTTTGATGCCGATAAACGCGCCCTCTAAGGCGCGTTTTTTATTAATAATGCCGATTATAGTTTGAACTCATTCATTCAGAGCAGGTTTTCGGGTAAAATCGCCCACAAATAAAATATTGGAATACTTATGGAATCTTTTCGTAAAGTTATTAAAGGTTGGTTGGGCAAAGCTTTGCTCATTTTGTTTTTGACCCCTTTAGCACTTGTAGGTATTGAAGGATATTTTAGTGGTGGAAAGTCAGAAGACACGGCAAAATTGGTCAATGGCCAAGAAATTTCTAAAAAAGAATTAGAATCACTGACCAAAACATTTAAAGATCAATACCTGGCTTATGCCAATGGCGACGAAACTTTATTGAATCAATCTTTCATTGAAAATAAAGCGATGGATAGCCTGGTTGCTCGTACCTTGTTATTGCAACAGGCCGAAGATTTGGGTATTTCTTTGAGTGATGCACAAATTGAACAGATGGTTGCTCAACAACCGAGTTTTCAGGAAAACGGTAAATTTTCTGAAGCCTTGTACTCAAATTATTTACGTTCAGTGGGTATGACCAGTCAGGCTTTGATTGCAAACTTGCGTCAAGACCATGCCCTAAAAATGTTGACTTCAACATTTATGGACTATGCGTTGGTGAGCAAGCTTGATATTCAGCAAATTGCCAACTTGCAAACTGAACAACGTACTTTACATCTAGCGAGCATTAAGCTGGATGAATACAAGAAAAATGTAAATGTAACAGCACAAGATATTGCAGCCTACTACAACAAGCATCAAAAAGCCTTTAAACAAGTAGCAAGTGTAGATGTTGACTATGTGGTGTTAACGCCTGCCAATGTTGCTCCTGCGAATACACAAGTGACAGATGCCGAATTGCAGCAAGCTTATGCTGCCTTTGTCGATGAGCAAAAGCAAAGTGCTAAACCTTTGGTCAAACATATTTTAATTACTGCAGATACCCGTTCAGATGCTGAAGCGAAAAAATTAGCGACCGATGTTGCTGCGAAAATTAAAGCAGGCATGTCCTTTGCTCAAGCTGCAGCGCAATATTCGGATGATACTGAATCTAAAGCTAAGGGTGGTGTGGTAGAAGCTTATGCAAAAGGCGTGTTTGGCGATGCATTCGATCAAACCGTTGCTTTATTAAAATCAGCACAGGTTTCAGCGCCAGTTAAAACCCAGTATGGTTATCATTTAATTGAAACAGAAGCAGCTGCAGTGAAGCTGCCTTCATTTGAAACTGAAAAACCACGTTTGCTGGCCGAGTTGCAAAAGAGTAAAGCTGCCAATTCATTCTCGGATGCAGTAAATGGCCTGAATGAAATGGTGGTGGGTAGCGATGCACTGGATGTGGTGGCCCAAGAAGTTAAAGGTGTAAGCGTTCAGTCAGTTAAGGGTATGACTTTGGCTACTCAACATCCTGTACTGAGCGATGCCAATGTTAAAGTTAAGCTGTTTAATGACGATGTGAAAAATGGTGACCGTAATGCATCTAGCAGCATCCAGATGGAAAATGGTAATACCGTTTGGGTGAAAGTGCGTAATTATCATGCGGCTGGGGGGCAAACTTTGGCTGAAGCAACCCCTGGTGTAAAAGCGAAACTCATTGAACAGAAAGCATTGGATGCAGCGAAAGCGAAAATCCAGGCTGCGCTTGATGGCTTTAAATCACAACCTGCGGCAACAGTAGCGGCGAAAAGTAAAATTGCGTTTGAAAGTGCGGGTGTTTTTGCACGTTCACAAGGTTTGAAACGTGAAATTGAACGTGCAGCATTTAGCGTTCCAGCACCGAAAGCAGGCATGTGGTCGGTCACAACTGCAGCATTGCCAAATGAGTTGGTGGTGGTTGCTGTATCGAATGTCAATAAAACGGCTTCCAGTGCTTTAAGTGATGAGCAATTGAATGAATTGTCCAAGTTGTATCAGCAACTCCGCGGTCAACAAGAACTGGATGATTACACCCAATATCTAAAAGCACATGCAAAAATTAAATAATCTGCTGTAAAGAAAAAACCTGCGTTAACGCAGGTTTTTTTATGGCTGAATTAAAGCTTATTCAGCACGGATTTTAAGCTCATAGCCTGAATATTTACGGATATTAATGACCCCTGTATCTAAAATCAGATACTGTCCTTTAATCCCTTGTAACTTGCCGCGAATAATCGGGGTTTTATCCAAATTATGCGATTTGACTTTTTCTGGATATTGTTCAACCGGATAAACAAACTCACGTGGCAGTTCATCTTCCATCACTTCAATAGTTTCGTTAAATTCCAGGTTCTGGCTAAATTCATCACGTATGGTCTGAATTTTCGGTGCAAATTCTTCAATCAGCTGTTCACGCACCTCAATTAAATTGAGTGGTTCGGCTTCGCCTTTAAGCAGTTTGCGCCAATCGGTCTTGTCGGCCACTTGAGTGCCAAACATGATTTCCAGTTGGCCTGAAAGACGGCGGGAGCCGACCTTCATAATCGGCAAGGCTTGCGTTGCCCCTTGATCCAGCCAGCGCGTAGGCATTTGTCCAAGGCGGGTAATTCCAACTTTTAATGCGCTTGAATTGGCCAGATAGACAATATGCGGCTGGAAACATACTTCGTGGGCAAAACTGTCTTCACGGCAAGTGCCGAGGTGATAATGACAGGTTTCCGGTTTCATAATACACATGTCACAGGATGCTTTGGTTTTGAAACATTTAAAGCAGTGACCCTGTGAAAAGGATTTGTTGGTTTTGTTACCACAAGATACGCAATAGATATTGCCGGTCCACTCGATCTCGATTTCCTGGCCTAAATTGAATGGCAGGTCAACTTCTGAACGATCTAGAATAAATTTATATTCAACATTTGCCTTGTGTGTATGTTGATCAGTTACACTAAGGTCCTTAAGACCTGCATGCATTTTATGGCAAATGCCTTGTAGTTCCATACAGAATACTCTCTTCAATAATAAGGACGCAGTTATGGCTGAACAGAATGTCATCACGTCAATGCTAGACGATTTATCCAAAGAACAGCCTATTCAAACTGCATTATGTATTGGTCAAAATCTTGCACAATACGACAATAATCAATCAATTCATTGGCACTATTTTAACGTAACTGAGTTTTTAAATCTGCCTTTTACCCAGCGATATGACCTGGGTTTTGTGGTGATGGACTCGCAAGAGTTGGTCGCGCTTTCTGATGTGCAGAAGTCGCAACTGTTGGTGAAACTGCGTGATTTAATGGCAAAACGAATTGTGGTCGTTAGCCGATTGCAAGATGAGAAATTATTGCGTTCTTTGGGCTTTACTCAACTGATTGACAAAACCCAACATGATAGCGATTTTGCTTTGTGGCAATTCAATATTTTAACCTATAAGCATGTGCCGGACTGGTTTAATTCCAAGTTTTGGGCAAATCCGGAAAACTGGAATAAATTTCGCTGGTAATTTCTTTATTGTTAAAGTCCTTATATCTTGCAAATTTTAACAAATCCGGATTATTTATTGCTTTAAAAGCATCGTATTCTTTTAGGAGTCTTATAAAAGGATAATGCGATGACTAATCTGAGCAATATCGTTGAAATACTCGCTAAACAGGCTTTGGGCGGAAAGCAGCAACAATCTCAGCAAGGTGGTTTAGGTGATATTTTAGGTTCGGTATTTGGGCAAATGAGTGGTAATAATGCTCAGCACAATCAACAAAACAATCAACAAGGCCAACAAAATCCCAATAACCAGCAGCGTCAACAAGGTGGATTGGGTGGAATTCTGGGAGCAGTGCTGGGCCATTTAAGTGGTCAACAGAACCAGCAACAAACCCAGCAACGCAGTAATGTCGGATCAATTAATACCAAAACCTTATTAATAGCCGTGCTTCCCTTGGTACTTGCCTGGATTCAGAAGCAGGGCGGCATACAAGGGGCATTGGATAAACTAAAAGGTATGGGGCTAAACAGTCAGGTGGATGACTGGGTCTCTACAGGACCGGGCGAAAATGCCAGTGTAGATCAGCAGCAAGTTCAAGGGCTGTTTGATGAGCAGGAAGTACAACAGGTCGCACAAGAAAACCAGGTGCCTACGCAGGATATTTATGGCGCTATTTCCAAAGTGTTGCCGCAAATTATCGATTCCCTGACGCCACAAGGCGAACAAACCAATAAACAGGAAGCCAATGCTGATATTCAACAGGTGATGAACTTAGTGTCGGGTTTTCTGAAACGCTAAGATTTATTAAACCAGTTGAGTGGACGACTCATCTGGTTTTTAATCATTTAGTAATTGAATGCTACTGATGATTGTCCATGCTAAATAAACTATTGGATTTAGATATTTTTTTAGCGATATAGTGGGACTTTTTTAAGCGAATTAAAATAATTTGCGATTGAAATTCCAGTTCACCAAATTCAGGCTCCACCTGTACATAATGTAGTTGTCCAAAACTGTCTCTGACCCGTGCTTGTGCGGAAAACCCCGGGCGGGCATTACCGCTGGAAATGGTCGCCAAGCGTCCTAACAAACTGACTTGTTGCTTGGTCAGTGACGGCTTGATGACTTGGTCTAGGCAATGAATCATAAAGACAGTGAAAAACACTGCAATGATCAGTGCAGGGATAATCAGGTAATAAGCAGGCAGGAATTTTTGCTGCTGTGAAAATACGCAAAGTTGCAGAAAATAGCCTGAAAAACTGAAGTTCATCAGTAAAAACACCACAATCAGTGTCTTGGAAAATTTGACGTTAAGAAACGGCGAGTCGGTGAGTTTTTTGGGTGAAAGTGCTTTTAAAAATTGAGTTGGGCGAATATTGAAGTAATAGCCAATGGTTTCTACCATGCTGAGTAAAATTAAAGCCAATAAACTTAAATGAAACGGGATTAAGTTATAGTCTTGCAGAAACTCAAGCATGGCAAATTCCATTGGGTTTATTCTTCTTTCAGGTAAATTCCACCATCAGAATGCACGGTAATTTCAACTTTTTCAAGTGATTGCCCTTGGCATGGGCCAGAAATACATTCACCGCTTTCAACCAGGAACAATGCACCATGGGTAGAGCATTCAATATATTCCTGATCACGGTCTAGAAACTGGTTTTCCAAAAACTCCAGTTCGACTTGCAAGTGAGGACAGAGATTCTGATAGGCATAGAATGAACCATCACGCTGAGTAATGAAGATAGTATCACCATTCGGCGTTTCGTATGAACGTGCTTCACGTTCAGGAATCTCTTCCGTCATGGCAATTTTAATCATTATGCGCATTCCTTCTGGAAGTTGTTTAATAATTCTGCGTAATGTTCTACGCTCAGGCGTGGACCAAATTGTGAAACCACTTCACTTGAAATCAGGATTGCCAATTCAGTAGCAGCTTTCAGGCTTAGTCCAGCATTTAAGGCATACAGGAATGCACCGGCAAATGCGTCGCCAGCACCATTGGCATCAACTGCGGTCACTTTACGTCCTGGTAACTTGATGGTTTGCTCAGAATCGGAGATTAAAGCGCCTTCAGCTGACAATGTAATGACAGTGTATGTGCTTTTTAATTGCAATTTAGCAAGTGCTGCTTCAATGGAATCTGTTTCTGTATACATTAAGGCTTCATGCTGATTGCATAACAATAAGTCAACGCCATCATCAATCAGCTCATCTAAGCCTTGACGTGCATATTGCACCATTGCCGGGTCAGAAAGTGTCAGTGCGATTTTTACCCCATGTGCTTTGGCAATTTCACGTGCCTGTTTAACGGCAAGTCTTGCAGTATCGCTAGTGGACAAATAGCCTTCAATATACAGCCATTTTGCGGTCTTTAAGGGTTCAAAATCAATTTGTGTTTCACTCAGTTCAGCGGTAATGCCGAGATAAGTTTGCATGGTACGTTCGGAATCAGGACTCACCAGAACCATACAAGTACCAGTCACGCCTTCACTTACGGATTGTTTGGCAGTGTGAATACCTGCTTCGTTTAAACCTTTCAGGTAAATTTGACCAAGCTCATCATCACCTACACGGCAAGCATAAAATGCCTTGCTACCAAGTGCACTGAAAGCAACAGTGGTATTTGCAGCAGATCCGCCTGATGCTTGACCTTTGTATAGTTGTGTTTCTTTTAAATTATTATATAAATTTGCTTGTGTTTCACCGTCAGTTAACTGCATAGTGCCTTTTTGCAAATTTTGTTGAATCAGGAAATCGTCAGAGACTTTAAATTCTTGGTCAATTAATGCATTACCAATTGCAAAAAGATCAACAGTTGTCATGTCTTTCATTCACATTTTAAATTAAAACGCTAAGTTTACACCAATGCTCATGATTGCTGTAGATTGATGAATAAAATTCAATGTATAGTCAGTTTATTCGTTCAAAATGCAATACAGGACAGAATAAGGAAGGTTAGATGAATATCACGATTGATAAAGCTGAACAATTACCTGAACAAATCAAGGAATTAGCCAAGCAGGCACAGCAAGAAGGATTTCAGTTTGTTGATCGGTTGATTGAGGAATATGACAGCGGCAAAAACCGGTTCAATCTACCGGGAGAATTTCTGCTTTTTGTTTATGATGGTGACAAATTAATTGCCTGTGGCGGTTTAAACCAGCAGTGGAATGAAAACGAAATTGATAGCCGTATTGGCCGGGTACGTCGTTTTTATGTCTTGCCTAAATATCGTAAGCATGGTGTAGGCAAGCAATTATTACAACAGCTGGAAAAAGAGGCGCGTGCCAATTTTTCAGCACTGTGCCTGAATACTGACACCAAAAATGCGGCGCATTTTTATCAAAAGCAAAACTATGTGTTTGTAGAAAATCATCCCAATTATAGTTATTTTAAATATCTGATCTAGTGACAGCATTTGAGCCAACAAAAGTACCATCAGCACGTTGATGGTACTTTTTTTTATTCACAGTCCGACAAAATAAGCTTGAGTTTTAATTTTCAGTTAAGTCTTACAGGGAATGATGATGAAATGACCATTAGATCATCAGTTCCTCATGACACAGCTTGAATTACAACAACATCTGATAAAAGTTCCTGCAATAACGGCGCTATTCTGGCTAACCAAGATTTTTGCCACAACTTTCGGTGAAACAGGCGGAGATGCGCTGTCTATGTCGCTGAATCTGGGGTATTTGCTCAGTACCTGTATTTTTGCCGCGTTATTTATTCTATTGTTATTTTTTCAAATACGGGCAAAGGCTTATCATCCGTATTTGTATTGGTTCACGATTATTGCCAGTACCACCGTGGGCACAACCCTGGCAGATTTTGTCGATCGCTCCTTGGGTATCGGCTATGCGGGTGGCACGAGTATATTACTGGCTCTGGTGTGTCTGTCTTTATTTACCTGGTATAAGGTAGAAGGAAGTATTTCACCCCATACGGTGAATTATCCACGTGCAGAAATTTTCTATTGGCTCACCATTACATTTTCCCAAACCTTGGGTACGGCTTTAGGCGACTGGTCGGCAGATAGCATGGGCTTGGGTTATAGTGGCGGTATTGCAGTTTTTGTCACACTCATCTTAGTGATTCTATTGCTGTACTTATTTAGCTCAATTTCACGAACATTCTTATTCTGGAGTGCCTTTGTACTCACTCGTCCCTTGGGTGCAGTAGTGGGTGATTTTCTGGATAAACCGATTGCCTCGGGTGGTCTGGATTTAAGCCGCTTTGCCGCTTCGGGGGTGATATTGATTGCAATATTGTTGTGTATTCGCTTTAGCCATCAATCTGCTGCCAAAATGGACTTAAAAATATAGCCATAAGATATAGCCAGCTCCGGTGAGATATAAAAAATAGCCATTCGTGGCTATTTTTTGTTGTGTAAATAGAGCCTTTTTTCAAAAAAGCGCCAGCATAAACTTGACTAAAATGCTTGGAATTTCGTAAAGCTGTGAATCCAAATAGCGCAATATTCAGGTATAATCAAAACCATCTTATAAATATGTAAATGTCGGAGATCACATGACTGTAGATGTCACTGAAACCATTTCTCAAACTGTTCATCCTGCGTTTCAGCTGATACGTCAACACCATGTTGAAGCCTTAGATATTCGGGTGTTTGAATATCAGCATAAAGTCACTGGCGCCATACATTATCATCTGGCCAGTGATCTGGATGAAAATGTCTTTCTGGTTGCGTTTCGTACCCAGCCGATGGATTCGAAGGGCGAGGCTCACATTTTAGAACATACTGCGCTCTGCGGTTCGGAAAAATTTCCTGTTCGTGATCCGTTTTTCCTGATGATTCGTCGTTCATTGAACACGTTTATGAATGCGTTTACCTCGGCGGACTGGACAGCTTATCCTTTTGCGACTCAAAATAAAAAAGACTTTCAAAATTTACTGGAAGTGTATTTAGATGCTGCTTTTGCCGCGAATTTAAATGAACTGGATTTTGCCCAGGAAGGGATTCGCATTGAGCTGGAAGATGGTCAGCCGGTCTATAAAGGCGTGGTGTTTAATGAAATGAAAGGCGCCATGAGTTCACCTTCAGATCAGCTGTATCACCAATTGGCACATCATTTATTCCCGCACACCACTTATCATTACAATTCAGGTGGCGATCCTAAGGATATTCCGGACCTAACTTACTCAGAGTTAGTTAATTTCTATAAATCACATTACCATCCAAGTAATGCGGTATTTATGACCTTTGGTAATGAATCTGCCTATCATTTGCAGGAACAATTTGAAACTTTAGCCTTGGCTAAGTTTGAAAAAGGCCAAACCCTGCATTCAACGCCTGAAACACGTTTGACTGCACCAATTGAAGTCACTGAAACTTATGCGGTAGATGCGGAAGACCTGAAGGATAAAACCTATCACGTAATTTCATGGTTGTTGCCACAGGCCAGTGATATCAAATTGCGTCTGGGTATGCGTCTGGTAGAAGGCGTTTTATTGGAAGATTCAGCTTCGCCTTTACGTCATTATCTGGAAACCTGTGATTATGCTCAATCGACCGGCCCAATTATGGGTGTGGACGACTCCAACTTTGAAATGACTTTCTATTGTGGTGTACAGGGTTCAAATCCTGAATATGCCCAAGAATTTAAAGAAGGTGTATTCAAGATTCTTGAAGATGTGGCCTCTAAACCCGTAGATGCTGAAATGGTTGATGCTATTTTGCATCAGATTGAATTGCATCAGCGTGAAATCAATGGCGATGGCATGCCCTATGGCTTAAGCCTGATTCTGAATGGTTTGAGCAGTGCAATTCATCATAGTGATCCGGTGCATGTCTGGGATGTCGATCGTGCCATTGAGCAAGTCAAAGAAGAGCTCAAAGACCCAATGTGGTTGTCGAACCTGATTAAACAATATCTGCTGGACAATCCGCACCGTGTACAAATGACTTTAGTACCGGATGCAACCAAATCTGCCAAGGAAGCCGAAGCGGAAAAAGCACGTTTGGCAGCGATTGGTGCCCAGCTGACCGATGAACAGAAAGCTGCAATTGTTCAGCAAACTGAAGCGCTCAAAGTCCGTCAGGATACGCCGGATGATTTGAACCTGTTACCTAAAGTGGGATTGGAAGATGTACCGGCAGATTTGCATATCGTCCAAGGTCAACTGCGTGAAATTATCAGCAATAATCTGGATACACCGCTGAACTTGTATCATGCCGGAACCAATGGTCTTTACTATCAGCAAGTGACCATCAAGATTCCAGACCAGGTGGTGCAATCGCCATATTTTAACCTGCTGTCTATCCTGTTAGGTGAAGTGGGTGCAGGTGAGTACGGTTATCTTGAACTGCAACAGCTGCAAACGGCAGTGAGCGGTGGCGTGGGGATGGGAGCATCACTGCGTTCAAAAATTGATGATAAACATAAAATTAGCGCCTGGCTTACTTTGACCACCAAGTCGCTGGTGAATAATTTTGAAGCCATCCGTTTGTTGAAACTGGCATTTGAACAACTGCGTTTTGATGAAAAAGACCGCATAATTGAGTTGCTGCAACAACGTAAGACACGTTGGAATTCACGTATTTCGGGTTCAGGTCATAGCTATGCCATGCAAATTGCAGGGCGTAATCATAGTGCCTTGGCGCAACGTGATTATCACAATACCGGTTTGGGGGCACTGAACTGGTTAGGTGACTTGGTCAATAAAATTGAAAAAGATCAAGCTGCTTATGATGCTTTGATTGCAGAGCTAAAATCCATTCATCGTCTGCTTTTACAGGCACCGAAACAGTTCTTGCTGGTCTGTGAAGAACATCATTCAGATCGTTTAATTGAAGAAGTGCAAGAGGTTTGGGACAAGCTTGCGGTTGATCAAACCCCTGTAGAATTAGCGCCAGTTGTCACAGAAAATAGCAATCATGACGAAGCCTGGTTAATTCAAGCCAATGTTCAATTCTGTGCAGCTGCATATCCTGCGGTAGAAGTGACTCATCCCGATGCTGCTCCGCTCATGGTCTTGGCGGCTTATTTACGCAATGGCTTCCTGCACAGTGCGATTCGTGAAAAAGGTGGCGCTTACGGTGGTGGGGCTAGTTATGACGGCAATGCATGTTCATTCCGTTTCTATAGCTATCGCGATCCGCGTCTGGCAGAAACCTTTAAAGATTTTGAAGCCAGTATCCAGTGGTTGTTGAACAGCGAACACAAACCGCATCAACTTGAAGAAGCCATCTTGGGATTGGTTGCAAGCATGGATAAACCGGGCTCTCCAGCAGGAGAGGCGATTAGTGCTTGCTATGCATTACTGCATGCGCGTACACCGGCTGTTCGTAAGCAATTACGTACGCGTTTACTTGCGGTGACACTGGATGATTTGAAACGAGTAGCAGAACAATATCTGGTTCAGCAAACACCGGTAAAAGCTGTGGTTGCACCAGTAGCGAAGCGCGATGCCTTGATTGAACTTGGCTTCAATATTCAACAAGTGAACTAAAAGATAGGGGCTGTTGATATTTCATCAAATGACTTGCGCTAAAAACAGGACATGGCTTTGTTTTTAGCGCAAGGGACGAGCATCTTTTTACTTTTATTTCGTTACAATGCAGCTGTTTAGCATGACTAAATATTCTGCTTGGTGCCTTATATCAGTAAAAAAATAGCTATAGTCGTAAACATAGACAAAGTGTCAACAGCCCTTCATTTGAGGTAAAAACCTATGGCGTTCAAAACGCTGCAATGCACAACTTTGCAACTGAGCATGATGATGCTCGGTGCATTGTATGTGACGAATATAAATGCGAAAAATCCTGACTCTTTAATTGCACCTGCAAGTCCCGAAGCCTGTGTCGCATTGGAATCGAATGCGGATCGTCTGGCTTGTTATGACACGTTGTTCAAGGTGCCTGAAACAGAGAAGCCTCAGCTGGTGTCTGAACGTCAGGCAGCCAATCAAATTGCACCTGCACCGACTGAACCGGAAACGATTAAAGAAAAAATCAGTCATGGTGTGAGTAATGTATTTGCGGTTGAGGGACCCAAAATTGATCCCAATACCTCTTTGCTAGACAAGCGTTGGGAACTAGCGCCTGAAAGCAAGCTCGGAACCTGGAACATTCGTGCCCATCAGCCGGTTTATTTACTTCCGGGATTCTGGACCTCAGATAAAAACGAACGACCTTCCAGTCCGAATGAAAATAACACGGTACAGGTGGGTGACGACCAAAACCTGAAATCAATGGAAGCAAAATTCCAGTTGTCGTTAAAAACCAAAGCTGTTGAAAACCTGTTTGGTGATAATGGTGATATCTGGTTGGGTTATACCCAGTCATCACGTTGGCAGGTTTATAATGCTGATACCTCACGACCTTTCCGTGAAACCAACTATGAACCTGAGGCCAGTCTGGTTTTTCGGACCAATTATGAAATTTTGGGCTTAAACGCACGTTTGCTTGGGGTGACCTTTAACCATCAGTCCAATGGTCGTGCAGATCCATTATCGCGTAGCTGGAACCGTATTATCTTTAATGTCGGTCTAGAACGCGACAACTTTGCGCTGATGTTACGTCCTTGGTATCGCATTGAAGAAAATGCCAAAGATGACAACAACCCGGATATTAAAAATTACATCGGTCGTGGTGATTTAACTGCTTTCTACCGCAAGAATGATCATGAATTTTCCCTGATGCTGCGTCATTCGCTTAAAGGTGGTAATGATGCACATGGTGCAGCCCAGTTTGATTGGGCATTCCCGATTAGCGGTAAATTGCGTGGACATTTCCAGTTGTTTGACGGTTATGGGGAAAGCCTGATTGATTATAACCACCGTGCGACCTACGTCGGTCTAGGTGTATCGCTGATGAACTGGTTCTAAAATATGCTCAATTTAAAAAACCACCCCATGAGGTGGTTTTTTATTGCCCTAGCCTAAAGGACTTAACCAATTTGAATATCTGCCGGAGGATGCTTTAAGCGGCTCTTTTTCGGTGTTGCAATGAGATAGGCCAAGGTCAGCGGGCCTAAACGACCTGCAAACATCAGTAAGATCAGAGCCATCAAACTGGCCGGTTGCAGTTCACCGGTTACCCCGCGTGACAGGCCCACAGTACAGGCAGCAGAAACAGCTTCAAAGAGTAAATCCAGAAAGCCCTTGGTCGGTTCCAAAATAAGAAGCGTAAACAATCCTAAAAATATCAAGATCGCCGTGATGGAAAGTACTGCAAAAGCTTTAAATGATGTGGTTTTTGAAACCGAGTGATTAAATACCCTTAATTCTTCCGAGCGCCGTAAAAAGGTAATCACACTTAATACCATAATAATAAAAGTTCCCACTTTAATACCGCCAGCCGTACTTAAAGAACCACCGCCAATAAACATCAGGATCATGGTCACTAGAGTAGAGGCATCGGTCATGCTGGCTACATCTAAACTGTTAAAACCGGATGAACGTGGCACAGTGGCATGGAACCAGGCATTCAGGGCCTGATCACCTAAGCTCATGCTGGACAGGGTCAGCGGATTATTGGCTTCCAAAGCCCAAATCACGATAAAGGCAAACAGGTTGAGACCTGCAATGGTAGAGAGGATTAATTTGCTATTGGTACTTAATGCTTTCCAGCGCTGCGCACGTTTGATATCCATCAGTACCACAAAGCCAATGCCACCAATAATGTAGAGCATACTGATGGTAAATGTAATCAAGTAATGGTCTGCAAAACTCATCAGGCTATTGGGAAAAAGGGAAAAGCCGCCGTTATTAAAGGCAGAAACACTATAAAAAGCCGCATAAAAAAAGGCACGGGAAAAATCATATTCCTGCATCCAGGCAATGGTCAGAATAAAGGTGCCGACGGCTTCAAAGAACAGCGAATATAACAGCACGCCTTTAATGGTAAAAGAAACTTTGGCCAGACTGGTTTGACCAATGGTTTCCTGAGCCATCATTTGTTGTTTGAGCTTGATATTGGAAGACAGGCTTAGTGCGGCCAGTATGGCAAAAGTCATAAACCCCAAGCCGCCACTTTGCAGTAACAGCATAATCACCACTTGACCGAAGGTGGTGTAGGCTTCTCCGACATTCACCACGGAAAGTCCGGTAATGGTCACCGCAGAGGTTGCTGTAAACAAGGCATTGATCCAGCTTAATTCTCCATGATGGGAAATAGGGAGTTTGAGTAATAAGGTGCCGGCAACGATAAAACTCAAGAATCCCAGGGCAAGCAAACTGGGAGGACTTAAATTGACAGTATGGGGTTTGTTATTTTGTGCTTGATTCATCGTTTATTTAAACCGTGCAGACAGTTTTCGTAAAGGTTCAAGTTCACCTTCAACCACCAAAATATCACCTTCTTGCAGTATTAAATTTGGATCAATACTATAAGAAACTTCCTTGCCGCGTTTATGCAGAATGGTTTTAATCGCCGGAATATTGCCCAGAAGGTGATTGAAGCGTTCACCTTTCAAACTGGCTTTAATCTCGATTTTGACAATGAAATGATTGTCTTCCAGTCCCATATAACGGCTAACCATGGGGTAGCTTAAAGACTGGGCTACCCGGGTACCCATGTCTTCTTCTGGGTGAATGATTTTGTTTACGCCAAGATGGGTCAAAATCATATGGTGGGCCTTGGATTTAGCCTTGGCCCAAATCTTGTTCATGCCCATGTTTTTTAAATGCAACACACATAGAATACTGGCTTCAATGTCCTCACCAATCGCCACTACCACGGCTTCACAGTTTTGAATGTTGAGTTCTTTCAGGACATGTTCATCGGTGGCATCGGCAATCACAGCATGGGTGATTTGATCTGAAATGCTTTCGACATTTCTTTTGTCATTGTCGATCCCAATGACATCATGATTTAAGCTGACCAGCTGGGTTGCAATGGTGGAACCAAAACTGCCCAAACCAATGACTGCAAATAATGCCATGCAAAGTATTCCTTATCCATTTTTATGTGGTTTTGATTCATGAAGTGATGTCAATATAGGCTGATTTTATAATGTTATGATTCATTCAGCTATCAGGCTTACAAAATTATTAATAACAAAGGTTTATTTCTAAAACTGTTTACTCACATTTCGGTACATCGATACATCTGATTTTAAAAATTATTGAATTGTTTTGTTCAGTGTGATGAGTATCAGCTACGGTTGTAAAGATTAAATGATGTCATCAAACGTTCAAAAACTGTGTATATCCTTTATTCCTATAATTCTATTTTTATAGTGAATGAAAATGGATGATAAAAAGATTTTTAAAATATTGCAGGGATGGTTTCCGCTGCTAAAACAACGAAAAATTCCGAAGAAGAAATGTCGAGCTAATTTCCAGCAATTTCTAGCATGGATTGTATCTGAAAAGGTAGCTCAACATGAGCATGCCTATTTAATGTCAGTTGATTCTGAAAATCCTTATGAGAATGGATTGGAACAATGTGCAATGTTGCAGCATATAAATATTGATATGGGTTTAACGCAGCAAGAAATCCGTAAAAGAACCACACCTTTATATAAACATTATGAAACACATAAAGCGGTGATTGGAAAATATTACAATGTCAATGCCCATGTTTTTGATATTGTTTTTGAAGAAATTTATAATTTTTTAAAGTCACAGAATTATGAGTTATTAATCATTTATGCAGATACAGCTTATTGGATGGCAGTGCCAGATGAAGATGTAAAAATTCATAAGTTCTGCAAGTCTTTCTCCAAGCAATTTAAGGATGAAGGGATTTGCATAGAACACTATATAAAACTGGACTGTTTAAGATCGACCTAAAATAAAAAAGAGCCAATGGCTGGCTCTTTTTTAATGTCTTTTAAATCGCTTACTTTAAGAAGCGCTGATAACCCAGGTTGTTGGTAATTTCCGCATATGGATAAGTAATATTTTCCAATGTTTCAATTAAACCATCCGGATTCTGTTTGGCATCGGTCGCTTCTAAGCCAACCAGAACACGACCTTCCGCAGCGCCGTGGTTACGGTAGTGGAACAGGGTAATGTTGTGTGTTGGTCCTAGACGTTCCAGGAAGGTGAGTAATGCACCTGGACGTTCCGGGAATTCCACACGGAATAAACGTTCATTTTCAATGTCTGCATGACCACCGACCAAATAACGAATATGCAGTTTAGCAACTTCATCATCAGATAAGTCATCTACGTCATACTGAACTTTCAAGGTTTCATAAATGTCATGACGTTCTTTTTCGCCACCTTTCAGGCTAATGCCGACAAACACCTGGGCAGCACTGGCATCGCTGGCACGGTAGTTGAATTCGGTAATATTACGACCTTGTAGGGCACGGCAGAAGTTCAGGAATGAGCCTTTTTCTTCTGGAATGGTCACTGCAAAAATGGCTTCTTTACGTTCACCCAGTTCAGTACGTTCAGCAATATAACGTAGACGGTCGAAGTTCATGTTGGCACCGCAAACAATCGACACCATGTTTTTATTTTCTAAGCCATGTTCAGCGACATATTTTTTGATACCGGCAAGTGCCATGGCACCGGAAGGCTCAACAATGCTGCGGCATTCGTCATAGGTATCTTTAATCGCTGCACAGATTTCGTCTGTATTGACCAAGACCACATCACGCTCAACAATTGGGCCTGAGTTATCGGATTTTTGCAGGCGAATCACATCAAATGGTTTTTCTCCAATTTGAGCGACCGCAGTACCATCGGCAAATAAACCTACTGAAGGTAAAATCACCCGTTCATTGGCTTCAAAAGCAGCTTTTAAGCAGGCAGATTCATCATATTCCACTGGAATAACTTTTACGTGTGGTGCAACATCACCGAGGTAAGCAGCAACACCGGCAATTAAACCGCCACCACCAACGGCAACGAATACATACTCCACATCACGCCATTGACGCAAAATTTCATTGGCAATGGTCCCTTGACCGGCCATGACCAATTCATCATCATACGGCGGAATAAAGGTCATGCCTTCGTCTTGAGCGCGTTGAATGGCGTATTTGTTGGCGACATCAAAAGAGTCGCCGTGCAATACCACTTCACCACCCAAACGTTTTACCGCCTGAACCTTAATGTCAGGGGTGGTTTTCGGCATCACAATAATCGCGCGAATTCCCAGTTTTTTACCAGATAACGCCACGCCTTGTGCATGGTTACCTGCTGAAGCCGTAATAACGCCACGTTCCAACTGAGATTTCGGTAATTGACTAATACGGTTATAAGCACCGCGTAGTTTAAAGGAAAAGACAGGTTGTAAATCTTCGCGTTTAAAGCGAATGTTATTATTTAGCTTTTCACTAATTCGTGGCGCTGCTTCGAGTGGAGTTTCGATTGCAACGTCATACACCGTTGCTTGTAATATTTGTCGAACCAAACGAGACAGCATGTTAATTTTCCATCTAACAGTTTAAAATAGGCCTTTATTGTAACAAACCCCTGTACATTTGGGCTGTTTAATCGGCAACAAATGTCAAAAAATAGTTGAGCCAAGTTATGAGTCTGTATGCGACCCAAGATGAAAAGAAACAAGCTGCCGCAAAAGCTGCTTTAAAACACTTGCCAAAAGGCGGGATTTTGGGTGTAGGTACAGGAAGTACTGTGAACTTCCTCATTGAATTATTACCAGAATTGCAATTGGAAGCTGCTGTTGCAAGTTCTGAAGCCACTGCACAGCGTCTGAAAAAATTAGGTATTGAAGTAGTCGACATGAACTCTGTTGGCGGTTTGGATGCTTATGTAGATGGCGCGGACGAAATTGATCGTCATATGCACATGATCAAAGGCGGTGGTGCTGCACTGACTCGTGAAAAAATTGTAGCGTCGATTGCGAAAAAATTCGTGTGTATCGTCGATGATTCTAAGTGGGTAGAACAATTGGGTCATGATTTCCCGTTACCTGTAGAAGTGATTCCAATGGCACGTTCTGCGGTAGCACGTAAAATTGTTTCTCTAGGTGGTGATCCTGTTTACCGTGAAGGCGTAGTTACTGATAACGGTAATGTGATTTTAGATGTGCATAATCTGAATATCTTGAATGCGCTGGAACTTGAAAAAACGATTAATGACATTCCAGGTGTGGTGTGTAACGGGATCTTCGCGATTAATAAAGCCGATATCGCTGTAGTTGCAACTGATCATGGTATTGAAGAGCGTACTGCGGTTTAATTTGTTGATTCAATATAGTTCTATCAAAATTTTAATTGAATTTACATTGAAAGTTCCTTCTCTTGCGCCATATATGGCTCAGGGAGAAGGTTAGGATGAGGGGATTAATCAACCTCTCCCTAACCCTCTCCTAAAAGGAGAGGGAACTACAAATTTCATAATATAATTATAGAAAAATGACCCCAAACCTTCCAGAAATTCAAATCACCCGAAAATTACGTGCCACACGCTTAAGACTGCGTGTAGAGCCTACACAAATTAAATTAACTGTGCCGAAGTTTTGCACACAGCGCCAAGTTCAAGACTTCTTAAAACAATCAGAACAATGGATGATTGAAACATGGCAGAAGCAGCAGGAAAAAACAGGGCAGATTGATAAAAGCTTACCCACCGAATTAAAGCTTTTTAATTTGGATCAACCTTTACAGATTATTTATCAAACTCAAAAGCAGTCATTTATTTTTGATGATGAAAACTTACAGCTTTTGATTAGTGATCGTCAGTCTGAACAGTATCTAAAAGCTTTTGTGATTGCTTATGCCAAGCAGCATTTACCTGTTTATTTAGATCAGGCTAGCCAAGAATGTAATCTGAATTTTGGAAAATGTGCGATTCGCCAGCCCAAGACTCGCTGGGGCAGTTGCTCGGCAAAACATGACATTATGTTGAATAGTGGTTTGGTGCTGTTTCCGAAAGAGATTACACGTTATGTGTGTGTACATGAATTGGCCCATACCAGGCATTTTGATCATAGTCCAAGGTTTTGGGCGGAAGTACATAAACACGATGTCAATTTCCAGCAGCATCGGAAAATGCTGAAAACAACGCCAATGCCTTGGTGGTGGGGTCTTATCTGAGGTGTTTTTTTTCTTTGATGCAAAATTTAATGCAAAACACGATAACTTCTGATTAAGCAAAATATTATAAAAATGAGTATCAAAAAGAAAAAATATTCAACTGAGAATGCTTCAGCAAGATAGAGTTTGTAATGAAGAATAATATAAAGAATTATGATAACCGCAATGATATAAAGCATAGTGGTGTTTTTTTTAGATATATATTGATGATTTTAAATGAATTTAATGGTATTGCAAGTTCCGAAGTATTTTGAGGTATGGATGGTTTAAGATTAAAATAACAAGCGATAAATTTGAATATTTATCAAGTACAGTCACAATTTAAATAAAAATTTAATCTATATCAAAACAGTTTAGAAAACCAAAACTTCCTGTCATACTACGCAGTTACGAAATGAAAACTTTTGATTTGAGGTAGTGATCGTGATTACTGTTGGTATTGTCGGTGGTACAGGTTATACAGGCGTTGAATTGTTGCGTCTTTTACTACGACACCCAAATGTGCAAGTTAATGTACTAACATCACGTACCGAAAATGGTCGCCGTGTAGATGATATGTTCCCAAGCTTACGTGGACATACCGATCTTCAATATTCAGATTTAAACATCGATGAACTGAAAAAATGTGATGTGGTGTTCTTTGCAACGCCTCATGGTGTGGCAATGAAACATGCGGCAGAACTTGTTGCAGCCAATACCAAAGTCATCGATTTGGCGGCAGATTTCCGTTTACAGAATTTAGAACAGTTTGAAAAATGGTATGGCCTTGAACATGCCTGTCCAGATATTTTAAAAGATTCAGTTTACGGTCTGTCAGAACTGAACCGTGACAAAATTAAACAAGCCAATGTAATTGGTAACCCGGGTTGTTATCCAACTACTGTGCAACTCGGTCTTGCTCCATTATTCAAACAGGTTGAAGCATTGGTTAAACCGGAAAGTATTATCATTGATGCTAAATCGGGTGTTTCCGGTGCAGGTCGTAAAGCCAGCCTGGGTATGATTTATTCTGAAAATGCCGACAACTTTAAGGCTTATGGCGTTGCAGGTCATCGTCATCATCCTGAAATTGTAGAAGCACTGGAAAATATTTCCGGTCAAAAAGATGTATTTAATCACATCGTATTTGTACCGCATTTAGTGCCGATGATTCGTGGCATGCTCAGCACCATTTATGTCGATTTGACCGATGCTGGTGATGCTGCAGACTTGCAAAGCCTGTATGAACAGTTCTATGCCAATGAACAGTTTGTGGATGTTATGCCGGCAAACAGCTCGCCAGAGACACGTTCTGTGCGTGGTGCGAACCAATTGCGTATTGCCTTGTATAAGCCGCAGCCGAAAAAACTGATCGTTTTATCTGTACAAGACAATTTGGTCAAAGGTGCAGCAGGACAGGCAGTACAAAATATGAACCTGATGTTTGGCTTTGCTGAAAATGCAGGTCTTGCAGGAATTGGTTTATTACCATAAAAAACGTTTTTCGACTTCACACACATTTGGATTTGGATTTAAATGTGTGCTTTGAACGAATCAAAATAAGAGATGACGATGCCGAACTCTGACTCAAATACTCCATCACAACTGTCTTTGCTCAGTAAAAAGCCTTTTTTAAAAGGCAATTTACCGCTGGGAATTAGTGCTGCCATTCTTATTCTGGGAAGTGGTTTGCTGGGCTATTCAGTTGGGCATCGGCAAGGTTTGACTGTAGTCGGCTATGAAGCGGATGCAGAACAGCTGGTAGAAGTGGTGCAAAAGCAAAAGAGCAGTTTGCAAACACTGAATAAAAACTTGAATCTGGCTGTGCAAGAGCGTGATGTTGCGGTCAGTAATTCAAATGATTTATTTACTGCATTAAATCAGGCTCGTGAAGATAAAGCCCAGTCCGAAGGTTTGAGTGCAATTTACCGTGAAGTATTGCGTCAGCGTGGCGGTTTAAGCCTGACCATACAGAATATCGGTATTAAACCCTTACCTGAAAATGCTTATGAATATCAACTTGATCTGGTTCAAATTAGTCCAAATAGACGTGGTATTTCTGGAACTGTAGAGTTGCGTTTAATTCAGGGTACTGAAGTTTTAGTTGTTCCTATGGAAGACAAGAACTTTAATTTTGAAGATTATGAACGTTTAACTGGACGTTGGACCATGCCTAAAGGCTTTACACCACAATTTATTGAAGTTCGTTTAACTGGCGCTACAAGCACACCAGTAATTAAGCGTTTTAGTTGGGGTCGTGGTAAACCTGTAGAGAGTCAATCGGCATTTATTTCTGAAATCCCTCAAGCAGAAGCAAATGCGCAATAAATGTGAATTAAAAATCCTATGCGAATGAATAAGCGTCAAAATTGTTTAAATACCATCAAAAATTCTTTTCATCAATCAGGATATGTCGATTGGCATATTAGTCCACGCTTAGGAAATGACTCGCAAGATGAATCTGAAGGGGATATTGCTGTCCAGACAGCACCTCCTGAGTTAAAGCGCCCACCTTTGTATGCTGTTGTTTTAATGAACGACGATTACACCCCTATGGATTTTGTAATTGAAATTTTACAACAATACTTTGCTTTGAATCTTGACCAAGCCACACAAGTAATGCTAACTGTACATTATGAAGGGAAAGGTGTTGCAGGCGTTTATCCACGAGACATTGCGGAAACGAAAGCGAACCAAGTCAATAATTATGCTCGGTCTCAAGGTCATCCATTACTTTGTCAGATTGAGCCAAAAGATTAAGGGGATTACATGCTCAGTCGTCAATTAGAAGTATCTTTACGTTTGGCTGTAAGCATGGCTCGTCAAAAGAGACATGAGTTTCTCACGGTTGAACATTTATTGTTGGCTTTACTTGATAATGACTCTGCTGTAAATGCGCTAAAGGCGTGTGGAGCAGATATCATCGTGCTCCGTAAAGAGCTAGAAGAATACGTTGAACAGCACACCCCTAAACTGGCCGAACATAGTGATCAGGCACCCCATCCGACTGAAAGCTTTGATCGCATTCTGCAACGTGCAATTTTCCATGTGCAATCAAGCGGTGGTGATCGTACGGTAGAAGGTGCAGACATTCTGGTTGCAATGTATTCTGAACGGGATTCTTTTGCGGTTTATTTACTTAAACGTCACCAGATTAATCGTTTAACATTAACTCAATATTTATCGCATGGTACCCGTAAAGAAGACGTACAGGCAGAAGAAGAAGTGGAAGAGCTGGATGGAGAAACATCAAGTTCGTCAAATGCAGGTCCACTGGATTTATACACCACCAATTTGAATGCAGAAGCGCAAAAAGGTAAAACCGATCCGTTGATCGGGCGTGAAAAAGAAATTGAACGTACCGCACAAATTTTATGCCGTCGCCGTAAAAATAATCCTTTGCTGGTCGGTGATCCGGGCGTAGGTAAAACTTCGATTGCAGAAGGGCTGGCTTGGCTGATTGTCAACGGGAAGGCTCCTAAACCATTGGCCAATGCTGAAGTGTATAGTCTGGACATTGGTGCTCTAGTTGCGGGAACCAAATATCGCGGTGACTTTGAAAAACGCTTGAAACAATTGTTGAATGCGTTGAAAAAGAAACCAGAAGCCGTGTTATTTATTGATGAAATTCACATGATTATTGGTGCCGGCTCAAGCATGGGCAGCACTATGGACGCTTCTAACCTGATTAAACCGGCGTTGTCGAATGGTACCTTGCGCTGCATTGGTTCAACGACATTTCAGGAGTATCGCCAGGTTTTTGAAAAAGATCATGCATTGTCACGTCGTTTCCAGAAAATCGATGTCAATGAACCTTCAATTTCTGAAACCATTGATATTTTACGGGGCTTAAAATCCAAGTTTGAAGATTTTCATCACGTGCAATATGACGATAAAGCTTTGGTTTCTGCGGTAGAGTTATCAGCCAAGTTTATTAATGATCGTTTCTTGCCAGATAAAGCAATAGATGTAATTGATGAGGCAGGTGCTCAACGCCGTTTGAAAGCGGAGCAGGATGATACTTTAATCACGGTTGAAAACATTGAAGATATCATCTCTAAAATTGCGCGTATTCCCCCGAAAACCGTATCGAAAGATGACAAAACAGTGCTTTCAAATCTGGAACGTGATCTTAAACGTGTGGTCTTCGGTCAGGATGAGGCAATTGAAGCCTTGGGCTCTGCCATTAAATTGTCACGTGCAGGCCTAAAATCACCGGATAAACCAGTCGGTAGTTTTGTTTTTGCAGGTCCTACTGGTGTGGGTAAAACTGAAGTGACCAAGCAGTTGGCAAAACTCTTGGGCGTAGAACTGGTTCGTTTCGATATGTCGGAATATATGGAACGTCATGCAGTTTCCCGTTTAATTGGTGCGCCTCCCGGATATGTCGGTTTTGATCAAGGCGGGCTACTCACAGATGCGATTCATAAGAACCCACACTGTGTATTGCTTTTGGATGAAATTGAAAAAGCGCATCCAGATGTGTTTAATTTGTTATTGCAAATTATGGATCATGGCGCATTGACAGATAATAATGGTCGCAAGTCAGATTTCCGCAATGTGGTTCTGGTTCTTACCACCAATATTGGTGCTGAAAGTATTTCACGCGCCAGCATTGGTTTTAGGGAGCAGGACAACAGCAATGATAACCAGGAAGCGATGAAAAAAGCATTCTCTCCAGAATTCCGTAACCGTCTGGATGGTGTGATTCAATTCAAGGCATTGCCAACGACAGTCATTGAAAATGTGGTTGATAAATTCCTGACTGAACTTCAAGCACAGCTTGATGAGAAGAAAGTTATTCTGGAAGTGGATAAGAGTGCACGTGAATGGATGGCTGAAAATGGCTATGACCGTTTGATGGGTGCTCGTCCAATGCAACGCCTGATTCAGGAACACTTGAAGAAACCACTTGCTGAGATGATTCTGTTTGGTGAGCTTGCAGAACATGGTGGTAATGTCGCAGTATCTGTGAAGAAAGAAAATGGTAAAGCAGTAGGGCTTAAACTTGAAGTTTTTGAAGATCAAACTGCAGAACCTGCCTAATAGTAAAACTTCATAAATAAAAACCCGTGTTCGCACGGGTTTTTATTTATCTAAACTACTATCAACTTGTTGCTGGTGTTTTATGTATAGAATGTCGATAAGATCATTCAAGAAAAAAACAGAGATGAACCCGTTTTATGGATATTCAGCTGACTAAAGTTTTAACTACGGTCTTTTTATTTTTTATTACTGCGATTATGGAAATTCTGGGGTGTTATTTTCCCTACCTGATTTTAAATCAGGGAAAATCTCAGTGGTTATGGTTGCCTACTGCTTTGGCACTGGCTGCATTTGTCTGGTTACTTACTTTACATCCTGCAGCATCTGGGCGAATTTATGCCGCTTATGGCGGCATTTATATTTTTACCGCTTTAATGTGGCTACGTTTTGTTGATCATGTAACTTTGACACGTTGGGATGTGTTTGGGGGATTGGTAGTGATACTCGGTGCGATGCTGATTATTTTACAGCCACAAGGTTTGATACGTTAATAGGTTTTTTATCTCAGTAGATTACGTATATTAATGAGGATTAATAAGATTTAATGAATAAATATCATGCAAATAAAAGACATTTCGCGAGTGGTGGTGATTATATTGTTTAAAAAGTCTAATCAATTTTAAAGTATCAATATCTCTAATAAGTATTTGTTTTTTAGTTTGTAATGAAATGTAATTATTGAAATTATATTGAGTTAATAATTATGAAAAACATATACTTAATTAGGGCTGTGTATATATTTATTATTCTATTTATTGTCTGTTTTTTGGTGGCAATTAATAATTTTTTCTTTTATAAGAACGAAGAAAAATCCACAATTCGTGAAATGAAATATGAAGTAATGCAATTGCAAGCATTAATTCAAGAGTGTGATTTGAGTAGTAACGCATGTAACCATCTCATTAAAACATTTATCAATCATTCAAGCATCAAGGGGCAAGTAACTTTAACAGTAGATTCCAAGCCTTTTCATGCACAAAACCTAGAAGGTTATAAAGATAATCGTAAAGCCGTTTCATATAGTCAATCTATTCCGTATAGAGATCACCTCTACGAAGTAACTTATGAAAAATTAGTCACACCTCCATTATTGAAAAGCATGCTGCGTAGTCTAACTTTCTCGGTGATGGAGTGGAACTATGCTGCACGTAACGGAAAAGATGAAAGATATTGGAATAATCTAAAAAATTTTTGGCAATTCATTGCAATACCACGGTCTAGTCCAGCAATGTGTTACTTCTTTCTGATTGTTTTTTTACTCTTTTTAGGCAAAGGTTATTTCAAAACCTTGTTAAGAAAGTGGGAAAATTCAGAATTGATTATTGTTGAAAAGAATAATCAAATTGAATTTTTGCATGAAGAAAAGATTAAATTGAAAGCGCAGAATGAAACCTTAAGTAAACAGTTGGATCATGCTGAAGACATTGTGGTTAAATTAGAAGAACAGCAGTCGATTTTTACTCAGGAAAAGCAAAAACTCGATCAAGAGCTTGCTGAGATTAATTCGAAAATTACCCATGAAAAAGATCATTTGAATCAACAAATTAATGAAATTAAAGAAGAAAAGTTAAAAGCAATGCAGGCTGCGGAAGCTAAGTATGCGAATGATGTGGATTATATTCTAAAAGAGAAAACACTCGAGATTAACCAACGCTATGAAAATGAAATTAAATTAATTAAAGAAGATAGTCATCATAAAATTGAAAATTACGAACGAAGTGTAAAAATACTGACTGATGCTAGTCATGATTTAGAGTTAAGAAATGGTGAGCTGATGGATGAGTTACAGACGTCATTGGCCTTAATGGATGAAGTTGCGGAAAGCTTAAAGTTAACGGAAGCTGAAAATAAGGAATTGATGCAAAAGTTGACCGCAGTACAAGATGAGCTTGTGCAGGAAAAACAAACACAAAATACATTCATGACCAAGGATTTGAAAAAATGGATAGCGCGCTATTTATTGGCAAATCCAAATTTTAATGCTAAATCACATCATACAGCGCCTAAGCATAATGGAAATGATCATCATGGCAATGACTATGTTGAGAAGATTTTTAACTTAGTTAGAAAAAACGAAGAAATTTCTAAATTCGTTAAAGCTGTAAAATCTGTAAATAATAATGCATTTCAGCAAAGGACGATTGTGGTTTCCAAACTTAAGCAAAAAGGCTTAAATGACCTTGATTATGGTTATATTGCAGAAGTGGTAGGGGATGATGACCGGGGAAGCTGTGCAGGCTTGTTTTTAACAGCGCAGACCGATTGGGAAGCTATTGTACAGGCTAAACTTTTATTAATACACATCAAGCAGTTAGAGAAACATAGTATTATCGATAAAATATCAAATTAAATTAAAAGCCCTAAATTTTAGGGCTTTTTCTTTATTAAAATTTACATTCACTATTTTTGATTTTAAAGTCATAACTTTGACTTTCAGCTGAAAGCTTTAGCTCGACCTTATATGGATTAACCCGCTGAAATTCATTTTCAAACAATAAGCTGCAGTTTTGCAGGATATTTTTTCTCAGCAGCTGTTTGACTTCCTTATCACCTACATCTAGGGCAAACTGGGAAAAATCAGGTGTGGTGATAATACCTTCAATTTCTACTTTATTCGCACTCATTTGGTATTTTTCCATCAGCATGTTTTGATCAATCTGGAAAGGCAGGGTGCGTGAGTCTTCATCACTAATCACATTTAAAATTTCATCGAGTGCTTTACTGTTTTGAATTTTAAATGAGTTATCTAGAATCTGTTTCTGAAATAAATATTGATCAAGTTCTGTGGCTTTAGCTTGAGCTGTATGGAGCATGAGAAAAGTACTTAAACATATAAATATTTTTTTTAAAGGCATCGTTATAATCACTTAAAAAGTTTATGGCTTAAATTAAACTTTTTATACGCATAAAAAAAGCACCTGCAGGTGCTTTTTTAGAAAACTTTAGTCTGAAAATTTAGTCTTTCTTTAAATTTTCATTGATTAAGAATTCAACCAGTGCTTTTTGTGCATGCAAACGGTTTTCCGCTTCATCCCAAACCACAGCATTTTTGTGGTCTAGCATGTTTTCTGAAATCTCTTCGCCGCGGTGAGCAGGCAAGCAGTGCATAAACAGGCAATCAGGATGTGCTAAATCCATTAAACGCTCATTCACCTGATAATCAGCAAAGGCTTTTTCACGGATTTTTTGCTCTTCTTCTTGCCCCATGCTTGCCCAAACGTCAGTCACGATTAAGTCAGCATTCACGGCTGCATCTTCAGCAGAATCCACAAGTTCTACGCAATGGGCAAATTCAGTCAAGAATTTTTCTTGTGGTTCATAGCCTTTAGGGGCAGCAATTTTGAGTTTAAAGCCCCACATGTGTGCAGCTTCAATATAAGAGTTGCACATGTTATTGCCGTCACCAATCCACGCCACTGTTTTGCCTTCGATAGAGCCACGTTGCTCAAGGAAAGTTTGCATGTCCGCTAGTAGTTGGCAAGGATGATGATCATCAGTTAAGGCATTAATAACTGGAACTTTTGAATAAGAAGCAAAACGTTCCACGATGTCATGGCCAAAAGTACGGATCATCACGATATCGAGCATGCTTGAAATCACACGTGCCGAATCTTCTACAGGTTCACCACGACCCAATTGTGAGTCACGTGATGATAGGAAAATTGCACTACCACCAAACTGGCTCATACCTGCTTCAAACGAAACACGCGTACGGGTGCTCGATTTTTCAAAAATCATGCCCATGACTTTGCCAACAAAAGGTTGGAAAACTTCGTTGTTATGTTGCTTGCGTTTGAGTTCAATCGCGCGTTGCAAAATTTGATTCAGTTCTAAAGTCGATAAATCGCGTAAAGTCAGAAAATGACGTAGAGCCATGGTTACTCCACAATAATTGCTGAATAGAAAAAAACAACAATTAGTTGTTGGTTGGTTAAATGGAAAGGGAATCGATTAATATACTATATGCAGGGAGAATTGCAAAAAAACTAGACCTGTTGATGGCCTTCCAGGAAACGATCTACGCAATAAGTGATGTAATTGATGGTTTCTTGATCATTCTCACGGATCGGAACACCCATTAGAACGCACCATTCAATATTGCGGATAATTCCAAAATACAGTTGAGCAGAATAAATCGGTTGTTTGCATTTAATCATGCCGATTTCATCGGCTTTGGTTAGCGCATCGGCTATGGCTATTTGAATATGCTTTGGACCCTGTTCATGAATATATAGAGCGAGTTGCGGACTGCGCTGTGTCTGTTCAATGATTAAGCGCAGGAAGGCTGCATTTTCTGGAAGCATTAAATGTTGCTTAACATTCATCAGGGTCTGAATTAAATAGGCACGAAGATCATCTTTACCGTGTTCAAAAGGTATGCAGATATCTTTAAAAAACAGTTCACGGCGATAATCACAGATCGCGGTAAATAGGCCTTCTTTATTGCCAAAAAATTTGTATATTGACGCTTTGGAACCACCGGCATGATTGACAATATCATCTAAAGACACGGCATCATAACCATGTTTCAGAAATAGCTCATTGGCGCTGAGTAAAAGCGCCAGACATCGTTCATGACCACGTTTTGTTTGTGGTGTATCACGAGCGAGCGGTTCTAATTGAGCGAGTTCTTGCATATGGCGTGTAAGGGTCAACAATCAAAAAATGAAGTCATTTGCAATGATAGCAAAAATATGTACACATTTCTTGAAATAACGGCTCTGTCTTATTTGGAAACGATTATGAAGAATCGAAATATTACTATAAGTTTGCTGAATATTTGACTAAAGTTATAGAGTAAAGATTCTAAATGGTCATGGCTAAGCAAAAGTTTATGGATATACTCGAATTTCGATAAGTAAAGTGAACTGTGGAAAGGAATATGACACAACAAATGTCTGCAGGCTTAAGATTTAGACAAGCACTGGAAGTGGAAAAGCCCTTACAAATTATCGGCACAGTGAATGCCTATGCAGCCATGATGGCGAAAGAAGTTGGTTATAAGGCCATTTATGTATCAGGTGCAGGCGTAGCCAATTATTCTTATGGCTTGCCTGACTTGGGTATGACCAGTTTAGATAACGTATTGGAAGATGTGCGTCGTATTACCGAACGTGTAGATACGCCATTACTGGTAGATATTGATACAGGATGGGGCGGTGCATTTAATATTGCCCGTTCCGTTAAGCAGATGATTGCAGCAGGTGCTGCAGCTGTGCATATTGAAGACCAGGTAGCGCAAAAGCGCTGTGGACACCGTCCGAATAAGGAAATTGTGTCGCAACAGGAAATGGTCGACCGTATTAAAGCGGCTGTGGATGCCAAAACCGATTCCAACTTTGTGGTGATGGCACGTACCGATGCCTTGCAAAAAGAAGGTCTGCAAGCCGTAATTGACCGTGCATGTGCATGTGTTGAGGCGGGTGCAGATGCAATTTTTGCTGAAGCGATGACAGATATCACCATGTACAGAACAGTCTGTGATGCAGTGGGTGTCCCTGTATTGGCGAATATTACCGAATTTGGTGATACCCCTTATTACACTGTAGATGAGTTGGGTGAACAAGGCATTCGCATGGTGCTTTATCCACTCTCTGCTACACGTGCAATGCAGAAAGCAGCTTTGGAAGTGATGCGCAGCATTCGTACAGAAGGGACTCAAGTCAACGTATTGGATAAGATGCAACAGCGTAAAGAACTTTACCAATTCCTTGATTATCATACGTTTGAAAATACTCTGGATAAACTGTTTAAATAAATAATTCAAAAAGGAGAATTAAAATGGCTGAAGGAAAAGTACTGACAGGTGCAGGATTGCGCGGACAGGTTGCAGGTAAAACCGCACTTTCGACAGTAGGTAAGAGCGGCGCAGGTTTAACCTATCGTGGTTATGATGTGCAAGATTTGGCGGAGAACTGCCAATTTGAAGAAGTTGCTTACCTGATTTTCTTTGGTGAATTGCCAACGACTGAACAGCTTGCTGCTTATAAAGCCAAATTAAAATCTTTACGTGCGATTCCACAGGCATTGAAAGAAGTATTGGAACGTATTCCAGCAGATTCACACCCAATGGATGTGATGCGTACTGGCGTTTCCATGCTAGGCAACCTGGAAACAGAAAAGTCTTTTGATGAGCAGCAGGATGTTGCCGACCGTATTTTGGCGACTTTACCTGCAATCATCTGCTACTGGTATCGTTTTAGCCACGATGGCGTGCGTATTGAAGAAAATACTGATGATGATTCAATCGGTGCTCAATTCCTGCATTTATTACGTGGTGAAAAACCGAACGAATTGCATGAACAGGTGATGAATGTATCGCTGATTCTTTATGCAGAGCATGAATTCAATGCATCAACTTTTACTGCGCGTGTATGTGCTTCAACCTTGTCTGATATGCATTCATGTATTACCGGCGCAATTGGTTCACTGCGCGGCCCGTTACATGGTGGTGCCAATGAAGCGGCTATGGAGATGATTGAAAACTGGACCTCTCCGGAAGAAGCTGAACGTGAAATGCTGGGCAAGCTGGAACGTAAAGAAAAGATCATGGGCTTTGGTCATGCCATTTATAAAGACAATGATCCGCGTAATGGCATCATCAAAATCTGGTCTGAGCGTTTAGCCAAAGATGTCGGTGATACCGTCCTTTATCCGGTATCGGTACGTTGTGAAGAAGTAATGTGGCGTGAGAAGAAATTATTCTGTAATGCTGACTTCTTCCATGCTTCTGCTTATCACTTTATGGGTATTGCAACCAAATTGTTCACGCCAATCTTCGTGATGTCGCGTGTAACAGGCTGGGCTGCGCATGTGATGGAACAGCGCGCAGATAACCGTATTATTCGTCCAAGTGCGGATTATACTGGTCCTGAACTGCGTAAGGTAGTGCCTATTGCGGAACGTACTGCAGCCTAAAATAAAAAAGTCTGAATAAAGCCTCATTAGAGGCTTTATTTTTTTGCAGTCAGTAAAACCGGATCTTCAATGCTATAGCCAGTTTCATAAGGCAGGCCCAGATATTTAACCACAGCTAAAACTTTCTGTTGCTGAGGAATTTGGTAGGCTTGAGAGATACTGAGTCCATGGCGGTAATCAATCGCCTGATGGATTTGGCTTTTAAAGTTTTTACTGCTGAGCTGATATTTATAGGTATATTTAGCAATATATTGTTTAGGGTCATACCATGATTGTTGTTTTGAGGTGGTTTTACTTAACACCTGAATCTTGATGCTCGATTTAGGTATATATGCGAGGGGTTTAAGTCGCTTTTTAATTTTCGTTATTTCCTTATCGAACTGCCGTCTATCTTGGTCATAATCAATTTTCTTGGTTTTAGGATTGATATACAGTGAATTCACCTGAATCAGTTTTTCAGGCTGTTTATTGTTTTTTAAATGATAATAATAGAGTTGTGGCAGGCGACCACGACCATCCAGATAATGTTTAAGCAGATAAACTTTTTGCTCTTTGCCTTCATACCCCAGAACTTCAATATTTTGAGGGCCGCCTACGGTTGCAAAACAGGTGCAGGGCAGCAGTATGAAGCTAAATGCAAAAGATTTAATGTTAAACATTATTAAATTCCCTGAATGAGTTTGGTTATTTCATCTGCAATATGTTGGGTTAAAACAGCCAGCCGTTTTAATGGTGTTCCATCAATAAAATAATGAAAGTTATGAATTTTATTTAAATATAAAATTGAGATAAAAAATGTGCCTTCAGGTTTGCTTTCTGTTGCACTACCACCAGGTTTGAGTAAACCGGTACAAGCCACTACAAAATCGGCTTGCATAAATAATTTCTTGCCCTGTAAGGCCATTGCTTCTGTGACTTCGGCAGATTCAGCCGTATATTTTTCTATAAGCTTGGCATCTATATTCAGGATATTAATCTTGATAGAGGGATCATAACTGACCAGTCCGCCAAGCAGGATTTCGGCGCCACTGTTCTTGCAAATAGAAAATTGACTGGAAAGATAACCAGAGCTGGCACTTTCAATAAAAGCGATCTTTAAATGATGGATTTCGAGTAGATCACAACATTTTTTTACCATAGGTCAATTTCTTTATAAATTCCGAATAGTTTAGCTTAAAAATAGCCTTGTTAAATGATCTAAAATTAGAGTTTGATATTTATAGTTATATGGTTGATTTTCTTTATTTTGAATGATTGCTATTTACTTTGAGTTATAAGGCGAATAATGAATCTGCTGTGGTATAAGCCAGTCTATATGTAAATATATTTTACTAAATGTTATAATTTATATGATGTGATTTTGATGGAATTGATGTGGTGGAAATTTTTAAATTCATTAAAAGTTTTAATACAGTGAATACTTATTTATTTATATCGACCCTGGTTTTAGTCTTTTTGGTCGTATATTTTTATTATATTAAGCCTGTTTAATGAATAGAAGTTATTGTAATCGGATTTGTGGATTGTACGGATAAATGACAAGCTTGCTGAAAAATTGAAGCTTGGTTTTATAGATGGCAAGTCATTGTGGTATATCTCGATTAGCGAATAAAAAACCCAGTGCTTTCACTGGGTTTTTGCATATATGGAAATAAAATTTATTTATCCAGTGCAGGAGTTGCAGCCGCAATGGCAGCAGCAACAGCATCATCTTCAGTCTGTGCTGCTGAAGTTGGTTTGCTTGGAACCGCTGCTTGGGTTGGCTTTTCTTCAACCTTTGCAGTTTCAGCTTTAGGGGCTGCTTCAGTAGCCGGCTTTTGTTGTGGTGCATCACGTACTTCACGACGAATTTCAGTCGTGGTATTTGCTGTTTCCTGACGTTCAACTTCTACATGTGTTGGAACTTGGGTTTCGTTATTTTCAACAGCTTCTAAAGGTTCTGCTTGAGCAGGTTGATTCACTTGTTCAGTTTGTTGGGTTGTTTCAACCTGTTCTTGCTCATCTTCCTTAGGTGTTTCTTTTTTTACACATGCTGTTAAAAGTAAACCTGCTGCAATAGCACCACAAAGTAAAAGTTTGTTATTCATAATCGCACAAAATAAAGCATTAATTGGATGTTGCCATTATAACAGCAATTACGAATATGAAAATCCTATGAAGTTACTCTAATTTTTTATCGGAAATGCTGATAGAATAACCAATTGTTTATTGTTCTATGAATTGATGCGGAATGACTTTGCTTTATTGGTACAGAGTAAAGTAAAATCGCACAACATTGTAGGCCAATTTAGGCTCCATTGTACGAGAAACTTAATGACCCATTTTATTTTCGTTACTGGTGGTGTTGTATCATCACTAGGTAAAGGTATTTCAGCTGCATCTGTGGCTGCGCTTTTAGAAGCCCGTGGTTTAAAAGTGACCATGGTCAAAATGGATCCATACATTAATGTCGATCCAGGGACGATGAGTCCGTTCCAACACGGTGAAGTTTTTGTCACAGAGGATGGTGCTGAAACTGACTTGGACTTGGGTTATTACGAACGTTTCTTACGTCGTGCGAAAATGACCAAATTGAATAACTTCACCTCAGGTCGTGTCTATCAAGACGTTTTAAATAAAGAACGCCGTGGTGACTATCTGGGTGGTACTGTTCAGGTTATTCCACATATTACCGATAATATTAAAGAACGTGTGCTTCGCGCTGGCGAAGGTTATGACGTTGCAATTGTTGAAATTGGCGGCACAGTAGGTGACATTGAATCTCTCCCATTCATGGAATCTGTACGTCAGTTAATGGTAGAACTTGGTCATAAACGCACGATGCTTATGCATTTGACCTTACTTCCATACATCAAGTCAGCAGCAGAACTCAAAACCAAACCTACCCAACACTCCGTAAAAGAGCTGTTGTCTATTGGTATTCAACCAGACATCCTGATCTGCCGTACCGAACATGATGTTGATGCCGATACCACTCGCAAAATCGCGTTATTTACCAACGTTGAAGCGCGTGCAGTTGTGGTATGTAAAGATGCGCGTTCTATTTATCAAATCCCGCGTACCTTCTATGAACAAAACGTTGATGATTTAATCTGTGAACGTTTCGGTTATAACGACCTTCCAGAAGCAGACCTTTCTGATTGGGATCATGTTGTAGACGCATTATTGAACCCTGAATACACCGTGCGTGTTGCAATGGTCGGTAAATATGTTGAGCTTCCAGATGCATATAAATCTGTAAACGAAGCACTTTTACACGCTGGTATTAAAAACCGTGTGAAAGTTCAAATCGACTATGTCAATGCTGAAGAACTTGAAAGCCAAGATGTAAGCGAAGTATTGAAAGATGCTGACGCAATTCTGGTTCCAGGTGGTTTTGGTGAACGTGGTACTGAAGGCAAAATGCAAGCGATTAAATTCGCACGTGAAAACGGTGTGCCATTCCTGGGTATCTGTTTAGGTATGCAGTTGGCTGTAATCGAATACGCACGTAATGTTGCAGGTATTCCTGATGCGACTTCGACTGAATTTAACCGTTCTACTAAATCACCTTTAATTGGTTTGATTACTGAATGGCTAGATGAACGTGGTGAAGTTCAACAACGTAGTGTTGAGTCTGATCTTGGTGGAACCATGCGTTTGGGTGCTCAAAAATCTGAGCTGGTTGAAGGCACTAAAACTCGTGAAGTATATGGTAATGCAGACATCATTGAACGTCACCGTCACCGTTACGAAATGAACAACCGCTATATTCCAGTGCTTGAAGAAAAAGGCATGAAGATTTCAGGTTATTCACCAGTACAACATTTGGTAGAAACAGTTGAAATTCCTCAACATCCTTGGTTTATTGCTGTACAATTCCATCCGGAATTTACAAGTTCACCACGAGATGGTCATCCATTGTTTGCTAGCTTTATTGATGCTGCGAAAAAACAGTACCAAAAAACCAAATAATGGCTGGGTAGGACTAAACTAGGAAAGTTTAAATGTCGCAATTAAAACCACAAGAAATTGTACGTTTAGGCGATATACAAATGGCAAATCACTTGCCATTTGTATTATTCGGCGGAATGAATGTACTTGAGTCAAAAGACCTCGCTTTTGAAATTGCAGAAACTTATGTAGATATCTGCAAACGTTTGGACATTCCTTACGTGTTTAAAGCAAGTTTTGATAAGGCCAACCGTTCAAGCTTGAACTCTTTCCGTGGCCCAGGCCTGGAAAAAGGGATTGAGTGGTTAGCGGACATTAAAAAGCATTTTAATGTACCCATCATTACCGATGTGCATGAGCCATATCAGGCTGCTCCTGTGGCAGAAGTTGCTGACATTATTCAGTTGCCTGCATTTTTAAGTCGACAGACTGACCTGGTTGAAGCAATGGCAAAAACAGATGCCATTATCAACATCAAAAAAGCACAATTCCTTGCACCGCATGAAATGCGTCATATTATGAACAAGTGCTTGGAAGCGGGTAATGATAAATTGATTTTATGTGAGCGCGGCTCAGCATTTGGTTACAACAATCTTGTTGTCGATATGCTTGGTTTTGACACCATGAAACAAATGAATGTCCCAGTGTTCTTTGATGTCACCCATGCGCTACAAACCCCAGGTGGGCGTGAAGACTCTGCTGGCGGTCGTCGTGCGCAGATTACCACATTGGCGCGTGCAGGTATGGCAACTGGTTTGGCTGGTTTGTTCTTAGAAGGACATCCAGATCCGGACAAAGCCAAATGTGATGGTCCATGTGCATTACGTATGTCACAACTTGAGCCATTCTTGGCGCAATTGAAAGAATTAGATACTTTGGTGAAAGGCTTTCAAAAGCTCGACACACACTAAACCCAATTTACATTGATGCGTCTTTTTGACGCATCATCTTTATTAATCAACTGAGGAATTGTTCATGAGCCAAATCGTTGACATTCGTGCACGTGAAATTTTGGACTCTCGTGGTAACCCTACCATCGAAGCTGACGTAATCTTAGCCTCTGGCGTAGTAGGCCGTGCATGTGCACCATCTGGTGCTTCAACTGGTTCTCGTGAAGCTTTAGAACTTCGTGATGGCGATAAAGCACGTTATTTAGGTAAAGGTGTTAAAACTGCGGTTAACAACGTAAACACTGTAATCCGTGATGCTTTGCTTGGTAAATCTGTATTCGAACAAAAAGACATCGATAACACGATGATTGCTTTAGACGGTACTGAAAACAAAGAAAAACTAGGTGCAAACGCAACTTTAGCGGTGTCTTTGGCTGCTGCACGCGCTGCTGCTGATGAAAAGAAAATTCCTCTTTTCCAATACATCGCAGACCTTCGCAACAACTCAATTTTGACTATGCCTGTCCCAATGATGAACATCATCAATGGTGGTTCACATGCAGACAACAACGTTGATATTCAAGAGTTTATGATTGAGCCTGTAGGTTTCACTTCATTTGCTGAAGCGTTACGTGCCGGTGCTGAAATCTTCCATTCTTTGAAGTCAGTATTAAACAAAAAAGGTTTAAACACTGCTGTGGGTGATGAAGGTGGTTTCGCGCCAAACCTTCGTTCTAACGAAGAAGCGATCACTGTAATTCTTGAAGCAATTGGTCAAACTGGCTACAAAGCAGGTTCTGACATCATGCTTGCGCTTGACTGTGCATCTTCAGAATTCTACAAAAATGGTCAATACATTCTTGCAGGCGAAGGCAACAAGGCTTTCACAAGCAACGAATTCTCTGACTATTTAGCTGGTTTAGTAAAACAATACCCAATTATCTCAATTGAAGATGGTTTGGATGAGTCGGATTGGGAAGGTTGGTCTTACCTGACTTCAATCCTTGGCGACAAAATCCAGTTGGTTGGTGATGACTTGTTCGTTACAAATCCTAAGATTTTACAACGCGGTATTAATGAGAAAGTGGCTAACTCTATTCTTATTAAATACAACCAAATCGGTACTTTGACTGAAACTTTAGATGCAATCTACCTTGCTAAAGCAAATGGTTACTCTACAGTGATTTCACACCGTTCTGGTGAAACTGAAGATTCAACTATTGCGGATCTTGCAGTAGGTACAGGCGCTGGTCAAATCAAGACTGGTTCACTTTGCCGTTCTGACCGTGTAGCGAAATATAACCAATTACTTCGTATTGAAGAATTGACTAATGCTGCTTATCGCGGTAAAGCTGAGTTCAAAGGTTTGAACTAAGCGACTGAATGCCATTTATGTTAAATGTATTCGACTCTTTAATGAGTAAAGTATTATTGGGCCTTGCGATCATTTTGATCGCAGGGTTTCAGTACTTGTTTTGGTTTGGTGAAGGTGGTTACCATGACCATCAGAAGCTGGCACAAAAAATTCAACAACAAACAGAATTAAATACCGAACTCAAAGAACGTAATCGAGTTCTGGCTGCAGAAGTCTATGACTTGAAAAATGGTATTGAAGCCATTGAAGAGCATGCACGTTTAGATTTGGGCTTGATCAAGCCACATGAAACTTTTGTGCAAATGAGCACCATTGGTACTCACTATAAACCGATTTATATTGATCCAAATGCCAAAGTTGATTTAAGAACCAATGAAAATGACACTGGAGCACCAGTCGAAGATGCACCATAAAATATGGGCAGTCATTCCTGCTGCTGGTTCCGGAAGTCGTTTTTCTAAAACAGAACTTAAACAATACCAAGTCATTCAAGATCGAACCGTACTTGAACATACCGTTGCGCGTCTGAATCAGTTGCCTTTGGCAGGTTATGTTCTTGCTATTGGGGCACAGGATGATGTTGCTAAAACCTTAACATTTTCAAATCCTGAAAAGGCTCATTTTTGTTCGGGCGGTGCAGAGCGGGTCAATTCGGTTCTCAATGCCTTAAGCTATCTTGACGCATTTGCAGCAGAAGAGGATTGGGTATTTGTACATGATGCCGCACGTCCCTGTGTGACTCAAGATTGTCTGAACCGTTTGGTGAATACCGCTATTCAGGAAAATTGCAGTGCAATTTTGGCGATTCCTGTGCGTGATACTTTAAAATATGTTGCACATGAAAATGCGATTCATAAGACGGTTAATCGCGATCATTTATGGCAAGCTCAAACTCCTCAAATCTCCCGATTAGGCATGTTGAAGCATGCAATTGAAAAAGCATTGCAGGATGGCATACCCATTACTGATGAAGCGAGTGCTTTGGAATATGTGGGTCAGCAGGTAAAAGTGGTACAGGGCCGATCAGATAATATTAAAATTACTTATGCCGATGATCTGGAACTGGCAAAACTGATTTTAATGGCGCAAAAGTAAAATAAAATGGCTACAGATGTATTATCTGAATAACTTTAATTTTATAATTTCTTACCTCATCCACACGTTCAAATATTTCAAATGATACCATCACCTCAGTATCGTTTTTTACGTCACTCATTACGTGATGGTAGAAGCATCAAACATGACTCATCCCGATGGGCTAGATTGCATTTAGATCCATGGTTGCTTTCTTTTTTAATATTGAATGCAGCTTTGGGGCTGATGGTGGTTTATAGTGCCACCATGCAAGATAATAGTATGGTGATTCGCCAAGCCACCAGCTTTGGTGTAGGTTTTGTCATTATGTTTCTTTGCGCACAAGTTCCGCCCAAAGTTTATCAGGCTGTCAGTCCATATTTTTATTTACTGGGTATTGTTCTTTTGCTGCTGGTGTTGGTGATTGGTGATACGCGTTTAGGGGCAAAGCGGTGGTTGACCATTCCGGGTATCGGAAGTATGCAGCCAAGTGAAATCATGAAATTTGCCATGCCACTGATGATGGCCTGGTTTTTCTCGCGTCGTGCATTTCCACCTACATTTCTGCAGATTGTGACCGGACTCATCTTGATGATGATTCCTTTTGTATTGGTGGCACTACAGCCTGACTTGAATATTGGTCTGATTATTCCTGGTGTTTTTGCTTTATTCTTGTGTGGTATGTCATGGCGTTTGATTTTAGCTGCACTTACCGCTTTGGCAGTTGCTGCACCGGTGCTGTGGATGTTTGTATTACAAACCTATCAAAAGAAACGTGTATTGACTTTGTTTGATCCGGAGTCCGATGCACTGGGGGCAGGCTGGAATATCATTCAGTCTAAAATTGCCATTGGTTCTGGCGGCTTAACCGGCAAAGGGTATTTAACTGGAACACAGTCGCATTTGGGTTATTTACCTGAACATCATACCGACTTTATTATGTCGACCTATGCTGAAGAATATGGCTTTGTGGGCGTGTTCTTATTGTTCAGCCTTTTTGCAGCCATTATTATTCGTTGTCTTATGATCGGGCTGAACAGTTTTCATAACTTTGGCCGTTTGTTTGCAGGTTCGATTGGTCTGACTTTCTTTTTCTTTGTCTTTTTAAATTCAGGCATGGCCAGCGGAATTTTACCTGTGACTGGAGATCCATTGCCATTGATGAGTTATGGCGGTTCGGCAGTTATTTCTATGCTGGCGAGTATGGGCATTGTGATGTCGATTCATACCCATCGTTAAGGATGATATTAAAAAGCTAGATTTGATCTGGCTTTTTTATTTTTTGGGGAAAATAAATGGATTTATTTGAACAATCTCTGAGAATGGTTAATGAATTAAATCAAGAGTTATCCCAGTCTGAATTTGTAGATGGCGGGATGCGTTTAGATTTGGTATATCAATGTTGCGATATATCGATTGAACATGGATTAGCAGTTAAAACATTGTTAGAAGCTGAACTTTTTACATCAGCTCTTGCATTGTTTCGTACACAATTTGAATCTTTGGTACGTGCTTATTGGATATTATTTGCAGCAACGGATGAGCAAGTGAATGAGTTGGATATGATGAATTCAATAGAGCAGTTCACTTTAAAAGAACATAAAAGTATTAGCCGTTTTACTGCAACACCAATGATTGAAGCTTTGAAGGAGATTCAGGAAATAAAGCATATTGTTGCGCAACTCGAAGAGTTCAAGTTGTTCTCTTTAGATTATCTCAATTCAATTGTACATAGCGGGAAGCAAACATTTTTGCGTCATACATTTGGCTTGAGTAATGAACACAAAAAAATGGTCATTAAGCAATCTAATAATTTAACGATGATGGTTGCACAAATTTATTTAAAGCATACTTTGCCTGATCGTCAAAAGCTTATTCAGGTTTTTATTCAAAAGTATCGTGAATGTTTTATGTTACCTGAAGATATATCAGAAGAAGAACGACAAAAGATTTTAGCGCGTTATAAATAGACATAAAAAAGCCCACAAATGCGGGCTTTTCACTTTTAGATTATATTAGGTGAGGAACCAGGTGTAATAACCCCAGATCATCAATGGCCATGCGATAAATGGGCTAAACAGCCATTTCCACAGCCAAAACTTGGGCAGAAATCCTACGCCGTAAATAAATCCACCCGAAATGCCGATCATGATCATCATCAAGGCACTATGGTTATAGTGACCATTGGCATCCAGCATGAGTGCAGGGTGAATTAATAGCACGGTAGCAAGTGGCAATGCCATCAAAAATGAAATGGCCATTACAAACTTATTTGGCTTGCTTTCTTCTGCTGTCATTGCGATTTCTGTCATGGTTTATTCCTCATCTAAATCTTGATGATGTTCGATATAAAGGGCACTTAATACGCCTGCAAAGCACGCCATTAAAATCCCGAGAATCCAAGCAAAATACCACATATTGAATAACTCCTAGTTTTTCTAACACAGCCTTAGTAGAGGCTGTGTGAATTTTCCTGAACGTGTTTGTTGGTAATAACGCCCCACATTTTGTAGTAACACCAAGTGGTGTAGCACAGAATGATTGGCACGAAAATACAGGCTGCAACAGTCATTACAGTCAGTGTATTTTTACTTGATACTGCATCCCACATGGTCAAGCTTGCAACAGGGTTGATGCTTGAAGGCATAAGGAATGGGAACAGTGCAAAACCGGCAGTCAAAATAGTACCAATTACAGCAAGTGATGAACCAAGGAAGCTTAAACCTGCTTTAGCTTTACCGGCAGCAAGCACCACAATCAATCCACCTAAAATACCAGCGATAGGTGCAATTTTAGTGATTGGATAAGTTGAATAGTTATTCATCCAGCCGTGGTTGGCATTGGTAATGACTTCTTTGGCAAGCGGGTTAGCAACACCATTGGTATTAAATGGTTGAGCTAGGCTATAACCTTCAATTCCACCGAAGTATAACCATGCGCCAGCACCCAGGAAGCAAACTAGGAACACAACACCCATCAATTGAGTTGCTTTAGCAGAACGTGCACGTAAGTCACCATCTGTACGAAGCATCAACCAGGCACCACCATGCGCGCACAGCATAGATAAGCTGACCAAACCACAAACAATGGCGAACGGATTAAGTAGTGCAAAGAAGCTGCCAGTATAAGTTGAACGTACGGTTTCATCTAAAGTGAAGGGTACGCCCAAGAACATATTACCGAAGGCAACACCGAACACTAAAGCAGGAACTGCACCACCCACAGCTAAACCCCAGTCCCAGGATGTACGCCATTTTTTGTTTTCAAGTTTAGAGCGGTAGTCAAAACCAACTGGACGCAAGAATAATGCAAAGAGAACTAAGAGCAGTGCCCAGTACATGCCAGAGAATGCAGTTGCATAGACCATTGGCCATGCTGCAAACAGTGCACCACCTGCGGTAATGAACCAGACCTGGTTACCGTCCCAATGTGGGGCAATGGTATTGATTGCGGCACGACGTTCTTCATCGTTTTTGCCCACGAATGGCATGATTGCCATAGAGCCCATATCGAAGCCATCGGTGAGGGCAAAGCCAATCAGTAATACACCAACCAGAACCCACCAAATGATTTTGAGTAATTCATATTCGATCATGATTGAGCCTCCGCAGCAGCGTGGTTTTGATCATCAGCTTTTTCAAAATGGTATTTGCCAGTATGTAAAGAACTTGGACCTAAGCGAGCAAATTTGATCATCAAGTACATTTCGATAATCAGAAGTACTGTATAGAACGCTGCAAGTGCTAGGATTGAACCCCAAATATCACCAGTGCTTAAGCTTGAAGCAGAGAGATGTGTTGGTAAAACTTCACCAATTGTCCAAGGCTGACGACCACCTTCAGCCACATACCAGCCAGTTTGTGTAGCAATCCACGGTAATGGCAGGCCGTAAAGTGCAAATTTAAGCAACCAAGGTTTGTTTTCTGCATTGCGTTTAGCCACTGCATAAGTTGCAAGGATAAACAGAAGCAGCATCAAGAAACCGGAAGCGACCATGGCACGGAACGAGAAGAACAATGCGGTTACGTTAGGAATAGTATCTTTAGTTGCAGCTTTGATGTGCGCTTCAGAAGCATCCACGACATTTGGTGTGTATTTTTTAAGAAGTAAGCCATAACCCAAGTCTTTTTGGTTTTCTTTGAAAGAAGCCATAAGCGCTGGAGAACGGTCACCTGCACGAAGTTTTTCAAGTTCGCCATATGCAGTCATACCATTACGGATACGAAGCTCATGTTGAATCATCAGGTCTTTCAGACCAGTTACTTCTTTATCAAGAGAACGTGTTGCAATAATACCCATCACATATGGAATTTTGATGGCATAGTCAGTACGCTGTTCCTGTTGATTTGGAATACCAAACAATGTAAATGGCGCAGGTGCCGGGTGAGTTTCCCATTCCGCTTCAATTGCAGCTAATTTGGTTTTTTGTACATCACCCAGTTCATAACCTGACTCATCGCCAAGCAGAATCACTGAAAGTGTAGAAGCTAGGCCAAAAATTGCAGCGATCGCGAAAGAACGGCGTGCGAAAGGAAGATCACGTTTTTTGAGCAAGTAGTAGCTGGAAATGGCTAAAACGAAAACTGCACCAGTCACATAACCTGAAGATACAGTGTGGACAAATTTAACCTGAGCTACCGGGTTAAAAATTAGTGCACCGAAGTCAACCAATTCCATACGCATGGTTTCAAAGTTGAACTCTGCACCGACGGGGTTTTGCATCCAGCCATTGGCAACTAAAATCCAGAGTGCCGACATGTTGGAACCGAGTGCAACCAGCCAGGTCACGCCTAAATGCTGAACTTTGGAAAGTCGATCCCAGCCGAAGAAGAATAGACCAATAAAAGTCGATTCCAAGAAAAACGCCATTAATCCTTCAATAGCCAGTGGTGCACCGAAAATATCACCCACGTAGTGTGAGTAATACGCCCAGTTTGTACCAAACTGGAACTCCATGGTTAAGCCTGTAGTTACACCCAAGGCAAAGTTAATACCAAAAAGTTTTCCCCAGAATTTGGTCATGTCTTTATAAATTTCTTTACCGGAAATCACATAAGTGGTTTCCATAATGGCAAGAATAAAAGCCAGACCAAGAGTAAGAGGTACAAATATAAAGTGATACAACGCGGTCATTGCAAATTGGAACCGCGAGAGATCGACCACGCTTTCAGAAATCATCAACGTGTCTCCTTGATTGGGGAAGGATTGCCAGCAATATGCTCGGCAACTTGATTGTCAAAATTTTGAGGAATGGTAGGGGCGTCGAACCAGATGTGTTTAATCGTCAGCAAGAGAGCAACCTTAATTATTAAAATGATTGCGATCTCACGAACTAATCTTTGATTGAAATCTTTGGGTATTAAGCTCATGCAAATAAGCCTATTTTTAAAACATAATGTATATTATTAAACAAAAAATTACTAAAAATAAATAGATTGAACAGTTAAAATAAAAATATATTATTTATGTTAATTAAAACAATAATTTAATTTGGTGTTGTGTTAAAAAATAAGCTAAAATTTAGTCATTTTAAAGTTGACTAAAATGCTTTGTATTAATAAATTTAAATCCTGACTAAAATACTTATATTTAAATTATTAAATCTGACTAAAATGCTGGTATTTATTTTTTAAACCAACTAAAACAGTTGTATTTATTTTATATGGTCTTTTTTATTAAGGTAAATAAGGTTCATTCTTATTTCGTGGCTACAAATTAAATATCCTGAATAAACTATTTTAAAATAATGATGACAGCCAAAGTCGACAATATATTTTTCAGTTAGAAAAGAAAAAAGACCGCATTTAGAGCGGTCTTTTTTTATGGATGCCTAAATTAGAAGTTATATTCCATACCTAGGCCAATCACAGTTTTCTTATCATCTTGGGCTAACCAGTCACGCTTCTGTTGACCCACAACACCATAGACACGGGCTTGTTTATTAATTTGATAATCAGCTCCTAAGCCATAAAGGTCTTGTTTACGGTCATTACGACCATCAGATTGAGTGGTCGCAGAAATATATTCGGCTTTTAACTTAATCGGTGTAGATGGAATGACATAAGCAGCGGTGAGGCCATAAGCATCTTCTTGAAGGCCTTTATACGACGTTACCACAGCAGGTGTGCCAGTCGTTGTTGTTACCGAATCGTCAGTAGGTTGAGCTGTCTGCCAAAGCGCACCAAAAACCAGACCATCAACACCGGCTTTAGTTAAATCTACCGAGCCAGTCACACGGATGGCATCTGTATAAATGTTAGATAAGCTATAAGCGCTATATTTAGAAGCAACCCCAAAGTTACCTGCTACAGCGGCAGCTAAGCCTAGATTTTTGTTGTCATAAGTCAGCGATGTTGAAACACCATCACCAAAACCATCACGGCTGCCTTGATAACCTGTTGTCGCACTGTCTGCAGTAGAAGATTCTTCACCTTGCTGGAACATGATGTTGAAACCTAAACCACCTAATAATTTTTTGTCGATTTCAAAACCAATCACGTTATTTAAACGATCTTCACCTGCTAAAACTGAAGTCATGTCCAGTTCAGTGTGGTCGTTAAAAATATCCTGGTTATTGCCCGCAGCAGTTTTAAAGTAAGAATCGAATTTACCTACTTTTAAAGTAGCGATACCATCTGATTTGATCCCGATATAACGGTTACGTGCATTCAGGTCTACATCTGAACCTGAACCATCCGTTGCAATTGCCCATTCTGCTAAATAAACGGCAGATAATTTATCAGTTAGTTTTTCTTCACCCTTAATACCGAAACGTGAAGAGTTAGAGTTTAATTTAGTGACGCTTTCATCTTTGAAGCCATTCTTATCAATTTGATCTAAAGTTACATTGAGCTTGCCGTACAATGTTGGTGCCGCTTGTGCTGCACTCGTCCCCATAGCCGCTACAACAGCAGCGAGAAGCAGTTTTTTCATTGAGATTTCTCCAAAACACGGTTCTAAATGGCATTCGCCTTAATTAACACTTCTTTTTAGTTTGCCTAAGTACAAAAAGTTACAGAAGCTCACCAACTTGCTAAGCAGTATCTGCAAACTTTATGACAGGGAAGTGAAAGCTATATGACAGTTTTATGACGAGGAAAAGTGCTTGAATTAATATTTTTTATTATTTTTCAGTTACTTATTTTTTTTAAAATCCATGAGATAAAGTGAGACAATCCCAGATATAAAAAAAATGGAGCATAAGCTCCATTTTTGACAAGTTAAAATTCTAGTGAATTTTAAAGTTCAGCTTTAATTTTTTCAGCCAGCGCTTTAATTTTTTCTTGATCCCCCATATGCAAGGCATGTCTTCCAAGTTCATGCACTGAACTTGGAATGAGGTGAAAATGTACATGCGGAACCGTTTGACCCGCAGATGCACCTGATAGTTGCATCAGTACAATGCCTTGAACATCAAGTGCTATTTTCATCGCTTGAGCAACTTTTTGCACAATTTGAATTGTGTAAGCAGCAGCATCAGGTGGTAGATCCAGCAACGTTATCGCAGGTGTTTTAGGGATGACCAGCGTGTGACCTTCCGCTTGTGGCATGATGTCCATAAAAGCGAGAACTTGATCGTCTTCATACACTTTAATTGCAGGAATTTCATTGCGGATAATTCGTGCAAAAATATTTTGATCATCGTAAAGCATATTTAATCCTTGAAAGTGATTGAGTGCTGTAATTATTTACAGTTCAATTCTTTCTGACGATCTTTGATGGCGTCAAGTCGTTGTTGCTCTTTATCTGAAAATTTTGGTTTAGTTGTATAGCAATTGTCATTGCCAAACTTTGCCTTGGCTTCAGGGTCTTTAAAGCAAAAACCTTTAGATGCATAAATGACATCATGGTCATTTTTCAATTTTTGACATTCTTGCTCGGCCGTCGCGGCAAATGCCGTTGCCCCAAAAAAAGTTGCAAAACTAGCAAACATTGCAACAGTAAACTTAGTCATGAGGGTTTCCTCTAATGGAATATTGTGTAGAACACTTCTACACAATATTAGGTTTCTTTATTATTATTCAATGGCGAGTTATTACTCAAGTGTAATTTTACTCCAAGATTCATACATTTTCACAGCGCTAGAAAAGTCACTGTCTTTTTCTGCTAAATTGCTGGCTGCCTGAATCAGACTTTGGGTTAAGGCAATTACTGGAGCTGACAGTTTAGCCTCACGAACCAGATCCAGGGCAATCCCTGTATCTTTAGCCAATAACGGCAGGGCAAAGGTCAGTGGAAATTCGCGGTTTAAAACGCGTTGTGGCAACACAGTTTCAGTCACGCCACTTTTACCACTCGATGCATTAATGCAGTCTAAAGCTTCATTCAGGTTGACGCCATGCGCTTTTAAGGTGGTAAAGCCTTCCGCAACAGAACAAAGATTTACCGCCAATAACATATTATTTACTGCTTTAACCGCGAAACCTGCACCTGATTCACCGACATGTTTAATCAATTGGCCAAAGGCTTGAATTGCAGGTAGGGCTTTTTCAAAAGCACGGGCTTCACCGCCAATCATTACCGTTAACGTGCCTTTTTCCGCACCAATGGTTTGGCCGCTCACCGGCGCATCCAGAAAGTCTACATTAAGTGCTTTTAAATGCTGGCTCAATTTTTTTGCTGATGCGGGTACACCACTGGTGCAATCGACCCATATAGCACCAGGTTTGATGTTGATATTTGCAATCAGGTTTTCGACTTCGTTGCTGGTTGGTAAACATGAAAAAATCACCTCTGCCTGTACAGCCTGCTCAAGTTCTACAGCTTGGGTGCCATATTCAGTTGCATGTTGCTTGGCTTTTTCGAAATTGCGGTTCCATACATATACCGTATCGAAATGTTGAGGTAAATGTGCTGCCATACGGTAACCCATTGCGCCTAAGCCGATAAATGCAACTGACTGAATCATGATGTATCCTTTATATTTTGCTCGATCTCTGTTTTAGCCAGGTAGTCATAAATGGCCAGAACTCGTTGGCACTGGACTGGCTGGACATTAAGCCCAAATGACCACCCGGGATAAGAGTAAACGTGACATCCTGGCTATTTGTCAATTCAATTAAGGGCTTAACTGCCTCTTTAGATACGATCTGGTCGCTACGACCCGCGCCTATCAATAAAGAGCACTCTATATTTTTTAATTCGATATTCTTATCTTGTAAGGTAATAACGCCGTTTTTTAGCGGGTTTTGTAGCCAGACATTAAAAATCATGTCCTGATTGATGCCACCTGGGTAGTCAATCATCCGGTTCAGAAAATTGCCCATGGTGGCATGTTCATACAAGGCCTGCGGATTATCCAGGTTTGCCAAAAGCTGCTTTTGGCTCTGAATCCATCCTATAGGGTCAATCATTTTAAAGCCCAGTGAATTGAGTATGCCAGGGCTATGAATCAGATGCTTGGGTACGGTTCCTGAGTAAATTTTGTTTTGCAGGACTTTATTTTTGGCAATCAGCTGGTTGACCTTCTGGAACAGTTTGCCTGTACGACCCGAGGCATAACTGTCAACCGGACTACCCAATACAATTAGGTTTTTAACATGGTTTGGATGATGCAGGGCACAATAGAGCATGACAAATACACCGGACATACTCCAGCCATGCAGTGAAATTTGATCGCTATTGGAATGTGTACGTATCTGGTCAATGCAATGCGGAATCGCATCGTCAATAAATGACATGAAATTGAGAAAGCGATCTTTATAGTTATATCGACCCCATTCGATTAAATAGACATCAAAGCCACTATGTTGAAAGTGTTTCACCAATGAGCGGTAAGGATAAAGGTCATAAATAGCCATGTTAATGGCCAGCGGGGCAACAAAGACTAAAGGTTCCTGGTATTGCTTGTCCGGAGAGGCGTAATAACGCACCCGGGTTTTCTTGTATTCGCCAATCACTTCATATGCGGTGGTTTGTGACAAAACCAGTGAGCCTGAATCAAACAAGCGGGTAGATAAGTTTTTGAGTTTGCTTTTATGTTGCGCAATTTTATTTTTAACTTGAATCATTGCTGGGCATACTGACATCTGAGTGGATTGATCGAAGTGTAGGCGATATTTATGCATTATACCTTGACCTTAAATGCCATAGGCGCTCAAAATGTTGGCAATTATTAGCAACGGCAGTCCAGGACTAGGTAGAGAAGATGAGCCAACAAGACGACATTGAATACCAATTAGACACTTTAGCCATTCGTACAGGTCATACACGCAGTTTTGAAGGTGAACACGGCGAGCCGATCTTCCTGACTTCATCATTTGTCTATGAAAATGCAGCAGAAGCAGCCGCTAAATTTTCGGGTCAAGAGCCGGGAAATATTTATTCGCGTTTTACCAATCCGACTGTAGCGATGTTCGAAAAGCGTTTAGCTGCCTTGGAAGGTGCTGAGCGTGCTGTAGCAACCAGTTCGGGTATGGCAGCAATCATGGCTGTGGCAATGTCATACTTGAAATTGGGCGATCATGTGATCTGTTCCCGTGCTGTGTTTGGTTCTACGGTTTCCCTGTTTGAAAAATATGTGGCTAAATTTGGTGTAAGCGTTGATTTTGTTGATTTGACAGATGTACAAGCATGGAAAAATGCCATCAAAGCTGAAACCAAATTACTGTTTGTTGAATCTCCATCCAATCCATTAGCTGAAGTTGCTGATATTCAGGCCTTGGCCGATATTGCCCACGCCAATGGCGCATTGCTGGCAATTGACAACAGCTTCTGTACTCCGGTTTTACAGCGACCAATTCAATTTGGTGCTGACTTGGTGATTTATTCGGCGACTAAATATCTCGACGGTCAAGGTCGTGCTTTAGGCGGCGCCGTGGTCGGTAACCACAAATTGCTTGAAGAAGTCTTTGGTTATGTGCGTACCACAGGTCCGTCAATGAGCCCGTTTAATGCGTGGGTATTCTTGAAAGGCCTGGAAACTTTACGTTTACGTATGCGTGAACATTCAGCAAGTGCACAGAAACTGGCTGAATTCCTGAATGCTCATCCAAACGTTGAAAAAGTCTATTACGCTGGTTTGCCTTCACATGTCGGTCATGAACTTGCAGCGAAACAGCAAACTGGTTTTGGCGGTATTGTTTCGTTTGAAGTAAAAGGTGGTCGTGAAGGGGCTTGGAAAGTTATCGACAACACCCAATTTATTTCTATTACCGGTAATTTAGGTGATGCGAAATCGACAATTACTCACCCAGCGACAACAACTCACGGTAAACTCTCAGCAGAAGCGAAAGAAGCTGCCGGTATTCGTGAAGGTTTAATTCGTGTATCTGTTGGTCTAGAAGATATTGATGATATTATTCGCGACATTCGTCGTGGTTTAGATTTAATCTAATTTTAGATATTGATTTAGAAATTGATTGTTCGGAGAATTTTATGAACATTAATATGTTGATGCAGCAAGCACAGCGCATGCAGAAAGATGTTGAAAACAACATGAAAAAAGCCAAAGAACAGCTTGCACAAACTGAAGTTCAGGCTGAAGCAGGCGGTGGCTTGGTTAAAGTAACCATGACTTGTCGCAATGTGGTGAAACGTATCGAGATCAGCCCTGAATTGCTTCAAGATGATGCCGACATGATTGAAGATTTAATCGCGGCTGCAATGAATGATGCAGCGCGTCAGGCTGAAGCCATTTCTGAAGAAAAAATGAAAGCGGCTAACTCTGGTATGGGCTTGCCACCAGGCCTTGCTGGTTTATTCTAAGGAATACGCCCAGTGTTTAGTGATCGATTTGATCAACTGGTTCAAGCTTTACGTATTTTGCCAAGTGTTGGGCCGAAATCGGCTCAGCGCATGGCATTGCACCTGATCATGAAAAACCGTGAAGGTGCAGTAGGCTTGGCACATGCTCTGAATGAAGCCACTACCTATATTCATGAATGCAGTGTTTGTCATTCACTGACAGAAAACGAAGTGTGTGATATCTGTCTTTCGCATGAACGTGATGATCAGTTACTTTGTGTGGTGGAATCACCTGCAGATGTGATGGCGATTGAGCAAAGTGGCAGTTTTCGTGGTAAATACCATGTATTGGGTGGGCATTTATCGCCGCTGGATGGTATTGGCCCTGAAGAAATTGGTATTCCGTATTTGATTCAGCGTCTCAGTCAAGGTGGTGTTTCTGAAGTCATTCTGGCAACCAATGCGACTGTAGAAGGACAGGCGACAGCACATTACCTGGTTGAAGCAACCAAGCATTTGCCTGTTCAGATGACCCGGATTGCTCAAGGTGTTCCTCAAGGAGGAGAGCTTGAATATGTCGATAGTCATACCTTAAGTCAGGCGGTGCATAATCGTATGCGTATGAAATAAGTACTTAGGTGCTTATTTTATCATTTAAGATATTAAACAAGACTTAAGTAACATTTATTTGAGTTTAATTTAAACTTATACAAAAAATATATAAAAAATGGTTGCCTTTTCAAAAAAATGCTTATAAATAGAGAATGTATGGGCCAAATGTAAATTTAGTTATATCTAAATTTTATATATAGGTTAAAATGCATTTAAGAGAATCTGGTTTTTAGACTCGGTAATATGTTTCAGTTTATTCAGCAACAAAAAGATTTAGACAATATTTTGCACTTGATGGAGCAGACATCCGTTTATGGATTGGATACCGAATTCATCAAGGTCGATACCCTGTGGCCAAAATTGGGTGTATTTCAAATCAATGTTGCCGATCAGGTGTTTTTACTCGATGGTACAAGTCTGGATTTGTCGGGATTCTGGACAAAACTGTTTGCTGCTCAGCAGAATATCTTCCATGCCTGCAGTGAAGATATCGATTTAATCTATCATTATTCACAGCAAAAAAGCCTAAGCAATGTTTTTGATACTCAGGTTGGTATGTCTTTTTTAGGGCATGGGCTACAGATGAGCTATCAAAATGCATTAAAGCACATGCTGGATGTTGAAATTGATAAAGACCAGACCCGATCTGACTGGTTGGCGCGTCCGCTCAGTACCGAGCAACTGAATTATGCTGCCAATGACGTACTGTATCTGATGAGCCTGTCGAATAAAATTCAGCAGCAATTAAGCGATAAATATTTACTGGATTTTGCACTGGAAGATTGTCAGCATCTGACCCATGAAATTGGTCAGGAAACGCCTGTAGAGTTGCTTTATCACGATATTGGCAATTATCGTCATTCACGCCGTCAATTGATGCAGTTACAGCAGCTGGCTGTGTGGCGTGAGCAGATGGTCAAGGCCCTGAATTATCCGCGTAGCTTTATCCTGAAAAATTCTACCCTGATTGATCTGGTAGAAAAAAATCCACGCAATCCTTTTCAGCTGTCGAGCATAAAAGATATTCGACAGAATATTGTGCGTGAGTATGGTAAAACCATTCTGGATTTACTGAAATTCCTACCTGAGCAGGCAGAATGGCCACTGCGTATGGCGCGTCCAATTCGTCATTCTTCTAAAGAAATTGGTGAAAAAGTCGATAATGTCATTCAGGCTGTGGTGCAGGAAACCCAAGTCCCTAAAGAAGTATTAATGCGTAAAAAATGGCTCAATGCACTGTACCAGCATGTGGTATTTCATAATGACGAAGAGGATTTACCAGCTTATCTGCTGGGCTGGCGTTATGATGTACTGACCAAGCCCTTGATTGAAGTTCTGCATGCAGATGAAAACTATCTGTCTATCCAAATGAAAGTACTTGATTAATTTTTATCCATTCTGTTTAAAGAATTAACATTTATACAAAATCACGACTGATGCGTTAATAATCACTAATGTATCGGTCTTTTTTTTGCTGTATGCTTTGTCCTGAGTTTTATGAGTACTGTTCCAACTATGCAATGTTCAATTTTTAAATCTAGCAAAAAAGATGAAATGTATCTTTACATCGCCCGTCCAGAAGCCACTGAAAATGAAGCTGAGGCAGTTAATCCGCTAGAAGTTTTACCGGAAGCGATGCGCGTTGCATTTGGTCGTGCAACTTTTGTTATGGATTTAGAGTTATCTGAAGGTCGTAAATTGGCACGTGTAAATGTGTTGCATGTGATCGACTCTATTGAAACTAAAGGCTTCTTTATTCAAGTACCTCCAGAAGGGTTAATCAATCCAAATGCCGTTGCACCTGAAGGGCTGCGTGGCGCTTAATGGTTAATCAGGAGTTGTAAGATGAATGGTTTTCTTTCACTACTAGATTCAATTCCTGAAGACAGTATTGCTGTCACGGTTTATCTTGTAGGCAGTCTGATTATTCTGTGGGCATGGTATGCCATTGCAAAACATTTGCCTAAACCTTTAGGTGGGATGACCTGGCTCATCGGCTTTGCCATTTTACTGACGCCTACAGTTTCGGAAGGAAATAATGCTTCTATCGCTCCAGCAATTTTTGGCTTGATATTTGGCATATTAACCAAAGAAAAGACGCTGATTTGGTCCAACTCCTCGCTCATTCTTTTTGTGATCGGGCTGGGCTTGGTCGTCGGAGCTTTATGGTCAAAATACATGGCCAACAAGGCAAAATTTGTCGCAAACAAAAATAGTTCACCGCTTTAAGTAAAACAATAAGGTTACATCATGTCTGTGGATACTCAACAATTTTCCGGTACAGATCAGTACATTGCGACTGATAGTTTAAAACTTGCTGTAAAGGCTGCACGTCGTTTACAAAAACCGCTTTTGGTTAAAGGTGAGCCGGGAACAGGTAAAACGTTACTTGCTGAACAAGTGGCTGAAAGCCTGGGGCTTGAACTGATTACCTGGCACATCAAGTCAACCACCAAGGCACAGCAAGGTTTATATGAATACGATGCAGTATCACGTTTGCGTGATAGCCAGCTGGGCGATGATCGTGTTTATGATATTAAAAACTACATTAAACCTGGAAAATTGTGGGAAGCGTTCACGCGCGAACAACGCTGTGTACTGTTAATTGATGAAATTGACAAAGCAGACATCGAATTTCCAAACGACTTGTTGCACGAACTGGACAAAATGTCGTTTTTTGTCTATGAAACCGGGGAAACCATCACCGCGACACAACGTCCTATCGTGATTATTACTTCAAATAATGAAAAGGAATTGCCGGATGCATTCTTGCGCCGCTGTTTCTTCCATTATATTGAATTCCCTGATGAAGCGACCATGCGCGAAATTATCGACGTGCATTTTCCGCAAGTTTCTGCAACTTTAGTGAATGAAGCCTTACAGGTTTTCTTTAAACTGCGCCAGATTCCAGGTTTGAAGAAACCACCATCTACTTCAGAACTGATTGACTGGTTAAGCTTGTTGATGGCCGATGATATGCCTGAAGATGTTTTGCGTAATCATGACAAATCCAAAGCCATTCCACCATTGTATGGTGCCCTGATCAAAAACGAGCAAGATGTGCAGTTGCTTGAACGTTTAGCCTTTATGTCGCGTCGTTAAGGAGACATCGCCATGTTTGTGCGATTGTTTTATACCTTAAGAAAATACGGCGTACCGGTTTCAACGCGTGAACTGATTGATCTGAATGAAGCTGTTGCTTCTGGTCTGGTTTTTGCCAATCAGGATGAGTTTTATCAACTGGCTAAAACGGTCATGGTCAAAGATGAGCGTTTCTTTGACAAGTTTGACCGTGCCATGAAAGATTACTTTGATGGCATCTCTACTTTCGATCTGGATGATTTGCTCAATCAGGTGCATAAACTGCCGAAAGACTGGTTTGATCTTGAGCTTTTAGAAAAGCATCTCACCCCAGAACAGCGTGAAGAACTCAAAAAAGCCGGTTCGCTGGAAGAACTGATGAAGATGCTGGAAGAGCGTCTTCGTGAGCAGCACAAGAAGCATCAGGGCGGCAACAAGATGATCGGTACGGGTGGCACATCGCCATTTGGTGCCTATGGTGATCATCCTGAAGGTGTACGTATTGGTGGGCCTGGACGTAAACGCTCTGCCGTTAAGGTCTGGGAGCAGCGTAAATACCAAAACCTGGATGATGAGCAAATACTCGGTACACGGCAAATGCAAATGGCATTACGCCGTCTGCGTAAATTCGCCCGTCAAGGCGCTGCTGAAGAACTGGATATTAACGGGACGATTCGGGAAACGGCCAAGCAGGGCATTCTGGATGTGCAACTGGTGCCGGAACGCCGTAACCGTATTAAAGTGCTGATGTTATTTGATGTGGGCGGATCGATGGATTCGCACATCGCGCAATGTGAAAAACTGTTCAGCGCGGCCAAAACCGAATTTAAAACTTTAGAGTATTTTTATTTCCATAACTGTTTGTATGACTATGTCTGGAAGGACAATATCCGTCGTTCCAATACCCGTATGAACACTTGGGATCTATTCAATACCTATGGTCGAGACTATCGGGTAATTGTGGTAGGTGATGCCAGCATGGCACCTTATGAGCTCAACTCGGTGGGTGGTTCTGTTGAATATATGAATGATGAAGCGGGCAATGTCTGGTTGCAGCGTTTACGTCAACATTTTGAAAAAACCGCCTGGCTGAATCCTGAAGAAGACAGTTATTGGCATTACACCCATACTATCGGTCAAATTAAGCAAATTTTTGAAGATCATATGTATCCCATGACCTTAAAAGGCGTGGAAGATATGACAAAATATTTAGCTCGTTAAGCGTATTGGACGAAATGCGTTCATTTTAAATGAAGGAATGAAATATGACTCATCAAATTAATGGTATCCCATTACCCAATGAAGAAGGTTTCTTTGGCGCTTATGGTGGTCAGTTTATTCCACCTCATTTAAAAGAAGCCATGGATGAAATTAACGTAGCCTATGAGCAAATTCGCCATACTGCTGAATTCCAAAATGAACTGGCAGATTTATTTGCTAATTATGTAGGCCGTCCAAGTCCACTGTTTCATGCTAAACGCCTATCAGATCAATTGGGCGGTGCTCAAATTTATCTGAAACGTGAAGATTTGAACCACACTGGCGCGCACAAAATCAACCACTGTTTAGGTGAGGCTTTGCTTGCCAAATACATGGGCAAGAAGAAAGTAATTGCTGAAACAGGTGCAGGTCAGCATGGTGTTGCATTGGCAACAGCATGTGCTTTGGTGGGCATTCCATGTGAAATCCATATGGGGCAGGTAGATATTGAAAAAGAACATCCAAATGTCGTGAAGATGAAGATTTTGGGTGCGACCCTGATTTCAGTTACACGTGGTACCGCTACCCTAAAAGATGCGGTAGATAGTGCCTTTGAAGAATACTTAAAAGACCCGAAAAACTTCATCTATGCGATTGGTTCAGTGGTCGGTCCACATCCATTCCCGAAAATGGTTCGTGACTTTCAAGCCATTATCGGTGATGAAATCAAGGTTCAGACCAATGACCGTTTCGGATCAAATCCTGATTATATTGTGGCTTGTGTAGGCGGTGGTTCCAATGCGATGGGTGCCTTTACCGCATTTTTAAATGATGCTGATGTGAAACTGGTAGGTGTAGAACCTGCCGGCCATGGTTTAGATACCAATATGCATTCGGCGACTTTAACTTTGGGTAAACCGAGTCAACTGCATGGTATGGCGTGTTATGTACTTGAAGATGAGCAAGGTGAGCCTTTACCGGTACACTCAATTGCTTCAGGTCTGGATTATCCGGGTGTGGGTCCGCAGCATAGTTTGTTGAAGGACTTAGGGCGGGTGGAATATACCACAGCGACAGACCAGGAATGTTTAGATGCCTTTATGACATTGTCACGGGTAGAAGGAATTGTACCCGCATTAGAGAGTTCACATGCCGTGGCATGGGCTTTGCGTGAAGCACCGAAAATGGCTAAAGATGTGAAAATTGTAGTGAATCTATCGGGTCGTGGTGATAAAGACTCTGATTATGTAGCTGCAAAGTTAGGTTTGAATTAATTATAAAAATCTCTTTAGTGCCATATATGGCTCATCTTTTAAAAGAGCATGGTTAAAAGTCTCCCTTTATTAAAGGGGGATTTAGAAGGATAAAAAAACCTCTCGATATGAGAGGTTTTTTCTTAGGCATTGAATCTTAACTCGCAATATATTGTTGTAACTGATCAATAAGTTTACGCTGATCATCCATTACAGCTTTTACCAAATCACCAATAGAAATCAAGCCCACAAGTTTTTCATTTTCAACCACCGGCAGGTGGCGTAAATGGCGATCGGTCATTAAGCCTAAGCAATCTTCCACACTGGTGGATTTGGTCACAGTCAGTACTTTTGCAGTCATAATTTCGTTAACTGTAGTTTCTTTAGAAGTACGTTCCATCAGCATGACTTTGCGGGTGTAATCGCGTTCAGATAGAATACCAACCACTTTTTCTTGGTCAGTCACGACCAGTGCACCAATGCCTTTAGCTGCCATAAGTGAAATTGCTTCAAGTACCGTCGATTCAGGACTAATAGTAAAAATCGTTTTCTCAATTTTGTCCTGAATAACTTGTGCTACATTGGTCATTTATTATCATCCTTTTTGTTATTCATTTGACATTAAACTTAGCGCGAAATAAGAAAAATGCAAATACTTTTCGGGTCATAAATAAAAATTTACATTTACCTATCTTTCATTACGACTGTTGGCAGAAAACATTAAGCCGGTTGCAGCGAATCAGAAAAAAAGAAATGCCGCATTTGTTGAGTGGTCAATTTAAATTTCCGACTCGACGAATGACAGAGTGCAGGTGTTACATTTAAGCGGGTTAAGGTCGGCAGCAAGGATTCCTGAAAATCCTTTGGCGTAATTTTACGCGGTGTATAATTTGGCCAGTGCAACTGTGCATATTTTTGTGCCTGAATGCCGTTCAGCCAAAATGGAAAAATGTAATCTTCATGGTCGGCCATCATGGCCCAGCCTTGCTGATGATAGAGTCCCCAAAGAACACCGCAATACATCATTGATTTTAAAATCGTAATTTTAAAAAATAAGTCTTTAGGAACCAGTTGTAATGAGTTAATTCGATTCATACCAGAGACATGTAGTGAATTCAGCAGTTATTGTAAGAAATTTAGATGAAAGTTCTGTGTAAGCTTTGAGAAACAATGTAAATAAATATGTATTTAAAAATAAAAGGGATTAAAAAACGCCACCTTGGTGACGTTTGATTAGGCTTGCATCGTGGCCAGATTCTGCCAATATTGTGCTTTGAGTGAGTCACGTTCTACTCGGAAGCCTTGATAGTAAAGTTCTGCTAAAAATAAGGCTGCTTTACCATGCCCAGCACGAGCGACTTCTTCCAATTTTTGAACTGCATCTGCAAAAATCATTTGAGATTGAATGGTATTCACTGCATCTGCATATGCATGTTCTAGGTCTTGATGAGAGAGTTGTTGAATCATATTAAACTCCTTATTGTAATTATGATTGCTAGTAAGACTATTAAATTTGTCTTGATACTAATTTAACTAAGTATTGTTAAAGTAATATTACATTGAACTCGGATTGTCAAACAATATATGTGGGCTATAGCATTAAAATCAAGGTTACATGATTAAACAATATACAAAATAAGTTTTGCTTAGTATGTTAATAGAGGAATTTGAAAACATAAGGAGAATAACATGACAAAAACATTAGACGGTTTCACCTTTGATTTGCCTCCCACTCCAGAACAAGTCATTGAACTTGCGCATCAGCACCGTAGAAATCTGGATGAAGCCATTTTCCATCAGGAAATTCATCTAGGAAATTTTTGCCTGGCACAGCGTAAAAGGGTTTACGATTTTACTCGCCAGCTTGATGTGCAACAACGTGAGGATTTTTATAGCCTCTATAATGGTGAGTTGCTGCGCATAGCGGATGATGATGAACTGCATCCTGTACATGCAGAAAGAGGGGTAGGTGTATTTGCAATTGCCCTGGTCATGGGGATTATTGCTCTGGTGCTTTATTATGCGTTCATCAGGAATGTAGTCGGTTACTAGATCATTTTGATTTGCTCAATTTCTGTTACGAATGCGGCGAAATTGAGCAAATCTGCTTGTACTTCTGCATGCCGCATCCTACACTACCTTGAGTTCGAGGTAGTTTATGCATATTGCTTTACAAAAAATTGTTCAATTAAAATCTCAAATAAAGCTGGAAGATATTTATAACGGATTTATCGCTACAATCATCGTCATTATCCTGAGTCTTGCTTTCATTGCTCTGCATCGCCCCATTTCGGTTCAACAATTTGAAAATGTCGTGAAACTTTCAGCTCAAGCCAATTATCCAGATACACAAGAAATGGCTTTGCTGCTGATGCAGCAACCTCAGATTCCTTATGCTCAATATTTTAAATTGATGCAGGCGTATCAGTTGGAGATGACACAGGCGCATCAGTTACCGCCTCTGCAACTGGAGCAATAATAGTTTCCGGGATCTGCTTAATTGCTGGTGTGTTTTTTGGAATTTGTGGATCTAGATCTTGTTTTAGTAAAGCTTCCAATGCGTCTTTATCTAATTTCTCATTCACTACGATGATGGTGAGACGTTCAGGATGCAGATGTTTTTGAATGGCGTTTTGCACATCTTGTGCGGTAATTTTTTCTAATAATTTTGGATAGTTACTCAAGTAGTCCGCTGGCTGGTTGTAAAATCCTATAGAACCTAACTGGGCATTAATATTGGCATTGCTACTATAATTATTTGGAAAGGCGCGTAACATGCCTGCCTTGGTTTCTTCCAGCTGTTTCTGGTCAATGGGTTGTTTGACAAAATTGACCAATGCCTGATGAGCGACTTGCAGGCTATCGAGCAGTTGATCTTGACGGGTAGAATAGCTGAAGCTAAAGCTTCCTGGAGCCTGGCTAAATGAAAATGAACTATAAGCCCCATAACTCAAACCGCGCTTAATCCGCAGTTCTTTCATCAAGATAGAGTTGAAGCCACTTCCACCAAACATCTGATTGGCAACTTCCAGGGCTAGCCGATCTGGATCAAAACGTGAAGGGCCTAATTGACCCATCATTACATGTGCCTGAGTGGAATTGAATTTAATGTGGCGGATATCAAAACTTGATTTATCGACGGGTTGAGCCAGGGATTTGGCTTTTTCACCTTGTTTCAGGTTGCCGGCAATACGTTCAGAAAGTTGCTGTGCCAGTTTGGGACTGAGTTGACCTGTAATGGCAATGTTCAGGTTTTGTGCCACCAAAAATTGATCACTAAATTGTTTTAATTGGGCTGGTGTGATTTTGCTGATGCTGCGCTGAGTTCCGGTAATGGGTTCGGCATAGGCATGTTTTCCATATAAAGCCCGATAAAACAGAATATTCATCATTCGGCTTGGGTTTTCCTGAATTTGCTTTTGTCCGACTTGGGTGTTGCTTAAGACCAGACTGATACTGGATTTTTCAAAGCGGGCATGGTTTAAAAGCTCCATCATCATGGCTAAGGCGGGTTCAAGTTTTTGAGGATCAGACAATACCCGTAATTTTACAATGAACATATCCCTATAGGCTTGCGCACTAAATCGCGCTCCCACGTTTTCAAATGCACTGGCAATTTCATAGGCTGTATAGTTTTCTGTGCCTTCATCAATCAGTTTTGCCGCCATATTGGCAAGGCCATATAAGCCGGGTGCGATTTCTTCATCTCGGGCCGAGCCAGCATTAAATGTCAGCTGAATATCAACTATGGGCAATTCTGCTGATTCTACAAATAGCGTGCGAACTTTATATTTGTTTTTCAGCTCATGTACATAGGGCGCATAAAATTGACTTTGTTGATGGTTAATTTTTAAGCTTTGTAACAGGGGAATAGATGAGAGCTGAGTCGGGTTGTCATCTGGAATGCTATCTAAATCCACATCCGCCATTAGGGCTTGAGCCCAGATCATGCAACTGAAAATAAGAAAAGGATGCAGCTTGATCATGGTAAATTCCATTATTGGGCTTTATTTTCAGGCGAAAGATATAATGTGCTCAGATTGTCCCGGCTAAAATAAACATTCGCCACGCGCTGAATATCCTGTGGGCTAACGGTTTCAAAATGTTTTGGTAATTCATCCATCAAGCGAAAGCTTAAGCCATTGATTTCCAGATTACCCATCATTCGGGTTTGCCCGGCAATGTCATCTTGGCTATAGACTAAATTGGAGACATATTTCGCTGTCACGCGGTTGACTTCTTCGGGTTTAATCAACTCTGTTTTTAACAGCTCAATTTCAGCCTGAATAGCTTTTTCAGCCTCTTGCAAACTCACGCCTTCAGCGGGCAAGGCCGAAATACTCACCAAGCTGTCTCCGCGACTATAGGGGTCATAGGACACACTGACTGCAGTCAATATTTTTTTATCGCGCACCAGCCGATCTTGCAGTCGTGAAGAAATTCCACTGTCCAAAATGTTTTTAATAATGGTTAAGGCATACGCATCTTGCGGATTTTTTGCTGTAGGTAGTGAACGCACGTTCCAGGCCATAAAAAGGTTCGGCACTTTAACCGGCAGATTCAGTTCCATATGCCGATAACCGATATGATCAAATTCTAATACGTCATTACGTGGCGGGGTTTTTCGGGCAGGAATATCGGCAAAATACTTTTGCACTTGCAGTAAAGCATTTTCAGCGTTTACATCGCCGACAATAATCAAGATGGCATTATTCGGGCTATACCAGTCGCGATACCATTTTTTGACATCTTCCAGCCGAATGTTTTGCAGGTTTTTCATGTGCCCAATCACCGGCTGGCGATAATGGCTGGTTGGATAAGTAATCCATTTAAAACGTTCAAAAGCCAGTGCTGTGGGGTTGTCGTCGGTACGCAAGCGCCGTTCTTCCATGACCACTTTAATTTCCGGGTCAAAATCTTGTTGGCGTAACAACAAGTTGCTCATGCGGTCTGCTTCAAGTTCCAAAGCCATCGGTAAATAGGTTTTGGGATAAAGCTGATAATAATTGGTGTAATTGGTAAAAGTTGAAGCATTGGTGCGTCCACCATACATACGACTTAATCGGGTAAACTCGTCATTGGGAACTTTTTGCGTACCTTTAAACATCATATGTTCCAGTACATGCGAGATTCCTAGTAAATTCCCAGATTCATCACTACTGCCCACGCGATACCAAATTTGCGTCATCACCATGGGAGAACGATGGTCTTCGCGGATAATCACTTTTAAGCCATTCTTGAGTGTGGTTTCGAAGCTAGTGCGTGCTAATGCACTATGCGTTTCAGCATGCAGCAAGCCACTTTGCATGGCGACTAAAGTAAGGCTCATGGCTAAAATATACTTTTTAAAAAAAGTCAGCTTTGGAAAAAGTGAGAGGTAACTTTTGAGCACAAGACTTACCAAAGTGATGAATTAAATTTATAAATATCTTTTCAGAAACTCCAATTTGAAAGCAAGCTTAAGTTGTTGGTTTTTGGTGTGTTCAATGTCTACTGGGAAATGCGCGACAAAACTATGCTAGAATTCTTGTTTTTTAACGCAATGCTTTTCAAGGATTCGGCATGCAACAGCAATCTAATGGGCAAAATAAATTTTTGATTGATGCTGATATCGGGGATGACGATGTCACTTTACCGAATTTACCTGCGGTAAATATCCCTATTGTTGAAACTCAAAATGAACAAATAGCTGTTTCTGCGCCTGTAGCCACGGAAACAGCGCAAGATGATACATCTAAAGGCGGCTTTTTCGGCCGTATGAAAGTAGGGTTGACTAAAACCCGTAAAAACCTTGCCGATGGTATGGTCAACATTCTCATTGGTGGGAAAGAAATCGATGATGAATTGCTGGAAGAAGTTGAAGAGCAATTACTGGTTGCAGATATTGGTGTAGAGGCAACTAAAACCATTATTGCTAACTTGACTGAGCGTACTGAACGTGGCTATTTGATCTATTCGCACTCGCTCTACAAAGCACTGCAAGAAGAATTGGTGGCTTTGTTGGCACCGCGTGTTAAACCTTTACATATTGATCCGAACAAAAATCCATTTGTGATTTTGGTGGTAGGTGTGAATGGCGTGGGTAAAACCACAACCATTGGTAAACTGGCAAAACGTTTACAGGGTGAAGGTAAAAAAGTCATGTTGGCCGCGGGGGATACTTTCCGTGCAGCAGCGACTGAACAGCTCCAGATTTGGGGCGAGCGCAATAATATTTCAGTGGTCGCACAGGGCCATGGTGCAGACAGTGCGTCAGTCATCTTTGATGCTTTTGAAAGTGCACGTGCTAAAGGTGTGGATGTGCTAATAGCTGATACAGCAGGACGTTTGCATAACAAGAGCAATTTGATGCAGGAACTCACCAAAGTAAAACGAGTGATGCAAAAAATTGATGCGACCGCACCGCATGAAATTATGTTGGTGGTCGATGCCGGCACAGGTCAAAATGCAATTAATCAAGTTGAAATGTTTGATGAAGCTGTAGGTCTGACAGGACTGACCATTACCAAGTTGGATGGTACCGCTAAAGGTGGGGTGTTATTTAACATTGCAAGCCGTACCCATGTGCCTATTCGCTTTATTGGTGTAGGCGAGAAAATTGATGATTTACGCCCGTTTTCGGCAAAATCGTTTGTTGCTGCGTTATTTGAAACTGAAAAGTAAAATGCGTGATATTTCACACAAACTCCGCTAAATGCGGAGTTTGTTGTTTTTATAATAATTGTTTGCTTTAAAAAGCAACATTCAAAAATCTCTGATCCAAGAACCCTCTCATAAAACCGCTAGAATATTAAAATATTGCAAGCTTTAGCATTCGTATTGGGGAGTACTGCTGTGGCGTTATTAGAGAAAATTGGTCAGGTTCTAACGGCAGATATCACCAAAGAATTGAAATTGAAAAAAAGAACCACAGATGAGTTTCATGAATTAACTTTTGTTGATCATTTGAAAAAGCGTCGCAGTATTTATGTGTTGGGAAAAAAGGTTCATCTTAGCCAGACTTACTTGACCCAGCTTATTCAGGAAGCAGTAAAAAGTTGTCCGTCTGCATTAAATTCTCAAAGTTCAAGAATTGTAGTTTTATTTGGCGATTCCCATCAGCAATTTTGGCAAATTGTTAAAGAAGTACAACGCAAATTAGTTGCTGTACATGTATTTGCCGGTACGGAAATGAAAATAGAGCAATGTATGGCAGGATATGGAACCGTACTGTTCTATGAAGATCAGAACACCATACAAAAATTGCAAAAGAAAATGCCTTTTAATGCTGATGATTTTCCAATCTGGTCAGAACAGACGTCGGGTATGGCGCAATATGCAGTATGGACAGCCTTGGCTGATTCAGGTATCGGTGCTTGTTTGCAACATTATAATCCGAGTATTGATACGGCAGTTTCGGAACATTTTCATATTGAGGAATCCTGGTTGTTACGGGCACAACTGGTATTTGGTTCTATAGAGCAACAAGCAGAGATCAAACAGGAACCTCAGAACGCTGAGCGATTTAGAATTTTGAGTTAATCTCATCGCTATATGAATCAAGCACCCGTGAGGGTGCTTTTTTATTTTGATATCAGATGAATATCAGCTGTGAAATTGTTCTATAAATAAAACACAATGTCACTTTTTTAATGATGTAGTGCTTCTAAAATTAACATAAGATCAATCCATTCTAATCCGCTTATTAAAATTCAAAGAAGGTGAATCCATGTCATTTTTAGCCCATATGAAACAACGCCGTACTATTTATGCAATTGGTCAAAACGTTTCGATCACAGCAGATCAAATAGAAGATGTCATTAAAAATGCTGTGCGCCATAGTCCTTCGGCTTTTAATTCACAAACTTCGCGTGTGGTGACTCTATATGGTGCCTCACATGCAAAATTCTGGAATATTGTACGCGAAACATTGCGTAAACTCGTACCAGAAGGTGCATTTGAAAATACCAATGCAAAAATTAACAGTTTTGCGGCAGGATATGGCACGGTATTGTTTTTTGAAGATCAAGACGCGGTAAAGTCGCTTCAAGAACAATTTCCCTTATATGCTGAACATTTTCCGGCATGGTCAGAGCATTCCACCGGAATTGCACAATTTGCAGTATGGTCATCATTGGCAGAACAGCATATTGGTGCTTCTTTACAGCATTACAATCCTGTGATTGATGATGAAGTGGCAGTAACCTTCGGTATTCCTAAACACTGGAAGCTACGTGCTGAACTGGTATTTGGCTCAATTGAGGCACCAGCGGGAGAAAAAACATTTCTTGACGATAGTATTCGTTTCAAAAGATTTGACTGATGAATGTTTCATTTAAGTGAAGTTAAGAGAGTGCTAAAACAGCACTCTTTTTATTGATAAAGCGAATTGCAGATAAATCAGTTAAGTTGCAAAGCTTATCTCAATAAAGTCTTGAAAATACAGCTGTATTAAAAATAGCTTTGTCATAAAATTGTCATTTGTTAATTGCATAGTGCAATATATTTTTAACATTCAAAGAAGAGATAGTGGGATGAGCCTAAAATTAACTGTTGCTGCAGCTGCATTGATGCTAAGTGGTACTGCATTTTCAGCAGTCACTATTTCAGCACCAGAAGAAATTAAAATTCTAGCGGTAAATGATCAGGAAGTTAATTCCGGATTATTTCGTGCCAAGAACAATCAATATAAAGTCGATGCAGGGACTAGCAGTATCAGTGTGCGTTACACCCAGTATTTTGAACATTTGAATGGTGAACACGATATTGTGAAATCTGGTGTTGTGACTATTAAAACACCAGATTTAAAAGATGGTGCAGAATATCGACTAAACTTGGTCAATGCACCAGCAAATTTTGAAGCTGCCAAAAAATATGCTGAACAACCCATTGTTGCACTATTTGATAAAAATAATCAGATACTGGTTCAACAAGCGGGTGCAAACACAGAGCAAAAACCTTGGCTGGGACAGGGTATATTTTCAAAAACTACAGATTTAACGCAAAAGAAAACAGCTTTGCAGAATCAGCCTGCACCTGTATATATACAAGCGGCAGTTGCCTCTAGTGAGTCAGGAGCTTTAGCTGTCACTGGCGATCAGCAACTGATTCAATTATGGCAAAAAGCAAATAAGGCAGAACGTCAGAAGTTTATGTCATGGTTAGCAGAGCATTCCAATTAATAAATTTAAATAAAACCAGCATAAAGCTGGTTTTATTATTTTGATAGGGAAGATTAAAAATTAAAATGGTCGAGATGATCTAAAAAATGAATGTTGCAATGTGTAAAAAACACTCAAAATAACCTTTAAATATGCTAAAAATACCTTTCTGGGTTAAAAAACAAACACTCGAATGCAAAATTATAGAAAATTCTATAATAGGGGTTGTGTTGGTTTGAAAACTCTATAGAATACGCTGCATCCCGACGAGATACACGAAACGAAACGTTAAGTGTTGAACGTTACTTGCTGGTGACGAACCAGCAAGAAGATCATTAAGAGATTATGAAGAACAACTTGTGTGGATTTTTACTGGTTGATCGATCGAAATTATTTTCATTGATTGATGGTAGAAATTACTCGAAGTTTATTTGAGAAATATTTGTCAGAAAATTGATGAGCCAAGATTGGTAGCCTTTAAGCTACTACTGATTTTAAACTGAAGAGTTTGATCATGGCTCAGATTGAACGCT